>OY770026.1:0-960000 GCA_963669455.1 Rhizobiaceae bacterium
CGCTGCAACCGCCGCGATATCGATGACTTCAAGTGTCGGATTGGTCGGGCTTTCCAGAAACAGCGCCCTGGTGTTGGGCCTCATCGCCTGCTCCCAGGCGGCAATATCTGTTCCGTCAACCAGCGTAAACTCGACACCATAACGAGGCATCAGGGTTTCAATCACCCAGCGGCAAGACCCGAACATAGCGCGGGCCGCAACGATGTGATCACCAGCCTTGACCTGACATAAAAGGGCCGCAGAGACCGCTGCCATGCCGGATGCGGTTGCGCGCGCATCTTCCGCTCCCTCCAGAAGACACATCCTTTTTTCAAACATGTCCACCGTCGGATTAGCATAGCGCGAATAGATGAAACCGGGCTCTTCGCCCTTGAAACGCGCATCTGCGGCCTCTGCGCTATCATACAGATAGCCTTGTGTGAGGAACATCGCTTCACAGGTCTCGCCAAAGGCTGACCGGCTAATACCGCCATGGACGAGAAGCGTTTGTGGTTTTAGGGCTCGATTGTTCATCGTACCATTCCTTCGCACAAAAAAACCGGCCGCGAAAAATCGCCAACCGGTCCACAATCGGCCCTTTTTAGCGACTTGTTTAACGTGGCTGCAAGCCGGCCGGCCAAATCACCACGGGATAATTGCTCAATAGTGCCTGAACATTCTTGCGTCAAGCGGCAACTCGATTAAACCTCAGCCGGGAAAACTGGGGGCCAAGACGTTGCGCGACACCGGGATCCTGCCGGACAATCAAATCGCCGAACTATTCGAAAGCGGAGCGCTTTCGGCGCCGATCAGGCTTGACGACAATCAGATCCAACCGGCCAGCCTTGACCTCAGGCTGGGAACGAAGGCATGGCGGGTACGCGCAAGTTTCCTGCCTGGCCCCGGCAATCGTGTTTCCGACAAGCTTGACCAACTCAAACTTCACGAGATTAATCTTGAAGATGGTGCGGTTTTGGAAACCGGTTGTGTTTATATCGTCCCACTGCTCGAACATTTGTCCCTCGATGACGAGATATCTGCCTCGGCGAACCCCAAAAGCTCGACCGGCCGTCTTGATATTTTCACGCGCGTCATGACCGATTTCGGGCATGAATTTGACAAGATCGCAACCGGATATTCCGGCCCGCTTTATCTTGAAATCAGCCCCCGGACATTTCCGATCGTGGTCAGGACCGGATCACGGCTGTCGCAAATCAGATTTCGGCGGGGACTGGCAATCGTCGAAGAAGCCGGCTTGGCTGCACTGCACGGAAAAGAGACGCTTGTTGCCACCGAGAGCCCTAGTATTTCTGGAAACGGCATCGCTCTTGCCGTTGATCTGAGCGGCGATGGAGAAGGGCTTATCGGCTATCGTGGCAAGCATCACACGGGTCTGATTGATGTCGACAAGTCCGACGCTCATGCCATCCTCGATTACTGGGAACCGCTCTACGGGCGCGGTAAACGGGAATTGGTACTTGACCCGGATGAATTTTATATTCTGATGTCCTGCGAAGCCGTGCACGTGCCGCCAGATTATGCAGCCGAGATGACACCTTTTGACCCTTTGGTCGGCGAGTTCAGGGTCCACTATGCCGGGTTTTTCGATCCCGGCTTTGGACATACGGCGGCTGGCGGTACCGGGAGCCGCGCAGTGCTCGAAGTGCGCAGCCATGAAGTGCCATTCATTCTGGATCACGGGCAAATTGTCGGACGGCTTGTCTATGAGCACATGATGGAGCGGCCAAAGGCACTCTATGGCAAAGACCTCGGATCAAATTATCAGGCGCAGGGACTTAAACTGTCCAAGCACTTTCGTAGCGGTTAGATCTATTTGACAGCCAGGATTCCATCAGCGGTTAGCCCACTCGTCCATTTTGGTATCGCGCAGTTTTCGGATATTTCCGACGCCGCTTGAAACAACCAGTTGTTCCAATCCAGATACGATCCGCCGCGGCAGGCCCGGCCCGCCATAGACAAACCCGGTATAGAGCTGGACAAGATCGGCACCGGCCTTGATTTTCTCCAGTGCGGTTTGAGCTGAATCAACACCACCCACACCGATAATCGCTATGTCGGGCCCGCAAAGACGGCGCATCTTTGCCAGCACTTTGGTGGATTTTTCAAACAGGGGCAGACCCGAAAGACCGCCAGTCTCGCCTGCCTGTCGGGTATCTTTCAGACCGCCACGATCCAGTGTCGTGTTTGAAACGACAATGCCTTCAATCCCGGTTTGCAAAACCCCCGCCGCAATATCATCCAGGTCCTGTTCGTTCAGATCGGGGGCAATCTTGAGAAATAGAGGAACGGTGCGGCCGATGGTTCCAGCACCGAGATCCCGGCGCGATTTAACCCGCGCCAATAGTTCAATGAGCTGCTCCCGCGCCTGCAAATCCCGCAATCCCGGGGTATTGGGCGACGAAATGTTGATCGTGAAGTAGGACGCGACATGCGCGAAAATGTCGATACCCAATTCGTAGTCGGTAACCTTGTCAACGGTTTGTTTGTTGGCGCCGATGTTGACTCCGATCACGTGCGGTGAACCGGAAATGGCCTCCAAGCGCGTTAAGCAGGCGGCATGACCTTCATTGTTGAACCCTAAGCGATTGATGATCGCGCGGTCTTGCTTCAGTCTGAATATACGCGGTTTCGGATTTCCAGGCTGCGGCAGTGGCGTTACCGAGCCAACTTCGGCAAATCCGAAACCCATACCGATTAAATGGTGAGGCACTTCGCCATTTTTGTCGTATCCTGCGGCAATTCCGAGTGGATTTGTAAAACCGAGGCCAGCGGCTGTGGTTTTCAAAAGCGGCGTATCGACCGCGGGCCGTAACGGTAACAGGCCGGCTTTCAGCGCGGCTATCGACAATTTGTGCGCCGTCTCCGGCTCCAGCGAAAACAGGATATTGCGCAAAAACGGGTTCATCCCGCGTTGCCTGAATGCAAATCGGGAAAATCATGATTTCCGTTGCTATCCAGGGGAAGCGGGGCGCACCAAATCACCGCGGTCATTGGCAGTTTTCCATAGAGATGAGGAAACAGGTCGCCACCGCGCGAAGGCTCAAATCTGAGTTTATTGCCAAGCATATCAACGTCGATAGCGGCAAGAACAAGATCGGATACCTCGGCAAAATGCCGCGTAGCGGTTTCCTTTACCTGTGTTGCCGTGGAGAAGTGAATAAATCCGTCGGCCAGATCGACCGGCGCGCCTTCAAACAAGCCTTTTGCCTCGGCCTCGGCCCACTTTTCGCGGCTGCATATCTTATAGATGAGGTTAACCATTGCGGCTCGTATACTGCGTACAACGGTCCTTGAAAAGGCCAGCACCAAACAGCCTCAATTACGGTGTAAGCAGCACCTGTTATCTCGCAAACGGAGTAGTCAGATGGCCAAACACATCCGCGCATTTGTTGCATGTTTTTTGCTGCTCGTTCCGATTTCCGCAACGGCCGATGAGGGGCGCTATCAGCTGGAAAAGTCCGGCGACGGATATGTGCGCCTTGACACGCAAACAGGCGAGATGTCGATCTGCAAGCAGCAAAATGATCAGTTGGTCTGCAGGCTGGCAGCGGAAGAACGGGCCGCGTTTCAAGATGAGATAGAAAGGCTCGATGCGGTTTTGGAGGATTTGCAAAACCGAATTGCGAACCTTGAAAAACAGGACCAGTCCGAAAAGCAAAAGCTGCCATCAACCGCGGAATTCGAACGCACACTCGGATTCATGGAGCAGTTCATGCGCCGGTTTATGGATATTCTCGAGGAGTTCGACCATGCGCCGGGTGGTGACAGGATTAACGAACAACGCACATGACTTGCGAACAACATCACCGCGCAATCTCACTCGGCAAGGGAACGGATTTACGCGTATTAAGGTCCAGGATAAGCACCAAGACCTCAGCACTGGCGATTGCTGTCATATCCGACTGCCTAACAACCTCATGACGCAGTTTTAACGTCTTTTTGCCGGCGACTTCGCAATTGCTGTACAAGAACAAGATGTCATCTGCATAGGCGCAAAGATGATGCGAGATTTTCATCTCAACCGCCACGCGCCCGTAACCGCGGGATTTGAGCCAAGCCTCACCAATTCCAGCTTTTTTCCAAACATGCGGTGCGCAATCACTAAATCTCGACACATAGAATTGTTGAGCTAATTGATTTGCACTGTCGCACTCCGCTGGCATCACCACGCTTCTATGTGAAACCAGCCCATTCATCGCCAATATATGTTCAGGTGCGATAGCCTGCAGTTGTTCAGCTTGCAAACCGCGAGGCAATGCCTCCTGCACTGAACGACCCGGAATTTTGCCGGACATCCGGTCCGCGCTTGGCGCATCGATGGCCGTCGCTGACAGGCGGTTATCGGTCACGTCCTCAAGCCGGTGAACAACCCATCCTGCGAACGGACCATCACTGATCCGGCCCGATCTAATCCGGGTCATTGCTCCGGGGTGAAGTTCGTGATGATAGCGGACATGTCTGGTACCTGGAAGCGCAGCAATATCCGTCGTTCCTTCTTCCAAAGCGCCAAAAATCCTTGCCGCTTCGCTGAAGCACTTCAGATAAAATTGAACGTTCAAGTGATTATTTTCATCGCACTCCCATGTGTTGACGAAAGAGCGGTGTGTCTCTGTCCAGCCGTCCATACCAATCCTTGTTATCTACTACTGCCAGCGTCGAATTATCTAAAAACTACAGTGCCGTTTCGTTCAAAAGCCTTCGCTGGCGGTCTGCATCTATTGCCTCGAAAAAGGGCTCCGGATCGTGGGACGATGCATGTGGCAGAAACGAAACAGCAATGATGGCTACTGCTCCCAAAACCATGCCTACCAATGATGCTTCTGCGAGAGACAGGCTGACAATCGTATCGAGTACCGGATTCGGCCCACTGACCAATGCCGCTGGATCGATAATCCCATTCCTCGCAAGCCATATACAAATTACTGTGCTCCCACCTACCAACATTCCTGAAATCGCGGAGGCCGCATTGCATTTCTTTGAATGGATTGCGGCCAACACAACCGGGAGCATCGCTCCAGCGGCCGCAAACAGGGCAAGATTGGCCGACGAAATCACCATGTCTTTCCAGGTCAGGGTAGCCCAGAGGGCCAGGACAGCCGAGGTAATGACAGTCATACGAGCGGCTATCAAGCGCCCGTTTTCTGCGACCGTCCGGCCAAAAAGGCCTCGATAACCGTCAAAAGAAATCAAGCTACAGAACCCGAATAGCAGGGCAGCTCCCGTCGCAGGAATGGCCACCAGAATCGCAAGCGCCGCCAAGCCTGCCAGAATGGCTCCACCACCGGCAATCGCCGACTGTTGCAGGACGGCAAATGAGACCACCGGATGTGTTGCAATGGCGATTAGCGACAATACGACCGCTGCAAAGGTTGTGGCAAATCCCGTCTTTACCGTTTTTGATCCCGTGGCAACCAAGCAGTGAAACTGCGTAAACACCGGAGTGATCGACAGGGCTATTGCTGCCGAAAAAGCAAAAATGACCAAATCAGCCCAATTGCTGGAAACCGCGCTGGCCTCCTTCAGCAGCGGTGCCGCGTTGAAGGCCACTTTGGCGAAGATTTCTCTGCTTGTGACAGCAAGTGGCTTAACCGGCAATGCTTCGACCGATGTGAATATGTAGAGGAAGGCAAAGGTGATGACCAAGAATACCATAGAAATAGCACCCGCCAGGAGTATGCCGCGAACGCCCGGCAGCCAAATGATCAAGGCAACCACTGCCGAAGCAAGGCATATGCCCATATCCACCGGTAGGCCAAGAAGGTGCTCAGCAAACAGCCCATAGGCAACCAATTGCCCGCAAACCAGCAGAAACATTGGCACGGCAAGCAGGACAAGCGACAGGGTGCGAATACTGCCCGATCCAAACCTGACCTCAAGAAGCTGAGGCAAACTATAAGCACCCGACCTGTTTATTGGTCGGCCGACTGTCAGAACCGAAAGCCAAAGCCCGCCAGCCAAAGCTGCCAAAGTCAACAAAACCGTGTCGACGGAAATTTCGCGCGCCGTCCAATAGGCAACCGCAATCCCTATCGGCACGACGGAAACCAACTGACCTGAGGCAATCATTGATGGTGATGCCGTTCGTTTGATAACAGCATAACCGGCCAATCGCGACGGCCAATGCGTGTTGGCCGCAGCCACGATGACAAGAGAAACAACGAAAAACGTCACCCAGAGCAAAACTGCCGGGGAGACACCGGCTTTTCCCAGTATGATGGAAACCACGAGCGAGGCGCTCAATGCCATCACGGCATAGGCCACAGATTCAACCAACCTTTTACCGCCATTATGTCTGTTGAAATGCATTACTCTGTTCTTTGGTTTCGTAGCGCTGCGAATTTACGTTTTAATGGCGAATTGTACAGTCAAAGTACATTTGTCCCGAGCGTGTTAAAATTACCGCCAAGCTGGCCCTAAAAGCTATCCTTCCGTGCAGCACCCTGTTACAGCGCATTTAGAGCATTTTTGATGAAAACCGAGTCATCAAAAACGCTCTAAGCTATTGTTTTGGCGCATTTTCGCGAGCGCAAAAGTCTGCAACTTTTGCTGAAAATGCCCTAGGTCCTGCCAGCAAGCTGGATTTCAACGGCTTGAATGCCATGCATCCATTGAATTAATTGATTGTCCGCTTGAATTTATCATCCAAGCAATCATAATCATCTACTGGCGTCCTGGCACCTTGGCTGAGCCGGAGGTCCTTGGGAGGGAATAGTTGGCGACTGAACTTAAAATTCTGATAGCGGATGACCATCCGCTCTTCAGGGGGGCATTACGGCAGGCGCTTCAGGGCATTGGCAATGAAACTGAGATACTGGAAGCGGGCGATTTCAATCAAGCCAAAGACCTTCTGTTGGGAAAAGCTGAGCCTGATCTGATTTTGCTTGATCTGCGAATGCCAGGCACCAGCGGCCTTTCTGGACTGGTTTCTCTTCGTGGCATTGTACCAAATATTCCCATCATTGTTGTCACCGCAAGTGATGACTGCGAAACCATTCGCAGGTCTCTAGAATTGGGTGCTTCGGGCTTTATTTCCAAATCGTCAAAGCTCGACCAGATCAGGCATGGTATTGAGGAAGTTTTAGCCGGTAATGTTTGCTTACCCGAACAAGTCGACCTCGGCACTGAGGAGGACCCGGAAATTTCAGAATTGATAGGTCGGCTGCGCGCACTGACACCGCAGCAGACACGTGTGTTGAGTATGCTCGCAGAAGGATTGCTGAACAAACAGATTGCCTATGAATTGGGTGTTTCGGAAGCGACGATAAAAGCACATGTTTCGGCCGTCTTGCAGAAATTGGGTGTCGACAGCAGAACGCAAGCGGTGATCCAGCTATCTCGAATCAGACCCGAGAACGAGCTGCCAGGCCCCTGACAATTAGCATCTTGCTTTGCAAGCTTCATTCAGCTGCCGCCGCGATTGTGGCATGCCGTGACAAAAACAGCCTGAGTTTGGCGGGCTTGACCGGTTTGTTGATGATGTAAACATCCAGGCGTTCCGCTTTTTCGCGAAGTTCGACGGAACGGTCGGCGGTAATGAGGCAGCAAACCAGCTCTTGCCCAAAGCGATCTCGAAGCAGATCAATAACCTCAAGACCACTTTCCTTGTCCAAATGATAGTCAATCAGCACGACAGACGGTTTGAAAACACCTCGTATGCAAAGGCCGCCTGCTTCCGCAGAACTCGAAGCAGTGCGAACAGTGCAGCCCCAGCCTTGGAGCAACTCGTTCATGCCGTCCAGTATTCTTGGGTCATTGTCGATGCATAGAACGGACAGTCCTGCAAGCGATTGTCCGACCGGCCTGGCAATAGGTGCGGGAATGTCAATGTCGTCATCGCCTGCTTCGGCAATATCAAGCAATACGCCGAATCTGGTGCCTTTGCCCGGGGCGGAGTTCAATCGCAATTCCATCCGCAAAACGCGAGCAATGCGGTCAACGATCGAAAGGCCAAGCCCCAACCCCTCGGCAAGCTGGGCACCCTCGTCCAATCGCTCAAACTCGCTAAACACCTTGCTAAGCTGGTCTTCGCGGATTCCCATACCTGTGTCGATCACCTGTATTTCAGCCTCCTTTCCACGCCTGCGTACACCCACCAAAACCGATCCGGAGGAGGTGTATTTGATCGCGTTTGATACGAGGTTTTGCAATAATCTCAGCAGCAGGTTTCGGTCAGTCTCCAAAGCGACTGTGCTGGGCATGACCTTAAAACTCAGGCCTTTTTCCCGTGCCAGCGGGGCAAAATCATTTTCGACCTGATCGAGCAATCCATCGATCCTGAACCGCGTGTTCTTTGGCCTCATCGCTCCGGCATCAAGGCGGGAAATATCCAGAACAGCTCCCAAGATCGTCTCAACTGATTCAAGGGATGCTTCGATCTTTTTTGCAGAATCTGCATCGGCAGAGCCTTCCGCTCGTTCGATCAGCGACGAGCAATAAAGCCTGGCCGCATTGAGTGGTTGAAGAATGTCATGACCGGCTGCCGCGAGAAAACGCGTTTTGCCGAGATTGGCCTGGTCGGCAAGTTCCTGTGCCTGCGCCAACTCCTGATTAACCCGTGTCAATTCTATCGTTCGACTAGCGACGCGTTGCTCAAGCGTTTCATTGGCCTGTTTCAGCTCGATGTCGGCCCTAACCCGGGCTGTGACGTCCGTATAGGTTGTCACGATACCGCCGTCGGGCATCGGGTTTGAACGGATGTCGACAATCCGCCCGCTGGTCCGAAGTGCCAACTGCCAGGAACGCCCCAAGGTGGTGAAAAGCTCGATGGAGCGGTTTTCCGTATTTTCATCCAGATCGCCCCGTTCAGTCAGGCACTGCACGATCGATGTCAGAGGCAGTCCAACGGTTCCCATACTGTCGGGTAAATCAAACAGACTGCGAAACTTGCGATTCCAGCAGGTCAATCTGAAGTCTGCATCGAATACGGTGATCCCCTGCTCCATCTGATCCAACGCGATCTGCAGAAGATCGCGATTGTGCTGCAAGGCTTCCGATGCATCGTCAAGAAGCCGGATTGCATCTTTTTGGTCGGTGTCTCGCCGCTTAAACAACAAGGACAGAATGAGCCGGGCGGACGAACTTCCGACAGCGCTGGTCAATAATTGTTCGGAGTATCGAATTATTGTTGAATCAGCTTGATCACTGCCCGAGAGGTTGCGCCCTTCCTGTTCACCAAACAGGTGAAACGAGCGTTCAGTGCGTTCGACGCCAAGGTAGCGGGAAATTGCGTCTTTCAGTTCGTCGATTGTGACCTCGGTACGAAACCGATGCCGCATGGGGATTGGTCCGGGGTCACGAGGAACGAAAATCGCAGCCTGAATGCGTTCAAGAGGTGTCGCTATTCTCGACAATGAACCAAGGATGAAAAACAGGCTGTTGACCCCCAGGCTCCACATGACGCCATGATTGAGAGGGTCGGCGTTTACACCGAAAAGCGCATGCGGCCGCAATGCCGCTATACCAAACAATCCATCGGATACAATGCTGCTTGATGCCGATGCCAGGGTTGGAAGCAACAATGTGTAAGCCCATGTCGCGATTCCCGCGCTCATGCCGAAGATGGCACCTCTGGCGTTTGCACCACGCCAGACCAGCGCCCCGATAAAGGCCGGCCCGAATTGTGCTATTGCGGCAAATGACAACAGACCAATGGAAACGAGGCGGGTGCTGATTTCGGTTTCCTTGAAATAAAGGTAGGCGGCCAGCAACACCAAGAAAATCGATGCGCGGCGGATGTTCAATATTGTCTTCGACCAGTCCTCGCCATCTTTCGGCTCCGGCCTGGTAAACCGGTTTAAGAAAAGCGGAATAATGAGGTCGTTGGAGATCATGATCGACAAAGCGACGCTGGCAACAATAACCATCGCGGTCGCAGCGGAAAGGCCGCCAATAAAGGCAATAATGGCAAATATGTCGTGGCCTGCAGAAAGCGGCAAAGCCAAAACATAAAGATCCGCTGTTGTTTGGTCGCCAATTGTCACAAGACCGGCAATTGCGATCGGCAAAACGAACAGGTTGATCACGACCAGATAGAGCGGAAACAGCCAGCCGGCGGTTTTTAGTTCGGATTCGCTGCGATTTTCGACGACAGTCACGTAGAACTGCCGCGGCAGCAACAAGACGCCAAGGCCGCTTATCAGCGTAAAAACGATCCATGTCGCGAGCGACGGTCGATAATTGATCGCCGTTTGAACGTCCGGGTTGGCACTGATTGCAGCAATCATTGCAGCAGGCTCATTGGTCAGAGCAAACAACACCAACAGACCGATTGCCAGAAAGGCTGCAAGTTTGACGATTGATTCGACAGCGACTGCCAATATCAACCCGTCCTGGTGCTCGGTGACATCAGCATGCCTGGTACCAAACAGCGCCGAAAACAGCGCCAACAGCAATGCGATGATCAACGAAATATCGCCTAAGGATGAGCCATCAAGCGGCACATCGGCGCTGTAATGTTCGGCCATCAATTGAAGCGAACCGGCGATCGCTTTCAATTGAAGGGCGATATACGGCACTGTGCCTATGGTTGCGATGACGGCGGCGATCGATGCGACTGCGAAACTCTTACCGTAACGGGCGGCGAGAAAATCGGCAACGGACGTGATTTTCTCCGCCTTTGCAAGGCGCACTATTCTCACCAGGACAGGGTATCCAAACAGGAATACCAAAATCGGGCCAACAAAAATCAGAAAATACTCGATGCCGCGTTCTGTCGCCAATCCGACCGAACCGAAAAACGTCCATGAGGTACAATAAATGGCAAGGCTAAGAGCGTAGATGAATGGCCGTGACGTTTTCGTCTTGCCTCGCGCAGCCTGGCGGTCGCCAAGGCTGGCAATTGCAAAAAGCAGTGACATATATGCCAATGCGAGTATGACGACGATCCAGCCTTGCAAGTCCTGTCATCTCCTGGGGCTCATCGATGGTCAACCAAGCACAGCTTGCTAATCCTGTCTATTCCTGCAGGCCAATCGCGTCCACCGGCTTCCAATTCCCGCTTCTAGAGCGTATCCACCGAAAATTGGCATAAACCGGTATGCTTGCCGCGCGGAATCACCGGCCATCTGAAACTTCCAGGAGAAATCATGCTTGATGCCTTAGGTCCGGCGGGTGGCAAAGCTCCCGACAGCGGAATAATCGCTGTTGCAGATCATGGCCGCGGCAAGACGGATTTAATCCCGTTATGGGCCGGCGAAGGCGATGAACCTACCCCAGACTTTATCTGCAAACCGGCAGCGGCAGCGCTTGCCGCCGGTGAGACCTTTTATACCTGGAACCGGGGCATTCCAGAGCTTCGCGAGGCGCTTGGCCGCTATCACTCACGCCATTTTGGCAATGCCGCAACGCCAGATCATCACATTGTCACCGGCTCCGGCATGCAGTCCATCCAACTGGCGATCCAGGCAATTGTCGGAGCTGGCGATGAAATAATCTACTTCTCGCCGGCCTGGCCAAATTTTCCGGCGGCACTGGGCATTGCCGGGGGCAAACCCGTTCCGGTGGAGCTGGAGTTCGACGGCGCGTGGGCACTCAATATCGACACGCTTGCTGCCGCGTTGACCCCGCAAACCAAAGCCATATTCGTCAATTCTCCCAGCAATCCGACCGGGTGGACGGCCGACATCGACACGCTGACTTCCATCTTAAACCTGGCGCGTGAACGGGGACTTTGGATCATCGCTGACGAGACTTATGCCCTGTTTCACTACCGGGCAGCACGGGCTGCGTCGTTTCTGGATGTTATGGGCGAAAGCGACCAGATCATCTTTGCGAACACATTTTCCAAGAACTGGGCCATGACCGGTTGGCGGTTGGGATGGTTGACAATCAACCCGTCTCTTCAACAAACATTTGAAAACCTCGTCCAGTATTCAACATCCGGCGTGCCACAATTCTTGCAACGCGGCGCAGTCGCAGCTCTCGATGAAGGCGACACGTTCATCACCCGACAGGTCGCGCGTGCCACCAAGGCGCGGAACCTTGTGTGCTCGGCCCTAATGGAGACAAACCGGGTTCATCTGGCACGGCCAGATGGTGCATTCTATCTGTTTTTTAAAATTGAAGGCGTGTCTGATTCCAAATCAGCAGCCTTCGATATCATAGATCAGGCGGGCGTCGGTCTTGCACCCGGCAGCGCCTTCGGCCTGGCCGGAGACCCATTTTTGCGGCTCTGCTTTCATCGGCGCCTCGATCATCTCGAAGAAGCCGTCAGACGGCTCATCGGCTGGATCAAAAATCGCTGATACTGGAAGATTCAGTTATAGGATCAACCGCCCGATTTAGGTACGACGAGCGGGATAATGCGCTCGGTCTTTGAAACCTCCGGCCTTCCTCCATCGTCAATGGGAATTCCGAGCGTATGCCAGGTTTCCAGCAATGCTGTTGTCAATTGATCAATCAACGCATCGGTATGAAATGGCCCTGGCGTGATACGCAGGCGCTCGGTACCGCGCGGCACCGTTGGATAATTTATCGGCTGAATGTATATTCCGTGATCTTCCAGCAGGTGATCCGTGGCTGCCTTGCAAAGCTCGGGATCACCAACCAGCACCGGCACGATATGGGTTTCAGACGGCATGACAGGCAACCCTGCCGCCAATAGCATTTCTTTGGTCCGTTTTGCTTGTCTCTGTTGGGCTTGCCGCTCCGAATCGGACTTTTTCAGATGGCGGATGGATGTCACCGCTGCCGAAGCGATTGCCGGTGGTAGGGCTGTGGTAAAAATAAACCCCGGCGCGTAGGAGCGTATCGCGTCCGTGATCGCACGCGAGCCAGTGATATAACCGCCCAGTGTCCCAAACGCCTTTGCCAACGTACCTTCAATGATATCTATGCGGTCCGACAGGTTCTCCCGCTCGGTAATTCCGCCACCACGGGCACCATACATTCCAACCGCATGAACCTCATCGATATAGGTCATTGCGTTATATTTGTCCGCGAGGTCGGCAATTTCTTTGATGGGAGCTACGTCGCCATCCATTGAATAGACCGATTCAAATACGATCAATTTGGCCCGCCCACTGCCTGCAGCGCGAAGAATTTCCTCCAAATGAACCAGGTCATTGTGCCTGAAGATCTTTTTCTCACAGCCCGACCGGCGAACCCCTTCAATCATCGACGCGTGGTTAAGCTCATCTGAAATGATCATACAGTTCGGCAGCAGCCGTGCCACGGTGGAAATAGCCGCTTCATTGGAGACGAAGCCGGATGTAAATACGAGCGCTGCTTCCTTGGCATGAAGATCGGCAAGTTCGACTTCCAGTTCGACCAGAGGATGGTTGGTGCCGGAGATATTGCGCGTGCCGCCAGCGCCGGTCCCCATATTGCCTGCCGCCGCCTGCATGGAGGCCACAACATCGCGGTGCTGGCCCATTCCCAGATAGTCGTTCGAGCACCAGATGGTAATTTCGCGAGCCCGGTCGTCTGAGCGCCAGATCGCTCGCGGAAATTTGCCAACGATACGCTCTAGATCTGCAAATACCCGATAGCGATGCTCCGCCTTGACCTGATCAATCGCTTCTTGAAAAAACCGCTGATAGTCCATTACCCGTTCCTTGCACTCATATTAGACAATTTGCGCGGAGCCTTGTTTCATCCGTCAAGCAAATGTCCCTCAAATTAACACGCCAAACACCTAAACCCCACATGGACAACGGCCGTGAACGCTATAATCATCCCGGGTTATCTTTGATAAAACGAAATTTGCCTTGGCTTTTTAAGCTATATCTTTTTTGGCAAACACATAACTGCAATTCTGGGTAACAATTTCGACATTACTTGATACTACGATCTGTCGCTATTCGGGCGTCAGAGCCGGGGTTTCTTGTCTGGCGAACCGTTCCGAGGCGAACCACTTTATGAAAGAGGATAGGCTGGCATGACGACCCTCGTTACAGGCGGCGCGGGCTACATCGGAAGCCACACGGTGTGGGAATTGATCGACCGCGGAGAAGATGTCGTCGTGGTAGACCGGCTTTCCACGGGATTTGATTGGGCCGTGGCGCCTGAAGCGGAGCTGGTCAGGGGTGATATCGCCGACCATGAGTTGGTTGCTAAAGTTATCCAATCGCGAAATGTCGATTCAATCATCCATTTCGCCGGATCCATCGTGGTTCCTGAATCCGTTGAGGACCCTTTAGGATACTATGAAAACAACACCGTAAAGTCGCGGACACTGATCGAGACCGCAGTCAATTGCCAGGTGCGCAATTTCATCTTTTCATCGACCGCAGCCGTTTACGGCACCGCAGGGCTGAAGCCAATCGCCGAGACTGCACCACTCTACCCGCTTTCACCCTATGGCCGCTCCAAACTGATGACTGAATGGATGCTGGAGGATGCGGCGGCGGCCCATGATTTCAGGTTTACCGCATTGCGATATTTCAATGTTGCCGGTGCCGACAGCAAAGGCCGGACAGGACAATCAACACCCGGCGCCACGCATCTGATCAAGGTAGCTTGTGAAACCGCCACCGGCAAACGCGCCTCGATGGATGTGTTTGGTAACGACTACCAGACACCTGATGGGACATGCGTGCGCGATTATATCCATGTCAGCGACCTGGCCAATGCCCATGCCCTGGCGCTTGATCGCCTGAGAGATGGCGGGCAAAGCATGATCGCCAATTGCGGATACGGCCATGGCTATTCGGTGCTGGAAGTGCTGGAGAGCGTTCGCAAGGTTGTCGGCAGCGACTTTACGGTCAACATGGCCGGACGGCGGGCGGGCGACGCCGATTCTGTCGTTGCCAATGCCGACCTGCTGCGCCGCGAAATGGGATGGAAGCCAAAACACGACGACCTTGATAATATCTGTGCTGATGCGCTCAATTGGGAGCGGATATTGGCGACAAGCAATCACGATTTGCAGACATTATCGTAGGCGGCATCCTTAAGCTCCATCAGTGGGGGCAAACGAGCGCTTCAACCGGGACGGATAGATCGCATAAAGTGTCGCACCGCGCACGAGCAAAAACAGATGCAGTGCGGCCCATATTCCGTGATTGCCCCATACCGGGGTAAACAACAGCAATCCAGCGATGAAGATTGCAAAAGACATCAACATCATATTTCGCATGTCGCGCGACCAGGTCGCACCAATGTAGACGCCATCCATCTGGAAGGCCGCAACACCTGAAATGGCGGTCAGCGCTGCCCAGAAAAGAAACTCACCCGCGACCTCGCGAACGGTCGGCGACGTGGTAACAAACGCGATCACAAACTCACCAAAAATCAGCGTGGCGGCCGAAAGCACCGCTGCGATCGCAAAGCCCCATATGGCTGTCAGGCCAACCGCGCGTTCCAGTGCGGGACGGTATCGTGCGCCGATCGCACGGCCGGCAAGCTGTTCTGCTGCGGTGGCTAAACCGTCGAGCATAAAAGCCATGAGCATGAAGAAATTCATCAAAACCGCGTTCGCAGCCAGTTGCAAATCACCGAGTTGAGCACCGGCTCGGGCGAACAGGGCAAATGCCGCAGACAGGACAAGCGATCGGATCATGATGTCACCGTTGATGGCAAATGTCCGTGTCAGCGCTTTCGCATCTAACAGCCGCCTGCGATCCAGCCGCAATACCTGATTTTTGCGGCCGGCTAGCAGAAGTCCTGCTCCACATAGTGCTGCCACCAATTCTGCAATTACGGTCGCCCAGGCTACACCTTCCACCCCCCAGCCCAGCGACAGACCAAGAAAGACGGATAATCCGATATTTGTTCCATTCAGTAGGAGTTGTAGTGCGAATCCCACGCCGCTCTGACCACGACCAAGGAAGAAACCGAGCAGGGCATAGTTCAGCAGCGAAACCGGCGTAACAAGAATGCGAATACCAACATATTGCATCATCGCGGCGGTCACTTCGTCGCCTGCGGTCATGAACCATCCACCAAAGGCAAGGATGAGAGGGGAGAATAGTATGACGGCCAGGCCGATTAGCAGGGATGTCACTGCGGCGCGCCACAGTACCGCGGCTTCTTCTTCTTGATCGTCTGCACCAAAAGCCTGCGCGACGAGGGCGGTGGTCCCCGACCGAAGAAAATTGAAGCCTGTAAAAATCAGATCAAGGATGATCGCCCCGGCAGCTAATCCACCAAGCAGTGCCGGATCGCCGAATTGCCCGACAACCGCGATGTCGACGATACCCAACAGCGGCGTTGTCAAATGCGCCAGCGTCATCGGAATGGCTATCGACAAAACCAACCGGTTGGTCACCCGAAACGGGCGTATCCGCGCATGTTCAATCGCCATGGCTCTAGAGCGTGTCTTGTTTGAATGGAATCGTTTGAGCGCAGGTAATTTGTGTCCTGGTTAGGAGCGTGACGCGACGCGGGTACGTACCCGTTAGCTTCGCGCGACGATATCCAGGGCGCAAAGAACCAAGCTGAAACGATTTGGGTTTGCTGTCCTGTCTCAAAACCTCAACCTCACCTGCTTGGAGGTCTTTTTCACGGGCAGTGTCGTCAAAATCCTCGCACGATCGTTTGATCGCACTCCGGTATTTTCCTAACTGCCGCAAAAAATCCTCTCCATCAAACTGATCCCATTTAAGCAAGACACGCTCTAAGAGCCGCGTCCCTGACGAAACGTCAATGTTGTGGATTGATCAGTTGCAAGAGATTGGCGCAGCGCATACCCGATCTGCAATATGCCAATACCGGCTGTTCCGCACGGTTCAGGAGTGCAGCCATGTCGGCAACATTGTCAGGTGTGATCGAACCTGAAACGACCGGCAGATAGTGAAATGCGATCCCGGCCGACCGGGCCGCAGCCTCAATCTCCTCATGCGGGACTGTTCCCGATTCGCTGTCAGGGCGGTTTGATATCAAGGTGCGGATACCCATAGCGGCAACGGCCGGTATATCGGCCGTACTCAATTGTCCGGCGACCGCAATGCCTTCGGTAATTTGTCGAATTTCCATGATCTGGCTTTCAAAGATGGTGCCTTTGGATCAAAGGCTGTTGATCGGCACTTTCAATGCCAGCTTACCCTTGTCATCCTTGGGCAGTTTGCCAGCGCGCATATTCACCTGAAGGGAGGGGATAATCAGTTTTGGCATCGCAAGTGTTTTGTCGCGTTCTTCACGCAAAGCAACAAAATCATCCTCGGTTTTGCCGACAAGATGGATATTGTGCTGTTTTTCATCTCCGACAGATGTCTCCCATCGGATATCGCGGCCGTTTGGCCCATAGTCGTGACACATGAACAATCTCGTTTCATCAGGAAGCGAGAGAACACGTTGGATTGAGTGGAAGAGCTGTCGCGCATCGCCGCCGGGGAAATCCGCCCTGGCGGAACCGCCATCAGGCATGAATAACGTATCGCCAACGAAAGCCGCATCACCGATGATATGGGTCATGCAGGCTGGTGTGTGGCCCGGCGTATGTATTACCCAAGCGGTCATACCGCCGATTTGGTAACTGTCCCCCTCACCAAACAGCCGGTCGAATTGCGAGCCATCGCGCTGGAATTCGGTGCCATCGTTAAAGATTTTGCCAAACGTATCCTGGACCAGCGTGATGTTTTCACCAATTCCAAGCTTGCCGCCAAGTTCCTGTTGGATGTAGGGCGCAGCCGACAGATGATCAGCATGGACGTGGGTTTCGATAATCCAATCCAGTTCCCAGCCATTTTTTCTGATTTCACCAATCATCGCGTCAGCATGACCAAAGGTGATGCGCCCTGCTGCGTAATCAATGTCCATAACACTGTCGATGACAGCACAAGCCTGCGAACCCGGATCCTTGACTATATAGGAAATCGTGTTGGTCGCCTCGTCAAAGAAGCCTCGAACATCCGGTTTGAGTGCCAGATCGGGCTTGAAAGGCAAGGCGTCGGTCATAACGATCTCTCCTGAAATTGCGGTGTTTGTTGAGCAGGCTATCACCAGCGTCGGCATTTACGCCCTCACCTATATCAGCAACCATCGCCGCAACAAATGTGATCGCAAAAAAATAGGAGTGTTTTTGGCATAACCCGATGCGAGGCCAACACGGCGCCACCCATGATGCACGAAATCATTGGCCGAATAATCCGCCCATCGCCGCCAACCGTTCTATATGACAGTCAGCGTCACCGAACGTCTTGTCGATCATGGTCATCCGCTTAAAATAGTGGCCAACGGAATATTCCATTGTCATGCCGACACCACCATGAAGCTGGATCGCATTTTCTCCGCAAACCCTTCCGGCACGACCGATTTCCACCTTGGCGGCCGCCATCGCTCTTGAGCGTTCGTCAGCATCGTCGTTGTCGGCCATCATCGTCGCATACATCGTAATGGAGCGCGCCTGCTCCAGTGCGATAAACATATCGACAGCCTTGTGCTGCAACACCTGAAACGCACCGATCGGAACGCCAAACTGTTTTCGCTCCTTGAGATACTCAGTGGTTATTTCGTGCATGACCGACATGACGCCAATCGCCTCGGCTGCCAGTGCCGCGATTGCCTGCTCGGCGATCCACTCGATGACAGGCAGTGCATCGTCCGGATCTCCGTAGACATCTTCGGCAACAACATTTTCCAATGTCAGTTCGGCTGCCCGGCGGCCATCCTGATTGGCATATCCGCGGCGGGTAACACCTTTTGCGCCTGCATCAATCAGAAACAGGCCAATACCCTGCCGGTCACGAACGTCGCCACCGGTGCGCGCAGTGACAAATATCTTGTCGGCACAGTCTCCATCCAGCACGACGCTTTTCCCGCCATTCAGAATGGCCCCGTCACCGGTTTTGTGAGCAGTGGTTTCGACGTGGTTGAGATCATAGCGTGAATGGCGTTCGGTATGAGCCACCGCCATCTTCAATGACCCATCGGCCAGCTGAGGAACCAACGCAGCCCTTTGCT
Source organism: Rhizobiaceae bacterium (assembly GCA_963669455.1). Taxonomy (GTDB): domain Bacteria; phylum Pseudomonadota; class Alphaproteobacteria; order Rhizobiales; family Rhizobiaceae; genus JAWKWH01. The sequence goes on from OY770026.1 coordinate 18,841, forward strand.
GGCCGGAGCCAGCAAGACGCAGGGCCGCACCGCCAAGGACAATCGTGCCAAAAAACGGCTCCAGCGACAACGCCCGGCCCAATTCTTCCATGACGATCATCTGGTCAACCGGACCGCCGTCGAGCCCACCGTCAGCTTCAGCGAACGGCAATGCCATCAACCCCATTTCCGCAAGCCTGGTCCACATGTCCAAACTCCAACCCTCTTGTCCGGCAAGAACCTGGTTGCGGCTGTCAAAATCATATTTGTCACTGAGCAACCGGCTGAGTGCGTCTTTCAACATCGATTGTTCTTCAGAAAGATCAAAGTCCATGGTCGCGTATTCCTTCAAAGACCCAACACGGCCTTGGCGATGATGTTCTTCTGGATCTCGTTGGTGCCACCATAAATCGAGACCTTGCGGTAGTTGAAATAGCCGGGCGCTGCGTGGCCGGCATAGTCCGGCCCGATAGACGGTTCGTTCGAACCCTCCCCTGCCAGATGCTGCAAGGGCATTGCGTAGGGACCCATTACGTCCATCAGCAGGGATGTTGTTGCCTGCTGGATTTCCGACCCTTTTATTTTCAAGATCGAAGAGGCAGGGTCAGGTCTTCCGGTGTTGCCCCGTTTTGCCTCGGCCGCAACAACCCGCAATTGCGTCATTTCCAGGGCTTTCAGATCGATCTCAATGGCAGCGAGTTTTTCGCGGAACTTGCGGTCCTCGATCAGAGGGCGGCCACCTGACATCTCCATGGAGGCCAATTCCCGGATGCGGGCGATACGCTGTTTCGAATAGCCGACACGCGCTATGTTCACCCGCTCGTTTCCAAGCAGGAACTTGGCGTAGTCCCAACCATGGTTTTCTTCGCCGACGAGGTTTTCAATCGGCACGCGCACGTCGGTGAAAAACACTTCGTTGACCTCCCTGCCACCGTCGATGGTGGCAATCGGGCGAACGTCGATACCAGGTGTTTTCATGTCCACCAGTAGAAAGGAAATCCCCTCCTGCTTCTTGCCTTCACTGGAGGTGCGAACCAGACAGAAAATCCAGTCGGCAAACTGAGCCAGCGTCGTCCAGGTTTTTTGACCGTTGACCACAAAATGATCGCCATTGCGGATCGCTTTGGTCTTGAGTGAGGCCAGATCCGAGCCTGAACCCGGTTCGGAAAAGCCTTGGCACCACCAGTCATCCAGGTTCAAAATACGCGGCAAATAGTGTTTCTTCTGTGCCTCATTGCCAAAGGTGTAAATCACCGGCCCAACCATGTTGGTGCCGAAGGGCAATGGCGATGGGGCGGGAAATTTCTGCAGCTCTTCTAAGTATATATACTGCTTCATGGGCCCCCACCCGGTGCCGCCGAATTCCACCGGCCAGTGCGGTGCGCCCCAACCTTTTTCGTTCAAAATGCGCGTCCAGCGGATCATGTCGTCCTTGTCGGCATATTCCCCGGCCTTGGTGCGAGACAGAATGTCGCCGGGAAGACTGTCGGCAATGAAGCTCCTGACCTCATCTCGAAACGCGATTTCCTCGCCGGTAAATCGAAGATCCATCAACTGTCTCCCGTTAATTGATTTCAAACAGGCCGGCAGCGCCCATGCCGCCGCCGATGCACATGGTTACGACGGTATATTTTACCCCGCGGCGCTTGCCCTCGATCAGGGCGTGACCGGCAAGCCTGGAGCCGCTCATGCCATAGGGATGGCCGACGGCTATCGCACCACCATCAACATTGATCTTGTCTGGATCAATACCAAGTTTGTCGCGGCAATAGATCACCTGAACTGCGAAAGCTTCATTCAATTCCCAAAGCCCGATGTCGTCCACTTTCAGGCCGTGATGTTGCAAAAGGCGCGGGACAGCATACACCGGACCGATCCCCATTTCATCGGGTTCACAACCGGCAACAGCGAAGCCCCGGAATACGCCCAGTGGATTAAGCCCACGCTTTTCCGCCTCCGTTGCCTCCATCATCACGGCGGCGGATGCGCCGTCTGAAAGCTGGCTCGCATTGCCGGCTGTGATGACGCCACCATCGCGGACGGTTTTCAATCCAGCCAACCCTTCCGCAGACGTATCGGGGCGCGGACCCTCATCATGGGTGAGCGTTACTTCCTTGTGGCTGATTTCCTTGGTTTCCTTATCGATGACAGCCATCGTCGTTGTGATCGGGGCGATTTCGTCATCGAACCGGCCGGCTTCGCGCGCCGCTGCCACACGCTGTTGCGAACGCAAACCGTACTCATCTTGCTGTTCGCGTGAAATGCCGTACCGCTTGGCAACCACTTCGGCGGTGTCAATCATCGGCATGTAGATGGCCGGAACCATTTTCACGAGCTTTTTGTCCATCAGCCTAAACGTGTTGCGTTTGTCATTTTGTACAAGGCTGATCGATTCAACGCCGCCGGCAATTCCAGCCATTACACCATCATTGCGGATTGCATTGGCTAGCATCGCCATCGATTGAAGGCCGGATGAGCATTGCCGATCTATTGTCGTGCCGGCGGTCGTTACCGGCAGGCCCGCACGCAATAACGCCCGGCGCGCCACGTTCAGCCCGGTTGTGCCCTCCTGCATGGCGCAACCCATCACAACATCTTCAACCTCACCGCCTCCCAGGCCGGAGCGCTTAAGCGCATGGGCGATTGCGTGCGCGCCAAGTGCCGCGCCACCGGTATTGTTGAGAGCTCCGCGATAGGCTTTGCCGATTGGTGTGCGGGCAGTGGATACGACAACGGCATCACGCATGCCTGGTTCCTCCATGCAGCGTCCTGGCGGCATTTGCCTTCGCTGCCTCTTCCTGTTTCAGTTCGAGTTTCGACAATTTTCCGACGGGCGTTTTTGGCAATGATCCTCGAAATTCCAGCGCCGCCGGCATCTCATGCGGCCCAAGCCGCGATTTCAAGAATGCTTTTAAAACATCCAGCGACAGGTCCGAGGCGCCGTCGCACAATTTGATAAACGCTTTCGCCGCTTCACCCCGATAGTCGTCGGCGATACCAATCACCAGCACCTCCTCGACATCTGGATGTTCGTAGATGGCTTGTTCGATCATCTGCGGGTAGACATTGAAGCCGCCGGAAATAATCATGTCCTTCTTGCGATCAACAATGAAGAAAAAACCCTCTTCATCCATGTAACCGATATCGCCGGTCAGGAACCATCCATCAACAAATGACCTTTCGTTTTCATCCGGCCGGTTGAAATAGCTTTTGATGACATTTTTTCCCCGCACCGCCAATTCACCGGTTTCGCCAGTGGTAAGCGTTGCCGTTGGATCGTCGAGCGACACGACCTGCATATAGACGCCTGGCAGAGGAATGCCGATGGAAGCAGATTTTTCCGGCCTGCCAAACGGCAGATTGGTTCCCGCCGGCGCCGTCTCGCTCATGCCCCATCCGCCAACAAGCTCAAGGCCGGTTTTGTCGAAAAACCGGGTGGCAATTTCGACCGGCATCGGGGCTCCGCCGGATGATGCAATCCTCAAGGATGACAGGTCGCGCTGCTCGAAACCTGGCACCGCGCAGATTGCAATCCACATGGTTGGGACACCCGGAAAAACCGTTACGCCAGCCTCGATATCGTTCAATGCTTCGTGCGGGTCAAACTGGGTTTTGAGCCAAAGTTCATTTCCGGCGCGAAGCGAACGCAACATCACTACCGACAGGCCGTAGATATGGAACAACGGCAAACAAAGCAGAATTTTGTCTGGCTCTTCACTCAGAAGCTTCCAACCTTCAGACCAGTTTTCGTAGGACGAGACTGCGGCGGAGAGATTTTCGTGGGTTAACATTGCGGCCTTGGGAAGGCCGGTCGTTCCACCGGTGTATTGAAGCAAAGCCAGCGATGTCAGTTCAATATCGGGAAAGCAAAGACCGTCGGGCGCTTCACTCACATCACACCAGATCATGCAGCTGCCGTCTGAGGGTAGTGCGCCAACGTGATCTCCACCGCCCCATAGGCTTTCATCGCAGATAATCAGTTGGCCCTTAAAATTCGAGGAAACAAACTTTGTGGCTTCTTCTGCCAGAAGTCCGATATTGGTCGAGACCAATATCGTTGCTCCGCTGTCTGACAATTTGTGCGCGAGCATGGGAGACGCATCTAGCGGGCTTGCGTGAACCACCGTTGCGCCCGCCTTCAATGCGGCAAAAAAGCAGATTGGATGCCAAGGCGTGTTCGGCAGCAACAGGGCAATGCGGTCGCCAGGATGTATCCCCATCGACATGAAACGGCGTGTTGCCGTTTCTATTGCCTCTGCCAATTGACGATAGGTGATTTTGCGCGCGCAATAATCGATAGCCGGTCTGTCCGGCCACTTATCCGCAGCCTGATCGACCAGATCATGGATGGGAAACGTCTCAATCGCCATTCCGGCACTCAAGCCTGGTGGATAAGAAGCCTCCCAAGGTGCGGCAATTGAATTCAAAAAGTCACACACCTCCTGCCTGGAATTGAGCAAAACCGGCATCCTCGCCAACCAGCTTTTTGAGCAAAGCGGACGGTTTGAACACGTCATTGCCTGTCTTACCGTGCCAATGCTCCAATCTTTCAACGATCTGTTTCAGACCCTTACTGTCGGCCCAAAACATCGGACCGCCCTTTCCGATTGGAAAGCCGTATCCATTGGTCCAGACAATATCGATGTCCGAAGGTCTGGCAGCTATTTTCTCTTCAAGAATTTTCGCACCCTCATTGATCATCGGATAGAGCGTCCGCTCGGTGATTTCCGCGCCCGAAATGTGGCGCCTAGTGATCTTCTGATCGGCTGCTTTTTCCTCAATCAAATCTGCAATCCATTGATCGGGGATCGGGGTGCGCCCATCGTCATAACGATAGTATCCCGAGCCGGTTTTCTGACCATAACGGCCGGCTTCGCAAATAGCGTCCGCGATAACCGCGCTTTTGCCCAGCGACTTGCGGGTGCGCCAGCCAATGTCCAGCCCGGCTAGATCACCCATGGCGAAAGGACCCATCGGCCACCCGAACTCCAGAAATACCTTATCAACCTCTTCGGGAAGCGCGCCTTCCAGAAGCAGTGCCTCCAATTCGCTTCCGCGTGCGCCAAGCATACGGTTTCCGATAAACCCGTGACAAACACCGGACACCACCGGAACCTTGCCAATTCGTTTTGCCACATCAAGTGCGGTGGCAAGCACATCCGGCGCGGTGGCTTCGCCTCTTACGATCTCAAGCAGTTTCATCACATTGGCAGGCGAAAAAAAGTGCATGCCAAGAACATCGCCCGGGCGTTTGGTGAACCGTGCGATCGCATCAATATCCAGATAGGAGGTGTTCGATGCGAGGATCGCACCCGGTTTTGCAATATCATCCAATTTTGTGAATACGTCTTTCTTGATGCCGATTTCCTCGAACACGACTTCAATGATCAGGTCGCAATCGGCGAGGTCGGCATAATCTGTCGTACCGGTATAGCGCGTCATGCGCTCGGCTTTTTTTTGTTCAGACAATGAGCCGCGCGAAACCGAGATGTCATAGGTTTTTGAGATTCGTGCCAGGCCGGCATCAAGTGCGTCCTGGTTCATCTCCAATAGCGTTACCGGATACCCGCCATTGACGAATGACATGGAAATACCGGCGCCCATGGTGCCACCACCGATGATGCCAATCTTCTCCAGTTTGCGTGGTTTATCATCGCGGCTGACGCCAGGCACTTTGGCCGCTTCGCGTTGGGCAAAAAACAGGTGGCGCTGCGCGCGTGATTGATCTCCATTGACAAGCTGGACAAAATATTCCCGCTCCTTTGCTATGGCGTCATCGAACGGCATCAATACCGCATTTCGCACAGACTGGGCGCAAATCACCGGCGCCTCAAGGCCGCGCGCCTTTTTCTTCACACCATCGATCAGCTTGTCGAGAGTTTTGGGATTGGCCTTCGCGGCAGCAAGTTTTTCATCGCGATCACGGATCTGAACAGGGTTGCGATTGTCGGCAATGATTTTTTCGGCAAATGCGACGGCCGACGCCAGCAGATCATCGCCCGCAATTTCATCGACGACACCATGCGCCTCGGCTTCTTTCGCGCCGATCGGATTGCCGGATGTAATCATCTGCACCGCTTTTTCCGGCCCCACAAGACGCGGCAACCTCTGGGTCCCACCGGCACCTGGCAGGAGGCCGAGCTTGACCTCGGGGAGGCCCACTTTTGCACTGCCGGCCGCGACACGGAAATGACACCCCAAGGCCAGTTCAAGCCCGCCGCCCAGTGCCGTGCCATGAATTGCTGCAACCGTCGGCTTTTGAAATGTCTCCAGCGTATCGATCAGATCGGGCAAGCTCGGTTGCTGCATTGGCTTGCCAAATTCGGTGATGTCTGCACCAGCGATAAACGTACGCCCGGCGCAAATCAGCACCATCGCATCAACATTGTCATCATCACGCAGTTCTTGCATGGCTTTGTCGAGCGGTTGGCGCAGACGGAAACTCAGCGCATTGACCGGCGGATTATCGAGTGTGACAATCGCGATACCACCCTGCCGGGTAACGGAAATATAGTCTGACATTATTTCTCCCATGTTGGCGAAACCATTCGCCGGAATGTTTTCAAGCAGACGCGCCGCATTGAATTATGAAATCCTCGATAAGGCGTGCAGTCCGCCCGGGTTGTTCGATACACGGCAGATGGCCGGCATCCTCAACGATCTCAAATCGTGCGCCATCAATCAATTCGGCCATTGAGCGGACGAGTTCGGGCGGGGTTGAGACGTCCTGATCGCCAACAATACAAAGTGCCGGAACGGTAAGTGCGCGTGTCGAGCCGGTCAAATCGCAGTCGCGGATTGCCGCACATGTTCCGACATATCCATCGATGCTGATTCGTGTGAGCATGGAAACATAGCCGATATAGTCTGCGTTGTCGGCAGACCGGTAGGGGGTGGTGAACCACCTTTCCATGATGGCGTCAACAATCCGAGCAATGCCGCCATCGCTCACGGCTGCAATCCGCTCATTCCAAAGGGCATTGTTCCCGATCTTGTGGGCTGTGTCACACAATATAAGTGACGATACGAGGTCCGGCCTCCGTGAGGCCAGGCCCTGTGCGATCATTCCACCCACCGACAGGCCCACAATTGTTGCTTTGCCGACTTTTAGATGATCCAGTAGAGCGCCAAGATCAGCAACGAGGTCGGCCATTTTATAGGGCGGTTCAGTTGCTTCTGACAAACCATGGCCGCGCTTGTCATAACGGATAATCCTGAAATCTTGCGAAAGGTGGTCGATAACCGAATCCCAAATACGAAAGTCCGTTCCAAGGGAGTTGGAAAAAACAATCACCGGCTGATCCGCACGACCACAGTCGTGATAGTGCAATACGACCCCGTTTACGCGTACGAATCTCATTCATCAACATCCTGAAAATACATACTACCGAGTATGTTGCATCGCTGGTGGAAGGTCAATTCTCAACCGTGTGATCTACTGTTCGCCAACGGTTGTTTCAGATTGACCGGTTGTCTGATGCTACATGCGATCTATCAGCTTCGTTTTCCGCCCGCGCTGCCTGCAGTGCGGTGACAGCAATCATGTTGTAGACATCGTCTTTGTTGCAGCCACGGGACAGGTCATTGGCCGGCTTTGCAAGACCTTGCAATATCGGACCGATGGCTTGTGCACCACCGATCCGCTGGGCGATCTTATAGCCGATATTCCCGGCATTGAGATCGGGAAACACGAACACATTCGCCAGGCCGCGGAGCGGAGATTCCGGAGCCTTTGAACCCGCCACTTCGGGCAAAAAGGCCGCATCAAACTGAAGCTCGCCGTCGATCGCGAGATCAGGTGCTTTTTCCTTGGCAATCTTGGCTGCCTCGACCATCTTGGTAACGGTTGCATGCCGGGCACTCCCCTTGGTCGAAAACGACAGCATCGCCACGCGCGCTTCTTCGCCGGTCATCGAATGGCAATTTGCCGCCGAAGCTATGGCTATCTCGGCCAGTTCCCCGGCATCGGGTTCGGCAATGAGACCGCAATCGGCAAAGATCACCGGGCCACAGCGCGGCAAATGATCCCCCGTCAAGTTCATCAGGAAGAAGCTGGAAACGAGCTCTGCGTCATCCGCCTTTCCGATGATCTGTAATGCGGCGCGAACAGTATCGGCTGTCGTGGCAACCGCGCCGCCAATCGTACCATCGGCTTTTCCCCGGCGCACCATCATCGCGGCAAAGTTCAACGGATTGAGAATGGCTTCGTGCGCGGCGTCAATGTCAACGCCGCGGTGCGTTCTAAGTTTGTGATACGCTTCCGCGAACTGACCCAGCAAAGGTGATCCGGCCGGGTCAATGATCCGAAGGCCCGTTATATCCTGCCCGATAGAAGCCGAACTGGCGCGAATTTTTGCTTCATCACCGAGCAGAATAATGTCAGCCAAACCATCAGCGGTGGCACGCACTGCCGCTTCGATGATACGGTCATCTTCGCCTTCAGCCAGAACGATCCGCATTTTGCTGGATTGCGCAGCGACGACTATTCCGTCCATCATGATCTGGTTGCCTTTCAGTGCGCCGACATTGTCTTATTTATCATGTCTCAACGCCAAGGAATTTCTGTGAGGTGGGACGCCGTTCAGCAAGGTCTGTATTATCGATCCGTCAATGTTCGGTGAACAGCATTTTTCCATCCCGCAAGCTTCTTTCTTCGAAGTTTCGCGTCCATTTCAGGTGCAAACCGTCTCTCAGGGCCCAGGATTTTGCAAATCCCGTCCGGCTGGGCCAGACACCGGCCTTTGAACCGGCAAGCCAGGCCGCACCCAGGGCCGTTGTCTCCAGGATCGTGGGACGATCAACTGGCGCATCTAGAATGTCGGACAGCCGTTGCATCGTCCAGTCGGACGCAACCATGCCGCCATCAACCCTGAGTATCGTCTTTTCGCCGGCGCCGCGCCAATCCTTTTTCATGGCGTTCAGCAGATCAGCGGTCTGGTAAGCCACGCTTTCAAGTGCCGCATGCGAAATCTCGGCAACGCCCGTGTTGCGGGTAAGACCATAAAGCGCGCCGCGTGCTTCGGCATCCCACCAAGGCGCACCAAGGCCGGTAAATGCCGGCACCAGATATACATTTTGACCCGGGTCGGCCTTTGCCGCGATCGGTCCACTTTGCGATGCATGTTTGATCAGGCCAAGCCCGTCGCGCAACCATTGAACAGCGGCGCCCGCGACAAATATCGATCCTTCCAGCGCATAGGTTGTTTTTCCATTCAGGCGGTAGGCGATTGTGGTGAGTAGGCGATTTTTGGATGGCACCATGTCTTGACCTGTGTTCAGCAGTGCAAAACAGCCGGTTCCGTAGGTTGATTTCATCATGCCGGGCTTGAAACAGGCCTGGCCGATGGTCGCCGCGTGCTGGTCGCCGGCAATTCCAAGGATCGGGATTGATACACCAAACAGTTTCTTATCCGTGGCCCCATAGTCAGCTGCGCAATCCTTAACCTCGGGCAACATTGCCTCTGGAATGCGCATAATTTTTAGCAAGTCCACATCCCAGCAGTTTTCACCGATATTGTATAAAAGCGTCCGGCTGGCATTGGTCGCATCAGTTGCGTGGACCCGACCACCCGTCAGCCGCCAGACAAGAAACGTGTCGATGGTGCCAAACAAAAGCTCACCGCGTTCAGCGCGTTTTCTGGCACCTTTGACATTGTCGAGCAGCCAGGCAAGCTTGGTTCCGGAAAAATAGGGATCAAGCATCAGGCCGGTCTTTTTGGTGATGGTTTTTTCAAGTCCCTGCCGCTTCAGTTTCGCGCATATGGGCGCGGTCCGCCTGTCCTGCCAAACGATGGCGTTATAAATCGGGCTACCGGTTGATTTATCCCAGACAATAACTGTTTCGCGCTGGTTGGTAATGCCGATTGCTTCGATTTTGTCGAACCCCGTTTTGGCTTTTCTGACCGCCTGGCGGCATGACCATAATACGGTCTTCCAGATTTCGTCCGGATCGTGTTCCACCCAACCGGATTGCGGAAATATCTGCGTGAATTCCTTTTGACCGGCCGCGATAATCTCCATCGATTTGCCGAACACGATAGCCCTGCTGGATGTGGTTCCCTGGTCGATCGCCAATATGTTCCCGCGCATAGCCAATGAACTCCTTGTTTTTCCACCGATTGACTATGCGGATAAACGCCCACCTTTCAAGCGGCGTGGGCCGCTCAAGATACCGGTGCAAGCACAGGCTGTTGACGTTTTGTCGAAGCAATATTGTCTTGCCAGCCCCACTGCCTTGATATTCAATTGAGCGCAGACAGGTCATTGCCGTGCCGGGCGTGGTGTGACTTGGGGTAAATCAATTAGATAGCTGATGGAGTTAGCGACAATGTACAAGGCTGTTGGATCACCGGGATCGCGTATTTCGCGCGTATTGTGGATGCTGGAGGAACTGGAACAGCCCTACGAGATCATTGTCGCCAAACCACAATCTGAGTTGGCCAGAAAGCATAACCCGTCTGGTAAAATACCGGTACTTATTGACGGTGATTTTTTGCTGACGGATTCAGCGGCCATCTGTGTTTATCTCGGTGAAAAACACACTGAAAAGGGGCTTGGATCGAAGAATTCGCGAGAACGGGCGACAATTGACGGATGGATGCACTTTTTGCAATCCGAACTTGAAGCACCGCTCTGGAACAAATTGAAGCACAAATTCATCCTGCCTGAAGAGTTGCGCGCCGATGTCGGCCCGTGGACGGCATGGGAGTTTGCGAGGGAAATGAAAGCGCTGGAACGGCGGCTCGGTGACAATGCATTCGCGCTGGGCGACCGGTTTTCGGCAGTGGATATCCTGGCGGCTGCATGTGGAACCTGGGCGCGTTCCGGCAAGTTCGAGATCGCATCTGACCGGGTCAATGCCTATCTCGACCGGGTTTTGGCGCGGCCCGCCCGGTCGCGCGCTATCGAACGGGAAGAAGCGGCAAAACAACAATCTGGCTGAATCCACTCTAATCCAAATCCTGTGGGCCGGTCAGACGGGCAGCGATGAGTGCTGCAAGCCGGCCGGCCACGTCTATCTTGGTCATTTCCGGCCAGTCCTCGACACCATCATGCGACACGATGCGAACCCTGTTGCGATCGCCACCCATCACACCCGATGCACCAATGCCGCTATCTCGCGATACGTCGTTGACGACAATCAGATCGGCTCCTTTACGCTTTAATTTTCCCGATGCGTTGTTAATCAGATCATTGGTCTCGGCAGCGAATCCGATAACCAATTCAGGCCGGCTATGGTGGTGACCTACATTGGCCAGAATATCCGGATTTTCGGTAAGGTGGAGCACTGGCAGGGCGCTATCCGGCGATTTTTTCATTTTACTCTTAGACGTGACGTCAGTCCTCCAGTCCGCAACGGCAGCGACCATTACCGCCGCGTCGGCCGGCAACAGCGCTTCAACGGCATCGCGCATTTCGCGCGCGCTCTCGACCCGGGTGACCGACACACCATCCGGGTCCGCAATTGTCACCGGGCCGGAGACCAATCGCACATCGGCGCCCAGCCCGGCCAACGCCCCTGCAATCGCGTGACCCTGCTTGCCAGATGACCGGTTGGCGATATAGCGCACGGGGTCGATGGGTTCATGTGTCGGGCCGGATGTCATGATGATTTTCCTGCCGGCCAGAGGTTTTGGCGCATCGTCCAGAAAATCTTCGATCTTGCCAACGATTTCCAGCGGTTCAGCCATGCGGCCAAGTCCTGATTCTCCGCTTTCTGCCATCTCACCGCGATTTGGGCCAATGAACTGGATACCATCCCGCCTGAGTGTTTCGGCATTGCGCCGCGTTGCGGGATGCGACCACATGGATGGGTTCATTGCCGGCGCAATCAAAACCGGAGTGTCCGTTGCCAGCAGAACAGCCGATGCCAGATCATTGGCGATCCCATTTGCCATTTTGGCCATCAGGTCGGCGGTGGCTGGCGCCACGACAATCAAATCCGCCTCACGCGATAACCGGATATGTCCGATATCATGCTCATCATCGCGGTCAAACAGATCGGCGAAAACCCGGTCAGCCGTCAATGCCGACACACTCATCGGCGTCACAAAGGAATGGGCAGCCCCGGTCAAAACCGTGCGAACAGCCGCGCCACGCTCCCGCAACCGCCGGATCAGATCCAGGCACTTATAGGCGGCGATACCGCCACCGATAATCAGCAAAATCCTCTTGGCCGAAAGACTGCCGTCTGCCGGGTTGCTGCCTTGGCTTGCAGCCGGCTCCAGCTGCGGGGGGCTATTTTGTGTTCCGGGGTCCCGTACCTTGCCCGGCCGGTGCTCAACCACGGCTGGATCGGGAAGCGCTTCCAGAATGGAGCGCAATTCCTGCTCCATGGAAACCCCATTCCGTGCGGCCCGTTCGCGTATCTTTTGTTTAATTGAGTCATCAATCCGGCGGATTGTGAGAGACGCCATAGTGCATATCCTGTGCAATGCAATCAGGCGAATGTAGTCAATGATTGCAATGCAATCAAGATCACGTCAGAGACAAAGCAATCCATATGGCGGCGATTGCGATGACCCAGAGCGCCACCCTGCCGGATCTTGAATACCGCGCTTCGGCCTTGCCGATTTTCAACGCGGTTTCATCATCGAAGCGCAAACCGTGTTCGGCCATCGCATCGATCTCTTCCGACAAGCGCTCGGTGCGTTTTTTGAATTCGGGCGCCTGTCTTGCCAGCGATGCCAGCGCTTTCAGGCCATCGCCTGCATCCTGAATCATCGCCCGTGGTCCAAGATTTTCCAACACCCAGTCAGACACGACCGGCTCGGCGGTTTTCCACATGTTGAACTCGGGATCGAGCGTACGAGCCACGCCTTCGACGACAACCATGGTTTTTTGCAGCAGCAATAGTTCGGGCCGCGTTTCCATGTCGAAGATTTCGGTGATCTCAAACAGCAGTGTCAGCAGCTTTGCCATTGAAATTGTTTCGGCAGATTGCCCCTGGATTGGCTCGCCAATCGCCCTGATCGCCTGGGCAAAGGCTGCCGGACTATGTTTTGCGGGAACATAGCCGGCCTCAATATGCACCTCGGCAACGCGCATATAGTTGCGGGTGATAAATCCATGTAGAATTTCGGCTAGGAATCTGCGTTCTTTCTTGTTGATACGCCCGGTAATGCCAAGATCGACCGCAACGATTGTACTGTTCTGGTCGACAAACAGATTGCCCGGATGCATATCGGCATGAAAGAAACCGTCGCGCAATGTGTGCCTAAGAAAATTCTGAACCAGATCGCGAGCAATGTTTTTTAGGTCATGATTGGCGCGTTTCAGCCCTTCAATGTCTGAAAGCTTGGTTCCATCAATCCACTCGATTGTCAGCACATCCCGGCCTGTGCGCTCCCAATCGACGGAAGGAACACGAAAGCCGGCGTCATTTGCGGTATTCTCGGCAAGTTCGGACAGGGCCGCCGCCTCCAGCCGCAGATCCATTTCCAATCTGGTTGTCTGCGCCAGCGTTTCCGTTACCTGAACCGGTTTCAGGCGGCGCATGGCGGGAACAAACCGTTCCTGCAGGCGCGATGCCAGAAAGTAGCTTTCAAGGTCATTGAAAAACCGGCGCCGCACACCCGGCCTTATAACTTTGACCGCAACCTTTTTCGTACCGTCCTCAAAAGCCGTTTCGGCGGGGTGGACCTGAGCAATCGATGCGGCTGCGACCGGCTCGCTGAAACTTACAAACAGGTCTTCAACCGGACGGCCGAGCGATGATTCGATCGTCGAGCGGGCGTCTTCAGTGGAAAATGTGTCCATCTTGTCCTGAAGACAGGCCAGATCATCGGCAATCTCATGTCCGACCACATCCGGCCGGGTGGCCAAAAACTGTCCAAGCTTTACATAGGACGGACCAAGGCGGTCGACTGCGTTGGCCAACCGGTCGGAGCGGTCGCGATCCCTGGTGCGTGATTTGGCAAGTGCCTTGCCGACATGCCAGGCGAATTTGGCGGGTCCCGCCAGTTGCTCCCCGGGAATAGCAGCCACCACCCCTTCGCGAACCATGATCCAGCCCGCGCGGATTAACCGGTAATATGCGCCCGCAGTTGACATCGGCTACTCAGAGCTTCCAGCCGGAATGGCAGGCGGCGATGCCGCCGGTATAATTGCGCCAGTTAACACGATCAAAACCGGCCGCCTCGATCATCGCGGCAAATTCCCGCTGATTGGGGAATTTAGCAATCGATTCCACCAAATACCGGTATGGTTCGCCATCACCGGTGACAACTCGGCCGATTGCAGGAATGGCATTAAATGACCAGGATTTGTAGAACCGGTCCAGCAATGGCATATCAACTTCGGAAAATTCCAGGCACATAAACCGTCCACCGGGCTTTAAGACGCGGAACGCCTCGCAAAGCGCTTTTTGAATATCGGGAACGTTGCGAATACCAAATGAGATCGTATATGCATCGAATGTACCGGCATCGAACGGCAGTTCCTCGGCATTGGCTTCAACGAATTGCGTGTTCCCAGTAAGCCTACTCTTTTCCGCCCGCTCTTGTCCGGCAGCCAGCATGGAGCCGTTGATATCGCTGACGGTAACCTGCGCCAGACCATTGCTTGCCTCGATAATCCTAAAGGCGATATCACCCGTCCCACCGGCGACGTCGAGCACACACCACCCAGCCTTTTTGGGCGGATTGAGCCATGAAACCATCGCATCTTTCCAGAGCCGGTGCGCGCCCGCAGACATCAAGTCGTTCATAAGGTCATAACGGCCTGCGACCTGGTGAAATACCTTGTCGACAAGGGGCTGTTTTTCGCCTTCGCCGACTTGCCTAAAGCCGTAGGAGGTTTCCATACCTCCTGTTGCGGTCGTGCGTTGGTCCGACAAAATTCTGTTTCCGTATACCCAAAACTGTTTTCGGCCGGACCATAGCGGATTGATGCCCGGCGCGCTATCATTGTTGCGGGGGACGTTTGATGCGTATTGTCGCGCAAAAGCGGCCTTGCCGCAGGAGGACGATATGGTGTTGAAGGCGGAATTGCATTGCCACCTGGAGGGATCAGCTTCTCCGGCCCTGGTACGGGCCCAGGCTGAAAAATACAATACCGACATTTCAGAATTCATCAGCGATGACAGTTTTGTCTGGCATGATTTCAGCAGCTTTCTGGCAGCCTATGACGCCGCATCCAGCCTGTTTCGCAACGAAGATGATTTCGCGCTTTTAATTGAAGACTATCTCACATCCATAGCGCGTATGGGCGCCATCTATTCGGAAGTATTCACCTCGCCTGACCACGCGGTCAAATCTGGATTGACGCCCGAAGCCTATACCGATGCGATTGGCGTCGGTATCGAGCGTGCGGAGGCCAAAACCGGAATTGTGGCGCGCATGATCATTACCGGAGTGCGCCATTTTGGCGTAGAGGCAGTCGAAAAGGCTGCCCGGTTTGCCGTCCAGTGCGGCCATCCGCTCGTTACTGGTTTCGGAATGGGCGGCGAAGAGCGCTTTGGCGAAGCACAAGACTATGTCCGCGCATTTGAAATTGCCCGCGAAGCGGGTCTTGGCATCACTGCGCATGCTGGTGAATTGGCTGGATGGGAAAGTGTTGCCAATACGCTGGACCATATTCGTCCGGCCCGCATCGGCCATGGCGTCCGTGCCATTGAAAATCCCGACCTGGTGCGGCGGATAGCAGATGAGGGTATTGTGCTTGAATGTTGCCCGGGTTCCAATATTGCCCTCAACGTATTTCCGGACTTTGCGTCGCATCCGGTGCCTGCATTCCTGGAAGCGCAATGCAAAGTGACAATCAGCGCCGACGATCCTCCCTATTTCCACACATCGCTGCAACGCGAATACGACATCGCCGCCGAGTACTTCAAGATGGACGATAAGGCGCTTCTCGCGCTAACCCGGACATCGATTGAGGCTGCATTTGTCGATGAGCCAACAAGATCAGCCCTTTTTGCCCGACTGGAGAGCAGTGAACCAAAGTACTAGAGCGTGTCTTGTTCAAATGGGATCAGTTTGATGGAGAGGATTTTTTGCGGCAGTTAGGAAAATACCGGAGCGCGATCAAACGATCGTGCGAGGATTTTGACGACACTGTCCGTGAAAAAGACCTCCAAGCAGGTGAAGTTAAGGTTTTGAAACAGAACGACAAACCCAAATCGTTTCAGCCAGGGCATTTTCGCCCGGCCACAGGCCATATTGCGAATAATGCCTCGATTGCTCCAAGCGGATCAAGGCGTTGTTGCGGGCCAAAGAAGCCGCAAAACGCCACAGGTTCTTTGCGCCCTGGATGTCGTCGCGCGACGCTAACGGGTGTGCACCCGCGTCGCGTCACGCTCCTCGTTGACCGGCAGGCAAGCGAAGCGCCGCCGAGAGGGGGGCCAGGACACAAATACCCTGCGCTCAAACGATTCCATTTAAACAAGACATGCTCTAGGTCCTGCCAGCAAACTGGTTTCGGGTTTGGCGCGAGCCGACAAAATTGTGATTCTCCCATTCAGGCCAGTATCCCCTCTTGCATCCAGGCGATAAGGTCAGTTGAAAGATCACATATCAGGAGAGAACTCCATGGAAGGTGTCACCGTTGTCGACCACCCGCTGGTCAAACACAAATTGTCGATCATGCGCGACAAGCAGACTTCAACGGCTGGATTTCGCCGTCTGTTGCGCGAGATTTCCCTGTTGCTTTGTTATGAGGTGACCCGTGATCTCGAACTCACGACCAAGCGCCTGGATACACCGCTAGAAGAAATAGATGCCCCTGTTTTGGAGGGCAAGAAACTGGTGTTTGCATCGGTGCTGCGGGCCGGTAACGGCCTTCTTGAAGGCATGCTTGATCTGGTTCCAGCGGCACGTGTTGCCCATGTGGGGCTATATCGCGATCATGAAACGCTTGAAGCGATCGAATATTATTTCAAGGCGCCCGCCGATTTGGCCGACCGCCTCGTGGTGGTGGTCGATCCCATGCTGGCGACTGCCAATTCAGCGATCGCAGCCGTCGACAAACTGAAAGGCCGCGGTGCCTCGAAACTCAGATTTTTGTGCCTGCTGGCCGCTCCTGAGGGCATTAAGCGTTTCAGCGAAGCGCATTCAGATGTCCCTATAATAACAGCCGCCATCGACAGCCACCTCAATGAAAAAGGCTATATCGTGCCGGGGCTGGGGGATGCCGGCGACCGGATGTACGGTACGAAATAATCTTTCCTGCTCCCATGGTATTTTATCCATTCCGATAATTGTTCCATAACCATATCAAGCAGTCTTTACCCGCCGGGCCTATGCTTTAAGGCCGCGGTCACCCATTTGTGTGATTATCGGCCCAACCGAAAGCAGATTTTGCTTAACTGGCAGGTATGGACCCATGCTTCGAAACGTCATCATCATCAGCGCCGTAGTCGCAGCTTCCGCATCTGTTCCGTTGATTTTGGAAACCCATCCAGAAGCGTTTAAAGGGCTGGTCGGAGGGTTCAAGCAGTCCGGGAATACCACTGAAGTCCTGGTTCCGGTGAAATACATGAAATCGACGGATCAAAAAAACGCTACCACTAGAAGCCTCTCTGGTCGGCGCGTCCTCATCGAGATGGACCGTAACGGGCATTTCAACGGCGAATTCAAACTTAATGGCCGGCGGATCAAATCACTGGTCGATACCGGAGCTACTTTGGTCGCTATCAACCGCTCTACCGCGCGCCAGATCGGATTGAAGCTACGATCGACCGATTTCAAATATGATGTCAGCACAGCGAATGGCAGCGCCAAGGCTGCAGCCGCCAAGATCAAAAGCCTTCAAATCGGCCGGATTCACGTTTCGGATGTCGAAGCCCTGGTTCTGGAGGACCGTGCATTGGACGGCGCGCTCATTGGCATGAGTTTCCTCAATCAGTTAAGAAATTTTAGGGTTGAAGGTGGAAAACTCTATCTTGAGCAATAAGGCTTTGACCGCTGAGCCTAAGCAATCCGCCGCCTGACCGGGCGCTTTTGCGCTGGTTTTTCCTCACCAATTACAATCGAGCACCGAATAGCCGCTTCGGCGGTGTCGGCAGATGTATCGCTTCGTGCGTGGACAAATGCCATAATGTCACCTTTTTCGACAGTCGCGCCAAGCGGGAGCAATTCAGAAAACCCGACCGCATGATCTATCGCATCCTGTGGCCGCGTCCGGCCCCCGCCCAATGCGACAACAGCCAGCCCAATATTGCGTGTCACTATCGAGGAGGCAAATCCAGCCCGATCGGCCTTAATCGCCCTGACAACAGGCGCTTTCGGCAAATGCTTGCCGGGGTCGTCGATTATTCCGCCTGGCCCACCAAGCGAGGACACCATTTCGGCAAAGGCGCTAGCGGCAGCTCCTGTCTCCAGCGCGTCCAGCGCCAGTGCCGTGCCTTCGCGGTTCGATGCTGCTTTTCCGCTCAAATGCAATAGCTCGGCTGCCAGCGCCATGGTGACCAACTCCAATCGCCGGTCGCGTTTTCGCCCGGTAAGGAAATCAACCGCATTGGCAATTTCAACTGCATTTCCCGTAGCCGATGCAAGAGGCTGGTTCATATCGGTTATGAGCGCCGAGGCCGGCAAGCCGGCACCGGTCGCAACATCGACCAATATTTTTGCAAGTTTTGATGCATCGCGCGGCTTTTCCATAAAAGCGCCACTGCCGGTTTTCACGTCGAGCACCAGCGCATGCAATCCGGCAGCTAGTTTTTTCGACAGGATTGAGGCGGTGATGAGAGGAATCGATTCAACCGTCGCCGTCACGTCACGAACCGCATAGATGCGCTTGTCAGCTGGGGCGAGATTGCTCGTCTGTCCGATGATTGCGGCGCCAACATTTTTCACGGTCCGCCGAAATGTGCCACTGTCCGGCTGCACCTGATATCCAGGGATTGATTCCAGTTTGTCCAGTGTCCCGCCGGTATGGCCAAGACCTCGCCCGGAAATCATCGGTACATAGACCCCGCAAGCCGCCAGGATCGGCGCCAGCATCAAGGATACATTGTCGCCGACGCCGCCGGTGGAATGTTTATCGACTACCGGCCCCGGCAAATCATCCCAGCGCAGAACGTCACCGGAATCACGCATTGCCAGCGTTAACGCCACCGCCTCATCCCGGCTCATACCTTTGAAATAGACAGCCATGGCCAATGCGGCCACCTGGGCGTCGGTTACCTGCCCACCGGTGACCCCGTTGACGAAAGAAGCAATTTCCAGGGACGTGAGCGGCTCACCCTGACGCTTTTTGCGAATGATTTCCTGGGGTAACATCCCATTCTCCCATCAGACACCAAACGGCGTCCACACGGTCTTTATCTGGGTCGCTTGCCGGAGAAACTCTTCACCCTGGCCCTGGGCTGGATCGTGCCAATCGCGCACCTTGCCATGGTTTGTCCATGCAGGCTTCAAATTGCCGGCAGAAAGTTCTTCGACCATCGCGCCGCCATCTGCCGATCCGAAGTACCACATCGCATCAACCCCATCATGTCTTGCCATCGTATCGGCCAGCGTATCGCGATCACCGGTGACAATGTTGACAACCCCGCCGGGAACATCGGACGTGTCCAGCACCTGATATAAGTCGAGTGCCGAAAGCGGATGGGCCGGAGAAGGCGTGACGATGACCCGGTTGCCCATCGCGATAGCCGGGATGACCGTGGAAATGAAGCCGAGCAAGGGAGCTTCGTCCGGGCATGAAATCCCGATGGCATCATAGGGCTCCACCAGAGCGAGAGACAGCATTCGCTGTTGCGGGCTGCGCACCGCGCCATCATATTTGTCGGCCCAGGCGGCATAATGCATGATGCGGGCCACGGAGGCTTCCACTTCACGCACGGCAGCCGCTTTGGTTTGACCGGTTTGGATCAAGCGGGCTGTGAACTCTTCACGGCGTTTTTCCAGATTTTCGGCCAGAAAATACAGCACCTGTGCGCGGCCGTGACCAGTCATTCCGCTCCACCGGGAAACCCCGCGCGCTGCCTCAACAGCATTGCGGATATCCTTGCGATTGCCGAGACCTACCTCAGTAATTTGCCGCCGCCTGGCGTCGAAAACAGGATAGGAATAGCCCGAATCAGGTCTTACCTGTTTGCCGCCGATATAGAGTTTCGACGTGCGATCAAGGCGATCACTTGGCTGACCGGCCAATGGAACCGGGTCAGGCAATTTTGGCGAAGCGGGCAAGGGTTTTGCCTTTTTCTGCCAGGCCGGCACCAGGTACTCAACCATGCCTTCGCGACCACCCTCGCGGCCATAGCCGCTTTCCCGGTAGCCTCCAAAGCCTGCGGATGCATCAAACAGGTTTGTTGAATTGATCCAGACAATACCGGCCTTCACCTTTCGTGCAGCGTCAAAAGCCTCATCGATATCCTGCGACCAGATCGATGCCGCCAGACCATAGGAGCTGTTGTTTGCAAGCTCGACCACCTCTGCGGGCGTTCTAAATGTCGTGGCGGCCAAAACCGGCCCGAAAATCTCTTCTCTGGCAAGTGCAGATGCGGGTGACACTCCGGTGAATAGGGTTGGCGGGAAAAAGCAGCCCTTTGCCGGCAAATTATTTGCCCAACCGGGCTGCCAGCATTGCCCGCCCTCGGCAATTGCAGCGTCGACGCGAGTGGCAATCGCCGCGGCCTGAACTGGCGCAACCAGGGCACCCATATCGACTGTCTTGTCCAGCGGGTCGCCGATGCGAAGTGTCTCCATCCGGGCTTTCAGCTTGTTATAAAACCTCGGCGCTATGCCCTCCTGGATCAGCGCTCTCGAGCCGGCACAACAGACTTCGCCCTGATTGAACCAGATCGCATCGACGACACCTTCAACCGCAGCGTCGATATCTGCATGGTCGAACACGATGAAGGGTGACTTGCCACCAAGTTCCAGTGACAGTTTCTTTCCCGAGCCCGCCGTTTGCCGGCGAAGGATGCGGCCAACTTCCGTTGACCCCGTAAACGCGATCTTGTCGACGGCATCATGTCCGGCGATTGCGGCACCGGTCTCCCCGTCGCCATTGACGATATTGACCACACCGGCAGGCAGGCCCGCTTCAGAGCAGATTTCGGCGAATGCCAGTGCTGTCAGCGGCGTATGTTCGGCGGGTTTTAGCACCACGGTGCAACCGGCGGCGAGCGCCGGGGCAATCTTCCAGGCAAGCATCAGCAGCGGGAAGTTCCACGGAATGATCTGCCCGCATACGCCAACAGGTTCATAGCCGGCAAACTCAACATCGATGAGTTCTGCCCAGCCTGCATGATAGTAGAAGTGACGGGCGACCAGTGGGATATCGATGTCGCGCGTTTCGCGGATGGGTTTCCCATTGTCAATCGTCTCCAGCACTGCAAGAAAACGGGCGTGTTTTTGAATATGACGAGCCAATGCGTAAAGGTGCCGGGCACGCTCATTGCCGTTAAGTGCCTGCCATTTGGCTTTCGCCCTGGCGGCGGCGGCCACGGCTTTGTCGACATCAGCCTTGCTGCCCTTTGACACCGTGGCAATTTTGTTTCCATCTGCCGGATTGAAAACAGCAAAGTCACGGCCTTTGCTAGGCTTGGTAAACTTGCCATCAATAAAGTGTCCGAACCGGCCTTTATGCCCGGCAAGCCATTGACGAATGTGGGAATCATCTTCAGGCGCCGGCCCGTATTCCATCGTGTTCAAGATGTTCTTTATATCATTCATTGGCCATTTCCTCAGGCGATGCCATGGCGATTGGAGGCCGAATAACGCCCTGTGACGTAGTGTTCGAGCTGACGCTCTATATCGCCCAACAGCGAGCTGGCACCAAAGCGGAACAGGTCCGGCTTCAACCAGTCATGTCCCAGTTCTTCTTTCATCAGGAAAAGCCAGGCAAGCGCATCCTTGGCGGTTCGAATGCCACCGGCCGGTTTGAACCCGGCTTGAAACCCGCTGAGCTCCAGATAGTCACGCACGGCTCGAACCATGACGAGGCTAACTGGCAGCGTGGCGTTGACAGCTTCCATCCCCGTCGATGTCTTGACGAAGTCGGCGCCCGCCATCAGAGCCACCATCGATGCTTTGTAGACATTTGTCAGCGTTTTTAATTCACCCGTTGCCAGAATCGCTTTCATATGGGCGTTACCGCACGCTTCGCGCATCTGCCCGATTTCATCATAAAGTGCATTCCAGTCACCACGGAGCGCCTGCGCCCGGTTGATGACGATGTCAATTTCGGCGGCACCATGATCCACTGCATAACGGATTTCTGCGAGGCGTTGCTGCAATGGTGTCAGGCCTGCGGGAAACCCCGTCGCGACCGACGCAACCGGAATGCCGGAACCGTCAAGGGCTCTGACCGCCGTGGAAACCATGACGGGATAGACGCAGACCGCGCCGGTGGTAAGGTGATAGTCCGACAGGCCCAGCGCATCGCATAGATCCCGGCGCAAGGGACCCCGCGCCTTGGCACAAAGCCGCCGCACCCGCTCTTCGGTGTCATCTCCGGCCAGGGTGGTCAGATCCATACACTCAATGGCGCGCACCAGCCACGCAGCCTGCCATCTTTTCTTTACCGTGCGCCGTGTGACAAGCGTTGCCGTGCGGCGTTCAGCGGCGGACAGATTGATTGACACATGATCGAACCATTCCGGTGTCAGGTCCGTACCCTCATTGCGGGGACGATGCGCCTCAACCGTCACCAGGTCCGACCGGACCGCCAAGGCCGAAGGGGCAAGGGCCGCCTGATCTTTGCGGGCGCTCATGCCATCTCCTTGACGGCGCGGGTGACAATACGTTGCAATTTCCGGCCTCCTTCCGGCGCCATATCCTTGGTTTCTTGATGCGAAAGCTCCGCGCCCGTCATGCCGGCGGCCAGATTGGTGATGATCGAACAGGCCGCAATCCGCAACCCGCAAAACCGGCCAAGGATAACCTCCGGAACCGTCGACATACCGACGGCGGTCGCGCCGAACATACGGGCCATTCGAATTTCCGCAGGCGTTTCAAATGAAGGCCCGGAAAACCACATATAGACGCCTTTCGCCAGCGTGATATTTTCGTCTTCGGCCGCCTTCGACAAAATGGCCCTCAATTCAGGATCGTAAGCCTCGGTGAGGCCGACAAACCGGCGATCACTTGGCTCGCCAAACAACGGATTTGAGCCTGATAAATTGATGTGATCTTCAATCAGCATCACCGAGCCCGGTTCAATTTCCGTATCAAGAGACCCGGCCGAGTTGGTCAGTATCAGCGTGTCGATGCCTATCTTGGCCAGCGCCTCTATCGCCGGCCGCATTGCTCCCGCATTCCCATTTTCATAATAGTGGGCGCGGCCTGACAGCATGATGACGGGAACGCCTGAGAGATTTCCCGCAACCACCTCGCCGGCATGGCCTGAAACGCCGCCCTGGGGGAAGCCTGGCAGATGGTTGTAAGATATGCGCACCGGTTGTTCGATGGCATCGGTCAGCCCGCCGAGACCCGATCCGAGAGTAATCGCCACACGCGGTTTCAGATCCCCCAGCGCAGACTTCAGTTTTTCAGCAGCGCTCACCTTAAAGAATCTCCGTCAAAGCCCATCGGAAACAGTGCGCCGAGCGTCGTGGTTTCGACAATGCCGTCATCGTCGCACAGATGCAGGCGCGTGTCTGGGTTTGCAAACTCGGCCAGCCTCTGCCGGCACCCGCCGCAAGGTGTCACCCTGGCCATTTTTTCTGCGACAACGGCAACTTCGGTTATTTCACCGCCACCGGCCATCATCAAATGCGAAATCGCCGATGTCTCGGCACACCAGCCTTCCGGATAGGAGGCTATTTCGATGTTGCAACCGGCGAAAATGCGCCCGTCACTTATGCGAAGCGCCGCGCCAACCGGAAAGTTTGAATATGGCGAATAGGATCGTGCCATGGCCGCGCGCGCAGCCTCAAAAAGCTCATTGGACATTAGAGCTTATCCAGCTGAAATGGAACCGTTTGAACGCCGCTAATTTGTGTCCTGGCCCCCCTCTCGGCGGCGCTTCGCTTGCCTGCCGGGTCAACGAGAAGCGTGGGGCGACGCGGTGTAAACACCGTTAGCCACGCGCGACGCCGTTCAGGGTGCAAAGGAGCAAGTTCAAACGGTTGCGGTTTATTTAGATGTCTCAATGCCCTGGTCTCCAATCGGCTTGGGCGGCTTTTCCGCACCGGCTTCATCGAAATCCTCGCACGATCGTCTGATCGCACTCCGGTATTCTCTTCGCCGACACGAAAAATCCTCACCATCAAACCGCTCCCATTTAAGCCGGATACGCTCTAGCGTTCCTTGACGTAGGGCATACCGCCGGCCTTTGGCGGAATGGCCTTGCCGATAAAC
The DNA here is from genome assembly GCA_963669455.1 of Rhizobiaceae bacterium. Taxonomy (GTDB): domain Bacteria; phylum Pseudomonadota; class Alphaproteobacteria; order Rhizobiales; family Rhizobiaceae; genus JAWKWH01. Next base: position 43,071 of record OY770026.1, read on the forward strand.
CCGGCCAGCAAAATGACCGTCAACACATATGGCAGCGCCTGAAAAACCTGCACGGGAACCTGACCAATGCCGGGGATGGCCTTGCCCTGCAAAACAATGGCCACGGCATCAAGATAGCCAAACAGAAGGCAGGCAAACATTGCATTGACCGGCCGCCATTTGGCAAAGATCAGCGCGGCAAGCGCGATGAAGCCACGGCCGGCGGTCATGTCTTTGACAAAACCGGCATTCTGCGAGACTGCGAGATAGGCACCGGCAAAGCCGCAAAGCACGCCGCAGCAGATCACCGCCCGGTATCTGAGCCAGGTGACCGAAATACCGGCTGTGTCCACAGCCGCCGGATTTTCTCCCACAGCCCGGAGCCTCAGCCCGAAACGGGTACGGAACAACACCCACCAGGTGACCGGCACCATCAGAAAAGCAAAATAGACTAGGATCGAATGGCCGGAAATCAGGCCGGAATAGATCGGGCCGATGACGGGAATATCGGCCATGGCTGCCGCGCCGGGCAGTTCGATTGCGGTAAAACGGCTTCCCTCCGCCGACAGCGATGGGGTGCGACCGCCTTGCCGAAACCATGCCTGGCCAAGGATCACGGCAGAACCGGCGGCGATAAAGTTGATCGCAACGCCCGAGACAATCTGATTGCCGCGATGGGTGATCGAGGCAAAGCCATGCACCAGCGCCAGGAACACTGACGCGGCGATTGCGGCGAGCAGGCCAATCCAGGCGGAACCGGAAACATAGGCCATGGATGCACCGGCAAAGGCACCGGCCAGCATCTTGCCTTCAAGGCCGATGTCGAACACACCGGAACGCTCCGAATAGAGCCCCGCGAGGCAAGCCAGCAGCAGGGGTGCCGAAACACGCAACATTGAGTCGAATACATTTAAACCGAAGATCAGGCTGAAAAATTCCATGGTCAGCCCTCCGAGCCCTGAGTGCCCAGTTCAACCGATTTGGGCCTGATACTGGCAAATATTGTCTGAACAGTTGGGCGGAACATGTGCTCCAAAGCACCGGCAAACAGAATAACCAGACCCTGGATGATCACGATCATATCCCGGCTGATATTCGGCATTTCAAATGCAATTTCCGCACCACCCTGATAGAGCATGCCAAACAGGATAGCCGCCGGTATGATGCCAGCGGGATGCGAACGGCCCATCAACGCCACTGCGATACCGACGAAGCCTGCGCCTGCGACAAAATCCAGCTGCAGACGGTGCTGATCGCCCATCACCGGGTTAAGCGCCATCATTCCCGCCAGGGCACCTGAAATCATCATCGTTATGATGATGATTTTAGCCTGGTTGATGCCAGCGTAGCGTGCTGCTGGCGGACTGAAACCCATGGTGCGGATTTCGTATCCGAGTTTGGTTCGCCAGATCAGGGCCCAGACCACCACAGCCATGAAAAGAGCGAGCAGGAACGACAAATTGAGCGGCGTAGAACGGATGGAGGCCCCAAACAACTCCAACAACCAATCAAGTTTGGGCAGATGTGCTCCCTCTAGAAAGGTTCGGGTCTGGGGCGCCATTGATCCGGCCGGTTTCAACATTCCAACCAGCAGATAAACCATTACACTTGCCGCGATGAAATTGAACATGATCGTGGTGATGACGATGTGGCTGCCACGCTTGGCCTGCAAATAGGCAGGAATCAGGGCCCATAGTGCTCCCAGCAGCGCCGACCCGCCAATCGCGACTAAAAATATCAGATACCATGGCAGGATTCCGTCCAATGCCAGGCAAGGAACCGCAACGCCAAGACCGGCAAAATAGGCTTGGCCTTCCCCGCCGATATTGAACAATCCGCAGTGAAACGCCAGAGCCACAGCAAGCCCTGTGAAAATGAAATTGGTTGCATAAAACAGGGTATAGCCTATGCCGTCACCTGATCCGAATGCTCCCTTTATCAGCAAGGTCGCAGCCTTAACCGGGCTCTCGCCAACCAACAGAACCACGAGTCCTGCCACAACAAAAGCGACAGCGAGATTGATCAAGGGAATCAACCCATAGTCGACCCAGGCAGGAAGTTTTGCGTAGGGAGTTGCCATGTTCAAGCCACCTCCTTTTCCACACCTGCCATCAGCAGACCAAGTTCGCCCTCTGTTGCATCCGGTCCGCGCTCGCCAACGACTTTGCCGGCAAACATAACCAATATGCGGTCGGACAGGCTTCGAATTTCATCGAGCTCGACCGAGACAAGCAGCACGGCTTTGCCGGCATCACGCATTTCGATGATGCGGCGATGGATGAATTCGATGGCACCCACATCAACGCCACGGGTCGGCTGGGCGACGATCAGGACTGATGGATCCTGCTCCATCTCACGCGCCAAAACGATTTTCTGCTGATTGCCACCGGAAAAATTCGCCGTTTTCAGCCGGCAATCCACCGGCCTGATATCGTATTTTTCCATTTTCGCACGCGCGTCGTCGCGAATGGCGTCGATGTTCTGGAACAGACCGGTATTGTAGGCATCATCATGATGATAGCCCAAAATAGAATTCTCGTTTTCCTCAAACGACAATACCAAACCCATATGGTGCCGGTCTTCTGGAACATGGGCCATGCCGCGCCGGCGCAATTTTGCCGGATCAGCGCCGCCGGTGACCCGGATTGGTTGACCACCCAGCAGAACAGTACCCTTTTCAGCATTGCGAATGCCGCTTACCGCTTCAACGAGTTGAGACTGGCCATTGCCGGCAACCCCGGCAATCCCGACAATTTCACCGGCACGGACCTCCAGTGAGACATCATCAACCATGGTCACGCCGCGGCTGTCCTTGACCGTCAGCCCTTCAACTTTGAGTTTGACGTCGCCGGGACTGGCCGCCTGCTTGTCGACACGGAGCAAAACGCGGCGGCCGACCATCAGCTCCGCCAGTTCCTCAACCGTGGTTTCTGCTGTTTTGCGTGTTGCCACAATCGTGCCCTGACGCATCACCGATACATTGTCCGTCACAGCCATGATTTCACGCAATTTGTGGGTGATCAAAACGACGGTTTTACCCTGTTCCTTCAGCTGTTTGAGAATGCGGAACAGATGATCGGCCTCTGCCGGCGTCAAAACGCCTGTCGGCTCATCCAGGATCAGGATATCGGCACCCCGGTATAGCGCTTTGAGGATTTCGACGCGCTGTTGTAATCCAACGGGAAGCTCTTCGATCAACGCATCGGGATCGACATCAAGACCATATTCTTTTTCCAGCCGCTCCAACTCCGCCCTTGCGTTGGCTATACCGCCGGAAAGCAGTGCCGCACCCTCTGCACCCAGAATGATATTTTCCAAAACCGTGAAATTATTGACCAGCATGAAATGCTGATGGACCATGCCTATACCGGCTGCGATGGCCTGGTTCGGCGTATCAATGACGATTGGCTCCCCGCCGATGGCAATTTCGCCAGAATCCGCTTGGTAAAATCCATAGAGGATCGACATCAAAGTGGATTTTCCAGCACCGTTTTCGCCAATAATACCGTGGATTGTCCCGCGCTCGACGTTGAGATCGATATCGCGATTGGCCTGAACCGCCCCAAAACTCTTGTTGATGCCCGTCAGCCTGATCGCCGATTGCCCGCCCGTCTCTCTCATAGCGATTGGTTGCCTTTTTATCAGTTGATAAAATTTCTAGCACAATGGTTTTGTGACGCCAACGCGACTGGAATGAACACTCTCGACAATTTTTGCACTTCCTGCAACATACGTTTCATCATGGAAGATCGCATTGCCAAACTGGAAATGCTTGCCGCCGAGCAAGACCACACAATCGATGAGCTGTCGCAGGTCATTGCCAGACAATGGTCCGAAATCGACGGACTGAAGAAGAAGCTGGAGATGATGACCAAGCGGTTTGCCGCGCTGGAAGAACAGGCTTTGCCCGAAACGCCGGTCACCAGGCCGCCACACTATTAGGTCATTGGCTCAGGAGTTTTACGAGGGCGGCTGCCACAGCTCGATCGGATTTCCTTCGGGATCGTGGACGCGGGCAAAATTCCCGTACGATCCATCACCATCCCATTCAGGGTTTGTTTCGACAGTGATACCGGCTTCCTCAAGCTTGGCGATCATCCCGGTCAGATCATCGACACGAAAATTGAGCATCCAGCGCTTGTCAGCGGCAAAATAGTCACTGTCATCGCGAAACGGCGAGAAAGCGGTCATGCCAGCCTCCTGCTGCCACAAGCCGGTTGTTCCATCCGCAATATCAAAGTGCTGCTGATACCATTTTGCCAATTCGGACCTGTCTGCGGCACGAAAGAAGAAGCCGCCTATTCCCGTCACCCTGGCCATGTCGGCGCCTCCTAGAGCGCATCCGGTTTAAATGGAATCGTTTGAACGCCGCTAATTTGTGCCCTGACAAGAAGCGCGGGGCGACGCTGTTCAGGGTGCAAAGGAGCAAGTTCACACGATTGCGGTTTATTCGAATATCTCAATATCATGGCCTTCAATCGGCTTGGCGGTCTTTTCCGCCTCTGCCCTTCGGGCGTTCGGCTGGCGAAAGGTCCACTGGACCTTTCGTCGGGCAAGCCCGATAAACCAGACCTCACTGTCGAAATCCTCGCACGATCGTTTGATCGCACTCCGGTGTTCTCCTCGCCGAAGCGAAAAATCCTCACCATCAAACCGCTCCCATTTAAACCGGATACGCTCTAGTCAGGCGATCAACCGAACAAACGTAACTGCTGGCCCGGCATCGGTAGAACCCTTGCTTCAAGGTCAAGCAAAAACTGCTTGGTTTCAAGCCCGCCACCGAAACCGGTCAGCGAACCATCAGCGCCAATGACGCGATGGCAGGGGACAATGATCGGTAGCGGGTTTTGGCCGTTTGCAATACCAACAGCCCTGCTTGCCGGCAAACCTTCGCCAATCCGGCAGGCAATCTCGCCATACGAAACCGTCTGCGCATAAGGTATATCGCACAGCGCCTGCCATACTGCGTTTTGAAATTGACTGCCATTGAACCGGATGGGCAGATCAAATTCCGTCAGCTTGCCAGCGAAATACGCATCCAATTGCCGCCGCACATTGCCCTGAATCTGGTCATCGCGAATCCAGCCGGCTTTCGGTTTGACGGTCGTCCGCCCCGTCGGAAAGGAAATCAGGTCGAGATGACCATTCCTGCCCGCCACAAGAAGCCGCCCCACAGGACTGTCGTGATAGGTGAAGCGAAATGGTTCCATAAATCCGATTATCGCCGATTCGAGACAAATCGCCACCCGTTTCCTGCAACATTCCCATCACGAAAAAACCGCCGGTGTTGCCACCGGCGGCATTTTTGCAAAAAATCAGTTTTGCAAATCAGTACGGGCAGCTGTTGTCCGACATATAGTTGTGAACGGAGACCGCACCGGAAATAATATCAGCCTTGGCCTTTTCCACCGCATCTATCATTGCCTGGTCAACCAATGGCTTGTTGTTGTTATCCATCGCGTAGTCGACACCACCCTCTTTGAGGCCCAAAACGTTAAACCCGTAGGTGAACGAATCGCTTTTGGCATCGTTGAATGCGTTGAAAACCGCCACATCGACCCGTTTGAGCATTGATGTCAGCACCTTACCCGGCTGAAGACCGTTCTGGTTGGAATCAACACCGATGCCAAGATTGTCGGCGTCGGCTGCAGCCTGGAGAACACCAATACCCGTGCCGCCGGCTGCTGCATAGATCACGTCAGCGCCCTGTTCCATTTGCGATCTTGCGATTTCACCACCCTTGGTCGGATCGTTCCAGGCCGACGGCGTATCGCCGGTCATGTTTTGAAATACATCCGTTGCACCGGCTGCTTTGGCACCGCCAATATAACCGCAACCGAATTTACGGATCAGAGGAATATCCATGCCGCCGATGAAGCCGACCTTTTTCGATTCAGAAGCCATCGCCGCCATGATGCCGACCAGATAGGAGCCTTCATGTTCATTATAAACGACAGAACGCACATTCGGGGCTTCAACCACCATATCGATAATGGCAAAATTGGTGTCCGGATATTCTGCAGCCACTTTTTCAAGTGCAGCCGCCCAGGAGAAGCCGGCCATCACAATCGGGTTGTTGCCATCTTTGGCAAAGCGGCGGAGCGCCTGCTCACGCTGGGAATCGTTTTGAATTTCGAATTCACGATACTCAATGCCTGATTCCGCCTTGAATTTTTCTGCACCATTATAGGCGGCTTCGTTGAACGATTTATCGAACTTGCCGCCGAGATCGTAGATAATCGCCGGATTGATGTCTGCCGCAAAGGCCTGTGCAGCCATCGCTGTAGCGGCCATGAGACCAAGAATGATACGCTTCATGAGTTTAAACCCTGTCATTGATCTTGTTTGTTCCGTTTTCCGAACCGTGAAGGCCCGAATAGTAGGTATTGCGAAGGGGTTTCCTTCACCAATTTTCAGTCTTGCACGGAAAAAACACGATTTCACGAAAAATTTTGAGCAACCGGCTAAAAAGCCAGCGTTGCTAAAGCGGGTTCAAGCCGTTGCTTCCCCTTAAATCGCGCAGCTCACACCTGTTCCCTTAAGGCCGCAATAGCCGCCGGGATTTTTCGCCAGATACTGCTGATGTTCCTTCTCTGCGTAGTAAAATTCGGGCGCCGCGCGGATTTCCGTGGTGATTTTTTTTAAACCAGCCTTCTTCAGGCGCCCGGTATAGTCGTCGCGTGACGTTTCTGCCGCAGCCAGTTGCGCGGGCGTTGTCGTGTAGATTGCCGAACGGTAAGTCGTGCCAACATCATTACCCTGGCGCATACCTTGAGTCGGATCGTGGCTTTCCCAGAAAATCTTGAGCAGCGCCTCGTAGGACACGATCAATGGATCGAAAACCACCAGAACAATTTCCGTGTGGCCTGTTTGACCGGTACAGGTTTCCTGATAGGTGGGATTGGGTGTGCTGCCACCCGCATAGCCAACAGCGGTTACCCAGACACCTTCGGTCTGCCAGAACAGCCTTTCAGCACCCCAGAAACACCCCATGCCGAAGAAGGCAACGTCCATGCCCTCGGGCCATGGTGCCGTTAAAGACCGTTTATTGACAAAGTGGCTGGTGGCTGTCGCCAGCGGTGTGCCACGGCCAGGCAAAGCAGCGCCTTCAGCCGGCAGTTTCAGCTTTTTGTTCAACATGTCGGACAGAAAAAACATTGTTCTTCTCCACTACGCTCCTGGAACCTTGATGCGGCCATGGCGCTTGCGCTTATAGCCGGCGATAAACAGCAGCAACGACAACACCGCCATAACCGCAAAACCGGGCTGATTAAGTACCCAGATCAGAAAGGGATCCCAAATGGCGGGCAGGAGATAACGTTGAACGAGCGCCTGCGCCAGATTGAGTGTCTCCGGTGATGTTTCGTACCAGCTCTGGCCCAGCGGCTTGAGCATCACAACGGATGCGGCCACCGAGCGTGCACCATCAAGCACGGCCATGATCACAGCTACGCAAAGCACTATCATTGCCAGCAATCTTAGCAAAAACCGGATCATCACTGCCTCAGTTGTCTGCCTTTCGGTCTTGTTACCGGTAACACATATGGCCTGTCGCTGTCCGGCGCAATTGCCGCTAACGCAATTGTGCACTGGCACCGGCCGGTAAAGCTTGTAAATGAAATGCCATACCCCTTGGCAACAGCCCGCCGATAGACTAGATCAACGCCGTCGGTGAGGTGGCCGAGTGGTTGAAGGCGCACCGCCGCAGCGTTTGGCTTCGCCAAACGTGCTAGCATCAAAAGAAGGCGTGCAGCTTTCTTCAACCACCCGGCAGGTTCCGCCCGGGTAATGTGAGGTGAGGTGGCCGAGTGGTTGAAGGCGCACGCCTGGAACGCGTGTATAGGGGAAACTCTATCGAGGGTTCGAATCCCTCTCTCACCGCCATTATTTCGCTCACAGCAGTTTCGCTTTGCTCAACGCCTCCGCTTGGGCGGGCAAAAGCCCGGGCCGCAGTCGCGGCCTTTGGCTCCAAGTTCGAAATTCATCCTTCACTCTCCGCCACTTTCTGACTTCACGCTGCCGCCCTTTGGGCTTCGCTTCAGTCGGGTGGTTCAAACAATGAACGCTGATCGAACACCAAAAACCAGCCACGAAGTGGCTGGTTTCAAGAGTAAGCCCCGGTTTTGCCGGCGCTTTTTTATCAGGTCATTTTACCCAGCAGCAGATCCAGGCTTGCCTTTGCGTCGCCATAGAACATGCGGGTATTTTCCTTATAGAAAAGCGGGTTTTCAATGCCTGAATAGCCAGTGCCCTGGCCACGTTTGGAGACAAAGACCTGCTTGGCCTTCCAGCATTCCAGCACCGGCATTCCGGCGATTGGCGAGTTTGGATCGTCCTGAGCGGCCGGGTTGACGATGTCATTGGAGCCGATGACGATGGCAACATCCGTTTCGGGAAAATCCTCATTGATCTCGTCCATCTCGAGCACGATGTCATAGGGCACCCGGGCTTCGGCCAACAGCACATTCATGTGGCCAGGCAGACGGCCCGCCACCGGATGGATGGCAAATCGCACCTCCTTGCCCTTTCCACGCAACCGCTTGGTCAGTTCAGAGACCGCTTGCTGGGCCTGTGCCACCGCCATGCCGTAGCCTGGAATGATAATCACGCTATCGGCGTCTTCCAGTGCTGTTGCCACACCATCGGCTTCAATGGCGATCATTTCGCCTTCCACCTCCATCTGCGGACCGGCGGTGCCACCAAAGCCGCCAAGGATGACCGAGACGAAATGACGGTTCATTGCCTTACACATGATGTAGGAGAGTATCGCACCCGATGAACCCACCAGCGCGCCGGTAACGATCAGCAGATCATTGCCGAGCGTAAAGCCGATCGCGGCTGCCGCCCAACCCGAATAGGAATTGAGCATGGAGACGACGACGGGCATGTCGGCGCCGCCAATTCCCATGATCAGATGCCAGCCGATAAAACCGGCAATCACGGTCACCAACACCATGGTCCAGATGCCCGCCCCATAGGCGTACATGATGCCCAGGATCAGGCATAAGATGACCGCCAAGAGATTGAGCATATGGCCGCCGGGCAACTTTGTCGGCTTGCCGTCGATCTTGCCCGCCAGTTTGCCAAATGCAACGACAGAACCGGTGAAGGTGATGGCACCGATGAAAATGCCTAAAAATACCTCGACTTTCAAAATGGCGATCTCGACCGCATCCTTTGCGGCAAGCTTCTTGGAAAAGCCGGACAATTCCTTGATGTCGCCGCCAGCGGCCATTAGCGCCTTGACCACGCCCAATTCCAGCTCCGCATTAAGGCCGATAAAGACGGCTGCCAAACCGACAAAGGAGTGAAGTGCCGCAACCAGTTGCGGCATCTCTGTCATCTCCACCTTGCCGGCCACATACCAGCCCGCATAGGAGCCGATCGCGATCATCAGCAAAACGATGACATAGTTGCCCATGCCTGGGCCGAAGAAAGTGGCGACAACGGCAATCGCCATGCCGGCAATCCCGTACCAGACCGCCCGCTTGGCGCTTTCCTGGTTGCTAAGTCCACCAAGGGACAGAATGAATAAAATCGCCGCAGTGATGTAAGCGGCAGAAACGATACCGGTGCTCATGATCTTTTCTCCGCCTTCAGGATTTCTGGAACATAGCGAGCATCCGGCGTGTCACCAGGAAGCCGCCGACAATGTTGATTGTCGCGATCAATATGGAAATCGCCGCAAGCACGATCACCAGATAATTGCCCGAGCCAATTTGCAACAGTGCCCCCAAAATAATGATGCCGGAGATGGCATTGGTGACCGCCATCAACGGTGTGTGCAAGGCGTGGCTGACATTCCAGATCACCTGGAAACCGACGAAACAGGCCAGCGCAAACACGATAAAGTGCTGCATGAAGCTTGCAGGTGCCCAAGCACCGATGATCAGCATCAACAGACCGCCGGCTGCCAGCATACCCACCTGTTTTTTTGTGGCTTCCTTGAATTCGGCCGCTTCCTTTGCCAGTTTTTCCTCGCGCGTAAGCTCCTTTGGCGCTTCCTTTTTCGGCTGTGTGGCAATCGCCTGCACTTTCGGCGGCGGCGGCGGAAACGTCACCTTTCTCTTGTGCGCTACGGTGGAACCGCGAATGACATCATCGTCCATATCATGATTGACCTTACCGTCCTTTTCAGGCGTCAGATCGCTCATCATGTGGTAAATGTTGGTGGCGTAAAGCGTCGAAGACTGGCTTGCCATACGCGAGGGAAAGTCGGTGTAGCCGACGATGGTCACGCCATTTCTGGTGACAATCTTTTCGTCCGCCACGGTCAGTTCACAATTGCCGCCCTTTTCAGCGGCAAGATCCACGATCACCGAACCGGGCTTCATGGCCGCAACCATATCCTTGGTCCATAACACCGGTGCGTCACGGCCCGGGATCAGTGCCGTGGTGATGACAATGTCAATCTCAGGCGCCAGCTCGCGGAACTTTTCCAGCTGCTTTTCGCGAAACTCCGGTGAGGAAGGTGCCGCATAACCGCCGGTCGCTGCTCCATCCTGCTGCTGTTCTTCAAATTCCAGATAGACGAACTCAGCGCCCATCGATTCGATCTGCTCGGCCACTTCGGGACGAACGTCAAAGGCATAGGTGATCGCACCAAGCGATGTCGAGGTGCCGATCGCGGCAAGGCCCGCAACACCGGCGCCGACGATCAGAACTTTTGCCGGCGGAACCTTTCCTGCCGCCGTTACCTGGCCGGTGAAGAAGCGTTCAAAATTGTTGCCCGCCTCGATTACCGCGCGATAGCCGGCGATATTGGCCATCGAAGAAAGCGCATCCATTTTCTGGGCGCGTGAAATCCGCGGCACCATTTCCATGGCAATCACGCTGGCGCCACTGTCGGCTGCCTGCTGCAAACCCTTGTCGTTTCCGGCCGGATTGAAAAAACTGATCAGGGTCTTACCCTTTTCAAGTTTTTTTAGTTCCGCGGCCGCAGGCGGACGAACCTTGGCGATGATGCCCGCTTCTTTCCAGAGCCCGGCTGCGGTTTTTATGACTTTGACACCGGCGTCCCTGTACGCCTGGTCGGAAAAACCAGCAGCCGCACCTGCACCTGCCTGTATCAGGCATTCATGTCCCAGTTTCTGAAGTTGACCCGCCGATTGAGGCGTCATCGCAACGCGCGACTCACCTTTAGCTGTCTCCTTCGGTGTTCCAATTATCATGTCTTACTACCACCGTTTCCGTAACAGGTTTCAGGATCGCAAAATCACAACCTTCATCAGCTTGCAATACCTGCTCGCGATAAAGCCTATCATATCCGCGACTCTTATGTTCAGTTTGCTGGTTGGTAGCGCTTTTCTTCCGCTGTGCCAATTCCTCTTTGTTCACCAAAAGGTCAATCTTGCGATTTTTAACCGACAGACGGATTTGATCGCCGGTGCGAACAAGCGATAGCGCCCCTCCAAGCGCCGCTTCCGGTGCCACGTGAAGAACAATCGTGCCAAAGGCCGTGCCGGACATGCGCGCATCGGAGATGCGAACCATATCTTTGACGCCTTGCTCGGCCAACTTTTTCGGGATCGGTAAATAGCCAGCCTCAGGCATGCCGGAATCGCTGGTCGGACCGGCGTTCTGCAACACCAGAAAATCGTCCGCCGTCACATCGAGTGCCGGATCGTCGATTCGGTTGGACAGGTCCTCCAGGGATGAAAAGACAATTGCCCGGCCCGTTTTTTCAAACAGGGCCTTATCCGCCGCAGAACGCTTTAAAATCGCGCCACGTGGCGCAAGCGAGCCAAACAGTGCGACCAATCCACCCACCGGCTCCAAAGGCTCCGTTGCCGGAGCAATGACCGTCCTGTCGACATATCCGGCATCGCCGGACAGGCGCTCACCCAAGGTTTCGCCGGTAACACTGATGCAATCGAGATTGAGCTGAGGTTTCAATTCGCGAAGTACGGCGCCCAGGCCACCGGCAGCGAAAAAGTCCTCCATATAGTGGCTGCCCACCGGTTTTAAATTGACCAGCACCGGTGTCGTGTCGGAAAGCTCGTTGAGCCAGGTCAACGGAATGTCGATGCCGCATCTGCCGGCGATTGCGGTGAGGTGGATAATCGCATTGGTCGACCCACCCAGAGCCAAAAGCACACGCAATGCGTTCTCAACTGACTTTTTCGTGATGATCTGGCTCGGGCGAATGGCATTTTGAACCATCCGCGTGGCAATCGCGCCGCTTTCTTCCGCAGCCCGCAGCCGGTCAGCATGGACAGCCGGAATTGCAGCCGTTCCCGGCAGCGACATGCCCAGCGCTTCGGCGATGCAGGCCATGGTGGATGCCGTTCCCATCACCGCACAGGTTCCCGCAGTGGTTGCCAGCTTGCCTTCGATTTCATTGATCTCGGATGCGGAGATGTCCCCGGCGCGGTATTTACCCCAGAAACGCCGGCAATCGGTACAGGCACCCAGCCGCTCCTCACCGTGGCGCGAGGTCATCATCGGGCCACCAACCAGCTGGACGGCGGGAATATCGGCAGAGGCCGCGCCCATTAACTGGGCCGGAACGGTCTTGTCGCATCCGCCCATCAGCACTACGGAATCCATTGGCTGTGCCCGGATCATTTCCTCCGTGTCCATCGACATCAGATTGCGGAATTTCAGGCTGGTCGGCGACAAAAACACTTCGCCGAGCGATACCGTTGGAAACTCAAGCGGCAAGCCGCCCGACGTCAAAACGCCGCGCTTGACCGCTTCCAGCAGTTCGGGGAAATGCCTGTGGCAATTGTTGAACCCGGACGCAGTATAGGCAATGCCGACCACCGGCCGCTTCAGCATCTCGTTGCTGTACCCCATGGAGCGGGCAAAAGACTTTCGAAGGTAGATAGCAAAATCGGGATCACCATAATTGGTGAGCCCATTTGCAAGACCGGTTTTTTTGTTGGTCACGGCTCGATCTCAGATTTTCGTTTTGATGTATTTGGCTTCCAGGTAATCCTGAATCCCAAGCGATCCGCCTTCACGCCCCATGCCACTTTCCTTGATCCCGCCAAACGGCGCTTCGGCGGTGGCCAGTAGCATTTCATTGATGCCGAGCATACCCACTTCCAGGTCTTCGCTGGCGCGTGCTGCAAGCCCCAGATCTTTCGTGAACAGATATCCCGCCAGACCGAAGGGAAGGCCGTTTGCCCTGGCCATTACCTCATCATAGGAACTGAACCTGGTCAACGGCGCCACCGGGCCAAAGGGTTCTTCGCTCATGACGCGGGCGCTGTCTGGAACATTGCCGAGCACGGTCGGTTCATAGAAATATCCACGATTGAAACCGGGCGGTGCCGAGCCGCCATGGAGAACGTCGGCTCCCTGCTCTACCGCGTCTTCGACCAGACCCTTGATGTGTTCCAGGCCGCGCGCATTGGCCATCGGCCCCATTGTGACGCCGTCTTCCATGCCGCGGCCTATCTTCAAGGATTTAACGACATCAACGAAAGCCCCGGCAAAGCGGTCATAGCTGTCCTCGTGGACATAAAAGCGGGTAGGCGAAATGCAGACCTGGCCGCAATTTCTAAATTTGGCCGCAGCACATGCGCGAGCCGCCTCGACCGGATCGGCATCATCAAAGACAATCACCGGGCCGTGACCACCCAATTCCATGGTCACCTTTTTTATTCCGTCCGCAGCCAGGTGAAGGATCTCGCGCCCCACCGGAACGGAACCGGTAAGAGAAACCTTGCGCACGACCGGGGAAGAGACCAGATGTTTTGAAATCAGGCCCGAGCGGCCAGTGACGAAATTTACCGCACCTGCGGGAATACCGGCATCGTGGCAGGCCTGCACCAGCAGGGCGCATGAGCGCGGTGTCTCACCGGCTGGTTTGACAATGACGCTGCATCCCGCACCAAGGGCCGCAGCCATTTTTCTTGCCGGCAGCAATGCGGGGAAATTCCAGGCTGTAAACGCTGCAACTACGCCGACCGGCTGATAAATCACCGACATGCGGCTGTCTGAGGTCCGTCCACCGATGGTTTGACCGTAAATGCGCTTTGTTTCTTCGGAGTACCATTCAAACTGATCTGCCGCCCCGCCGGTTTCTCCTCGTGCTTCCGCCAGCGGCTTGCCGGTCTCAATCGACATGGCAACCGCAATCTCTTCCATATTTTCACGGATCAGATCGGCGGTTTTGCGCAATTTGGCGGCCCGTTCCCAAGTGCCGGTATTGCGCCACCGGGCGAGACCTGCTTCGGCGGCCTCCAATGCACGATCGAGATCAGCCTCGCCAGCGCTTGCAACATGTCCGACAACATCGCCTGTTGCCGGATCGTGAACGGGCAGCGTGTCGCCGCTGGCCGCCGGCACCCAGGCACCGTTGATATAAAGAGAGCAGTCCTTGTACATAAATCTTCCTATCAAATATTTTGCTCAAGATAGCGGGCCTGCACGTCTTCGACCCAATTACCGACATTCCACGAACCATATGCGCCCATGCCGCCCAACTCATCATCTCCGGCATAGACCGGTAGGTGGACGACACTTAGTCCTTTGTGGTCGCGGGCCTTTTTCAGCGCTGCACGAAGTTCGTCGACACTATGACCACCGAAAACCGCATTGACGCCCAAGACCGATCCGGCAAGCGCCACATAGTCGACAGCCACCTGATCATTGGTCCGGAATTCATTTTGATACTGCGCCTTTTGCAGACCGGTGATCGCAGCCATACGGCGGTTGTCGAAAATCACGATTGTCCCGTTCACGCCGTGCTCCACACCGTCGATCAGCGCCTGCGGGTTCATCATGAAAGAACCGTCGCCGGTGAAAGCGATGCCATAGCGCGGGGTATCTGCCATTGCACTGGCAAGTAACGCGGAAACCGAAAACCCCATATAGGAAGCGCCAGTTTCGGTGATCGTATCGCCGGTCTTTTGGTCCTCGACGATCTGAAACCCGTTTGCCTGGACATCGCCGGCATCGAAAAATTTTGCGGCATCGACCGAATTTGCGAAGTCGGATACCGCCTTTATCGCGGCGGGTTGCGTCAGCACCGCTCTGCCCCAGACATCGTCTTTGAGCGTCGGATTGTTGTAACGCGCCTGCTTGAATTGAGACCAGCGTTCTTTTGCCTGGGTACATTCAGACAACCAACTGCCGTTTTCTTCTGCAGCAAAACCGCCATTTTTTTCGCCCGACGCCATAAGCTTACCGATGACAGCGGAAATATCGCCTTGCAGGCCGGTGGTGTTGGCGTAGTGCAGCATGTCATGCAGGTCGCCATTGATGTTGATGACTGCTTTGGCGTTCGGATAACCGATGCCCGAACAGTCGGCCTGACAGACGGCGCGCGACCCGATCGAAATGAGAAGTTCGGCATTTTCCATGGCATGATTGCCGCTGATTGATCCCTTTGATCCGCCCACATGCATGTTTTGAGGGTGTGCATCGGGAAGCACGCCGGTGGATCCGGGCGATTGCACGACGGCGGCACCTGCGGCCTCAGCCAGTTTCAAAATCGCGGTATCATGCCCGCGGCATCCGCCGCCGGCCTTGATGACGATGCGCCTGTGCTCACGTATCAGATCAACGGCTTTTTGATAGGTTGCCGGATCGGCTGGCACCACGGCTTCGATGACGGGCGCGGCTGGCAGGGTGGTGAGGTTGATCTCGACGGCTTGCGGCTGAGTATTCAGCGGCAGCATCACATAAAAGGGCCCGGCCTTATAGGGGTGATGCACACAAACGGAACCGCGCCGCAAACACTCCCGCAACGCTGCCGGTGTGTGCAGCGTATAGGATTGCCCCATGGCCTGGGTGATCTGGCCGAACAGTCCCTGCTGCTCCTTGGGCACCTGCTGCATGTTGTAGCCTTCACCACCGGTGGTCTCATCGCCATAAAGATGATAGACACCCACGCCATTGCAGGCTGCAGCCAGCGAGCCAGCCATCGCCTGCAGGGCGCCCGGGCCAATCGAGGTTACGACCGCGGGAACCTCCCCATATTGCCATGAAAACGCGGTGGCCGCGTGCGCCATTTCGACCTCGTTCCTGAAGTTCCAGGTGCGCGTGACGCCTTCTTCCTCATAGATGCGCAGAACTTCACCGAGATCCGTCGATCCGTGGCCGAAGATTGCCAGATATTTGCGCACGCCCTGCCGCAACAGACCCAGCACGATTGCTTCGCTGAGTGTCACGGTGATCCGTGGTGCCAGCGCACCGCAGGCGATCGCATCGTCCAAGGAACCTGCTTCGGCGATCAATTTCGCGCGCTCGCGCATGTTGCTGGATAGTTCGGTTTCGGTCGTCATGAGGCGTTCCCATTTGATAAACGTTTTTGCTTCCTGCTTTCGCGATAGGCCACATAAAGCGACCAGCTTATCGAGACTGCAGAAAGAACCAGGAAAAAGAGGCTGAAGCCGGATGTGAAGAAGACTGTCACATCACCGCGCGAGCCGGTCAGCGCAACACGCAAATGCTCTTCCAGTTGCGGTCCGAGTACCAGCGCCAGCAGCATCGGCACCACCGGCACATCGAGCCAGCGCATGGTCAAGCCGATAATCCCGAAACCGAACATCACATAGACGTCGAAGAAGGAATTGCGCAGCGAATAGGATCCGATCACGCACAGGATCGCGATCGCCGGCATCAAAATCGCCTTTGGCGTGGCCAATAGTTTGGTAAGGAAGCGTATACTCAACAGCGCAATGGCAAGATTGAAGATATTCGCCCAGAAATAGGAAAAAATGACCGCATAGGCAAAGTCGGCCCTTTCGATGAACAATAACGGCCCTGGCGCCAGCCCGTGGATCAGCAGCGCACCTATCAAAATGGCGGTGACGGGATCGCCGGGGATGCCTAATGTCATCATCGGTATCAGCGCACCGCCGGCAACTGCATTGTTTGCACTTTCCGGCGCGGCAATCCCCTCAATCGAGCCTTCGCCGTATTCTTCCGGATTGCGGGAGGCTTTTTGCGCGTAGTCATAGCTGATAAAGGCAGCGATCGGCCCGCCTGCACCAGGCAAAATGCCTAAAAATGTGCCGGTAAACGAGCCTATCAGGGCCGGAATGCGGATGCGCATCAGATCAGACAGTTTGGGCAGCAAGGAGCCAAATGCGTTGCGGACCGGCGAAGACACAGAAGTAGGACCGCCTTCAGTCAGATTTGCAACCAGCTGCGGAATGGCAAAAAGGCCAATCAACGCGGTCAGAAAGTGAATGCCAGACAACAGATTGGGGTTGTCGAAGGTGAATCTGGATGTCCCCATCACCGGATCCTGCCCGACGGTGACGATCATCAGTCCGAATGCCGCCGACAGAAGACCTTTGACCAGCGAGCGCGATGAGAAACTGCAGATTATCGCAAGGCCGAAAAACACCAGCGAAAACAAATCCGGCGCCTGAAACTGCAATGCGACGTCAGCCAATGCCGGTGCAATGAAGTAAAGGCAGCCGAAGCTGATAATCCCGCCGATGAAGCTTGCAGTGATGGCTATTCCAAGAGCACGGCCGCTTTCGCCACGGGCCGAAAGCTTGAATCCATCGATTGCTGTTGCCGACGCGGAAGGTGTGCCGGGGATGTTCAATAAAATTGCCGAGAAACTGCCACCGGTCATGCCGGCGACGTAAAGGCCGAGCAGCAGTGCGATGGACATGTTGGGATCGAGCACAAATGTTAAAGGCAGAAGGACAATGATACCGGTGGAGATGGTCATCCCCGGTATCATGCCAACGATCAGACCGAGAAACGCGCCGATTGCAGTCGCCAGCAAACTTGATGGCATGACCGACTGGCTCAATCCTGACAGGATATCCGCGTTCATCGGCTAAAACCCCAATCCGCCAACCGGCAACAACACCTGAAATCCCTTGGCGAAAATCAGATAGAGCGCGGCCGGTACCGCCAATGATGCGATCAGCAGGGGTGTGGGCCTGCGCTCGCCGAACATCCACATCATGAACGCAAAGAAGCAAAAGCTTGCAAGCAGGAACCCAAGAACTTTCAGGCACAACAAATAGGTGAGAAACCCGGCCAGCATGATTGCTGGCTTGCGAGAACCTCGCTGACCGCCAAGTGGTGCTTCGCTTGCAAGTTCACGAAAGCCCTTCACGACGAGCGCGGCAGACAACAGGCCGGTAAGCGCCACGATCAACCAGGGGAAAAAGGAAGGCCCCGGCGTATCCGGCATAATGTCGCGGGAAGGCAGTTGCGAAGACATCCAAGCGTACCAGCCTGTAATGCCGAGCACAACAATACCGCTGGCAACATTGCGTTTTGCCATATTCATTGGGAAACCTTTCGGGTTCCAGGGAATTTAAACTTTAGAAACCCATCCTCTTTTCCAGCATTGACCGGAAAAGAGGATGGCGGCCGGATTTATTCCGACTTGGATTGATAAAGGCCGGCGCTTTGCATGATCGCCCGGATTTTTTCGTCTTCGCCGCTCAGCAATTGTCCGAAATCCTCCGGCCCGATTGGATCAACGGTAAAACCCTTCTTCTTAGCGAGATCCATAAAGGCTTCAGAATTTGCGGCCTTGGACATGGCATCTGCCAGTTTTGCCATCACCTCAGGAGGGGTTCCCTTGGGAACGGACAGTCCGCGAAACAGGTTCAAGACGGCGTCATAACCAAGTTCTTTCGCGGTCGGGACATCCGGAAATACGGCGCTGCGTTCTTCTGTCGGCAGTGCAAGCAGGTGCAGCTTTCCGGCCTTGGTCAAGTTCACCGTCGCGGTCAGCGGCGCGATCATTGCGTCAGCCTCGCCACTGAGAACAGAGGCATTGCGGCGCTTTACGCCTACGGGAAGGTGAGTAACCTCGCAGCCAGCAGCATCCATCAGGGCGATTGCCGCCAGATGGGTGGCGCTTCCGGTTCCTGAATTGGCCACCTTTAATTCATTTGGTTTTTCCATGCATTCCTTGACGAAGTCGGCCATCGTCTGCCAGCGGGAACCAGCCTTGACGGCAAAGGGCATGGGTTGCCATTCCACCCGGCCGACATGATCAAGCGCGTCGTGCTTGAATTTCACATTGCCGATATTGGTGGTGGTCAGGATCGAGGTTGAATTCCAGCCAACCGTATATCCATCAGGCGCTGCATCCTTGATGTAGGAATAGGTGACCGCGCCGCCACCGCCGGGCTTGTTGATCGGAACAATGTTGACGCCGAGTATCTTGGCCATCTCGGTCGCCAGCAGACGTCCCTCGATGTCGGCCCCACCACCAGCACCAAACGGTATGATGAATTCCACCTGCTTTTCTGGAAAATCCGCCTTTGCCACAGTCGGCAATGCAAATCCGATGGACGCTGATACAGCCAGTAGAAGTGTTTTTCCAAAACCCAGTTTGCTCATTTTGTTTCCTCCCAATAAGCGGTTTTATTCCGCAGCCTCGATTGCTGCGCATGTTTGGCTCGCTTTGTTTCGCAAAGCCTCCAGAACTTTCTCAGGTGTCGCGGGCAGCGACGTGATGCGGACGCCAATAGCGTCATAAATCGCATTTGCGATCGCAGGCGCCGTCGGGACGAGCGCTGGTTCGCCAATTCCCTTGGCCCCGAGCGGGCTTTCGGGATCCTTATCCTCGATCAAGATCGACGTTATCTCCGGTACGTCGAGAGACGTCGGCAGGATATATTTGGCAAATCCATGCGTGGAGGTATGGCCGTCATCGAGCTTATAATCCTCCATCAGGGCTTGGCCGAGGCCCTGCACCACACCGCCCTCAATCTGGCCTTCGACGCCGCGGGGATTAATGACACGGCCAATATCGTGCGCTGCCCAGATGCCCAAAACCTGGACCTCGCCGGTCACCTTGTCGACTTCCACCTCGGCAATTTGCGAGCCGAACACATAGGCCTGCCATGGACTTCCCGAACCATCGACCGGATGCAGGCCGGTTCCGTGTGCGGTAAACGAGCCGGACCCTACCGGTACGACACCGCGCTTCTTGCAGAGGTCGATAGCCTCTTCCATCGTCATTTTCAGATTGGTGTCTCTTACCCATATCATGCCGTTGAAGGCCTCAATCGTATCAACGGGCACGTCCCAATGGGCGGCAAGTTCCTTGTCCAGCTTCAGCCGCGCATCGCGGCAGGCAAGGGCAACAGAGTTGCCGATCATGTAGGTTTGCCGGGTCGCACCGGCGTGGGCCGCCTCCGGCGAGCGCGCCGTGTCATTGTCTCCGATGGTGACATCTTGAGGGCGCACGCCCAGCTCTTCTGCTGCAACCTGCGCTAAAACGGTCAGAATACCTTCGCCGATTTCGGTGACGCCGGTTACGATCTTGGCGGTTCCACCATCATCCAGTTCCGCCCAGGTGCCTGCCCGGTCAATCGTTGCCGTTCTTGCTATTCCATACCAGGATGCGGCAAGTCCGCGCCCGCGCACCTTGCTGCTTGAGGGTGGCCGCGGGCCGCTTTTGGCCATCCGTGCACCGAGGCTGCACGGAAGACGCGTGCCTGGCCCGGCCAGATCGCCTCTGGTGGTTCCTCGAACATTGGGGCTTCCATTCTCCCAGCCGGCGGCATTCTCGGCAGCATCCAGCACCCGGTCTATGGCAGCCGATTTGAGCGTCTGCTGGGTATGGGTTTTCGACCCGGCCCGCATCATGTTGATGCGCCTGATTTCAAACGGGTCCAGCCCCAGGCGTTCGGCGCAAAGGTCGAGATGGCTTTCGGTGGCAAACTGCGCCTGCATACCGCCAAAGGTGCGAAACGCGCCGGACGGTGTGTTGTTGGTATAAATCCCGTATGTGTCTACCTTCAGGTTTTCGATGTCGTAGGGACCGCAAGACAGGATTGCCGCCTTGCGCATCACGCCTTCGGTGGACATGCCATAGGCGCCGCCGTCGGAAATCATCTTGAATTCCACCGCCGTGATGCGCCCTTCATTGGTCAGGCCCATACGATAGCTGACGCGGGAGGGATGGCGTTTTGCCGTCGAGATTATCGATTCCTCGCGGGTGAACACCAGCCGGACCGGCTGGCCGGTTTTCATCGTCGCAAGCGCCAGCATGCCCTGATAGATCATGTCTTCCTTGCCGCCGAAGCCGCCACCGACCGGGCTCATGATAAAGCGCACCTTGTTGATCGGCCGGTCCAGGATCTTGGCCAGCATGTGCCGGTGATGCGTGATGTTCTGGCTCGGCGAGACGATGGTCACCACATCGTCATGATCGACATAGGCAAGGCCGGCTTCCGGCTCCAGATAAGCGTGTTCGACGGCCTGCGTCGAATAGTCGTTCTCGATGATGACGTCCGCCTTGGCAAAACCCGCTTCGATATCGCCCTTTCGAACCGGAATATGTTTGACGACATTTGCCTTGGCATATTCATGCAATTGAGGTGCATCTTCCTGCATGGCCTCATGCGGATCGAACACGGCTGGCAGTTCTTCATAATCGACAACAATTTCGCGCAGTGCTCTTTGCGCGGTAAATTCATCGTCTGCGGCAACGGCTGCGACGGCCTCGCCGACATAGCGCACGCGGTCGCCGGCCATGACGGGCTGGTCATGGACAAAAACGCCAAACCCGTCTTCGCCTGGGATATCCCTGGCGGTAATCACACAGGCGACGCCCGGCAACTGTTCGGCTTTTGACGTGTCGATTGATTTGATTGCGGCATGGGCATGGGGGCTGCGCAGAACCTTCATGTGCAGCATGCCGGGCATTGTCATGTCGCCGGCATATTTCAGCCGTCCGG
Source organism: Rhizobiaceae bacterium (assembly GCA_963669455.1). GTDB lineage: Bacteria > Pseudomonadota > Alphaproteobacteria > Rhizobiales > Rhizobiaceae > JAWKWH01. Next base: position 64,682 of record OY770026.1, read on the forward strand.
TCACCTTGCCCGGCGCATCAAGGCGTCTGACATTGTTGCCGATGAATGAGGTTCCCGCACCATCTTCCTCAAGCACGGTCTCATCGGTCTTTCCGGCAATGATATCGCGGGCCATCTCAACGGCTTCGAAAATCTTTGAATAGCCGGTGCAGCGGCAGATATTGCCGCCCATGCGTTCCTTGATTTCCTCGACGTCAGCATCGGGGTTTTCACGCAGTGCCGACGTTGCCGCCATGACCATGCCCGGTATGCAGTAACCGCACTGGCTGGCGCCCGTCTTGTGAAACGCCTGCTGCAGCGTTGTCATCGGCTTGTTTCCAGCCAGACCTTCGACGGTCTGAATGGTGGCGCCATTGGCTTTCGCCGCCGGCATCAGGCATGACTTGATCAGCTTGCCGTCGACAAATACCGAGCAGGTTCCGCATTCGCCGGCGCCGCAGCCTTCCTTCGTCCCGGTCAAACCCAAATCGTCACGCAAATAGTCAAGCAGACGCTGCCCGGCTTTCGCCGGTTTGCCGGTTTTACGACCATTGATTGTCAGTTCCATTGGAATATCAGACATTGGCGCTTTCCTTTGGATGTTGAACTGCTAGACGGTGCCCGCTGTCGTGCAGGGCATCTTCTATGGCCCGGGCAATGAAGCCGCGGACGACATCGGCACGGTACTCGCGGCGGGTTCTGGAATTCACCAGCCCATCGGTCAGTTGCGATGCCGCCGATATGGTGTCGGCTGAAATCTCCTTGCCGATCAGGAATTCTTCGATCCGGGTGAGCCGGACCGGCACAGGCCCGGTGCCGCCAAGGGCTATGCGGATATCTGCAAACGTCTTGCCGTCTTCGCAGAGTTTTATCACGCAGGCGGTGCAAACGGTTGAGATGACGAGCGACCGGCGCTGGCCAACCTTTTCAAAGGAACCGCCATAGCCCTCCAGCGTATCGCAGATGACCGCTGTAGCGATCTCACCATCGCCTAAATCCGTGCGGCCCGGGCCGGTGATGAACTCTGTCAGCTTTACGGTGCGCGTTTCTATCTGGCCGTCCTTAAGCCGGGCCAGCTCGACCTCGGCATTGTGGGTCAGCATGGGAGGCGTGCCATCGGCAGCCGGCGATGCATTGACCAGATTGCCAATCAATGTGGCCTGCTGACGGATTTGATCATCCGCAAACCAGATTGCGCAATAAGGCATGCCCGGCATCAGCCGTTTCAGCCCGCCGTCAGTCAGAAAATCCTGAAAAACAACGTTCGCGCCAAGGTGGATTTTTTCGCCCTCGACTTTGTAACCGGACAATTCTTCCACACGGCTCAGATCAATCATCTGATTGAAATGAACATCGCCTGCACGGCCTTCGCGAGCCCAGGGGAGAATGTCCGTTGCCCCGGCGATAAGGGTGCTGGATTGCGGCGCCTGCCCCCAGGAAACGAGCGCGTCCTTCAGGTTTTCAGGCATCAGATATGTATCGCAGGAAAGCATGCTGATCTCCTCCCGACGGCGGCTATTCTGCCGCCACCGCCTGCTGTCCGACAGCATGTTTGTTCTTGACCACCACCTTGATGGCATCTTCCACGCGGTCTTTTGCGTAGCGCAGCGCTTCGGGCAATTCGCTCATCGGGAAGGTGTGAGTGTGGATCATTGTTGCGTCAAAACGCTTCTGGCGCATGAAAGCCTCCGCCCGGTGGGTGGCCGTCTTTCCTTCACCACGAATGCCGTAAAGATAGATGTTGTTGCGCACCAGATAGGCTACATCCACCGGAACCGGCTCCTGCGGGAATGCAGCCAGGCAAATCTTGCCGCCGCGATTGACCATCTTGGCGGCATCGTTGACGCCGGTTGGATTGCCCGCGCATTCCACCACATAGTCGACGCCCTTGCCGCCCATGATGCGGTGAACGGCTTCCACCGCGTCTTCGTTTCTGACGTTAATCACATGATCGGCGCCAAGCTTCTTGCCCATTTCGAGACGATTGTCTCTGGTGCCGGTCAGGATAACCGGCTGCGCGCCAAGAGCCTTTGCCACCGCAACTCCCATCAGACCGATGGGTCCAGGCCCGGTAACGACGACGCTCTCGCCAGCAACAAGACCACCCAGTTCCGTCAGACCATACATGGCCGTTCCGGCGGTGACGACCAGCGTCGCCTCTTCGTCGCTCATGTCATCGTCGACATGCACCAGCGTGTTGATGTGATTGACCTGATACTCGCAAAAACCGCCATCCGTGGTGAAGCCGTTTGCACGGTGGCCCTTGTCAACGTCGCCGTAGTTCTTGCCGTAATTGTGGCACGATGTGTACATGCCCTGGCGGCAGCGCTTGCACTGGCCGCAACCGGCATGAATTTCCACCGTCACCCGGTCGCCGATATTGTACTCGTCGACGCCCGGTCCGGTGGCAACGACGGTCCCCATATATTCGTGCCCCGGTGTGAAACCCTTATTGTGCGGGCCGCCGCCTTCGATCTGGGCGGGAGGACCATGGTGGATGATCTCAAGATCTGTCGCGCAGATGGCGACCGCATCAATTCTTACCAGCACATGCGCCGGGCCTGGAACCGGCACCGGCTTGTCCTCAAGCGTGATTTCGCCCGGATCGCCCAGCACCCAGGCTTTCATGGTTTCCGGAACCGGAAATTCGGTGCTGGTTTTTACGTTTTCAGGCATAGTCATGATTGTTTTCCCTCAAATGTATGTCGATAGTTCTTGTTAGGCTGCATCGGTGTCGCTGTCTGACTGCGCATTCGGCCCGCCTATCAGCTCCGACAGGTTGGCGGTTGCTGCACGCACCGCTTTGGTCACAGCCTCAAGATGGTCTCCCTGGGCGCGCAAAGTGGGTATCGAACAGCTGATCGAGCCAATAACCGCGCCGGCGTGATCGCGTATCGCGGACCCGACACATGTGACATCCGGCTGGAATTCTTCATTGTCCAATGCAAAGCCGTTGCGGCGCACCAACCGCAACTCTTCCATAAGGCCGGCGATGTCGGTGATTGTCTTTTCGGTAAACCGCGTCAGACCCTTTTCGGAAATCAAGCGGGCAATTTCGGTCTCGGGCAACCAGGCCAGTATGGCCTTGCCGGTGGCCGTTGCATGCGCGGCATTGGCTTTGCCGGGCCCATCTATGCCGACCCTGACAGGCCGTGTGGAATCCAGTTTGGCCAGCGTGGTGAGCTCATAGCCCTGCAGGGCTTCAAGATGAACGCTCTCACCGGTGAGTTGAGCGAGTTTTTTCAAAATAGGTGAGGCAATGCCGGTAATGTCAAACTGCCGCAACCGGCTGCTGGACAGTTCAAGAACCTTGTTGCTGATGAAATACGTGCGGCCTCTGGGGTTCTGCCCGACATAGCCCCGCTTGACCAAAGTGGTGATCAGATGATGACAGGTCGACGGGTTAAAACCGGACAGCTCGGTGATTTCGCGCAGCTGCATTTCGCGCTCGGCACCGGCCAGCAATTCCAGAATGTCAAATGCGCGCTCGACCGACTGCACCGTGCGCCCGGCTCCGACATTACCGGATGCCTTGCCCGATCCTGAGCCGGTTTTGCTCCCATCGAATATATCGACCACGTCGACCATAGGCTTGTCCTCCACCAAGCTGACGGGCCGAAACATGCATAGCGGATAGGATAGAGTCAAGAATTTTTGTAAATATCAAAGAAGATTTGCATATGTCAAATTTTGTAAATCGATTGTGGCGCCGATTTGCCGTTGGAGCGCATCCGTGACGGGTGGGTGGACATCAAAGCTGATATTCAAGACCGGCATCAAAACCGGCAGGTCCGAACGGGTTTGCAATTGGCAGGCGCCCTTTATTGCCATGCAAACGGAAAGGACGGCTGGAATGGGTGATTGCGTGTTTGCGATGGGCAGGCATCGCCCGTCGAGCGGCTTGACACCGGATCGTGCGCGTTGCGGCTATTTGCGTGCGGGCAATGTCACAGCCATTTCCCGGCCACCGAGCCCGTCGACCTTGTCATGTGCGCGTACGATTACTTCGCTCACGCCCTCGGGGATCGCGACGCCGCCAAGGCTGCGGGTAAAGGGTTGCTCGTTTTCATGCGGATGCAGGAGTATGCGCTCGCCTAATACTGTTCCATTGGGACCAACCACGTCCCATCGATCGGCATAGTGTTCCCAACCGGTGTCGTCGTGCCGCACGGTGACGTCAAAGCGGAATGTACCGCCACTTTCCTCCGTCACCTTGACCGCGACCACATCAGCTTCGCCGGCAATCGCAGGCGCGGCAATGATTTGAGCGGCCAGGGCCACCATGATTGGAAATGTTTTTTTCATTGGGCGAGAATGGCGCGACAAGCTCTCAAGTTCCAGTCACGATACGTTTATTGGCGTTTATCGCCTGTGCTACAAAACAATATCGCGCATATCGGTGATCGCGGCCGTTCCAGGGGCGGTGGCGGCGATGACATCGCGGCTTGAAATGCCGGCAAATCTGCCGCGTGGGACGGCAGCCAGCCCCGGCAGCATGCGCCCACGAAAATCAGCACGCGCCAGGCTGGTGGCCGGCGTCAGAGCGCGCTTGCGACGGTCAAACAATAGCGGGTCGAATTTGCGAAGTGCGGGAAAGGTAAGGCCGGTCAAAACCTCGATTGTGGTGAGCCGCACCTGTTCCAACACCGGGTTGAACGACAATGGTTTGACACTGTCATAATCACGCTGCCAGACCAGAAAACCGGCTGCACGCATGGCGCCATCAAGTTCCACACACATCACTTTCCAGAAACCCGCCGGAATTCGGATCGGGGTTTCGCCAGGCGCGTTTTTGTGTTCGGGATCATCGTCGGTAAACACCGGTCCGGTGAAGACTGAGGCGCGGCGGCTGTCGCTTTGCACCCGTTTTAGCATCCAGTCTTCGATCCTGCCCCAGGCGTCGTCGTGCAGGTTTTCATGCTGGGGGGCGACATTGGACCAGTGATCGCTTTCGCGCTCGGCGATACGCGCATCGGCCTCCCGGCCCCATGACATGCTCTTGCGCCGGGCCAGATGACCCTGATCCCAGTGATTGTTTCGATATCCCCTGTCGGCATCCACCTGCAGGGCATTGGGCTTGATTTTGGGGTCGAATTTAAACGAGCGGGTGGTGTATTGCTTTACCGGGATGGTCCTGCCATCGATATTGTGCGCCGAGACGAAGGCAAACCCGCGGGCCTGGTTGAACAGGAGCGAAAAGCGCGAATGATGGATGTAGTCGGCACCGAATGCGGTTTGAAGCAACCGCTGTCTTGGAACCGGCAAAGGGATCGTATGGCCGGGAACGAATTTCGGATCATAGGGCAATCAACCAACCTCCGGCCGTTTGTCTGTAAGATTACTTAACAACTATTACAAACTACTGGCAATTTATTTGTGGCGTTACGATCAATTTTTGCAACAGATATTGGTGTTCTTACATCGCGGAATTGGCCCTGTTCGACAAACAGGATAGCTGCCCGGGTGACCCCAACCGGGCTTTGCGGATGCCAAATCGGGCGATACTGACAGCAATTTGGGACAATAAAATGCTGCGCTGCGCAATTGCACGGATAATTCCTTGATTTTATTGTATAATTTCACCACATAGAAAGCCCTAAAGATTAGCGTTTCCAGGGCCGGTCGGCTATAAACGGGCAACTGATTCTAATTCGATTGTGACAGACGTTTGACAGAGCAAAATCCCCCGGGAGAACCAGGCACGCCGGACGGCATCGAGCCGATCTCCATCATCGATGAAATGGAGCGTTCCTATCTCGATTACGCCATGAGCGTGATCGTCTCCAGAGCGCTTCCCGATGTCCGCGACGGGCTTAAGCCGGTGCACAGACGCATTCTGTTCGGCATGAACGAATTGGGGATCGACTGGAATAAAAAATACGTCAAATGCGCCCGGGTGACCGGTGACGTGATGGGTAAATTCCATCCGCACGGCAACCAGGCGATCTACGATGCGCTGGTGCGCATGGCACAGGACTGGTCGTTGCGTCTGCCACTGATCGACGGGCAGGGCAATTTCGGCTCGATTGACGGCGATCCGCCGGCTGCCGAACGTTATACCGAATGCCGTCTTGCCAAGCCGGCACATTCGCTGCTCGATGATCTCGACAAGGATACCGTCGATTTTCGCGAGAACTATGACGGCACGCTGAGTGAACCAACTGTTCTTCCGGCCAAATTCCCCAACCTTCTGGTCAATGGATCCGGTGGTATTGCCGTTGGCATGGCGACCAACATCCCGCCGCATAATCTAAGCGAAGTGATCGACGGCTGTATTGCGATGATTGACGATCCGGCAATCGATTTGCCACGATTGATGGAGATCATCCCCGGACCGGACTTTCCGACCGGCGGCATTGTGCTTGGCCGTTCGGGCATCATGTCGGCCTATTCAACCGGTCGCGGTTCGATCCAGATGCGCGGCAAGACGCATATTGAAGAGATCCGCAACGATCGCGAAGCCATCATCGTCACCGAGGTGCCCTATCAGGTCAACAAAGCCTCGATGATCGAAAAAATCGCCGAACTGGTGCGTGACAAACGTATCGAGGGCATTTCGGATATTCGCGATGAATCCGACCGCGAGGGCTACCGCGTCGTCGTCGAATTAAAGCGCGACGCCGTTGCCGATGTGATCTTGAACCAGCTTTACCGATATACGCCGCTGCAAACCTCATTTGGCGCCAATGTCGTGGCGCTAAACGGTGGCAAGCCGGAGCAGATGACGCTTACCGACATGCTGCACGCGTTCATCACCTTCCGCGAGGAAGTGGTAAGCCGGCGGACCAAATTCCTGCTCAAGAAGTCGCGTGACAGGGCGCATGTGCTGGTCGGTCTGGCGATCGCGGTGGCCAATATCGACGAGGTGATCGCACTAATCCGCGCTGCACCCGACCCGCAGACCGCGCGCGAACAGCTGATGGACCGGCGCTGGCCGGCCAAGGATGTCGCGCCATTGATCCAGCTGATCGATGATCCGCGCCATCGCATCAATGAGGACGGCACCTACAATCTGTCGGAGGAGCAGGCGCGCGCCATCCTCGAGCTGAGGCTGCAACGCCTGACCGCGCTTGGGCGCGACGAGATTGCCGACGAATTGAATACGATCGGCGCCGAGATCAGCGACTATCTCGACATTCTTTCGTCACGCGCCCGCATTCAGCAGATCGTCAAGGACGAGCTTACCGCGATCCGCGATGAATTCGGCACGCCGCGCCGCACCGAGCTTGCCGAGGGCGGGCCGGATATGGACGACGAAGATCTGATCAAGCGCGAGGAAATGGTCGTCACGGTCAGCCATGCCGGTTACATCAAGCGCGTGCCATTGTCGCTCTACCGGGCGCAACGGCGTGGCGGCAAGGGCCGTTCTGGCATGTCGACCAAGGACGAAGATTTCGTCACCCGTATCTTTGTCGCCAATACGCACACGCCTGTGCTGTTCTTCTCCTCGCGTGGCATTGTCTACAAGGAAAAGGTCTGGCGCCTGCCGATAGGCTCACCGCAATCGCGTGGTAAGGCTTTGATCAACATGCTGCCGCTGAAACAGGGCGAGCGCATCACCTCGATCATGCCGTTGCCGGAGGACGAGGGAAGCTGGGGAGAACTCGACGTGATGTTCGCCACTACCCGCGGCACGGTGCGGCGCAACAAACTGTCCGATTTCGTTCAGGTCAACCGCAATGGCAAGATTGCGATGAAGCTGGAGGATGAGGCCGATGAAATCCTCGATGTCTATACCTGTTCGGAGGAGGATGACGTCATCCTGACGACGTCCTTCGGCCAGTGCATCCGCTTTCCCGTTACCGATGTCCGCGTCTTTGTCGGGCGCAACTCCGTCGGCGTTCGCGGCATCAACCTCGCCAAGGGCGACGAGATCATTTCGATGGCCATCCTCGGCCATGTCGAGGCAACGCCGGCCGAACGTACCGCCTATCTGAAGCTCACCGCGGCAGAACGGCGTGGCGACGGCGAGGAAGCCGATGATGTGGTTGTTTCCGATGAGGATGAGGGCGAAGCGGAACTCGACGATGCACGGGTTGAAGCGATGCGCGCGCGCGAGGAATTCGTCCTGACGGTGAGCGAAAAAGGGTTCGGTAAGCGTTCGTCGTCCTATGATTTCCGTGTCGCCGGCCGGGGCGGCAAGGGCATCAAGTCCACCGATACGTCAAAGGCCAAGGAAATCGGCCCGTTGATCGCCTCGTTCCCGGTGGAGCCGGAAGACCAGATCATGCTGGTGACCGATGGCGGGCAGGTCATCCGGGTGCCGGTCGATGGCATCCGTATCGCCAGCCGCGCCACCAAGGGCGTTACGATCTTTTCCACCGCTAAAGATGAGAAGGTTGTCTCGGTGGAACGCATCTCAGAGCCGGAAGAGGCCAAGGGTGTGGACGACGAGGAACCTGTTGTTGGCGCTGACGAACAAGGCGGTTCCAAGGCACCTGACGTCGCGGACGGCACCGGCGAAGCGAGTTAGAATCTTCACTTACCCGGAAAACGGTCCGGGTAAAAGTTTCGTTTTTGAATGGCCTCGGTCTTTGTGCGCATTTTGTCGGCCTCATTGACCAGCGCGACAGCGGTTGCAATCAGCATGGTAAGTGCCATGGCCAGTGCCAGCATGAAAATCATCTGTCTGTTCCTCCAAAGCTTGTCTGCATATGAAACGGTGTTGCCGTCTCAAAAACCGTGCAGGGGTTTTGCATAAACTGGTTTGAATGCATCGTGATGGGTTCGTTCATTTTACATTCATCTTTGTCTGGCGCCGGGAAGGCTTGAAATTTTCTTTGTAATCCTGCCACCTCTGGCCGAAAATGGTTCTGCTCATACTTATATGGGGTCAAAAATGCCGGAGACATCAGTCCTTCTCACATATGTGATCGCTTCGTTACTTGTCGCAATCGTGCCCGGGCCGTCTGTGACGCTGATCACAGCAAATGCGTTGCGCCATGGTGTGCGAGCCGGCCTGCTCACCGTCTTGGGCACGCAAATCGGTGTCGTATCGGTCATCGCCGTCCTGGTCATGGGCTACGCGGCCATCGTCTCAACGCTGGGCATTGCCTTTGAAATCCTGCGCTATGTTGGTGCCGCCTATCTGATCTGGCTCGGCATCAGGATGTGGCGGTCCGATGGGCGCCTTGCGGAAGCAGACACCGGCAAGCGGCCTTTCGGCTCATTCATGATGCAGGGGTTTTTGGTTTTGTGGGCCAACCCGAAAGCGCTGTTGTTTTTGGGCGCATTCATTCCGCAATTCGTCAGCCCCGCCGGCGACCCCGGTTTGCAGGTGGCGGTGTTGGGCATCATTTTCATGGCGATTGCGGGTGTGTGTGATAGTGTTTACGCGCTGGCCGCAGGCAGTGCGGGAGAGTTTTTATCCAAAAACAGGGTAAAGCTCGTTGAGCGGTTGTCAGGCACATTTCTGATTGGCGGGGGGATTTGGCTGCTGGCAACACGCAAATAGCTGGAAAGGACCAACCACATGAGACGATTAGCCTATCGTTTGGGTGCATTGGTGGCCGCCACCATGACATTCGTGCCAAATGCTTACGCAACCGGTGACATTGGTTGCGCTGGTGCAGGAGGGGCTGATGCTACCGTTGATCTTAACATTGGCTCATTGCCGGTACTCAATATTCTAAGCGCGACGATCACCGCAAACGGGCAGGTCTGGTCGACGCAGCCCGGCAAGGGCGAAACAGAGATTATCACCGGTCAGGCGGCCGAAACCGGCCATATTCTGATTGCCGATTTTACCGACGTGAACGTGACCGGCGTTGTCGCCTCATTGAGGCTGTTCAGTGCAGAGGAAGGCGGCGATTTCGTGCGCGCCGGTACGCTGACAATTGCCGGACATGGCGCCTATGCGATCGTTTGCGAAGGGCCGTAACAGACAATAGGCTCCGAAAACCACGACCTAGGGCGTTTTGCGGTTTCTTTGACCCGCAACAACGCCTTTATCCGCTTGGAAACATTGAAGCATTTTTCGCACATGTGATTCTATTTGGGCGAAAAATGCTCTAGGTCTTCATCAGCGAAACAATGTGGTCGGCGGCATCGCGGGCGTCGACGGTGGCTTCGCGCACAAGCCAGTCGAAATGGTTGGTGAGCGAGCGTACACGCTCCGATTCCCTGAACGCCAGATAAAACCGCCCGATATAGACAACAGCCAGCCCTGGTCCGAACACCGTCACCGGTGCACTGAAAACGCGGCGAGCATCGAATAGAAAAATGCGCAACCTCGGAAACATGTCTCGACAGAGGTCGGCAATCAACTGCAATTGCTCATGACGGATATCCCGGTCAAGCTTATCGTAATAGGCAATTCCGTCGGCACAGGCTTTCAACTCGTGCAGTGGCAGGGCAATTTCATAATCGGATACGCCGGATTTTAGCCATTCCAACTGCCGCGACATCGCACCGATTGCCTGTTCTGACGCATGATCGTGAAGGGACGAATACTCCCAGGTGAGCATTCTCTCCGATTTCAGAATATCAGGCAGAGTGGCTGGAACGTGGCGCACCTTGTAGCCGGTCGCCTCTTGATGCCAATCAAAGAGTTGCGCATCGGTGGAGTTGCGTTCGGCCGGGCTCAGCGCCATGGCCGCAGCGACAATATCGCCCGGCCTTTCAGGCCTATCCGTCAGGCCCAGCAACCAATCCGTGCTGACACCGAGTGCAAAAGCGGCATCAGCTGCCAATTGCGCGTTTGGCAGGCGGGGCAAATCATCTTTCAGCAATTGGCCGATGGTTGAGCGGTCAACGCCGGTTTCGCGGGCAAGCCTGCTTCTTGAATAGGTTGCCCTGTCCATCGCCTCCAAGAGGCGCTTTCGAAAGACAACGGAACGATCACGTTTATCCATAATTCTCTGGTTGTCCATAATTATCTGCTTCAGCGATTTTTATCAACAAAATCGCATTTTTGCTGCAAAATTGCATAATGTCCAGCAGATGATTTGTCAGATAGAGAATATCTGATCGCATCAGCAGTTCGGAATGTACTCATGGACACAAAAGCCAGACTCATAACCAAATCCGTCACCTGGCAAACCATCGGCCTGATATTGATGGCGGCTATCGGATTTTTGTTTTCCGGTTCGGTATCCGTGGGCGGAGGAATAGCAATCGCAAGCGCGATTGTCGGATTTTTCAGCTATTTCGCGCACGAATTGTTCTGGTCGAGGATCAAATGGGGCCGGCACTGAGAGCGCCTCTTGCCAGATCCGTAAACACCTCAAATCCACCAACCCGATTGCTTTCGCGCTTGTGCACCGCTAGAAGCGGGCCATGTCAAGGACTGCAATCTATGCCGGGTCGTTTGACCCTTTGACCAACGGCCATCTCGACGTGCTGAAAGGTGCGTTGACGATTGCCGACACTGTCTATGCGGCTATCGGCATCCATGCGGGCAAGGTGCCTTTGTTCTCGTTTGAAGAACGCCTTGCACTGATTAAACAAGCCTGCGCAAGCGAACTCGGCGCAGATGCAACACGGGTTAAAATCGTTGCCTTTGACAGCCTGGTAGTGGATTCTGCCCGTGACAATGATGCAACGATCCTGATCCGGGGGCTGCGCGACGGCACCGATCTCGACTATGAGATGCAGATGGCCGGCATGAATGAAACCATGGCGCCAGACCTGCAGACGGTCTTCATACCGGCAAGCCCTTCAGTCAGAACCATTACCGCCACATTGGTGCGCCAGATAGCATCAATGGGCGGCGATATTCGCCCATTTGTTCCAACCGCGGTGGCCGAAGCGCTGGCCGCGAAATATCCATCCTGACCGGAGAGTTTTTGATGCTTTTTACCCGCCGTTTCGCCTTCGGCCTCGCTGCGGCTGCCGCGATTGCCCTTGCCAGCCCTGCCAAGGCTGCAGAACCCGAAAACACCATGATCATCACCTTGAAAAGTGGTGATGTGACGATCGCGCTTAGGCCCGATCTCGCACCAAAACATGTCGAGCAGATCAAAGCGCTGGTACGCGGCGGTGAATATGACAATGTCGCCTTTCACCGCGTGATCGACGGATTTATGGCGCAGACCGGCGATGTCGAGTTCGGCGACATGGAAGACGGATTTAATGCGGGCCGGGCCGGAACTGGTGGCTCCACGCGCGGTAACATAGAAGCAGAGTTCGCCAAGGCGAGTTTCCGCAGAGGAACAGTTGGTATGGCGCGGGCGCAAAACCCCAACTCGGCCAATTCGCAATTCTTTATCATGTTTGCACCGGCGCCGCATCTAAATGGCCAATATACAATCGTTGGCGAGGTCGAGAGCGGCATGGAACATGTCGATGCGATAAAGAAAGGCAGTCAGGCGCAAAACGGTGCTGTGGCAAAGCCGGACCGGATGTTCACAGTCCGCATCGCTGCGGATGAATAATCACAGTCCGCACCGCTGCGGATAACTGAACAAAGCCCGCATCACCGCGGAAAATTGAACCTAAACCAATCAAGAAGGAAAACCCGATGGCGGAAATAAAAGATCCGGAAAACACGATCGTGATGGAAACGACACAGGGCCGTGTGGTAATCGAGCTTTTGCCCGACCTGGCACCTGAGCATGTGGGCCGGATCAAGGAACTGTCGCGGGAAAATTTCTACGACGGTATCGTGTTCCACCGGGTTATCGACGGTTTCATGGCGCAAACCGGCGACCCGACCGGCACCGGTATGGGCGGGTCTGACAAACCGGATCTGAAGGCAGAATTTTCCAACGCCAATCACGGCCGTGGCGCCTGTTCGATGGCGCGGTCGCAGGACCCGAATTCGGCCAATTCGCAGTTCTTCATCTGCTTTGCAGATGCCTCTTTTCTCGACCGGCAATATACGGTCTGGGGCCAGGTGATCGAAGGCATGGACAATGTCGACAAGATCAAGCGCGGCGAACCGGTGACCGATCCAGACAAGATCGTGACCATGCGCGTGGCTGCAGACGCATAAACGGCCAATACGGGGTTTTGTGCGATGCGGGTCGATCTGTTCGACTTTGATCTTCCTGAAGACCGCATTGCGCTTCGCCCGGCAGCCCCGCGCGATTCGGCACGGATGCTTGTCGTTGACGGAAGCAGGAAGTTTACGGACCGCAAAGTTTCAAATCTGCCCGAACTGTTGAACGCAGGCGATGCGCTGGTGTTCAATGACACCAGGGTCATTCCTGCGCGGCTTTCCGGCCTGCGCCAGCGCGGCGACACGGTGGCGCGGATTGAGGCAACCTTGCATATGCGCACCGCGCCCGACCGGTGGCTGGCGTTTCTAAAACCGGCAAAACGGGTTCGCCAGGGCGAGCGGATCGTTTTCGGCGGGACGGGCGAGGCCTGTTTTGCCGCCACGCTGGACGCGACTGTCATCTCCAAGGGAGATGGCGGCGAGGCCGAATTGGCGTTCGACATGTCGGGGCCAGCTCTCGACGAGGCCCTTTACGCGGTGGGCCACATTCCATTGCCACCCTATATCGCGTCGAAACGGCCGGATGACGAACGCGACCGCCAGGACTACCAGACAATTTACTCTCGCCAGGAAGGCGCCGTGGCCGCCCCGACGGCGGGGCTGCATTTTACGCCCGAACTGATGCAAAGGCTCGACGCAGCAGGTGTGGAGCGGCATTTTGTGACATTGCATGTTGGCGCTGGAACATTTCTTCCGGTCAAAGCCGGCGATACCGCCGATCACGTGATGCACGCCGAAACAGGAGAGGTGAATGCCAAGACCGCCAAAGCGCTGAATGCGGTCAAGGCAAGGGGGAACCGGATCGTCAGTGTCGGCACGACATCGCTCAGGCTGCTGGAAAGCGCTGCTGAGGACACGGGCACAATTGCTCCCTGGTCAGGCGCGACTGATATTTTCATTACCCCGGGCTACCGGTTCAAAACCGCTGATATCTTGATGACGAACTTTCACCTGCCCCGATCGACCCTGTTCATGCTGATTTCCGCATTTTCCGGCCTCAAAGAAATGAAACGGGCCTATGCCCATGCAATCGGCAGCGGCTACCGTTTTTATTCCTACGGCGATTCCAGCCTGTTGTTCAGGAGCAACTCATGAGAGCCGCGTTTCGCTTCAAACTGCTCGCCCGTGACGGCAAGGCCAGGCGTGGTGAAATCTCAATGCCGCGCGGAACTGTGCGCACGCCGGCCTTCATGCCCGTCGGCACGGCTGCCACCGTCAAGGCCATGTATATGGATCAGGTGCGCGAGCTTGGTGCCGATGTTATCCTCGGCAACACCTATCACCTGATGCTTCGACCGGGCGCCGAACGGATTGAGCGGCTTGGAGGCCTGCACGAATTTTGCCGCTGGGGTGGTCCGATCCTGACAGATTCCGGCGGTTTTCAGGTGATGTCTTTGGCGCAACTGCGCAAGCTCGACGAGACCGGCGTCACCTTCCGCTCGCATATCGACGGAACCGCGTTTGAGATGTCGCCGGAGCGTTCGATTGAAATTCAGGGCCTTTTGGGCTCCGATATCCAGATGCAGCTTGACGAATGTACCGCGCTGCCGGCCGAGACCACCGAAATCGAACGGGCAATGGAACTGTCGCTTCGATGGGCGGAACGTTGCAAATCGGCGTTCGGCGACCAGCCGGGCAAGGCGATGTTCGGCATCGTGCAGGGCGGAGATGACCCTGATTTGCGTATGAGATCTGCTGAAGCGCTCGCATCGATGGACCTTAGAGGATATGCCGTCGGCGGGCTGGCGGTGGGCGAACCGCAGCAAATCATGCTCGACATGCTTGATGTCACATGCCCGGCGCTACCGCTCGAAAAGCCTCGCTACCTGATGGGCGTCGGCACGCCGGATGATATTTTGAAAAGCGTGGCGCGCGGTATCGACATGTTCGACTGCGTAATGCCGACCCGTGCCGGGCGGCATGGCCAGGCATTTACCCGATATGGAAAAATCAATCTGCGCAATGCGCGGCACGCCGAAGACCCCAGACCGCTGGATGAGGAAAGCGATTGCCCGGCGGCGCGCGACTATTCACGTGCTTATCTGCATCATCTGGTCAAGGCTGGCGAGACGCTTGGCGCCATGCTGCTCACCTGGAACAATCTTGCCTATTACCAACGGTTGATGGCCGGCATTCGCGATGCCATCTCTGCCGGCACGTTTTCACACTATCAAGACAGCATCCAAAGCGCCTGGGCTGAGGGCGATATCGCGCCGAAAGTATGAGCGGTGCTCTATCTCGGCGCCCTTTTGGCCAAAATGCGCTGCAGCGTACGCCGGTGCATGTTGAGCCGGCGCGCCGTCTCGGAGACATTGCGGTCGCAACTCTCATAGACCCGCTGAATGTGTTCCCAGCGTACCCGGTCGGCGGACATCGGATTTTCCGGCGGGGCGGCTTTCTCTCCCGGCTGACGCAGCAGGGCCGCGTAGATGTCGTCGGCATCGGCCGGCTTCGATAGATAATCGATGGCGCCGAGTTTGACGGCGGTGACCGCAGTGGCAATATTGCCATAACCGGTCAATATCAGCGCCTTGGTATCGTCGCGCCGGTCGCGAATGGCCTCAATGACATCAAGCCCGTTGCCATCGCCAAGCCGCATGTCGATGACGGCGAATGCAGGCGGTGCCGCTTTGACCTTGTGCACCGCCTCGGCCACGCTTTCGGCAGTGTCGACCACAAAGCCGCGCTGCTCCATCGCGCGCGCCAGCCTGGTCAGGAATGGCTTGTCATCATCCACAATAAGCAAAGTCTTGTCATCACTGGGGATTGCGGTGCTGTCTTGTGAGTTTTCTGTCATCGTCATTATTTCCGTTGTCGCAACAGGCTTTTATTGCACTTTGTCTGACTTACCAACCGGCAGTTCCATCTTATGGCCTCCAGGTGCCGAAACCCGGCCTGCTTCAAATGTCTCGCGCGGCCAGGAAACCAATACGGATGCACCAAGTCCGCTATGCATGGAATTGGCGAAATTCACCGCGGCACCGGAGCGTTCAAGCAGGGTCTTGGCAATGAAAAGACCCAGCCCGAGCCCGCCGGCGCCACTTGAAATTTCTCTGGCAGACCGGCTTGATGTGTAAGGTTCGCCAATCTGGTCCAGCATATCGGCAAGAAAACCCGGTCCATCGTCGGTAATCTTGATTTCAACGTCTGTATCGCTGAAATTCCAGACAATCTCCACCTTCGATTTGGCAAAATCGACAGCATTTTCAACCAGATTGCCCACCCCATAAAGCACGCCGGGATTACGACGCATTACCGGTTCGGTGCCTATGGTTTTGCCAGGCGCCATTTCGACCCGAACGCCAAAATCCCGATGCGGTGCAACCACCTCCTCCACCAGAGAGCTGACCGGCATCTCGGCGATATGTGCTTCGCCTTCGCTCGACAGGCTGGTCAGGCGCTTTAAAATGTCGCGGCAGCGCTCTGATTGGGATCGCAGCAGTCTGATGTCGTCGCTATATTGCGGATCGGCAGCCAAGGCCCGTTCCATTTCCTTCGATACAAGAGCTATTGTCGCAAGCGGAGTGCCGAGTTCGTGTGCAGCGGCGGCGGCCAGACCGTCAAGAGCGGACAAATGCTGCTCACGTTGCAGCACCAGTTCCGTTGCGCTTAGCGCATTGGCGAGCTTGCGCGCCTCGTCGGCGACGCGCCAGGTATAGGCGGAGGTAAACAAAATGGTCAACACGACGGAAAGCCAGAGACCAACCACATAGGTTTGCGGCACCGAAAATCTGCCCGCCGGCAGCCATGGCAGCGGCTCGTAATAAAACATCAGCACAGTGACGGCTGCAACAATCACACAGCCAAGAATGGCCGTATATCTGATGGGCATCGATGTTGCCGAGACGACGACCGGCACGACCATCAGCAAGGCAAACGGATTGGTCATTCCACCGGTAAGATAAAGAAGCCCGGCAAGCTGAAGCGCGTCATAGGTCAGGATTGCAAGAGCAGGATAAATCGTCAGGCGATGATTGGCGGGGTAACGCAGCGCCAGATAGATATTCAAGATGGCCGAGCAGGCAATCAGCGCACCACATTCGAGTGCAGGCAGCGGAAAATCGATCACATAGGCGACAACCACAATCGCAGCACTTTGACCCGCAACCGCCAGCCAACGCAGCCGGATCAGGGTATTAAGCCTCAGCCGGCGGCTCAAATTCAGGTTTGTGGTTTCCAGTTCTGCCATAGACGGGCTTTATGCTTCAAAGGTTTGCCAAGGCAAAGTGTTATTTAGAGCGTGTCTTGGTGCGGGTTGTCGGCGCGGCGCTCTGCGGCTTATCGGGCCAGACATGTTTTGGGTAGCGGCCCTTCATCTCCTTTCGCACCTCCGACCAGGATCCGCGCCAGAACCCTGGAAGATCGGCTGTGGCCTGTATCGGCCTGCCGGCCGGTGACAGCAATTCAATCTTGAGCGGCACCGCCCCGCCGGCGACCGCCGGATGCACATCAAGGCCGAAAAGCTCCTGAACCCTGATTGCGACCGTTGGCGCATCACCGCTGTAGTCGATCGCAAAACTGTTTCCACTGGGTGCCGTAAACCGGCGCGGGGCATAGTCATCCGCACGGCCGGCAAGATCGTGAGGAAGCAGGGACAAGAGGCCGTGACGGAGCGCCTGTGGCGCCAGTTTCGACAAATGCGGTTCACCGGCGAGATAGGGTTGTAACCAGGTTTCAAGCCGGTCGATCAGGCTCACATCGTCCATGGAGGGCCAGGGCGCGCCAAGCCGGTCATGGAGCCATTGCAGGCGATGTCTTAATTGCAGGGCGCTTTTGTCCCAGGCAAGTAGATCCAGGCCATGTTCGCCGATGGCCACCAAAATAGCCTCATCCGCCAGATCTCCTGTTGGCGGACGCAAGGTCTTTTCACGAAGTGTCACCGCATCGAGACGGACGGTCTGACGCTGGCGCACCGATCTTGATTGGCGATCGAAATACGCTGTCGTTTGCGTTTCCAGCCGGTGTTCCAGATGCGTTTCGATCTCGCCAAGCGATATTGCTGCAGCGGCGGTTATGCGTGCATTTTGCGCCCTGCCCTGCATATCGGCGACCACGAGAAACGGTTCGCGCGCAAGCGGGTTGGCTTCATCAAGGACTGCACCGCGCCCGTTGGCAAGAACGAAATGACCGGGCCGGCCCCGCGCGCCGGCTACCCTGTCGGGGCAGGCATCAAGCAGCAGGACAGCGGAGGAGACAAGACTGTCGGCCTGCCTGCCGTCAGCGGTTTTGGCGAGCCGTGCCGCCAATTTTGCAGCCTTTTTGGCGCGATTGCCGCGATCTTCGCGAAACCGGTCGAGCCGCCTGTCGATATCGACTTCCGTCCCGCCCAAGCCGCGTTCGGTAAGTAGAACCGCCAGTTCGGCCGCCTTTTTGGTGCCACTTTGCCGGGCTGCGTTAGTCACCATATTTGCCAGCCGCACAGGCAGAGGCAATTTGCGTATCGCTTTTCCGGCTGCCGTGATACCGCCTGATCGATCAAGCGCACCCAGATCGGCCAGTTGCTGTCGCGCCGCCGCCAATGCTGCCGGTGGCGGGGGATTGAGCAGGCAAAGGCCGGCTGGATCGGTGACGCCGAATTCTGCACAATCAAGCAATAGGCCGGACAGATCGGCCTCGAGAATCTCCGGCGGGGCGATATCGGGCAGCGATGCTGTCTGCGCTTCGTTCCAAAGGCGGATTGCCGTGCCCGGTGCAGTACGCCCAGCCCTGCCGGCACGCTGATCGGCGGAGGCTTTTGACACGCGCACCGTTTCAAGTCTGGTCAATCCGGTCGCCGGCTCGAATCTGGGTACTCTGGCAAGACCGGCATCAATCACCGTGTTGACGCCATCGATGGTGATCGATGTTTCGGCAATCGATGTTGCCAAAACCACTTTCCGGCGCCCCCGGCTTGCCGGCCGGATTGCCGCATCCTGGGCCTTGCCGTCGAGCCCCCCATGCAGGGCGATCACATCGACATCTGCTGGCAAATTGCCACTGAGCCGGCTGAAAACGCGCGCGATCTCGTATTGGCCAGGCAGGAAGGCCAGACAGCTGCCCTGGTCCCTTGACAGGGTCTGCCGGACTGCCGCGGCAACCGCATCCTCGACCGCTTGGCCTGCCGGGCGCGGTTGGTACACCGTTTCTACCGGGAAGCTGCGACCCGTGCTTTCAATGATGGGTGCGCCGCCAATAAGGGTTGCCACCGCCTGCTGATCCAGCGTCGCCGACATGACCAGCAACTTAAGATCGGGACGCAGGGCTGAGGCAATGTCGAGCACAAGCGCCAGGCCGAAATCGCCATCGAGCGAGCGTTCGTGAAACTCATCGAAGAGCACCGCCGAGATGCCGGTCAGTTCGGGATCATCAAGCACCATGCGCGTGAACACGCCCTCGGTAACCACCAGGATGCGCGTTTCGGGACCTGACCGGTTTTCCATTCGCATCGCATAACCGACGGTCTTGCCCGGTTCTTCCCCGATCAGCGAGGCCATGCGGCGGGCAGCCGACCGGGCGGCGATGCGGCGCGGTTCGATCAATATGATCCGGCCTGTCTGTGCCCAATCCTGCGCCAGCAGCGCGAGCGGCACGATGGTGGTCTTGCCGGCACCTGGCGGCGCGGTCAAAACCGCTGAACCGGATGTGTCAAGCGCATCGGTCAATTCCGGCAGCACGTCGCTTACCGGCAAGTCCGGCAGATCGACCACGCTCTAGTTTCCGCCAATGCGGATAATATCACCGCCGGCGGCTTCGGCATCGGCCTCGTCATGGGTGACAAGTATGATGGCAAGGCCCGTGTCTTTTGCCTTTGCAAAAACCAGCATTCGCATCTGCTGGCGCAAACCGGCATCCAGTTTAGAAAAGGGCTCGTCAAGCAACAGCATACGGGGCCCGGAAATCAGAACACGGGCAAGCGCCACGCGCGCCTTTTGCCCGCCGGACAAGGTGTCCGGATCGCGATTTTCCATGCCTTCCAGCCCGACACCGGTCAACATCCGGCTGGCCATTAAATGGCGAGCCGTCCTGCCCTTTTGGTTCGGCGGGATGGCAAAGACCAGATTGCCGGCCACCGACATGTGCGGAAATAAAAGCGGGTCCTGAAACAGGACACCGGCATGACGGTCTTCGGCCGGCAATCCGGTGATTTCCCCGCCATCGACATAAACCTTGCCCGATGCCTCAAATGCGGGATCGAGAAAGCCGCCAATATAGGCCAGGAGTGTTGATTTGCCGGACCCGGAAGGCCCCATAATGGTCAGTATTTCGCCCGGCGCGACAAGGCGGTCCACCGACAGCAATTTATGCCCGTGAAGCGAAACAGAGACCTGCTTGAGACGGAGACCCAACTCAGTCATTGGTTTTTTGCTGCTCCCGTCAGATCCGCATCGCCCGGCGCGACCGAAATAGCAGCGCTGGCAGGATGGTGGCAATGGCAAAGCCTATCGCCGGCAGCAACATTTGCAGGAAAGCATAGACGCCAACGACCCGTCTGTTGCCACCCGAGGCGAGCGCGACGGCTTCCGTGGTGATCGTATCTAACCTTCCAGCGCCGATTAAGACAGTCGGCAAATATTGCCCGATCGATACCGCAAATCCGACAGCAGCGGCGGTCAGTATTGCTCTTGCCAGCATGGGCATGCGGACCCGAAGCAAAGTCGTCCACCGTCTTTTGCCGAGCCCTGCGGAAATGGCATCATAACGGCGGTCGAACGCGCGCCACGGATCGCTGAGCGACAGGAAAACATAGGGCAGTACGAATATGAGATGGGCAAACACCAAAGCCGCGAATGTCGCATCCAGCCCAACTTGCAGAAACAGCAATTGCAGGCCGAACAAAAAAGCCGCCTGCGGAACCAGAAGCGGCAAATAGATCAGCCAAAGCGTCCCGTTGCCGCGCTTGCCGACATCATCTTCGCGCATCAGGCACAATAGGGCGAGCGCGGCGGCGATGATGGTCGACAATGCCGCTACCGACAGCGTGGTTGCCAGCGGCCCGGAAATTCGCGGACCCGCCTTGATCCAGGTGCGAAAGGACAGTGTCTTCGGCAGCAGGTCGGGAAACTGCCAGAGGCCCGCAAGAGACCATATCGCCAGCACAATCAAACCGCCCACTATCGCCGCAAACGTGGTGATCATGGCGGCAAATCCGAGCCAGGCAAATATGCGGTCGCGCCTTAGGCGCCAGCCTGTCTGGCATAATTGCATCGCAATGAACGCCATTGCGCGTTCAAGCCCGATCCAGATTATCAATGCTGTCGCCGTAAGCAGCAGCTGGATCACTGCACCGGCAGAAGCCACATAGCGTGCGGAGAGATCGGGATCGCTCATCCAGCCGATTATCCTGACCGCCAGCGGTTCGGGCGTGGTCGGGCCCAATATCGCGGCGACATCAACCACGGAGGTGGCGAAAGCGATTACCGCGAATATGGCGAGCCTGATTTGCCGGTAGATGTGCGGCCACGACACATAGAGAAAACCCGCGATACGGCCATATCCAAGCGAAGCGGTCAGCGCACGCGTCTCGGCCAGACGCACCTGTGGCAGCGCTGCGAGTGTGACCAGTAGCAGGAAGGGAATTTCCTTGATGATCAGGCCTGCCATCATCGACAGGCCAAGCGGATCGTTGACAATCAAGAGATCGGGCGGACGTGTCCAGCCGGTCAGTTCCGGCGAGATCAGCCGGGCGATCATGCCCGACGGCGCGATCAGGAAGACGAGGCCGAAGGCGGCTGCCGCATGCGGCACGGACAATAATGGCGAGATCAGATGCTGGATGCGCTCGAAGATACGCGTTCCGGCGAAGGCTGCGACAAACAGCAAAACCGCGGCAACGGAAATTGCGGCGGTAAGAAGTCCCGCTACAAGGCTGATCCATAGCGACATAACCATGCCGGGACGGGTCAGCGTATCGGAAAAATGTTCGAATGTAAGCGACGTGCCGCCCAAAACCGGAAGAAAGCCCAAAGCCGGTAACAAGGTTCCAACCAGGCCGAACAGGATCGGCCCGGTCAACAGAAAAATAGCCAGAGGCGGTCCGAGCCGGATCAACACGTGCTCAGCCTCATCCGCATGGTAGTGCTGTTAATTGGCGACGCCGTAGCGCTTTTTCCACTCGGTCTCCAGCCTGTTCATCCAACTTGGATGCGGCTCATCGATCGCCGGGCCCAGTTCCTCAGGCTTCAGCGTTGCAATGCCAAGATCAAGCGCATCAAAAAGCGCCCGATTGTTGCCCTGCAAAGACGCGACATCCAGCACCGTGGGGTCGCCCCAAAATTTCGGATTCTGCTTGCGCGCCTGGGCTTCCGGCGAGATCAGGAAATTTGCCAGGACGAGGGCTCCGGCCTTGGAGGCGGCGTTATAGGGGATCGTCACGAAGTGCGTATTCGACAATGTCCCGCCTGGAAACGTGAATGAGCGTACGGTGTCCGGCAGTTCGCCATTGACGATCGAGCTCGATGCCTCCGATGGGTTGAAGGCGAAGATGATTTCCACTTCACCATCGGCCAAAAGCTGTTTCATGGCCGGGTAGTTTTGCGGATAGGCCCTGCCAGAGCGCCACATCAGCGGATGCAACTGATCAAGATAGGCAAAAAGCGGTGTCGTCACCCCTTCAAAGGTTGCCTCATCAACCGGTTTCAGCAACACGGAACGATCTTCGACCAGTTCGGAAAGCACCTGTTTGAGGAATGATGAACCGATAAAATCCGGCGGCTGCGGATAGGTGAAACGGCCCGGATTGGCTTTGACCCATTCAAGCAGCCCTTGTGCATCTTTAGGCATCGCCTCGGAAGCGGTGCGGGCGGAATCATGAAAAAACACCAGTTTTCCCATGCCCCAAGGGCTTTCCAGGCCCTCAACGGGAATGGTGAAATCGGTGCGGATTGTCGGTTTGTTTTTAATATCGACATATTGCCAGTTGGGCAGTTTTTCAGCCCAACCCGGGGAAAATAAAAGTCCCTGCCGCTTCATGGACGCAAAGTTTTCGCCGTTTATCCAGATCAGATCGACCGAACCGCCCTGATCCTTGCCGGCGGCCTTTTCACCAACCACTTTGGCAACGGCGTGGGCCGTGTCATCAAGCTTTACATGCACCAGCCTGACGCCATATTTGCCTTCAATTTCGGCGCCGGCCCATTCGAGATAGGCGTTGACATTCTCCGAACCACCCCAGGCGTTCCAGTAGACCGTCTGACCTTTCGCTTCGGCAAGAACCGCATCCCATTTATCCGGGTCAGGGCTTTCGGCATGTGCGAGGCCGAGACTGGCAATCAGCATTGTTGCCGCAATCAGAAACTTTCTCATTGGTTGTGACTCCGTGTCATCGATTCCACCCGTGAACGAACATATGGGTGGGGTGAATGAACATATGGATGGCCATGTGGTCAATGCAAAAGGACGGTCAACTTGATGTGACCTGCTGATATACCCCGAAGGTTACATGCCGACGGCGAGAAAGGCTTCAGTTACGTGATCCAGCCTGTCTTCGGGCAGTCCCGCCACATTCATGCGGCCATCGCCGATCAGGTAAATTGCGTGATCATTCTTCAATGCCTCGACCTGTTGTGGCGTTGCACCCGACAGCGAGAACATACCGCGATGGGCGGCAATGAAAGAAAAACGGTCGGACTTAGCAGCCCTCATCAGGCTGGTAGAAAAGCCCTCACGCAAGGACAGCATGCGCGTGCGCATCGCGTCTAATTCGCTTTGCCAGTCGGCGCGCAAACCATCATCCTCCAGAATCGAACGAACCACTGCTGCACCATGGTCAGGCGGCATCGAGTAGTTGACACGGGCGAGTGTTCCAAGGGCTGCCTGCACATTGGCCTTTGTGCCTGGTTGGCAAAGGACGATTGCGACACCGACGCGGTCACGATAAAGGCCGAAATTTTTCGAGCAGGAAGCTGCGATCATCGCCTCCGGTACCGCTTCCACAGCCAGCCGGACGCCGGCTGCGTCCTCCTCAAGACCATCGCCAAACCCCTGATAGGCAATGTCGATCAGCGGAATGAGATCGCGGTCGGACAAAAACGCCGCAAGTGTTTTCCATTGCGGCAGGGTCAGGCTCGCGCCGGTTGGATTGTGGCAGCAACCATGCAGCAAAACGCAGTCGCGCGGTTTGGCGGCCTCCAGGCTGGTGAGCATCGCATCGAAATCGACGGTAAGCGTTTCAGGATCGAAATAGGCATAGACATCGCGCTTCAACCCTACCTTATCGATGATGGCGCGATGATTGGCCCAGGTGGGATCCGACAGCCAGATCACGGTCTCGGGGCGCGACCAGTGGACCAGTTCGAAAAGTTCACGCAACGCGCCACCGCCTCCCGGTGCCTGCGCGGCGGCGAGGCGAGCCTCATCCAACGTGTCGCCAAGAATAAGGCGCGCCATCGCATTGTTGTATCCAACGTCGCCAACCAGCCCGACATAACTTTTGCTCGCCTGGTTTTCCAGCAACAGCTTTTCGGCCGCCTTGACTGCACCCATAACAGGCGTGTTGCCGGCGCAATCCTTGTAGATGCCGACACCAAGATCGATCCTGTCTGCGCGGCTGTCGGCCTGGAATTCCGCCATTAGCGCAAGGATGGGGTCGCCTTTTGAGGCGGGGAGCGATTCGAACATGATGAGAACTTTCCTGAAACAGTGATCTGCTTTGATTGATAAGCCGACAGGCTTTTCGTTTCAACAGGCGGCCGGGCCAAGAAATCAGGGGCCTGAAAACCAGGGTTCCTACTATTCAGAATTGCATAAAGCGCCCGGTTGACATGCCACAATTGTCGCCGATGATGATTGCCTGACGATCAGGCTTCATCCTGGAGGATATCTATGTTGTTTCACCGATCCGCGAATATCATTGCGGTCGTGGCCGCTTTGCTGGCCCTGACCATGAACGCTTTCCCGCAGCAGACAGAGCGCAGGATTGCCGTCAGTCAGGACAGCGATTATTTCGGTTTCGATCTTCGAACCGAGAAGAATGTCTCGCTGGATGCGTGTAAGGCGCAATGCCTGGCAGATCCGGACTGCCGGGCATTTACCTACAATACAGCTGCGAATTGGTGTTTCCTGAAATCAGATTTCAGCGTTTTAAATCCCTTTGCCGGCGCTGTTGCCGGCAAGATTGTCGCCAAATCGAGTGAACCGGATATCGGTGCGCCGCCCGCACTTTCCTTCCTTCCCTCCTATCTTCGCGACGAGGCCCGCCAATACCGCACGGTTTTGTTGCGCGAAATCGCCAAGGACCCTCAGTCCGGTCTGTCGATGCTTTCCAGCGCCGGCAAAAATGCGTTGCACAACAATAATGGCCCGGCAGCGGTGAGTTTTTTCAGGCGGGCGCTGGCGATCGAGCCGGACGATGGAGGCCTTTGGAGCGGCTTGGCGCGCGCCGCACTGGTGGCCGAGACACAGGATGGAAACAATTCCTGGCAGCTAAAGCGGGCGGCAACTTCGGCTGCATTTAATGCCCAAGGTCAGTCGCGGCAAAAATCGGCGCGGGCGGAGGCGCTTGGCGTTCTCGGCGAGGCGCTGGAGCGGCGCGAGATATGGCGCCCGGCGATCACGGCCTATGCGGAAAGCCTGAAGCTGGCAAACGATCCACGCATCGCATCGCTGCATGAAAACCTGAAAGCCCGCAAGGGCTTCCGAGTTGTCAACAACACGGTCGATTCCGACAGCCGTTCGCCACGCATCTGCATGCAGTTTTCCGAGGCCCTTGTTAAGTCGGGCGTCGATTATTCGCGCTTCATTGCCGTCAACGGCAAAAGCGCCGAAGCCATCGATGCCCGCGAGCGCGAAATCTGTATCAACGGCGTCGAACATGGATACCGCTACCGGGTGGATGTGCGGCCGGGACTGCCGGCGGCAATCGGCGAGACAATCGAAAACCAGGTATCGCTCGATATCTATGTGCGCGACCGGGCGGCACTTACCCGGTTTACCGGCGATAATTTTATTCTTCCCGGTGCCGGCCGTCATGGAATTCCGGTGGTTACCGTCAATACCGCAACTGTTGATCTGGAGCTTTACCGCATCAGCGACCGGGCGCTGTCGTCCCTGCTTGCCGATTCGCAGTTTTTGCGTCAACTGGACGGTTACGACGCCGGGCGAATTGCCGACAGTACCGGTACCCGGGTCTGGACCGGCAAGCTTGATGTGGCGGCCGAACAGAACCGCGAAGTGGTGACCAGTTTTCCGGTCGACGAGGCTTTGCCGGAACGTAAACCCGGTGTCTATGTTTTGACGGCCAGGCCGGAAGGCGACAGTCGCGACAATTGGGATCCCGTTGCCACCCAGTGGTTCGTGATTTCAGATATCGGGCTTTCTGTCCTGACCGGCGAGGACGGGATCAACATATTTGCCCGCTCGCTTTCCACGGCCAAACCACTGGCCGGAATCGAATTGACACTGGTGGCGCGCAGCAATGAGTTGCTCGCGACCGCCCAAACGGATGCCAGCGGCAGAGCCCGTTTCGCCGCGGGTCTGGCCCGTGGCACCGGCGGGCTGGCGCCACAGGTCGTGACCGGCAGGGGTGGCGGCAGCGATTTCGTATTCCTCGACATGAGCCGGGCCGGCTTTGACCTTTCCGACCGCGGCGTGGAAGGCCGTCCTGCACCTGGTGCGATCGACCTTTTCAGCTGGACGGAGCGCGGCATCTATCGCCCCGGCGAGACAATCCATGCCAATGCGATCTTGCGCGACAGCACAGCCGATGCGGTTGAAGGGCTTCCACTGACCTTCATTTTCACCCGGCCGGACGGCGTCGAGGACCGGCGTATCATCGTCAATGATCCGTCACTGGGCGGCTACGGGCTTAGGCTTCCGCTTCAGGGCAATGCGATGCGTGGCGCGTGGACGATGCGCGTCCATACCGACCCGAAGAAACCGGCACTGGCGGAAAACATATTTCTGGTCGAGGATTTCGTGCCGGACCGGATCGAGTTCGACATGACAACCGGTGTACAAGCGATCGCTGTCGGCCAGACGGCGCAGGTCAATGTCGACGGACAATTCCTCTATGGCGCGCCGGCAGCGGGGCTGGCGCTGGAAGGCGAGGTGAATGTACGCGCCACATCCGATTGGGCGCTTCACAAAGGCTATACATTCGGGTTGTCCGATGAGGAGGATGGCGAAGACACGCGTATCGTGCTGGAAACACTCCCGGTACTTGGCGCCGATGGCAAAGCGGTGTTCGATGTGCGCCTGGATTCCGTCCCGTCTGCAACAAAACTGCTTTCGGCCGATGTTACCATTCGCATGCGGGAAGGAAGCGGGCGCGCCGTCGAGCGCGATATGAGTATCCCGGTTTTGCCGGCAGGGCCGATGATCGGACTAGCACCTGAATTCGAGGACGGCGCGGTGGCGGAAAACTCAACCGCCAGCTTCAAGGTGATCGCGGTTGCACCTGATGGTGCACGCCAGGCGCTGGAAGGCGCTAACTGGTCGCTGGTCAGGGTTGAACGGAACTATCAGTGGTATCGTGAAGGCAATAGCTGGAAATATGAGCCGGTTGACCACACGACACAGATTGCTGACGGTACCATTGATATCCCGGCGGACGCACCGGCAACATTGTCGGCGATAGTTGGCTGGGGCCGGTATCGCCTGGAAGTGGAGTCCACCTCGGCCGACGGACCGGCCAGCAGCGTGGAGTTTCATGCAGGCTGGTATGTGGAGACCAGTTCCACCGTTACGCCTGATGGTCTGGAGATTGCACTCGACAGGGAAAGTTATTCTGCCGGTGACACGGCGCGTTTGAATATTTCACCGCGATTTGCCGGAGAACTGCAGGTTACCGTCGGGGCGGAAACGCTTCTGGCGACGCATACCGTATCCGTGCCGGAAGGCGGCGCGGAAATCGAAATCCCGATCAGCGAGGATTGGGGTGCGGGCGCTTATGTGACGGCGACGCTTTATCGTCCGGGAGCTGCCGACAAATCACGTATGCCGATGCGCGCCATCGGCATCAAATGGCTCAGCATCGATCCGGCCGAGCGAAAGCTCGATATCACGTTGGACGTTGCCGATCAGATTGCACCACGCAGGGCGATCGATATTCCGGTCAGCGTCAAGGGCGCCGGCGCTGGCGAAAAAGCCTATGTGACGGTGGCGGCCATCGATGTCGGTATTCTCAATCTGACCCGCTATCAAACGCCCGATCCCGATGGATGGTATTTTGGCCAGCGGCGGCTTGGTCTGGAAATCCGCGATATCTATGGCCGTCTGATCGACGGTTCCGCCGGCACCACCGGCCGCATTCGTTCCGGCGGCGACGGGCCGGGCATGCAGTCTGAAGGCAGTCCGCCGACCGAACGGCTGGTGGCGCTTCATTCCGGCATTGTCGAACTGGACAGCGACGGCAAGGCGATTGTCAGTTTCGATCTGCCGCAATTCAACGGCACGGTGCGGCTGATGGCGGTGGCGTGGACGAAATCAGGCGTAGGCCATGCTGAAAAGGATGTCGTTGTCCGCGATCCGGTGGTTGTGACCGCAAGCCTGCCGCGTTTTCTGGCACCTGGTGATGTCGCCAACCTCAGGCTGGAATTTGCCAATACGGACGGACCGGCGGGCGACTATACGCTGAGCGTTGAAACCGATGGCCCTTTGTCGGTGGCGGAAGGCCTGCGGACGGTTTCGCTTGCTGGGGGAGAGCGCAATGCCGTTACCATGGATATCAACGCGCTTGACGCTGGTGATGGCCGTCTGCTTGTCGCACTGGAACATGACAGCGGAATGCGGCTGGAACAGACACTCAATCTGCCGGTCCGGCCGGCAGTTTTGCCGGTGGCAAGGCGGATAGAGGTGCCGCTTGCTGCCAATGGTGGCAGTATCAGGATCGATTCCGGCCTGCTGGACGGCTCGCTGATGGGTGGAGCCAGCGTTGCCATCAATGTCAGCCATTTAAACGCGCTCAACGTGCCGGCTCTTCTGACATCGCTTGACCGTTATCCATATGGATGCGCGGAACAGACCACCAGCCGGGCTCTGCCACTGCTTTATGTTTCCGAACTTTCAGCAGCCGCCGGCCTGGAAGATGATCCGGCTATCAATGACAGGATTCAAAATGCCATCCATCGCGTATTGGCCTTTCAGTCGTCATCCGGCTCGTTCGGCCTTTGGTCCCCCGGCAGCGGCGATCTTTGGCTCGATGCCTATGTCACCGATTTCCTGACGCGGGCACGCGAGCAGAAATTTGCCGTACCGGACAGGGCGATGGGTCTGGCACTCGACAATCTGCAAAACACGCTGGCCTACAATGATGACATACAGTCCAATGGCACGGCGATTGCATATTCGCACTATGTGCTGGCGCGAAACCGCCGGGCTTCGGCCGGCGATCTTCGTTATTATGCCGACACCCAGATAGAGGCATTCTATTCGCCGATGGCGCGCTCGCATCTGGCGGCGGGCCTGGCGCTTTACGGCGACAATGAACGTGCTTCGCGCGCGTTTAACTCCGCCTTCCGCCTGGCATCGGGTACGACAAGCCCCGACCCCGCCCGCAGCGACTACGGATCGCCGCTTCGTGACAATGCCGCGATGCTGGCGCTGGCGGCGGAAACCAGGCCCGCGCCCGCGTCCATCCCGGCGATGATGGATCTGGTTAAAGCCGGCCAGAGCACGAAGCGCATCACCAGCACACAGGAGCAGGCCTGGATGCTGCTGGCAGCGCGCGCCATCGAGGCCGGTACGCCGATCAGCCTTACTATCGACGGACAGGCGCATAACGGGAATTATGCCCGGCGGATCGATGGCGAAGAACTGGCCTCAAATCCGCTGGTGATCGAAAACACAGGCGACGAAGAGATCGCCGCCGTGGTCACCGCCATCGCCGCGCCGGCGCAGCCGCTTCCGGCGGGTGGCAATGGATTTTCAATCGAACGCACCTATTACCGGATGGACGGAACGCCTGCCAATGTGTCAGCGGTGTCACAAAACGACCGCTTCGTTGTGGTCATCAATATCGTCGAGGACAATGCATGGCCGTCCCGCATTCTGGTCAATGACTTATTGCCGGCGGGGTTTGAAATCGACAATCCGCGTCTGGTCAGCAGTGCCCAGCTGGCCGGGTTCGACTGGTTGCCGCAAACGCAAGCGGCGCATCTGGAGTTCCGTGATGACCGGTTTGTTGCGGCATTCAATCGAACAGGGCGTGATGAACGGGAATTTTCCTTCGCCTATCTGGTTCGTGCGGTGACGCCCGGTGTCTTCGCGCATCCTGCGGCCAGTGTGGAGGACATGTACCGGCCGGAGCTTTCCGCCCGGACATCGACGGGTGTGATGGCGGTCGAGGCGCAGTAACATGAGCCGCTGGTTTCATCGCTGCTGGGATGCCGGTTTTGGCCTGGCTGCGGGTCTGATCGCGTTGTTTTGCGTGGCGGTGATCCTTGATGATCTCGACCGGCGCCATCCCCCGCCGCTTGAGCGGCTCGGCGACCTGTCGGCTGAAGTCCTTGACAGGAACGGCCAGCTGCTGCGCGCCTATGCGACGGCCGAGGGCCGCTGGCGGATGCGCATCGACCTGGGTGACGTCGATCCGCAGTTCATCGCCATGCTGATTGCCTATGAGGACCGCCGGTTTTATGAGCACAGTGGCGTCGATCCGCTGGCGATTGCACGCGCCACGTTTCAGCTGATTAAAAACGGTCGCATTGTTTCGGGCGGCTCAACATTGACCATGCAACTGGCAAGGCTGATCGAACCACGGCAGAATCGCTCGATTGTTGCAAAAATCCGCCAGATGGCGCGCGCGGTCCAGATCGAACGCCGGCTGACAAAGAAACAGATACTGGAAGCCTATCTCACACTGGCGCCCTATGGCGGTAATCTGGAAGGTGTCCGGGCAGCTTCTCTTGCGTGGTTTGGCAGGGCACCAAAAAAGCTCTTATTGTCGCAAGCCGCCCTTCTGGTCGCCTTGCCGCAGCTGCCCGAGCGCCGCCGTCCGGACCGTCATCCAGGTACCGCAAAATCAGCGCGCGACCGCGTTCTGCATCGCATGGCCAGTGCCAATATCATCGCCAAAAGTGAGATCGAGCGCGCCGCGCGCCATCGGGTGCCGGCATTGCGGCGGGCGATGCCTTCGCACGCACCGCATCTGGCGGATTTTGCCCGGACCCGGAGCCCGGACGCGGACACCTATCGCACAACGCTCGACCGGCATATTCAGTCCAGCCTTGAAAAGGTGGCGAAATTATCGGCCAAACGGCTCGGCCCGTCCGTGTCGATGGCGATCCTGTTAGCAGACGCCAGCACCGGCGAAGTGCTGGCTGAGATTGGTTCATCGGATTATTTCGATGAGCGGCGGTTTGGCTGGATCGGCATGAGCCGCGCCGTCCGCTCGCCCGGCTCCACGTTGAAACCGTTCATCTACGGCCTTGCATTGCAAGAGGGTGTCGTGGCGCCGGAAACGATCATTTCCGACAGGCCGGCGAATTTTTCCGGATACCGGCCGAAGAATTTCGACCTCACCTATCAGGGCGACGTGACGGTTCGCACCGCGCTGCAAATGTCACTCAACGTGCCGGCTCTGAGGCTGCTTGACGCTGTTGGTCCGGTCCGGCTCACCAATCTGTTTGACCAAGCCGATGCAACGGCAATCCTGCCGCGGAACGAAGCACCCGGACTGGCGATCGGACTTGGCGGCGCAGGCATCACGTTGAAAGATCTGGTACAACTTTATACCGCCTTTCCAAACCTCGGCAGAATTACCGGCCTTGGCAACGGCGTTGATCGCGACCCGGCGATGCGGCCCGGCAAGCGCGTGCTCGGCAAGGCGGCGGCGTGGCATGTCGCCGATATGCTGGCCGGTGTTGCGGCGCCGAGGGGGGAACAATCACGCAAAATCGCCTACAAGACCGGCACGAGTTACGGTTACCGGGATGCCTGGGCCATCGGATTTGACGGGCGTTATGTCATCGGCATCTGGGCTGGATCCTCCGACAACAGATCAAACCCGGGGCTTACCGGGATCAATGCTGCGGCGCCGGCATTGTTTGAGGCATTCGCACGCTCCGGGCTGAAATCAGCGCCGCTTCCACCGGCACCTGCGGGCGCGCTGCGCCTTGCCGCCACCGATCTGCCGGCGGGGCTTAGGCGCTTTATCTCGGCGCGCAACAATCTGGTTCCCGTCGGTCCGTTCGAAGACAGCCCGCCGGAGATCGTCTATCCGCCAGACGGTGCCCGTGTCGATGTCAGTGCCCTGTCTTCAACATCCGCTCTCGCACCTCTGGCACTGAAGCTGCAGGGTGGCAGGGCGCCTTATCAGTGGCTGGCAAACGGAAAACCGCTAAAAAAGCGGTCACGCCGCAAAACCCATAGCTGGCAGCCGCGCGGGCCTGGATTTTCGACGTTGACCGTTATCGATGCGGAAGGCCGTGCTGCCAGTGTCAGCGTCTATCTGGAGCAGAACCAGTAGCCGCTCACTAAGGCATAGCAGCCAGGCCCGTTAACGCCACTTTAAAGCGGGTCCGTGTTTATTGCGGCTGAAAGGTCCCTCGTCATGATGGCACATTTGTCTGGTGAGATATCGGTCGTTTGCCAAAGCCGGAACCTTGATGCGGCTGCCGTTGAGATCGTAATCACCGTTCCGACATTCAAACGGCCCGACTGGCTGATGCGAACACTCGCCTCTCTCAAGGGTCAGAAAACGAGCCGGAATTTTGCGGTTATCGTTATCGAAAACGAGGCAGACGGCCGCGAAGGGGCCGAGGCTGCAGCAGCGCTCATTGAAAGCGGAGAGCTGCCGGGCATGGTGATTGTCGCCCATGATCGCGGCAATTGCTCCGCCTATAATGCCGGCTGGACAATGGCCTTTTCCCATTTTCCCCAATTCAGGCACATCATCGTCATCGACGATGACGAGATCGCAACGCCGGACTGGATAGAAAACATGCTGTCGGCGGCAGAGAAATTCGGCGCCGATATCGTCGGCGGACCACAGATACAAATGTTTGAAAACCCGGCGCACAATGTGTGGGCAACGCACCCGGTTTTCAGCCCGCCTTATGAAGAAAGCGGACCGGTGGAGGCGCTTTATTCATCCGGCAATCTGCTTGTGTCGCGCAAAGTGCCCGAGACACTCGGCAAACCGTTTCTCGATCCGATGTTCAATTTCATTGGCGGTGGCGATTCCGATTTTCTGAGCCGGGCGAAACAGGCCGGGTTTTCGCTTGCCTGGTGCGCCGAAGCTGAAGTTCACGAAACGGTTCCCGCACGGCGGATCGAACTAAGCTGGATCAGGGCGCGGGGCTTGCGCAACGGGGTTATCTCGACGCTGGTCGAAAAGCGAAAGCGGCGCGGCGAAGCGTTAGGGCGGCTCAAAGTCCTCGCCAAGAGCCTTGCCCTTCTGGCTGCTTCGCCGCTGCGCGCACTTATTCGTTTGACGTCGACCGGGTCCCTGGCCATCGCCAGCTACCCGATCCACGTCGCGCTTGGCCGTGTCCTGTCGGAATTCGGCTATGCCAACGAACAATACAGACAGCCTGAAAAAAACTGAGCCTGCCGGCTATGGGTCTGCCGTCGGCGGTATTGCGCGGCTTTGCAAAACATCTAAAACATCATCAAAATCTTATGAAGGAACAGGGCTGATGACAAAGCTGATCCTGGTTGGTTGCGGCAATATGGGCTATGCCATGCTGGCCGGTTGGTGCGCCTCGGGGCCAATCAAACCAACGGACGTCATCGTGGTTGAGCCGTCCGAAGCGCTGCGGGCGCGGGCCGGTGAATTGGGCGTTGGAACCGCTGCCAGCGGCCGCGAAATCCCGGTGGATGCAAGGCCGGAGTTGATCGTCTTTGCCGTCAAGCCGCAGATGATTGCCGATGTCGTTTCCGATTACCGCCGCTTTGCCGAAACCGGTTCGGCATTTTTGAGCGTTGCGGCGGGAACCAGACTTAGCGTTTTCAGCCAATTGCTCGGCGATGAGGCGCCCATCATCCGCTGCATGCCCAACACACCGGCTGCCATTGGCGCAGGCATGCTGGTGACAGTTGCAAATGATCATGTCAGCGACCACCTATCCGGCTTTGTCAGCGAGTTGTTGTCGGCAAATGGCGAGGTGGTGGCCATTGACGATGAAGGGCTGATGGATGCCGTCACCGCCTTATCGGGATCGGGACCGGCATATGTGTTTCATTTCATCGAATGCATGACCGCTGCGGGCGTCAAAGCCGGATTGCCCGAGGACGTGGCGGCCAAACTGGCCGGACAGACCGTGCTTGGGGCCGCCAGGCTTGCCGCGCAAAGCAACGACACGCCGACGACGCTGCGCGAGCAGGTCACAAGCCCCAATGGCACCACCGCTGCTGCACTGGACATTTTGATGACGGATGACAGGTTGAAACGGCTGATTGGCGATGCCGTCGAGGCGGCGCGCAAACGCTCGGTGGAACTGGGTTAACTGCCACTCAAGACAAGCGCATCCTGTCTTTCCCGCAGTTCGGCCAGTTTTGACCCGGGATCGATCTTTGCATTCTTCGATGTGATGAGTTCGCCCTTGGCAATCGCCTTTGTCACCGTTCCATCCTCAAGCAGGCCACAGGGAATGGCATTGGCGCCCCGTGCCTCCTCAGCGGTCATGATCCAGGAGCGATAGCTGGTCTCACCGATCGCATCCAGCCTGTCTCCTGGTACCAGATTGCGTTTTGCCACGGCGCACACTTCGGCCACCGGCCTGTCGAGCGGCACCATGTCTGCCTTGCCATGGAGCACGGCGCGCGCGCAGGTGAGTGGCACTTCCAGGCTGGTCAGGTGATAGGGCCTGAAGAAGGTGTAATACGGCCCGGCCCCCAGTTTCAGGTCGTTCATGCGCTCGCGCAATCTGGGATGAGCCATCTCGGCAATCACAAACACGCCTGGTGCCACGCCTTTGCCGATGGTGAAATCGACGACGCCCTTTTTCGACAGAACACCGCCATCGGCTAACGGACACAGTACCGACGAAAGTGCTTCGCGGCTGGCTGCGGGGCCGTGCATACCAGGTTTATCGGGTACCAGGCCGGTGGCGTTGGCGATGGCCGCCATCTCCACCATGGTTTTCGATCCATCGACAAATTCGACCAGCATGCGCGGGTTCATGTTGCGGCGTTCGGCTTCCTCGCGATAGTCATCAGGCACCGCCTCGTGGTTGAGGGGGTTGTTCTTGCCTTTGCCGGCGGCGACGATTTCGTGGCCCATGGCGGAGACAAATTCTATCAGCTCCATGCATGAGGAGGGCTCATCGCCGGCGCCAAGCGAATAAACGACGCCCAGCCTGTCGGCGGCATGTTTCAGATAGGCGCCGATGGTGACGTCGGCTTCGACATTCATCATCACCAGATGTTTGCCGTGCTCCATGGCTGTCAGGCCGATTTCAGCGCCGACCGCCGGTTTGCCGGTAGCATCGATAACGACATCAACCAGATCGCAGGTGACAATTTGCGACGCGTCCTCGCTGACCGCTATTTTGTTTTGTTCGATCGTGGACAAAAGATCGTTCGGACGCTTGACCTCAACCGCATCGCTGCGGGCAAGACCGGCGGTCCCGACTGCCGTCAGCGCCCGTTGCGGCTGCGTATCGGCGATTGCCGCGACCGTGATGCCGCGCATCTGTGCCACCTGGGTGACGATGTCTGTTCCCATCTCACCGCAGCCGATCAATCCTATGCGAACCGGCTTGCCGTCGTCTTCGCGTCTGGCGAGATCGCGGGCAAGGCCCGTCAGTGCAACATTGGTCATGAAAATCAGCCCCGGAATTGTGGTGTGGACATCCTGATAGCAGGCGAGCGATGAGATTTGTCAATAAAATCGGAAGCAATTTGCCGATGAAACTGTTGCAAGTGGAGAATAAATGTTGGAATCGAACCACTTGTCTCTCGGATTTGGAAAACAGGCAATGGACGATACGCAATCACATATCCCGGCACATATCCCGGCACGTATCCCGGTAACGGTTCTCACCGGTTATCTCGGGTCGGGTAAAACCACGCTATTAAACCGCATTCTGGCGGGCGATCACGGCAAGCGCTACGCGGTCATCGTCAACGAGTTTGGCGAGATTGGCATCGACAATGATTTGATCGTCGAGAGCGATGAAGAAATCTACGAGATGAACAATGGCTGCGTGTGCTGTACGGTTCGCGGCGATCTGATCCGCGTGGTCGAGGGCCTGATGCGCCGGCCCGGCCGCTTCGACGCCATCGTCGTGGAAACCACCGGCCTGGCCGATCCCGCGCCGGTGGCCCAAACATTCTTCATGGACGATGATGTTCGCTCCAAGACCGAGCTCGATGCGGTTGTTGCCCTGGCTGACGCAAAACATCTGCCGCTTCGGCTGGAAGACAGCCGCGAGGCGGAAGACCAGATCGCCTTTGCCGATGTGGTGTTGCTGAACAAGACCGACCTGGTGGAAATGGATGCGCTTGAGGCGCTGGAACAGCAAATCCGGAGCATCAATCCGTCAGCGCGCATTCACCGCACCGAACGCGCCGATATCGATCTGGATATTGTTCTGGATCGTGGCGCGTTTGATCTTCAGCGTGCGCTGGAAAACGATCCGCATTTTCTTGATCACGATCATCCAGATCATGTGTGCGAACCAGGATGCGGCCATAATCACGATGATCACCATGACGGGCATCATCACCACGACGCACCAGCGGCGATCCATGACGCTTCCGTCCGGTCGATCTCATTGCGCGCAGGCCCGCTTGATCCGAAGCGCTTCTTTCCATGGATCCAGAAAATCACCCAGATCGACGGCCCCAACATTTTGCGGCTGAAGGGTATTGTCGCCTTTGACAATGACGACGATCGCTATGTTGTGCAGGGTATCCACATGATTGTCGAAGGCGACCACCAGCGTGCCTGGAAAGCAGATGAAAGACGCGAAAGCAAAATTGTCTTTATCGGCCGCGATCTCGATGAAGAAAAACTCCGCCGCACCTTTGAAGCCTGCCAGTCGGCTGCATAATGCCTACCATCGCACCACTGGATCTGGATGGGCATTGCCTGAAAGCCCTCTTCGTCAACGATATTCCGGTCTTCGGGCTTGCGGAGGGATCGGTGCATCGTCTCGATGGCGGTCATAAATGCGACAATTTTCACGACGGATTGCTGTCAATGGCGCTCGCGCGCGATGGCACGTTTCTTATCACAGGCGGAGAGGACGGGCGTGTCTGCCAGATGACTTCAAATTGGCAGGTTGAAGAGCTTGCCGGGTTGGGGCGCAAATGGGTGACGTCGGTTGCCACCGGGCCCGGTAACATCGTTGGTTTTGCAAGCGGGCGCGATGCCTATGTGATGCTCCAAAATGGGGAGACAAAAGAACTTGCCCATCCCCGCGCCGTGGAAGGACTGGCGTTTGCGCCAAAGGGAACACGTCTGGCGGTTGCCCGGTATAATGGCGCCACGTTGCATTTTCCGGCGGCCAGCAGCAAGGCGACCGGGCTTGAATGGGCCGGAGCGCATACGGGCATCGATTTTTCGCCAAACGGTAATTTCCTAATCACCACAATGCAGGAAAACGCGCTTCACGGCTGGGTGCTCTCCAGCGGCAAACATATGCGCATGACCGGCTATCCGGCCAAAGTGAAAAGCTGGTCCTGGAGCAATAAGGGTAAATGGCTGGCGACCTCAGGGGCGCAGGCAGCAATCGTCTGGCCGTTTTCCGGCAAGGAAGGGCCAATGGGCAAAGCACCGAAGGAATTGGGCACGCGCGGCGACATCTTGGTGAGCGCGGTCGCCTGCCATCCTAAAGATGATGTTGTGGCAATCGGCTATTCAGACGGCACGGTGCTGGTCTGCCGGATAGAAGACGGCAATGAAGCGCTGCTACGGCGCGGCGGCAAAGGCGCCATCACGTCAATGGCCTGGGACCGGGGCGGGTTACGCATCGCATTTGGCAGCGAGGCTGGAGATTGCGGTATAGTTGATATTTCCGGGTAAACGCATTGCCCCTGATTTTGAAAAAAGACCTTCAAAACTTTTTTTGACTGTGCCGTTTGACCCGGGCGCCGATAGTATGGTTTTGACGGAGGTAAAGAATTCAGAGGCATTTTTTTGACAGACGCGAAAAGATATCAACGTGATATGCGAGGATACGGCGCAGAGCCGCCGGACCCGCAATGGCCTGGTGGTGCCAAGATCGCCGTCCAGTTTGTCATCAATTACGAGGAAGGCGGGGAAAACTGCATCCTGCATGGTGACGAAGCCTCAGAAGCGTTCCTGTCGGAAATTGTTGGCGCGGCGCAGTGGCCGGGCCAACGTCACTGGAACATGGAATCGATCTACGAATATGGCGCCCGCTCGGGCTTCTGGCGCCTGCACAGGATTTTCACCGAAGCCGATATACCGGTGACCGTCTACGGCGTGGCAACCGCGCTGGAACGATCGCCGGAACAGGTTGCGGCCATGCAGGAGGCCGGATGGGAAATCGCCTCCCACGGTTTAAAGTGGATTGAGTACAAGGATTTTTCGCCGAACGATGAAACGCAGCATATGCTTGAGGCCATCCGCATCCACCGCGAGGTAACCGGCGAGCGTCCGCGCGGTTTTTATCTCGGCCGCACATCTGTAAATACGCTCAATATTGCTGCCGCTGAGGGCGGATTTGACTATTTGAGCGACAGCTATGCCGACGACCTGCCCTATTGGCATGAAACCGCCGACAATGCCCAACTCATCATTCCCTATACGCTTGATGCCAATGACATGCGGTTTGCAACCCCGCAGGGCTTTAATTCAGGCGACCAGTTTTTCACCTATCTGAAAGACAGTTTCGACACGCTTTATCACGAGGGGCGGGCGGGTAGCCCCAAAATGATGAGCATCGGCCTGCATTGCCGGCTTGCCGGGCGGCCGGGCCGGACCGCCGCGGTCCAGCGTTTCGTCGACTATGTTAAAAATCACGATGATGCATGGATCGCGCGCCGCATCGATATTGCCGATCATTGGAAGGCTACCCATCCGTTCAGGCCCCGGCAGGATCGCCCGTCGAAAATGAGCCGTGAGCTTTTTGTCGAACGGTTTGGAGGCATTTTCGAACATTCCGCATGGGTAGCAGAGCGGGCTTTCGACTGCGAGCTGGGACCGGCGCATGACAGTGCTGCCGGACTGCACAATGCGCTTGCCCGCGTGTTTCGCGCCGCGACCGCTGACGAGCGTCTTGGGGTATTGACCGCACATCCGGATTTGGCGGGAAGGCTTGCAGCGGCAAACAGGCTGACGGCAGATTCAACAGCCGAACAGGCCTCAGCCGGGCTCGACGCGCTGACCGACGAGGAACGTGAGACCTTTAGCCGGCTTAATCGCGACTATTCGGAGAAATTCCGGTTTCCATTCATCATCGCAGTGCGCGGCCTGACCAAAGACGAGATATTGGCGGCATTTCGCGAACGCATCAGCCATGACCGCGAGGCGGAACTCAACACCGCATGCCGGCAGGTCGAACGCATCGCCCTGCTCCGCCTGCACGATTTACTGCCATGACTTTTTCCGGAAAACAGCGATGAACAAAAAACCCTATTATGCGCCGACAGGCGGTCTTCCGCCGCAGACGCAGCTTTTGACCGGCAGGGCCGTGTTCACCGGCGCCTATGCGGTGATCCCGAAAGGGGTGATGACAGACATCGTCACCAGCAGATTGCCATTTTGGGAGAAAACCAGGGCCTGGATCATTTCTCGGCCGCTATCGGGATTTGCCGAGACCTTTTCGCAATACATCATGGAGATTGCTCCAGGCGGTGGCAGCAAAAACCCGGAGCCGGACGAGACTGCCGAAGCGGTTATCTTTGTGGTCGAAGGCAGGCTCGATCTTGTGGTCGATGGCAGTGCCCATGCGATGGCGGAAGGCAGCTATGCCTTCATTCCGCCCGCATCCGCCTGGTCTGCCTCCAATAGCGCGGATACGCCGGTGCGTTTTCACTGGATCCGCAAGGCCTATGACAAGGTTGACGGCATCGATCCGCCTGACGCCTTTGTCGTCAACGAAAAGGACATCGAACCCAGTTTGATGCCGGATACGGAAGGCAGATGGTCGACAACCCGCTTTGTCGATCCGGAAGATATGCGCCATGACATGCATGTGACGATTGTCAATTTCGAGCCGGGCGGGGTGATCCCGTTTGCCGAGACACATGTCATGGAACACGGACTTTATGTGCTGGAGGGTAAGGCAGTTTACCACCTCAATCAGGATTGGGTCGAGGTGGAGGCCGGTGACTTCCTGTGGCTTCGCGCTTTCTGTCCGCAAGCCTGTTACGCTGGCGGGCCGGGCCGGTTCAGATATCTGCTTTACAAGGACGTCAACCGCCACGCGAAACTCGGCGGTTTTTGAGGATGGGCAGAAAAGCGCCATGAAAATCATCGCCAAGCCCCTGTCTCGCCAGGCTTTCGAGCCCTATGGCGAGGTGATCGATGCGGCCGGCGCGGTGGGTTTTCCGATCAATGGCGGCAAGTGCACCCGTTTTCATGACCTCGCCAATATCGAAGCGCTTGGACCGAACGCGAAGGTGCTGATTAATGTCTTTCGCGGCCAAGCCTATAATTTCCCCCTGACACTGTCGCTCGTTGAGCGTCATCCGTTCGGCAGCCAGGCGTTCATGCCGCTTGAGGGAAGACCGTTTCTGGTGGCGGTTTGCCGTGACACTCAGGATGGTCCTGGTACACCTGATGTCTTTGTCACAGGACCCGGCCAGGGCGTCAATTATGCCCGTAATATCTGGCACGCCGTGCTGACCCCGATTGGATCGCAGCAGGATTTTCTGGTTGTTGACCGCGGTGGCGATGGCTCCAATCTGGAGGAACATGAATTTGAAACCCCATTTGAAATCCATTTGCCGGAGAATTTTTAATGAGCAGTGACATTGCCCTCGTTAACCGCCTTCTGGATACAATTGAGCTCGACATCGTGCCGATGACCGAGCGGGAGGTTGTGCGAGGCAACAAATTGTTCGGTGCAGCGATTTTGCGGAAATCCGACCTGTCGCTGGTGCTGGCTGAAACCAACAATGAACTGGAAAACCCGCTCTGGCATGGCGAAGTCCATGCGCTGAAGCGGTTTTACGAGCTGCCTCGCGATCAGCGCCCTGACACGGCGGACTGTATTTTCATCGCCACCCATGAGCCCTGTTCGCTGTGCCTGTCGGCGATTACCTGGACCGGATTCGACAATTTCTACTATCTGTTCAGTCATGAGGATTCGCGCGATTCATTCGCCATCCCACATGATTTGAAAATCCTCAAGGAGGTCTTCACGCTTGACCCGGGCGGGTACAATGCCAAAAACGCATTTTGGCAAAGTTCTTCGATCGGCAGGCTGGCCAACGGGCTGAATGCGCCCGATGCGGCGTTGGCCACCAAGCGAATTTTGGGCATCAAGGCAAAGTATGACAGGCTGTCGGATATTTATCAGGCGTCAAAAGCCGGCAATGATATCCCGTTGAATTAGGGGGATGCGTTTGATGCTCGAAACAGGTCATGGCCCGGCCTACGCGTTTACCGCGACAATCTTCCCATTGCCCTTGACGCAACTATTCGCTATGCCGCCTTTGACAATTTCAGGAGTTTTCCGCGATGGCTGACAACACACCCACTGGTCCGGTCGAACTTGGCGCAGAAATGGACTATGCCGAACACGAAAAGACATTCGCGATATTCGTTGCATTGACGAAATTTGGCTCTTTGGTGTGTGCGGCGTTGCTGATTGCCATGGCGTTTGGCTTCTATACCGCAGCCGGCTTCTTCTCGGCTTTGATTTTGTTTTTCCTGATTTGCGCTATCGGCTGGGCCGTGTTGCGCTAGAGCGCAGGCAAATTTTAAAAACGCAAGCCCTTGGGCGTTGGCGGGCTTGCGTATGGCAGAGCTATGCCGCCAATTCTTCAGTGGAAGATTCCTCTTCGGCCGCCGGAATCGGATCGGCGGCACCGGCATCATCACCTTGGCTTTGACCGGCAATGACAGTTTGGTTTCTCCCCTTGGCCTTGGCTTCATAGAGGGCCTCATCCGCCGCACGCATAAGGTCCTGCGGCATCGTGCCATGATCGGGGTAATGTGAAACCCCAACGGAGATCGTGATGCGCGGGAGTGCTTTTTCGCCATAGCGCACGGTGACTTCCTCTATGGTCTTGCGCAGTTTCTCGGCACGGTCGAAAACCTTTTCCTTTGGAACGTCCGGCAAAAGCATCATGAATTCCTCGCCGCCCGGCCGGCATGCGGTTTCATCGCCATCGCATTGCTGCGACATGGCGGTTCCAACTGCACGGAGAACCATGTCGCCGGCATCATGGCCATGGTTGTCATTGAACTTCTTGAAATGATCGACATCAATCGAAACCAGGCTGAACGGGGTTCCATCACTGTTGGAATGCCCGATCATTTTCCGCAAACACTCGGTCAGATGACGGCGATTATAAAGGCCCGTCAGCGGATCACGCACGGACTGATCGTGCAGTTGATCGCGCATGCGAACATTGGCAATCGCCATGCTGATCTGCTCGGCACACATTTGCGACAGTTTTCTTCCGGCAACAAACTCCTCGGCACTGACGCCGGCGACTGCCCGCAATGTCATCAGCCCGACGGTTTCGCCATGCGCCAGGATTGGGAAGCAGAAATACGGCCGTTCATCCACCAGTTCGATATGCTCGCAATGGAAATACACTTCACTCTCGCCAAAGCTATAGGTGCGGCCGCGACGCAAGCCCCAGCAGGCATCGGGGTGGATGTGATCCTTGTGGCTCCCACCATTCCAGCTGGCGTGGCCATCCAGCACATCGCGGGAATTCGAATAGACGTAGATGCTTCCCTCGCAGGCCGGCAGAATATGGGACATGAAGCGGCTGACCATATCGAACAGCTCCTCCAGCGACCGGCTGGATTGCAGCCATTCATTCAATTCGCCAAGCAGCTGCACCTCGCGTGCCATCTGTAGCTGCTGATCCAGCAAATCGCGCTCTTTTGTTGCCTGTGCGTGCATCAATTTCATCGACCGGCTGCTGCTTTTGACGATCAAAAAGGCAATGGTGGTCATCAATGCCAGCGCGATAAAAGCCAGCGCGGCGAGCATATATCGTGTACGCGTGATGAATGTTTCCCTGGTTTGTGTGATGTCGGTATAGAACTCGATTGCGCCCAAGGTTACCCCGTTTTGTATGACCGGGGTGAAGACCATCGCAACCTCGCGCAAGCCGTCTCCCTGGTTTCCCAGTGCATGCAGGTTAAAATGGTCGACCTCCGAGGCTTCCTTTGGCTCATGCATGTAGAAGTGTTCTCCCGAGGTGACGATTTCGGAGAAAAAGTCAGCCGAGACAACCCGACCGATTTCCGCATCGTTGGACGACCAGAAAACAAGCCCTTCAG
The DNA here is from genome assembly GCA_963669455.1 of Rhizobiaceae bacterium. GTDB lineage: Bacteria > Pseudomonadota > Alphaproteobacteria > Rhizobiales > Rhizobiaceae > JAWKWH01. The sequence continues at coordinate 107,899 of OY770026.1, forward strand.
GTGTAATCATGCTGAACCGGTAGATGTCGGAGGATAGCGTTATATTACGCAGGAAGCCGATATCCTGATTGGTCAGTATCTGTGTCTGAAAGACGTTCTTTCCGGCCGAAACACGGTTGATTACCCGGTCTTCCCACAAAATGGCTTGTTTCTTGATGTCATGCGCCAGCAATTCGTCGACAACAATGGGTGGCAGAATCTTAATGCCAATTACCGCAGACGTTGCGACCAACCCGAGCAGGATAGTTGCAAGGAAAATCCGAACACGCGATCGGTTTTTTTGCGTAATTGACATCGGTCTATCCTCACAGGTTTTCAGTCAGCAATCGGCGGTTGCGTCATCATGGTAGTGATACAACCAATATTACGGAGATAATTTTAGAAATTGCTGACGAACAGGATGATTGCCGGATAAATATGAGAAAGATGATTTTGTACTTGATTCAAAATTTGTACCATCTACAACCATAGATAGCGTGGTGGTTGTAGAGCAGCCTCATCACCGCTGGGGTATGGCTGTGGCAAAAGGTGCGCTTCAGGCAGCGCGTATGCGCATCAATCGAACATGCGCTCGCCTTGTTCGGCTATCACCTGCCGGGCCTTTCGCATCGCTGCATCCACCGCATCATCTGCCGATGAAAACATATCGGCACGGATCAGCCTGTGTTCTTTCACTTCTCCTGCGATATCTTTGGAAATCACCGCACAAAGCCTGAACTGGGGCCCTTCTTTTATTGGCGCGGGGCGGATCAGGTAGCCATCGTGCTCGGTGTCGGTCTCGTTTGCTGCACTCTGTCCAAGATCTTTGCCAGTGCCGCCGCCAAACAATTTTTTCAGAAAGGACATTGTTGGTTTCCATTTCTATTGCCCCGTTGCGGGGCCGTTTTCGCCATCAACGTAGCCGCGCCGGCCAGTCAAGACAAGAAAGCGCGCAATTTGGTTGCAGGCTTGACCTATCGCAATGCAAACCCCACCATATCGGGGTAGTTTGGCGTCAAAAGCATAAACAGGAGCCTTTCTATGACAACATCTGTCGAAGAACGCCGGGCGGAACTGGAACGTCGCCGGGAATATCTCGTCGACCGGCTGACGCGGATCGAAGACCATCTCGACGACGCGCCCGATCCTGACTGGGAAGAAGCTGCGCAAGAGGCCGAAAATGATGAAGTTATGGAAGATCTCGGTCTTGCCGGCCAGCAGGAGATCCGCGCCATCGATGCGGCACTCGCACGCATTGCCGGTGGGAGCTATGGTGAATGCGTGACCTGCGGAGAGGCAATCTCGCAGGAGCGTCTCGATCTTCTACCCTATACACCTTTTTGCAAGACGCACGCGCCGGGTTGACAACCCTGCTTGGCCGGCCGTGCTTGCCGCGTACGAATTTTGCCCCTCAACGGCTCACCTAAGGCGAAAAATGCCCCACAGGCCTTTGCGGCATCCCCGCCCTATCGGACATCGCCCCCCGCAAGGGGGAGAGCAATCCGCACCAGCCTGTGGCCATCAGTTCCACCTGCTGATCGTCACCTATTGCGACGCAAAGCAGTAGAAAAGTCCCGCACCGCCGGTCTTCTTAAGATCGTCCTGGCTGCAGCCACGTGAATTGTGGGCCTGGTTCCAGGAAACATTGCCGCCGCCATGGCGATCATGGTGGCCGACCGTGGCACTTCCTTCGCCATTGCTTGTCCAGCTTGAACAGGTTTTGTCGCCCTCCTCCCACGGAAAATAAGCGGTGCCATCGGCTTTGGTGCCGGTCAGGATATCATGCTCGTTCGGCTTGTCACCGCGGCCTTTGACAAGATTTCCGTTTTCGTCCAGCGCAGTCGATTTGTAGAGATTGGGCAGGATATGCAGTTCATCAAGGTTTTTTGCGATCATCTCGCCCCTGACATTGTACCAGGGACCAGGGCCGATGCGGTCCCTTGCGGAAATGCCGCGCTTTCCCTCTTCCTGGGTAGATAAATAGGCGCGCCAGGTTTTTCCGTTTATGCCGGCATTTTCAGCCAGCGCCGCACAATGGGCATCGGCGCCTTCAAGGCCGCCAAGATTGGCGCCGTCCCCCTTGCCCTGGCTGGTTACAAAAAAGCTGCTCTTCGCGTCCTGCGCAACCGCAGCGGACGCGGCGAAGACGGTGAGTGTGGCGGTGATTAGTATTCTGCCAACGAGCATCATGGGTTCATACTCCTGAAAACCGGGGTGTGAACGGCAGCCGGTAGCTGCCGGATTATACAGTATTGTTCTGATTTCTGCAGGTTGAAAGGGTTAAATAAGGACACACCGTTCACAACTGGACACATCAAAAAGCCGGATCTTGGAGCAAATTTGATTTGATAGTATATTTCTGTTTTATTAACACATAAATCAATAGTATATAGTTATTTTGTTATTAATTTTATAAATCAATATTTTTATTTACTACATGAATTAAACATGTGAAATAAACTTTTTATTTTCAAGTAATGTAATTGATAACATATAGAAATTTGCCTAATATTACATAAATATTTGTAAATTTGATACATGATTACATATTTTGTGAATTCGATTGCTGAAATCCTTCTACTAGTAAATATTTCCCGTCAAATAGGAGAATACCATGCTTCGTATTACTGTTGATTTGTTTTCTGGAAGACCAAATCCCACCTGGGTCATCACAGATGAAGATTATTCCGAAAAATTGTTGGGGCAATTATCGGAATTACCAGACTATATTCGCGATCCAGATGAGGTGTTTCCGGGTTTGGGTTTTCGTGGCATTCAGCTCCAGCGTCTAGGCGACGACGAACAGGGCAGAAAACTGCCCAGGCATTTTGCCATCGCGACAGGCAGATCGGAGGAGCCTCCAGAGATTATGGAAATCGCGCAGGATGTTCTTGCCTCGATGGAAAGTTTCAGCAAGGTTCGCTTCCCTGATCATGAGTTGACCCCGCTCGATGGAAAGCTGCAAGACTATACAATGAAGCGGTTTGAGGAATTTAGGGAATTCAAGCTGCGTGACTGGGTTATCGGGATATTGAAGCCTTGCCCGCTGAGAACGACGGTCAAGGATCCCGACTGCACCAAGTGCGAATATGAGGAAAGTCGATTCAATCCTGGTTTCTGGAACAACAGCGCACAGGTACGGCTGAACAATAATTGCTACAATTACGCCCGCAACTGGCGCACGGATACTTTCGCGCAGCCCGGACGCGCATCGGGGGCATGGCCTAATCCGATGGCCTGCGCTGATGTCACCAGGGGTGCCATGTCCGACGGGCTGGTGCGACGCTGCGATTGCCTGCCACAAAGCGAATATCCGCGCCGGCTCATGGCGCTTGTTGTCGATCCCGGATGGGATTATCATTGGTATCGCAAGCAATGCGGCGGGTTCTGGGGACACAAGCCAGGTTCAACAGCTGCCCGCAATACGGACAATGCAGGCAAAATCATCACCAATCCGGAGACTTGCGACCGTGGCGGCTACACTGATTTTTGTGGCTATTTCTATGCCGGAAAGAGCGTCGTTATTTCCTGACCGGAATTGCGCATGCGTATGAAAACTCTGCCGGCAGCGATTTTGGCTGTGGTCCTTGGCGCCTCTGTGCCTGGAACGGGAGAGGAAAGACATTCGATGCATGCCGAGCTGGATATATTCAGCGGCCGCCCGAACCCGGCGTGGCCGCTGACTGATGAAGAAGCCGCAACGCTTCAAGCCATGACGGCGTCGCTGCCGGCTGCGGCTGCACCATCACAGTCTGATGGCCTTGGCTATCGCGGAATCGTGGTGCGCAACCCGGGTGACAGTAGTTGGAGCCTCACGGTCTTTCGCGACACTGTACAAATTCTCACCGCTGCGAAGAGCGACGTGCGCTTTGATGCCGATGCAACCATCGAGCGCTGGTTGCTTGGCACAGCCGGCGATGCCGTCGATGCGGCTTTGCTGGCGCGCCTGGGGTATTCGAACCCAATAGACTAAGCCCAGGACCCGCTCACACAAGACACGCTCCGGTTTCCCCAACCGGGCCCGGGACGGTTGTTTCCACTTTTATTAGAGCGTGTCTTGTTTAAATGGAATCGTTTGAGCGCAGGGTATTTGTGTCCTGGCCCCCCTCTCGGCGGCGCTTCGCTTGCCTGCCGGGTCAACGAGGAGCGTGACGCGACGCGGGTACGTACCCGTTAGCGTCGCGCGACGACATCCAGGGCGCAAAGAACCTGCGGCGTTTTGCGGCTTCTTTGGGTCCGCAACAACGCCTTGATCCGCTTGGAGCAATCGAGGCATTATTCGCCATACGGCCTGCGGCCGGGCGAAAATGCCCTGGCTGAAACGATTTGGGTTTGCTGTTCTCTTTCAAAACCTTAACTTCACCTGCTTGGAGGTCTTTTTCACGGACAGTGTCGTCAAAATCCTCGCACGATCGTTTGATCGCACTCCGGTGTTTTCCTAACTGCCGCAAAAAATCCTCTCCATCAAACTGATCCCATTTAAACAAGACACGCTCTAGCATCACTCCCTTTTGACATTTCATGCCTCTGGTCACAATGCCGCTCACAATTTCCTTGACCAATTAAGATAAGGTAACTTATGTTATGTAACAGGAGTTAGGAAATGAACCTTTGGCTTGTTGCCGCCGCCGGCGCGTCTGCACTGACGATGCTCATTCATCTTGTTGCTGGAGGGCGGGAAGCGGCCCGGCCATTGCTGGCGACTGACGGGTTGGCCAAAATCCCGAAATTCACGCTTTATTACTGCTGGCATCTGGTCACTATCGCCATTGTCATGATGGCGGCCGGATTCTTCTATGCCAGCGGTCTTGGCGGTGGAACGGATATCGCAGTTGCGGCAACTGCCGGTGCCATCCTGTTTACGATCTGGAACCTGTTGATGATCGTTGTCTTCAAACTACGCCTGCTCCACTTTCCGCAATGGATCCTGTTTGCCACCATCGCCATCCTTGGCCTTTGCGGGCTGGTGCTTTGACAGCCGGCTTGACGCGGCGGTTTCGAAAACCGGATTGGCTCGATCTCGGACTGCGTGCCATTGCCGAGGCCGGTCCGGCGGGGCTCGTCATCGACGCGTTGACTGTACGCGCGGGCAAGACCACCGGCTCCTTCTATGCCCATTTCAAGTCGAGTGACGACTTTCTGGAGGCGTTGGCCAGCCATTGGCAAACGATCCATACAAGGCAGTTGATTGACAAAGTGCGCAATCATTCAGGCGCTGCCGAAAGGCTCGATCACCTCAACCGTCTGGCGTTTCAGCTTGACCCGGCAATTGAACAGGGCATGCGCCGGCTGGCTGCCGGCAATGATAAGGTCGCAGTGGTGTGCAAGGCGGTTGACGCCGAGCGGATTGCCTATCTGACGGCGGAATATATAGGTTCAGGCCGCTATGATGCCAATCAGGCCAGCGATCTGGCCCGCATCGAATATGCAGCCTTTGTCGGGCTGCAACAGACCGAACCGCAGAACACGCCGACCGAAGCCATGCAGCTTTATCAGTCGTTTCTGGCGATGACCGGGCGCGACTGACAGGCGAAACACGCCGTGCGTCAAAGACGACAGAATGTAGCCGCCAACCCGATACTCTAACTATCCAAAAAGCTTCTGAGCTTTCTTGACCGGCTTGGATGTTTCAGCTTGCGCAGCGCCTTGGCCTCGATCTGGCGGATGCGTTCGCGGGTCACCGAGAACTGCTGGCCGACTTCCTCCAGCGTGTGGTCGGTGTTCATGCCGATGCCGAAGCGCATGCGCAGCACCCGTTCCTCACGCGGTGTCAGCGAGGCAAGCACCCGCGTGGTGGTCTCGCGCAGATTGGCCTGGATAGCCGCATCGATCGGCAGCACGGCGTTCTTGTCCTCGATGAAGTCGCCCAGGTGTGAATCTTCCTCGTCGCCAACCGGCGTTTCAAGGCTGATCGGCTCCTTGGCGATTTTCAAGACCTTGCGCACTTTTTCCAGCGGCATGGCGAGTTTTTCGGACAACTCCTCCGGCGTCGGCTCACGGCCGATTTCATGCAGCATCTGACGCGATGTGCGCACAATCTTGTTGATCGTCTCGATCATATGCACGGGAATACGGATTGTGCGCGCCTGATCGGCAATAGACCGCGTGATCGCCTGACGGATCCACCAGGTGGCATAGGTGGAAAATTTGTAACCGCGGCGGTATTCGAACTTGTCGACGGCCTTCATCAGGCCGATATTGCCTTCCTGAATCAGATCGAGGAATTGCAGCCCGCGATTGGTGTATTTTTTGGCAATCGAGATCACCAGGCGCAGATTGGCCTCGACCATCTCCTTCTTGGCGATGGCCGCCTCGCGCTCACCCTTTTGCACCTGATTGACGATCTTGCGGAATTCGGTAACCGCGATACCGGTCTCGGTGGCGAGGTTCTGGATTTCGGCGCGCAATTCCTTGACGTTGGCCTTTTCGTTCTTGGCGAATTCCTTCCAGCCCTTGCCGGGAAGCTGTCCGACCGTTTTCATCCAGTCGGGATCAAGCTCCGAGCCCTGATACTCCGCCAGAAAATCCGTGCGCGCCACACCATAGCTTTCCGCCAGACGCAATAACCGGCCCTCATTGCGCACCAACCGCTTGTTGATGTCGTAGAGCTGTTCGACCAGCGCTTCGATGCGGGCATTGTTGAGCGACAGCGACTTGACCGCGGTGATCAGTTCTTCTTTCAGTTGCTTGTAGCGGCGCTGCTGCGAGGTGGAGAGTTTTTCGCCGTCGCCAAGCCGATTTTCGACTTGCTGATCCTGCAGCTTGCGCAACTTCTTATAGGTTGCGGCGATAACATCGAAAGTTTCCATCACCTGCGGGCGAAGCTCGGCCTCCATCGCGGCGAGCGACAGATTGGCCTCGTCCTCTTCGTCATCTTCTTCTTCCGGCTGACCTTCACCACCGACATTGGTAATGTCGTCCTCGCGCGGCCGGCGCAGTGCGCGCTGTTTTTCCTCCTTGGCCTTGCGTTCGGCCTCGATCTCCTCCGGTGTCGGCACTTTGGGAGCCTGCTTGGCTTCCGGGCCGGCATAGGTCGTCTCAAGATCGATGATCTCGCGCAGAAGAATGTTGGATTCGTTTAACTCATCGCGCCAGATGATAATGGCCTGAAAGGTTAGCGGGCTTTCGCAAAGCCCGGCAATCATGGTCTCGCGGCCGGCCTCAATGCGCTTGGCAATGGCAATTTCGCCTTCGCGCGACAAGAGTTCCACCGATCCCATCTCACGCAGATACATGCGAACCGGATCATCGGTGCGATCGGTCGGCTCTTTCTTGGCAACGGCTGCAACCGCCGTGCCGGATTGCTCGACAACCTCCTTGGAAGCGCTGGCCGGCTGGCTCTCGCCTTCGCTTTCCTCAGCAGCCTCGTCGTCTTCAACCACGTTGATGCCCATGTCGGAGAGCATCGACATCGTATCTTCAATCTGCTCGGAGGTAACCTCCTCCGACGGCAATACGGCGTTCAGGCCGTCCATCGTGACATAGCCCCGCTTTTTAGCGAGCTTGATCATCTTCTTTACGGCGTCATCGGAAAGGTCGAGAAGCGGTCCGTCCGGCGTGGTCTCGCGTTCGGTTTCGGCTTCTTCCTTTTCCTTGGTTTTTGCTGCCATGTTTTTTGTTTCTCCAGATAGCTGGCGCTTGGTCGAGCGCATTTGCTATTTCGATCAATCGATATGTGGCGCCACCGGCCCACTGACGGGTAGGACGCGATTTGCAAAGCTATGGCGGATATTTACGGTTTTCATCGTTAATTCCCGCTTAACCCTATTGCCATCAAAGGCAACTTCGTTGCCATAACAGGCGATTTCGGCCAATTGTCCCCAAGACAGCGGCTGTTACCGGTGTCCGAATGCTGCTTTATCCTCAGAAATGGAATAATCCTTTCTGATTCCGCTATTTCTCTCCAAGGTCAACCCCGGCAATGCCTTGATTCGCGCAAAAAAGCGAATCAGTGCCATGGTTTGGCCCGATTTCAACCGTTCGGCCTTACAAGTTGCGTTCAGCCCTACCGGACGACGTGCCAAAACCCTCGATCAGAGCCTCCGTTGCCTGTACGTCGCGAAACTGGGACTGTATCTCCAGCAAATTGCGATAATTTTCCTCGGTAGGATCGTCTGCAAGCGCGGTTTCGGCAGCCTTTAACTCTCTATGTAGCGCGCGTGCTGTCCTGTGCAAGTGGAGCGCCTGCGCAAATGCTTCTCGTGCATCATCAAAGGCGGCCTCGGCTAATACCGGCCATGTACGGGTGCGCCGAACAACCGTCAGCGCACGCTCCCAGCAATCGAGAAGTCCGTGCCTGCCGATGACAGCAATGACCGCTTGCGCATCTGCCACTTCGTCATGCGCCGCCGCATCGAGAATGGCGCCATGCAAGCGCTGAAGCTCCTGATGTCCGGCGTCGAAATCCTCGATCCGGTCGAAATGGTCCTCTATCAGGCCTGGATGATTGACAAGCGCGACGATGATTGCCGCTTCGCGCGCCGGCACAATACCGCCGGAACTCTTGACCAGCGCCGATCTGGCCAGGCTGTCGGAAACCGCAAGGCGGGTCTGCCCCTGGTTGCGGCCAGCGGAGTTTTTGTAGTTGCGGCTGCCATCGCGGGCCCGATCCGGTTTCGAGTTGAAAAACCCCTGCACCCGCTCGCGCATATTCTGCTGATAGTGACGCCGGACCGTCTCGTCCTTGATGCGGAACACAATGTCATTCAGTTTCTTTTCCAGCTCGGCCCGCCGCTCCGGCGTTTCAAAGATACCCGACACGGTTTCACGCATCCACAACAGATCGGCAAGCGGCCGTGCGTTTGAGATGACGTCTTTGAAAGCATTGGCGCCGGACTGCCTGATCAAATCATCCGGATCGAGCCCTTCGGGCAGATGGGCAAACCGGGCTGACCGGCCCGCCTGAATGAGTGGAACAATGAGATCGGCGCTGCGCCATGCGGCCTTCATGCCCGCCTGATCGCCATCGAAACACAGTACCGGCTCGCCGGTTACCCGCCATAAAAGCTCAATCTGGCGCTCGGTCAATGCGGTGCCAAGTGGTGCGACAGCGTTGTCGAAACCGGCCTGCGCCAGCGCGATCACGTCCATATAGCCTTCTACGGCGATAATCTGGCCGGCCTTGCGCGCCGCCTCGCGCGCCGGGCCATAATTGTAAAGCACATTGCCCTTGTGAAAGAGTTCCGTCTCAGGCGAATTTAGATATTTGGCCGGCACGTCGGGCGACAGCGCCCGCCCGCCAAAGGCTATTGCCTGACCACGCGGGTTGGTGATCGGAAACATGATCCGGTCGCGAAACCGGTCGTAGGAGACGGCGATATCCGGACCGAACACCACCAGCCCGCAAGCCTCGATTTTGTCCTTCTCGACCCCCTTGCCGGCGAGAAATTCCTTAAGCGCGTTGCGGCTGTCCGGCGAATAACCCATGCGAAACCGCGCCTGAATAGCCGAAGCAATGCCGCGCTCGCGCAGATAGGCCCGCGCCTTTGCCCCATCGGCGCTTTGCAAGCGCTCTTCGAAAAACGCCGCAGCCAGCTCCATGACATCATAGAGCGTGGAACGTTTTTGCTCGCGGATTTCCGCTTCCCGGTCGCGCGCCGGCATAGGCACGCCGGCCATATCGGCGATGCGTTCAACGGCTTCGGGAAAAGGCAATCCGTCAAGTTCGGTTAAAAACCGGAAATGGTCTCCCGACACGCCGCAGCCGAAACAGTGATAGCGGCCTTTCTGATCTTCGCAGTGAAAGCTTGGCGTATTTTCGCCATGAAACGGACAGCAGGCCCACCAGTCGCCCCGCGACTGATTGGTTTTCTTGCGATCCCAGGTGACCCGCGATCCGATCAGCGATGATATCGGAACCCGGTCACGAATTTCGTCAAGAAAATTCTGGCTAAAGCGCATCGCTGCCTCGAAGATTTTGCACTTTTCATATAGGTCAAAGACAGTCCATTGGCGATGGCCGCCGGCCAACCGTCCCCGCTATTCACGGTGGGCTTTGATCCGCCTGATCTGAGGGACCGTCCGGCGCATTGACGTCATTGCCCGCCCGATTATCGGCCCAGGTCAGCCTTTTGTAGTTGAAGTCGAACTCAAGCGTTGGTTTGATGATCTGAAAATAGGGCGACAGGTCGAAGTCGCGCGGCGTGAACAGCGAGTGATGCCGGATGTGCAATATTTCCCGGCGCGAATAGCGCGATTTGGCTGCCGTCCGCCCCGGCGCCAGGGTCACCTCCGGCAAGATGGGATAGCGTACCGACTGGAATGCCTGCGCGATTAATGACGAACAGATGGCCCGCGTCGGATCGCCCGATCCAAACGCGATAATGCGCCGGCGCCAGCGCACCGGTATCGGCGGGGTCGGCAGAAAATACCGCAGCATATCGAGAATGTTCTTCAGATCGTATTTCAGCCCGATCTGGGCAATCATGAACGCGACCGCTTTTTCGCGGTCCTCCTGTGTCAGCCCTTGGGCGCGGCAGATGCGGGTGTTGTAGGTTTTGTATTTCGACAGCGGAACAGCAACGCATCCCTCACCGAGATTGACCTCGATCAGCCTTGGCCTCTTCGTACCATCCTTCGGTTTTGGCAGTGCGTCGCCGATATAAAATGCCGCATGGCTCCAGGTCGATTGCGTCAGGTATTTTATCGCGGCCGAAACCTTCTGGTTGCCTTCGACCAGCAAAATGTCTCCTGGTATGAGCGAACGGTGCAGGGTTTCTGGGTCAGAAGGCGTGTAGGGTTGATAGCCGGACGATTCGGCTTCAAGTTTACCGGCCAGAAACCGGCCGATACGATCCAGCAATGTGTCGGTTTGCTGCGTCACTTTCAGGCTTTCCTTTCTATTGTATATGGTCCCAATCGGCCGTAGGTGAAGGGGCGCAGTCCGGTCCAAATACCGCAATGCATATAAAAGCCTTCCGCGTTGACTGCAAAAACTTAGATGGCTAGTTTAGAATAATTCCAAACTGATGGATAATTCTCATGTTTTCTCGCTTTTTCGGATTCGCCAGACGGCCGTTTTCATCCCTGTCCGAACAGGAAGTTTTGGCGCTTGCCATCTCGTCGGAGGAAGACGATGCCCGCATCTACCGGGCTTATGCGGATGGCTTGCGTGACGACTTTGCGCATTCAGCGACGGTATTTGAAGAAATGGCGAAGGAGGAAGACAGCCACCGTGATCATCTGATCGAGGCGCATCGCAAGCGTTTCGGGGAAACCATTCCGCTGATCCGGCGCGAACATGTGCGCGGATATTACGAGCGAAAACCTGATTGGCTGGTTCGCCCGCTCGGCCTCGAAAAGGTGCGCGAACAGGCCGAGGCCATGGAGGCGCAGGCGCATCGCTTTTATCTGGAGGCGGCGAAACGGGCGACCGATGCATCGACCCGCAAATTGCTCAATCAGTTGGCCGCTGCCGAAAAGTCCCATGTCTCGATGGCGCAGCGCCTGGGTTCAAAAGAACTGACGGATGAAGCCCGCGAGGAAGAAGACCAGACCGAACGCAGGCAATTCATCTTGACCTATGTTCAACCCGGTCTGGCTGGGCTGATGGACGGGTCCGTTTCAACATTGGCGCCGATCTTTGCCGCCGCATTTGCCACCCACGATACCTGGCAGACATTCCTTGTCGGCCTTGCCGCGTCGATCGGCGCCGGCATTTCGATGGGCTTTACCGAAGTGGCTTCCGATGACGGCGTCATTTCCGGGCGCGGCTCGCCGGTCAAGCGTGGCCTGGCAACCGGTATCATGACCACGGTCGGTGGTCTTGGACATGCGCTGCCCTATCTTATTTCGGATTTCTGGACCGCGACGATCATTGCGATCATCGTCGTGTTCATCGAATTGTGGGCGATCGTCTGGATCCAGAACCGGTGGATGGAAACGCCCTGGAGCAGAGGCATTTTTCAGGTTGTCCTGGGCGGGGCGCTGGTCTTCGCCGCCGGCATGCTGATCGGCAATGCTTAGGCGGCCGCAATTTGACTGCTCTAGTCGCCTGGTAGCAACTCGCAAATGAACGGGTCGTTTATCCTGTAGACATAAGGGTTTCGATTGATCACTTGTGTCGTCGGTGCTTCAGACACCGCTATTACCTGCTTGTTTGCGACGCTGTAACCTTGATAGGCTTCGACGAAGGCATCAAACAACTCCGCTTCCGTTGCAACGCACGAACCGTCTTGATCTATATCGGATTCTCCGGCATCCGGCTCAACGAGTTCTGGAAACAGTTCTTGAATCTTCTGGTCAATGCGAGAATTGACCCTAACATCGGCCTGACAGCTGATCGTCGTTACACAACTTTCTGACGTTGAAATAATGTCCCATGTCTCGCGAATTGCACGCTGGATGAGCTCGTTTGATACAACACCAGCCGAAACTTCGGAGAGCAGGTCCTGAGCAAACTCATTGCTTCTTCGCGTCCCGAGGTTGAATTGAACGAAGAGCACATCCCGATCACCAATTTCGAACAGATAATCGATCCTCGCATCGTCAATCCTAGACTGAACTGCGTATCTAATGACCGCCGGATCAATGGCATATGTCATCTGTCTCAGCAACTCGAAGGAGGCTTGGTCCTGCACGATGGTATCCACAGAACTAGTTTGAGCATTTGCGGCTACCGGAAGTGCAATAGCGGTCGCCATAACAATCTTAATTTGTTTCATATGATGCCATCATTTGGCTTGAGTGTTTGTTGTCGCATTTACTTTTTTGTTTATGTCAAAGACATATTTGAGCCGATATTCCCCATGTACACTTCACCAACTATCGTATCGCCAGCGTGCACCGACAATGTTATTATACCGTTCAGGTTGTGTTCAGAAGGAATTTGTTAACTATGTTGTTCTTTCGCGACCGATACGCGCCATCTGCTTGCTGCATTGGCGCCAATCTGCGGAATAACGAGGAGAAATGCCATGAAACCGATCCGTATGACGATACTGGCTGCTCTGACGGCGGCAATCGCTATCGCGCCGCTCGCATCCGCCGAAGCCCACAAAAGGCACAAGCGTCATGGCGGTGATGTTGCCGCGGCAATTGCGCTCGGACTGCTTGCAGCCGGCGTTGCCAGCCGCACCCACCGGCACCGTCACCACTACCGCGGGAATTGCTACGGTCTTCCGCGGCTGCGCTATAACGCCTGCATGAATGGTCACTATTATGGTTGGGTGGCGCCACATTACGACCGCCATTACTGGCATCGCGGCCACCCCAACCGGCATGGCGGTTACCACTATCGCCACGGCGGCCTCCAAAACCGGCACCTTGATAAAAACGCCCGGTAACAACCTCTCATGACTGTCTTGCCGCGGCAAACCGCGCTGCGGCGGACAGCATGACCGCCCGCGTGCCGAAGGGTTCAAGCAGACCAACGGCCTGCTCCACCAGACCGGTGAGTTGATTGCGGGCCCATTCAGGCCCGTGCAGCGCTACCAGTGTCGCCTTTCCTGCAGCTGCATCCTTTCCGGTCGCCTTGCCCAGTTGATCGCTGTTGCTTGTCATATCGAGAATGTCATCGGCCAGCTGGAAAGCAAGGCCGATGGCGGATCCGAATTCGGCCAGGCGGTTGCGTGTTTTAGGTGGTGCTGCCGCCGCGATCGCGCCGGCCTCGCAGGCAAACTGGATCAGCGCACCGGTCTTCATCGCCTGCAGCCGAATAATGCCCGCCTCGCCGGGCGGCTCGCTTGCCGCCTGTAAATCGAGCGTCTGGCCGCCTGCCATGCCACCAATCCCCGAAGCGCGGGCCATGGCCGAGACGAGTGCGACCTTGGATGCATCGGGAAGATCGGTTTCCGGTGCGCTGACAATGTCGAAGGCAAGCGTGAGCAGCGCATCGCCCGCCAATATCGCGGTCGCCTCGTCAAAGGCCAGATGAACCGTTGGCTGGCCCCGCCGCAGCGCATCATCGTCCATTGCCGGCAGATCGTCATGGATCAGCGAATAGCAGTGGATGCATTCCAGCGCGGCAGCCACCCGCCATATGGCATCGCCCTCAAAGCCGCAAAGGGCCGCTGATTCAATCATCAAGAATGGCCGCAACCGCTTTCCGCCGGCGAGCACACCATGGCGCATCGCGGCCAGAAGAAAATCCGGGCGGGCGATTTCGCCTTGGCGCACCTGTCCCGATAGTAGCTCTTCCAAGACATGTTCCAGCCGCTCGGCCGCCGCTGCCAAAACATCGATAAAGTCGGTTTGTTCAATCATGTCTGGAAGATGTTCCGGAATTGGCAATTGTTCAAGATATGGCCGCCGGTTGCCAGCGCGGTCAACGCTCATTATTGCCTTTATCATACCAAGTTTTGGAACCATTGCATTGGCCCGACCACGAACGTGCAGGAAAACCTCTCCTAAAAAGGGGAAAGCAAAGTCGCGCAGCAAGTCTGCGTCGCGCCAGCGCCGGCGTATCCCGCGGTGGCTGAAACGGGGACTTGCCGCTGCCGTCATCCTTGTCCTTTTGCCGGTTATGCTGACTGCCATCTATGCGCTTCCGTTCGTCCACCCGGTGTCCACCTTGATGGTGAAGGATGCGGTGACGTTTACGGATTATGACCGTCGCTGGGTGTCACTTGACGATATTGCACCGGTGCTGGTCCATTCGGTTGCCATGTCAGAGGACAGCCGGTTTTGCTCCCATCACGGCATTGATTTCGATGCGCTCAACAATGTTCTGGAAGATGCGCTTGATGGCGGGCCGGTGCGCGGTGCGTCAACCATACCGATGCAGACCGTCAAAAACCTCTATCTGTGGCAGGGCCGTTCCTATCTCAGGAAAATAATCGAAGCACCGTTGGCGCTGATGTTCGACCTTATGCTTCCCAAAAAACGTATTATGGAAATCTATCTGAATATCGCTGAATGGGGGCCTGGAATTTACGGTATCGAAGCTGCCGCGCAGCACCATTTCGGCCGCTCCGCCGCCAGGCTGACATCAAGACAGGCGGCCTTGCTGGCGGTTTCGCTGCCCAATCCGATCGTCCGCAATCCGGCGAAGCCATCAAAAACCTTAAACCGCCTTGCCTCAATCGTGCAAAAACGTGTCCGGCAGGCATCAAGCCATATTGCCTGTTTCAAATAGCCGGTAGAGGCATTTGAAGGCCAATGGGTGCAAAAAAGTCGCTTTCGGTGCTGGTCAAGCGGCGCCGGGCGGTGTATAGGCACGCGACTTTCATGAATTGATGGCGAATTGCAGGAACCCGCCAGCCGGGTAAGGCCGCATTCGCCGGGCAGATCGGAGCAGACCCATGGCTGTACCAAAACGAAAAATATCCCCGTCGAAGCGTGGCATGCGCCGTTCGACCGACGCGTTAAAAAACCCGACCTATGTCGAAGACAAGGATTCCGGTGAATTGCGCCGTCCACACCATATTGACCTGAAAACCGGCATGTATCGCGGACGTCAGGTGCTGGAGCCCAAAGAATAGCGGCAGAAGCCAAGGTTGCTGTATAAAGTCGGCGTTTTGCGCCGGCTTTTTTTTGCCGGCTGCTCGGTGTGGGTACTTGACCTGATATGCGGTCATCTCATTATGCGCTTCCGCGCATTTTTGGAGAACCGGTTTTAATGTTTCACATCCCGCTTTTGATCATTCCCTTCATCCTCTACAACCTTGGAATGGCGGGTGCGTTCGGTACAGCGCCGTCCGGCCTGTGGACCAGTAAAGTATTCTCATTGGCGATGATGTCCGGCGGTGTCTGGACCATGACGCTCGCCGATCTGATGATCCTGGCGGCACTGGCGCTGCTGTTCGTCGAAATTATGAAATCAACCCGCACGTCCAGTGCGTCGGTGGTCGACCATCTGTTGTCGACATTTGTCTTCGTGGCTTTTCTGGTCGAGTTCCTGCTGGTCGAAGGGGCGGCCACATCGCTGTTCTTTGTCTTGATGGCGATTGCGCTGGTCGATGTTCTGGCCGGCTTTTCCGTCTCCATCCGCGCGGCCGGACGGGACGTGAATTTTAATTAGAGCGTGTCTTGCTTAAATGGGATCAGTTTGATGGAGAGGATTTTTTGCGGCAGTTAGGAAAACACCGGAGTGCGATCAAACGATCGTGCGAGGATTTTGACGACGCTGTCCGTGAAAAAGACCTCCAAGCAGGTGAGGTTGAAGCATTGAAAGAAAACAGCAAACCCAAATCGTTTCAGCTTGGTTCTTTGCGCCCTGGGTGTCGTCGCGCGACGCTAACGGGTGTGCACCCGCGTCGCGTCACGCTCCTAACCAGGACACAAATTACCTGCGCTCAAACGATTCCATTTAAACAAGACGCGCTCTAGAGCTTGTCCACTTGAATATTGAACCCGAAAACAGGATTGAAAGGCGCGATATCAGTCGCCCATCAAATCGATCTTTTTCTGCATCGCTGCGATTTGCTGCTTTAACTCATCCAGATCGCTCTTCTGCTGCATTGGGGCGTCCGGCTCTGAAACGGGCGTCTCCTGATTTTCCTCAGTGCCGGTTTCACTGACGCCGAAGGGCGAGAACATGCTCATCGCCTGCTGAAACATTTCCATGTTGCGCCGCGTCTGCTCTTCAATCGCCTTGAATGGCTCGCCGATCGCCTGGCCACCAAGAACACTTCCCATCTGCTCTCGGATACGTTCCTGCTCACGCGAGAAAACCGCCATGGATTGCTCAAGATAGCTGGGAACGACCATCTGCATCTGATCACCATAAAAGGAGATCAACTGGCGCAGGAATGGGATCGGCAGCATGTTCTGGCCGTCCTTGTTTTCCAGCTCAAAGATGATCTGGGTTAAGACGCTATGGGTGATGTCATCACCTGTTTTGGCGTCTTCAACCACGAAATCCTCGCCCTTTTTGACCATCTCGGACAGATCATCGAGCGTGACATAGGTACTCGTACCGGTGTTGTAGAGCCGCCGGTTGGCGTATTTCTTGATCGTTACCGGTTCTGATTTATTGGACATGTCTCTTGCCCCAGCCTGTCATTTCGCATGTTGCGAAGAACATTAATCTGAATTCACCGCAATTTGAAAGCAATTTTGTGCATTGCAGTAAACATGCGTTTTCGTCATAGCTGCATTGTTAGCCTATTTTACGATTTGACTCTGCGGAGTGATCGGGCGAAGACAATCACTTCGCACCTGCAATATAATTAGTTGGAGACACCCATGCCCGCATCAAACGCAATCGTGGTCGCCGGTCTGGCCCGCACCCCTGTCGGCTCTTTCAATGGCGCTTTCGCCAACACGCCGGCCCATGAGCTGGGTGCCGCGGCGATATCGGCAGCGCTTTCGCGCGCCACAGTAGACGCCGGAGATGTTGATGAAGTGATCATGGGCCAGATCCTATCGGCCGGCCAGGGCCAGAACCCGGCCCGCCAGGCGGCGATGGCCGCTGGTATTCCCCAGGAAGCAACCGCATGGGGGCTCAATCAGCTTTGCGGATCGGGCTTGCGCGCCATTGCCATCGGCATGCAGCAGATCGCCACCGGCGATGCCGACATCATTGTTGCCGGCGGACAGGAATCCATGTCGATGGCGCCACACTGCCAGCACCTGCGCGCCGGTGTGAAGATGGGCGATTACAAGATGATCGACACGATGATCAAGGATGGTCTGACCGATGCATTTTACGGCTACCACATGGGCAATACGGCAGAAAATGTCGCCAATAAATGGCAATTGACCCGCGATGAACAGGATGCATTCGCTGTCGCATCGCAAAACAAGGCGGAAGCCGCGCAAAAGGCAGGCAGGTTCAAGGACGAGATTGCGCCATTCACGGTCAAGACCCGTAAGGGGGAAACCGTGGTCGAGGACGACGAGTACATCAAGCATGGTGTGACGATGGACGGTGTCGGCAAGCTGCGCCCGGCCTTCAACAAGGAAGGCACCGTTACCGCGGCCAACGCGTCCGGTATCAATGATGGTGCAGGTGCGGCCGTTTTGATGAGCGAGGCGGAAGCCGAAAAGCGCGGCATCACACCGATGGCGCGCATCGTGTCCTGGGCGACTGCCGGTGTCGATCCGCAGATCATGGGCACTGGCCCGATCCCCGCTTCGCGCAAGGCGCTTGAAAAGGCCGGCTGGTCAATCGACGATCTCGATCTGGTCGAGGCCAATGAGGCTTTCGCGGCTCAGGCCTGCGCCGTCAATAAGGACCTTGGCTGGAACCCGGATATCGTCAACGTCAATGGCGGTGCCATTGCCATCGGCCATCCGATTGGTGCATCCGGCGTTCGCATATTCAACACACTGCTCTTTGAGATGAAGCGCCGTGAGGCCAAAAAGGGCCTGGCCACGCTGTGCATCGGTGGCGGCATGGGTGTCGCCATGTGTGTTGAGGCGCTGTAAATCGATGGAGCGGCGTCTTTCGTATAGCAAACATGCCGATTACCTGATTGCTGCAATTTCGCACCTTGCAGAAAACAAGCACCATTGGTCTCGAACAATCGACAAAATGGCGCATGAACTTGGTCTTGAACCGAAGCAACTGGGTGGCGTTCTAAAGGGGTTTCCTGGACTTTTTCGAAGGTCGTCAAAGAAGGGCGAGAAAACAGGCGAGTATGCTTACGGCCTTCAGATGCGATGGGCCTTGCGAAACAGAGATGCGGCGCATGATGCTCCACCGAGCGAGAAGTATCCGACATTGTCTGTGCAGCAAACGCGCCTGCTCATGGAGTTCGTGATGCACTCCGTTGAATCTGAGCAAAACAGCAGAACTGCTTGGGTATCGAACAGCTTCTCGACACTTGCAGCAATTATTGCCGCAACTGCCGCAATTTATGTAGCTTGGACCGCTCCGGCCGGTCCGTAACATCTGTAACAAAGAGGAATTCAAAATGAGCAGAACAGCATTGGTCACCGGCGGAACCCGGGGCATTGGCGCAGCGATATCGGTGGCATTGAAAGGCGCGGGATACAAGGTTGCGGCCAATTATGCCGGCAATGATGAAGCAGCGGCGAAATTCAAGGAAGAAACCGGCATTGCGGTCTTCAAATGGTCCGTTGCCGACTATCAGGCCTGTGCCGATGGCATCGCCAAGGTTGAGGCTGAACTCGGCCCGGTGGAGGTGCTGGTCAATAATGCGGGCATCACCCGTGACGCACCTTTTCACAAAATGTCGCCGGATCAGTGGAATGACGTGATCGCCACCAACTTGAACGGCGTGTTCAACATGACCCATCCGGTCTGGCCCGGCATGCGCGAGCGCAAGTTCGGCCGAATCGTAACCATCTCATCAGTCAACGGTCAGAAAGGCCAGTTTGCACAGACCAACTACGCCGCCTCCAAGGCGGGCGATATCGGCTTTACCCGTGCTCTCGCCCAGGAGGGTGCGCGTGCTGGCATCACCGCCAACGTGGTTGCGCCCGGTTACATTGCAACAGACATGGTGATGGCGGTGCCGGAGAAGGTTCGCGAAGCAATTATTGCGCAGATTCCGGTTGGCCGCCTTGGCGAAGCCGGCGAAATTGCCCGCTGTGTGGTATTTCTGGCCTCCGACGACGCCGGTTTCGTGACCGGATCGACAATCTCGGCCAATGGCGGGCAGTTCTTCTCCTGATCATCACGCCTTGCCAGAGGCTGAATGGTTTTGTCGCTGTCACCCTCGGGCTTACCCGACACATCATCCTTGGGCTTGTCCCAAGGATCTTAGGTTTATTGTTGGACAAATTGGACAAATTGGACAAATTGGACAAATAAAATGCCGCGTTTGACCCTCGGGACAAGCCCGAGGGTGACGGCTGACAGGCCCAAGGTGACGTGCCTGGCAAAACCGATGCAATCGCCTCAGGCCGCATTCCTGCGATAAATCCAGAGCTGTGCCGGCGGGAAATTTCTGAACACGAAATCATGATGTTCGACGGAAAAATTACTCCGCTTTCCAGGCACCGGAGAAAGCGGCCCGTAGGTAATCTGAATCATCGGTCTGCCGGCCGGCATCCGGTTCAGCATATCTTCGACAACTTCAATGCGTTTTTCTATTGGAAAACTCAAAAGCGGTACAGCCGAGACAACCGCATCAAACACCATGTCCCGATTGTCGCCGAGCGTGTTGTTGAGATCGAACGCATCACCGTGAACAACGTTGACCCTGGGAAACTCCCGCCGGAGATGCTCGACGAAATCGGCCGAATATTCGACTGACCAAAGCGCTTCAGGCTTTAATCCCTGCTGCAAAATGGCTTTGGTGATGACACCGGTGCCAGGCCCGAGTTCCAGTACCGGCAGGCCCGATTGCGGGTTGATGACCGATGCCATGCGGCGCGCTGTGGTCGAGCTTGTCGGAAGAATGGCGCCTACCGCTTTCGGTCCATCTATCCAGCCTTTGAAAAAGCGTACCTCTTCGTCGAATTTCTCGGCAAAACGCCTTTTCAGTTGCTGCATGTCATTCCTCATTTCACACGAAAACAGTTTGGGAAAGACTTTCCAAAACTCCTACCGCAAAGCGATGCCAACATCTTACCCTACGTCACAAAATGACTATTGCAAGACATCGATGCCAAAAGCCACTTTATTCACCAATTGAGTCAAAAAATTCTTTCATGCGGCTAAAAAAGCCAGCCGATTGCGGTGAATTGTCCTTTGACGAAATTTTCTCGAATTCTTCGAGCAGTTCGCGCTGGCGGCGGCTCAGCTTTTGCGGCGTTTCGACCGCGACCTGAATATAGAGATCACCCATATTGGGTTGCCGCAAAATCGGCATGCCTTTGCCCTTCAGGCGAAACTGGCGGCCATTTTGGGTGCCTTCGGGAACCTTGACCCGTGTCTGCGTGCCATCGAGTGTTGCCACTTCGAACGAACCTCCAAGGGCTGCGGTGGTCATCGAGAGCGGTACTTTGCAGTAAAGATCGGCGCCGTCGCGCTGAAAAAATTCATGCGGCCTGGCGGAGATGAATATGTACAAATCCCCGTTCGGTCCGCCACGCGTGCCGGCTTCGCCCTCTCCGGCCAGCCGGATGCGGGTGCCGTCTTCGATGCCGGCTGGAATGTTGACCGACAGCGAGCGCTCTTCGGTGACACGGCCCTGGCCGGAGCAATCCAAGCAGGGATCGGAAATCGTCTGCCCGCGGCCCTGGCACTGCGGGCATGTGCGCTCTACGGAGAAGAACCCCTGCGAGGCACGGACCCGGCCGGCGCCCGAACACATGGCGCAGGTTACCGGCGATGATCCAGGCTTGGCGCCGGAGCCGGAGCATGTCTCGCACTGGACCGATGTGGGAACGCGTATTTGTGCCGTCTTGCCCGACCAGCATTCCTCCAGCGTGATTTCCATATTGTAGCGAAGGTCAGCGCCACGTTCGCGGCCATTGGCCGAACGGCGCTGGCGGCCGCCGCCCATCATCTCGCCGAAAATATCTTCAAAAATGTCGGCAAATCCACCGCCCGAAAAACCGCCGCCGCCAAAGCCGCCGGGACCGCCATTTTCAAACGCCGCATGGCCGAAACGATCGTACGCGGCCCGTTTTTGCGGGTCTTTCAGCGTTTCGTAGGCTTCACCCAGTTCCTTGAATTTCTTTTCGGCTTCCGCATCCCCGGGGTTCTTGTCGGGGTGGTATTTCATGGCGAGCTTGCGGAAGGCGCTTTTCAGAGCCGCTTCGTCAGCGCCCTTGTCGACACCGAGTGTTTCATAAAAATCAGCCTTGGCCATTGCGCCTGCCCGATCAAAGAGAAGCCTCTCCGGATACGGCTCCGGAGAGGTTCATTTATTAAGCGCCGTCAGGCTGATTTTTTTGTGTCGTCGTCTTCGTCGATTTCCTCGAAATCGGCGTCCACAACATCTTCACCGTCTTTTTCAGCGTCAGACGCGGCATCGGCTTCGGCGGCTTCCGCCTGACTGGCCTCATACATGGCCTGACCGAGCTTCATCGAGGCTTCGGCAAGCACTGTCGACTTGGCTTTGATGTCTTCTGCATCGTCGCCCTCAAGCGAGGTTTTCAGTTCGGCGATCGCGTCTTCAATTGCCTTTTTGTCTTCGTCTGAAACCTTATCACCGTATTCGGCAAGGTTTTTCTCAGACGAATGCACCAGCGCCTCGGCCTGGTTCTTGGCCTCGACCGCGTCGCGGCGCTGCTTGTCGGCTTCGGCGTTGGCCTCGGCGTCCTTGACCATCTGTTCGATATCATCGTCGGACAGACCGCCCGAAGCCTGAATGCGAATCTGATGCTCCTTGCCGGTGCCCTTGTCCTTGGCCGAGACATTGACGATGCCGTTGGCGTCGATGTCGAAGGTGACCTCGATTTGCGGCACGCCGCGCGGCGCCGGCGGAATGCCGACCAGATCGAACTGGCCGAGGATCTTGTTGTCGGCCGCCATTTCACGCTCACCCTGGAAAACCCGGATGGTAACGGCGGACTGATTGTCTTCTGCCGTCGAGAATGTCTGGCTCTTCTTGGTCGGGATCGTGGTGTTACGGTCGATCAGGCGCGTGAACACACCGCCCAGCGTCTCGATGCCGAGCGACAGCGGCGTGACGTCGAGCAGGAGCACGTCCTTGACATCGCCCTGTAGCACGCCGGCCTGAATGGCCGCGCCCATGGCGACGACCTCGTCGGGGTTCACACCCTTGTGCGGATCCTTGCCGAAATACTGTTTCACCACTTCCTGGATTTTCGGCATGCGGGTCATACCGCCGACGAGAATGACCTCGTCGATATCGCCCGCCTTCATGCCGGCATCTTTCAGTGCCGCCTTGCACGGCTCGACAGTGCGCTTGACCAGATCGTCGACCAGGCTTTCGAATTTGGCACGGGTAAGCTTCATGGTCAGGTGTTTCGGTCCCGACTGATCGGCTGTGATAAAGGGCAGGTTGATTTCGGTCTGCGACGAAGACGACAGCTCGATCTTGGCTTTTTCTGCCGCCTCTTTCAGGCGCTGCAGGGCCAGCTTATCATTCTTCAGATCAATGCCCTGATCCTTCTTGAACTCCTCGGCCAGATATTCAACCAGGCGCATGTCGAAATCTTCACCACCCAGGAAGGTGTCGCCATTGGTCGATTTGACCTCAAACACACCATCACCGATTTCCAGCACGGAAATATCGAATGTACCGCCGCCCAGATCGTAGACGGCAATCGTCTTGCCGTCCTTCTTGTCGAGCCCGTAGGCGAGCGCGGCAGCGGTAGGCTCGTTGATGATGCGCAGAACTTCCAGGCCGGCGATCTTGCCGGCGTCCTTGGTGGCCTGACGCTGGGCGTCATTAAAATACGCCGGAACGGTAATGACGGCTTGTTCGACGTTCTCGCCGAGATAGGCCTCCGCCGTCTCTTTCATTTTTTGCAGGATCATGGCTGAGACCTGCGACGGCGACTGTTTCTTGCCATCGGCCTCGACCCAGGCATCGCCATTGTCGCCCTTGACGATTTTATAGGGGACCAGCTTCATGTCCTTCTTGGTCACCGGATCATCGAAGCGGCGGCCGATCAGGCGCTTGATGGCAAACAATGTGCCTTCCGGATTGGTGACCGCCTGGCGCTTGGCCGGCTGGCCGACTAGACGCTCGCCATCATCAGAAAATGCCACGATCGACGGCGTCGTGCGCGCGCCTTCGGCGTTTTCGATCACCTTGGCATCCTTGCCGTCCATGACCGAGACACAGGAATTGGTGGTACCCAGATCAATACCGATTACTTTAGCCATTTTTCTCTCCGTTTAAGCAGGCTTGCACCGGACCCTTGCGGCGTTCCCTTTGCGAGCCCCTGATGAGGATGGTTTTCATGCCGCCACGGCCTCGTGACAACGTTGCCGCGTATATAAGGAGCGCCCCCGATAAGTGCAAGGCGTCAAAAAGCTTCAAAAAAGCTCATTCGGGGGATTTTTGGTTAATTGGGCGAATCCTGCATAATCGCTTTGGTTACATACATGATTCCTGCAACTTTTGCGCAAATGAGGAGGAACGATCATGGCTACAATCCCATTGTTGTGGAAGCGGATTGAAGCGGTTGAATTTGATCGGCTTGACGCCACATTTCCGTTTTCAGCCCGGCTGGCACGGGACAATGGCTGGACATCCGATTTCGCAAAGCGCGTTGTCGAGGAATATCGCCGGTTTTGCTACCTCGCCTGCACCGCCAACCATCCTGTCACGCCTTCAGACCACGTCGATCAGGCCTGGCATCTGCATCTCACCTATACGCGGCACTATTGGGGCGAGTTCCGCGATGCGCTCGGACGCGATCTGCATCACGGCCCGACCAAGGGCGGACAGGCGGAGGATGATCGCTTTGAGCAGCAATATGAGGCAACGCTCGCCAGCTACCGCGCCGAATTCGGCGAGGAGCCACCGAGCGGTATCTGGCCGGAAGCTACAATCCGCTTTGGTGATGCGGCGGACCTGCGCTGGGTCAACACACGCAGAAACTGGGTGATCCCGAAACCAAAGCGAGCGCTCCAGGCGGCAAGTATTGCAGTTCTTGCTGCAGCGTCATTGGTTTCGCTTTGGGTGTTCTCCGTTCACGATGTGTTGGCCCAATCTTCGAGCGATGCAAACAATTCCGACCCGCGGTCGTTGAACGATCCTATGTTTACGTTCCTTGTCGTAGCGCTTGTTTTCGCGGCATATATGCTGTTCCGCTACTACAAATCGCGCATCAAGAAATCCCGCAAAAAGGGTGGGAAAAACAACTCAGATGGCTTCTGGGGCGGAGGCTGCGGCGCGGGCTGTCAATCATCCGGCTGCGGCGGAGGTGGCTGCGGGAGCGGGTGATGTTGGCTGGTGTCATCCTCGGGCTTGAGCCGAGGATCCACGCACAAGCCGTCTCCTGATGTTCCGCCCGATCTGCCGAAACCGCCAGCGATATTGCCTCCGCCGGGGGCGTGCCTTGGCACGAAACCCACACACCCCTCTGTCACTCCGTGATCTCCCCCGCAAAGGGGGAGATTGTTTGCGCTCCTCACACCCTCCCGCTCATCTTCACCTCACCACCGGACCCCTGCATGACCATAGGAGCCCCGGCGGCATGAATACCCCATAATATGTATTTTAATACATGGAATACAAAGCAGCAGCAGGTTCTTTGGTGGCATGGGCATCAAGAAGCTGTTTGGCGCAAACGTAAAGCGCTACCGGGAAAAGGTCGCGCTAAGCCAGGAACAACTTGGCATGCGCATCGACGCTGACCAAGCCTATATCAGCCGGCTGGAATCCGGCCAACTCAACCCGACACTGGAAACCATTGAGCAGATTGCCAAAGCCCTAAATGTGAGCACGGCTGAGCTACTTAAATAGAGTTACTATTATACGGCTGATATCAGCCGCCACTGACGGGTTACTACGCCCCAGAGCGGGCGAAGGGCCCCTCCACTTGCGGTTAAAGCGTGTGGAAAGGTGAGAGGGAAGGGGCGAATAGCGGAATTGAGCCCTTTCCTACCCGCTGTCGCACTTTGCATGTATGCCTGCTTTTTGCATCTCAACTATCTAATGCTGGTGGTTTGCCACACGTCATCTGGGTTGGTGGCCCAACGATTGCCTGGTTCGGGCTCGAACCTGGTCAATCCGCTGCGCTCGGCCCGGTCTTCGGGGCCAAGGATTGTGTGAGCCAAGCCAAAGGCCTCGAGAAGCTTGATGAGCCAGTAACCGGGGTCCATTTGGCCCTTTTCAATACCGAGCTTTGCTGAGTGCGGGAAAGCGTGGTGGTTGGAGTGCCAGTTTTCACCAAATGTGATCAGGCCGAGGCCGGGAAGGTTATAACCCTGGACTGGGAGATCTGCGATATACCATCCTTGATGGCCGGTTTTGTGCGCAAAATGGCCGACCATCCAGTGGCCGATCAGCGAGACTGCGACACGCATGCAAATCCCCCAAAGAACGAAACCAACTCCACCAAACATGAATAGTGGAACTACCACAAAAAGTTGCTGTGCCTTCCAGTTACGCTCCATCCATCGATAGATGCGGTCGTTTGCGATCTCGGCCTCAATTTGGAAACAAGGGGGATGATCGAGATCAAACCGGCAATGCATCTGCCACCACGCATCACGCCAAAACCCTGCGCCATGGCTTGGATGTGGTGGGCATTTGGATTGACGCTGGTGCCAGTCGCGCATGTCGTGAGCGCGGATCATACCAAACGGGCCTGCCATGCCGACAAGAGTGCCAAGCCAGACAAGGACGTATTCCAGCCATTTGGGAACTTGAAAAGCTTTATGAATAAGCAAGCGATGCATGCCGACCGAATGGCCTGCGCAAATTGTGACGACGGTGGTTCCGAAAAATGCCAAAAAGCCACCCCAGCTAGGGGTCAAAGTGATTGCTGCGATGCCACCTGCAATCATCGCAAAGAGCCAGATTGATTTCGAAGCATCCCAGCGGATGATACCCTGCAGAGCATTGGTTGAACTTTTGGGATAAACCCGGTCGGTGGCGTGCAGTCGCATCTTGAAACTCCATTAGAGAATGAATAACATATTAGATACAGAGCTATATAACTAATAAGTTAAAAGGTGAATTCATGTCAAGCCCTGATAAAGTGTTTGAAGCATTGGCGTCGACCACACGGCGTCGGATATTAGCTTATCTGTCAGAGGGGCCGTTGACGGCTGGTGTGGTTGCAGAACGGTTTGATATGTCTCAACCGGCGGTATCCAAGCACCTTTCAATCCTGGAGTCGGCAGATCTGATCTGGAAGAAGCGCGAAGGTCAGTTCGTGAAATACGGCATGCAAGCCGACAATCTGGGCGGCACTTTAGCGAAATTCATGCAAGAGGTCTGTCCACCAAGCCGGGCTCTGAAGGCAGAACGGCGGGCGGAGAAAAACTCGGACTGAGCTCGATGTGCGGGAAGACTGTTTTGAGTCGACGAGATTGACGAGAATGGTACCGTGAGCAGCGAATGTGCAGTTGCGGACACTACTGTTCTAGCCTCGATAAGCGTTCATTTGACATAAGAGAACAGACGGCAGAAAGGTCCACTTGGCCGCCATTTGTCCCGCTTTCGCATGCACAAGTCGAGTGCTGAATATCGGGTTCTGCGCGCATTTTCTAACGGCCGCCGCGCCGAGCCTAAAAACTTTTCGCATTACGATTTTGCCCGTTTCGGCCCATAGCCGCCCCGGAACCGGCTCATCGTTGGCCTCACCGCGTCGTAGCTCTGTCGGGCGTGATCTAGACACCGGCCCAGGGCGCTTTGCGGTAACTGAAACCGCGACAACGCTTGTACCGGCTTGGAACCATTGAAGCATTTTTCGCACATATGATTCTGTTTGGGGGAAACTACTCCAGACAAGGCTTCGGGCCTTTATTCCCGGCTGTTTGATCAAATGGCCAAACGGCGGAATTGAGCCCATCTTTACCGTTTGAAGTTTGTCGCTCTTAAACCAAAAAACCGGGCATAAGCCTTATGTTGCGGAACTGAACTTACAGGGTTAAATATTTTTGAGTGAATTGGGTTTACTCATTTTGAAATTCAAAATTTAAACCGCAGACCCAATAATGAAAAAGCTCCTAAAGATTTTAGCAGGTATTTTCCTTCTATTGATCCTTATGCTTACCGGATTCAGGATTAATGCGGCGTTGCAAGAAACAAGCGACGCATCAGAAATTACGATTTCAAATGGCAAGTTTGTTCAAACTGATGAAGGTAGAATTCATATATCAGAATGGGGGAGCCAAACAGCTACCCCTATTATAATGACCCATGGCATGGCAGCTTGGGGCGGATTGTGGGAGGAAGCTGCAATAGACCTTTCTGCCAATGGGTATCGTGTAATTTCCGTGGATCAACCTCCCTTTGGGTTTTCCGACCGCAGCAGTGGAGAGTTTTCTCGTAGCGTTCAGGCCAAGCGTATCGCCGCATTGGTCAAAGCACTAGGCCTACAAAATTACTTACTGGTTGGTCACTCATACGGTGGCGGAATTGCTATGGAAACAGCTCTGCGTTATCCAAGCAACATTTTAGGACTGGTCCTCGTCTGTCCGGTATTGGTATTGAAAGACGATCCAAGTCAAAATGACACTGGTCATGTCCCACTCCCACTACGCATTACACCGCTCGCGGAAGCACTTGTCTCAGCAACAGTTACTAATCCTTTGATGACAGGATATTTAACGAAAAGATTCATGCATAAAAAAGATGAGTTGACGAAACGGCATATCCAGATTCTTCAAAAACCTATGGCTTTAAAAGGCAACACGCAGCATATGGTTCTATGGCTTCGGCAATTCCTTGCAGGCGATCCCGATGCGGTCAGTCGTTCGAGACTTGAATTAGCAAAAAACAATATTCCCGTAAGTTTGATATGGGGCGAGAAGGATCAGGTTACACCCATAGAACAGGGTGAAGAACTGGCTTCAATTCTAAACCCAATTGGATTTTCAAGAATGCAGGAAATTGGCCATATGCCACAATTGGAGGCGCCGACGGAATTTAACTCCAAACTCTTGCATGCGTTAATTTCCGTCCAAATGGCCGGAAATACCAATTAGGCGATTTGGAATATAGATTGATATAGTAACTGATATGAAATTATTTTTTATTTAGGGGAATTTTAAATCTCAGAATGCTTTTTTGGACTTTAAGTAAATTGCGAATTTTTACCAATTCACTAAGGGGGAGTTATTAGACTAATGAAAAATTTTACCAGGCGCGCGGCTCTGATTGGATTAGGAAGCGTTGCGGGATGGGGTGCATCAAATCTGTGGCGATCCAATCTTCCAGTATATGATGGCACAAAACGCATAAGCGTACCGCAGGGTGAGACAATCCTGAATGATGCCAGCACTCTTTCAGCAACCCCGATAAACAAACACATAGTTATAAATACTGACCCTGGCGATGCATTGGTTGAACAAGTTCGGAAAGAACTTCAAAGCGCAAGGAGTGGAAATCGTCCTTTGAATGTTGGCGCTGCGCGTCACTCAATGGGCGGGCAAGCTATACCTAGAGACGGTATTGCCATTACTTATGATAATGGTTGGATGGAGCTTGACAGTAAAAATGAGAGTTATCGCGTTCATGCAGGTGCGCGCTGGTCACAAATTATCTCAACGCTTGATCCTAAGGGCTGGTCTCCAAAAGTCATGCAATCTAACAATGATTTTGGTGTTGCTGCGACTTACTCCGTCAATGCGCATGGATGGCCAGTGCCTTTTGGTCCGATGGGCTCGACCGTACGTTCATTACGGATGGTACTACCATCAGGGGATCTGGTTACGTGTTCGCGATCCGAAAACACTGAGTTGTTCAATCATGCCATGGGTGGTTATGGCCTGATAGGAATCATTGTCGATATGGAGGTCGAAATGGTTCGCAACACTCGACTCATCCCACAATTCGAAGTGATAAACGCTGAAGATTTTGCCGCTGCTTTTGATAAGATTATAAAAGACCCATCCGTTCCCATGGCATACGGGCGATTGAACGTTGAAAGAGAAAGTTTTTTCACCAAGTCTTTGATGGTGACTTATCGTGAAGATGAGGATCAAACTGACCTCCCAGCGGCTTCCGGCTCAGGATGGATGTCTCATGCAGCCAGTAGGCTTTATCGCAAACAATTGGGTAACGAGACATTTAAGTCTTTCCGCTGGTGGAATGAAACATCTGTCGGCCCTGCATTGGGGGCGGGTGCAGTCACTCGCAACTCATTGATCAATGAACCTGTGGTGACGCTGGATGACCGAAACCCTGACCGCGTAGACATTTTGCATGAGTATTTCGTGGGCTTTGACAGATTTCCAGAGTTTTTGAAAATTTGCCGCGAAGTCATTCCAGCTTCCTATCAGGAGTTTTTAAACGTTACTTTGCGCTACGTCGGACAAGATGACCAAAGTACGCTTTCCTATGCCAAGGTACCACGCATTGCTGCTGTAATGTCGTTCAGTCAGGAACTGACAGTCCGTGCAGAAGCTGACATGGCGCGTATGACCCATGAATTGATTGGGCGCATTTCCTCAATCGACGGTGCATATTATTTGCCCTACCGACCTCATGCCACAGTGGATCAACTCCGAAAAACTTATGTTGGGGCTTCAGCATTCGCCCGGGCAAAACGGGAAATCGATCCCGACTTGATTCTTCGCAATAATCTTTGGGATTCTTATCTGGCGCAACTATGACCAATCTTCAAAAACTCGCTATTGGCTACTTCATTGCCTTGATGGTGGCAGCTTCGATTAACTACATACCCGGACTAACTGACGAAAACGGTTTGTCATTTGGTATCTTCGCGCTTGATATCTACGATGACAGTTTGCATGTCGCCTCCGCCCTTTGGGCACTGGTCGCGGGCCTGATGTCTCACCGCGCTTCACGAACATTTATGATTCTGTTTGGATTTGCCTATCTGTTTGACGGCGTCTTCGGCTTTTTCACCGGCTACGGTTATTTGGACTTGGGTATTTTCACCAACGGCTGGGTCGGTATGGACTTCTCCCTTCCTCGCTTTTTTGCCAATGTCCCTCACTTAGTTCTTGGTGGTGTGGCAGCCTATGCAGGTGTTAAGGCAGCACGAGGATGAGCCGCTTATGGAAATGGTCAAAGCGTATCGCGCTTTGCCTCATATTGCTGGTAGCTGTTTTGTTGGCACCCGTTGCATATGTTGAAACCATGTGCCGGCAGACGACGACGCCACAACGATATGCCTCTATTTTGCCTGCTAAAGATCATCGGCCAGTTACCCGGACGTTTATGACCTATCCGGAATGGCATATTGTACATGCCTACGAAGATTACGCGGAAGTTATTCGCGAAGGTGATCCTCATGAATTTGGCTACTTAAGCAGCATTCGGGGATTTTGGTCGTCGCTATGCACGCTTTCAGAAACTTCCCATTCTTATGGCGAGATAGACACGCCAACCAAACAAATGGTCTATGTCATTGGGGTCAGTTTTTCTGCGGAGCTTGCCCTCAAGGCATTGTATGAGGAAACCATCGGCAGACTATTCGCAGGCCTTCGTGGTGCAGACCATGCTCCCACGGATAAACTATCAGCCAGGCATGCCAGCAATTATGCTGAGTTCTTACAACAAGTCCCTTGGTACAAATGGCGTTTTAGGGAAGATGCCGAAGAACTTGGCACTGTCAATTCCGATACATTGAGAGACAAGGAACGCAGGCTTGCGCTTGGTTTAGAATATAAAGCCAAGGCCGCTTACGCTGATGTCATTGCACAAGCGGTTGCAGGTACAGGCGCGGATCAATTGACCTTGCGAATGATCGTGGCAAACGGCAGCCGTGCAAAACTGGAATCATACGATAATGTCAAAATCATAGAGACGGTTAAACAGGGTATAGTAATCGAAACGCCGCGATACCGTGCGCTAACAAAAATCCTACAAATGATGTCCAGCGACGGTCTGAATTTTGTCGAAATTGCGGGAAACAATAATATCCTCTTCACAGCCATTTCTGAAAATGGTGATCTGGACAGGTCTATTGCAAGCATGCAGCGGCAGGGATTTGATGATTATCGCCACCTGATCGTTGTGGAAGTTACTGAATTAGCCGAACAACTTAGGCAATTGAAACAATCTGGTATAATTTTAGAGCATATTCATGACTATTAGATCGCTTGTTCTGGCGTTGCCCTTGGTCTTGTGCGGATGGATTGGCACACTGATGGCGATTAGCGTGCTTTCTGATGAAGCGCCTGCTCAAGTAGTTTTGTTTCCATCAACCAAATTTTTGAACAACTTACCTGACGAAACTTCGATTATGCAGTTCAATGATTGGAGCGTGGTTTTGGCTTCGTCCCAATCCGGATTTGGTAGAAGACTATACGAACGAGGTGCGTTAATCGTACTGCCGTCTGGCTTGCGTGGTTGTTTAAGCTTATAAGTATCTTTGATCATGATCGGTCGCAGATATTGCACTAATTTGACAAAAAATTGTGACTAAGTCCGCGTTCCTGCCTTCCGCTTCCGGCATTTTATCCCCGTCCCCAAAACCTGCCTTATCCTGTCCGGTTATTCGAAGAACCGGGCATGGACGTCAGGCAGGCAATTGAGAGGAACCGCAAGTCATTGGCGGTTATCAGGTGCTCGACAAATATCTGAAATCGCGCAAGGGACGGAAGCATTTTTCACCCAAGGGCCGTGATGCCGGTGACGCATATCCGCTGACGCTTGATGAGGTGACCCATATCGGGCGAATTTGCGATGCGCTTTGCTTTCACCATCGGGCAGATGGGAAAAATCGACGGCGCTTATGCACAGGCTTTTCCCGACAGGGGATAAGGCATCACTCACCTCTCGCTCTGCTGCCGGAAGAGGAAGCCGCGCAATATTGCTTTCAGTTCGAAACTGAATGGGAGCGGTTGAAAGCGGCTTGATCGCGATTCTGGTTGCACTGTGCAAATTGGTTATTCGGCGGCGATTGCAGTTTGCTGTTTGAACGCGTCGATCATTTTGTTGATTTCGGCGCGGCAGGAGCCACAATTTGTCCCGGCGGCGGTTATCTCGCCGATCGCCGATACGGTCAGATGCCCGCCATGCAAAGCGCGCGAAATATCGTGGATGCCAACATTCATGCAGGCACAAACCAGAGCACCTTTGTCGGGCATATTCAAATCCGGCTTGCCCGCCAGCACTTTCAGGCGGGCTGCAAACCCGTCATGGGAAACGGTCAACTGTTCGCACAGCCATTCCCTTGCGAGCATCACCGGCCGGCCTGAAAGATAGACGGCCCATTTGAGCGCATCACGATCAAAAAGACCAAGCCGGGTCTGACCGGTCTTGCGATCATGATAGCCGACCGTATCCTCGCTCCCCGACGCCACGCCGCAGGACTTGAGCAATTGTTCCGGCTCGACCGTGCGCGGTACCGCAATCTCCGCCCGCCAACCGCCTGAGCATTTGGCCAATGCCCAATAGGCCAACTCGCCGGCGGCAAAGTCAGGTTTTTGTTTGCTAACCAGATAACCGTAGACAACATCACCGGCGGGTCTGATGGATACGGGAACATTCTTTGAAGCCGGTTGGCCGGAATCCCTGTCCGTCAATGGCGGAACGAGCACATTGATCCGGCCGCACGAACTGGTCTGATCCGTCCAGTGCATCGGCACGAAAACATGCCCCTTCAGCTGGGCCGGGCTCACCCGCGCGCGCAGCACGGCCTTGCCCAGATCGTTTTCAACGACCACAAGCTCGCTGTCCCCGATCAAATATTTGTGCGCATCATGGGGATGAATATCGCAATAGGGCTCGCCGGAATGCGCGTTCAGCCTTGCTGCAAGCGCGGTACGCGTCATGGTGTGCCACTGGTCGCGGATGCGGCCCGTATTAAGGATCAGTGGCGCGCCGGTTTTCTGTCGTTCGGCTGCTGCGGGTTTGACCGGAACAAATTTCGCCTTGCCGTCGCGGTGGTAATACCCGCCTTCGGCAAAGAAGCGATGATCTTCTGCCGTCCCGCTCTTGCGCACCGGCCATTGCACCGGGCCACGAGCGTCATACGCATCGGTATCTGTCAGTGCGGAAATATCGAAATCGCGCGAACCATTGTTTTGAATGCCACTGAGTGCCGCATATTCCGCAAAAATTTCGGCCGGCCCGGTATAGTTGAACGCACCGGCAAAGCCCATGCGGCGGGCCAGTTCAACCATGTGCCACCAATCGGGTTTCGCCTCGCCCGGCGGTGGCAAGAAAGGGCGCTGTCTTGAAATGCGCCGCTCCGAATTGGTGACGGTGCCGTCCTTTTCACCCCAGGCGGTGGCGGGCAGTTTTACATGGGCCAACCGGACCGTATCGGTATCTTCTTGGATGTCGGACACGACAACAAATGGACATTTTTGCAATGCCTCGCGCACGATATCGGCATTCGGCATGCTGTCGACGGGGTTGGTCGACATGATCCAGATCGCCTTTATCGTCCCGTCTAGGACCGCCTCGAACATATCTACGGCCTTCAACCCGGCTTTGCCGGCAATGGTTGGCGCATTCCAGAAGTTTTGAACAAGATCGCGGTGACGGGTGTTGTCGAGCTCCATATGACTGGCCAGCATCGTTGCAAGCCCGCCCACCTCGCGGCCTCCCATTGCGTTGGGTTGACCTGTCACGGAGAAAGGGCCTGCGCCCGGCCTTCCGATCCTGCCGGTCGCCAGATGACAATTAAGGATAGCGCTGACCTTGTCGGTGCCGCAGGATGACTGATTGACCCCCTGGCTGTAGACGGTGACCGTCTTTTCATTGTCCGCGAACCAGGTAAAAAACGTTTCGATATCCTGGCTTGAAAGACCGGTTTGTTTCGATAAAACTTCCACATCGAAAACCCCGGCAGCGGCGATTGCCCCGGCAAAGCCGTTTGTGTGTCCGTCGATGTAATCCCGGTCCAATATCTGCTTGCTGGCCAGATAGGACAGCATTCCGCAAAACAGGGCCACGTCGCCATCGGGTGCGATTTGCAAATGCAGGTCGGCAAGTTCGGCCGTCATCGTCCTGCGGGGATCGATAAGGACGACCTTTAACTCCGGCCTTGCCTGTTTTGCTGCTTCAAGCCGCTGATACAGGACCGGGTGACACCAGGCGAGATTGGAGCCGACCAATATGACCAGATCAGCAAGCTCCAGGTCCCGATAGGTGCCTGGAACTGTGTCGGCACCAAAGGCTTTCTTGTGGCCAACGACCGACGACGCCATGCAAAGGCGTGAATTCGTGTCGATATTGGCGGACCCGATGAAGCCTTTCATCAGCTTGTTGGCGACATAATAGTCTTCGGTGAGAATTTGGCCCGAAACATAAAAGGCCACCGAATCGGGACCGTGCTCTGACACGGCTGCGGAAAACCGTTTGGCGACCAGATCAAGGGCGTCATTCCAATCGGCGCGTCTGCCGTTTATTTGCGGATAAAGCAGACGGCCCTTAAGGCCGATCGTTTCACCAAGGGCGGTTCCCTTTGAACAAAGGCGCCCGAAATTTGCCGGATGATCGGGGTCTCCGCTGATCCTAACCGTGCCATCGGGCTTGCTATCTGCGATTATTCCGCAGCCGACACCGCAATAGGGACAAGTGGTCCTGATGGCGTTGTCGCCAGCCTTCATCACCGCAGTGAACCGAGATCAAGCAGGATTGTTTCGCCGTCCAGGCGAACCGGATATGTCTTTACCGAGCCCTCATCGGCACCCTGGGCTTCGCCCGACCGCAACGAGATGACCCAGTTGTGCAGCGGGCATGTTACGCAGCCATCATGGATGATGCCCTGGCTTAGCGGTCCTTGACGATGCGGGCATTTATCTTCCAGAGCATGGATTTCATCATCGGCGGTCCTGAATATTCCAATACGCACCCCCCCGGCGGAAATACATCTGGCGCCTTGCCTGGGGATATCGCTCAAATGGCCTATCTGAACCCAGGCGGGTAAATTCGCGTTCATTCCGCCGCCTCCAGCTTGATCGCAGTCATCGGCACAAATTCGTGCTTGTCCTTGCCCGATACCCGCTCATCCCAGGGGTCGGTCTGGGCGAATTTCTGGCTGAAGACGAATCTGTCGAAATAGGCTTTGCGCTTTTCGTCATTGTCTAGAATTTGCGCGCGAACCTCATCATAGCCAACGCGTCTGGCCCATTTATAGATGCGCTCCAGATAGTGGCCCTGCTCGCGGTACATCTGAACGAGCGCGACAATGTGCTCAAGCGCTTGGTCCTCCGATTTTACCAGACCCAGCACCTCGGTTGCCTTGATATCCAGCCCTGCAGCACCGGCGAAATGAATCTCGAACCCTGAATCCACACACACCACGCCGACATCCTTGCAGGTTGCCTCCGAGCAATTCCGCGGGCATCCGGAAACCGCCAACTTGACCTTGGCCGGCGTCCACGAGCCCCACATGAACTTTTCGAGGCGGACACCCAATCCGGTCGAATCCTGCGTCCCGAAGCGGCACCAGTCGGTTCCGACACAGGTTTTCACCGTTCGAAGACCCTTGGCATAGGCATGGCCTGACACAAATCCAGCCTTGCCAAGATCGGCCCACACCGCTGGCAGATCCTCCTTCGTTATCCCGAGCATGTCGATGCGCTGACCACCTGTCACCTTGACCGCCGGGATGTTGTATTTGTCGACCACATCGGCAATCGCGCGCAGTTGCCCCGATGAGGTTTGCCCGCCCCACATGCGCGGTACGACGGAGTAGGTTCCGTCTTTCTGGATATTGGCGTGAACGCGCTCATTGATGAAACGCGACTGGTAGTCGTCGGCATATTCGTCCGGCCAGTCGGCAATCAGATAATAGTTTAGCGCAGGCCTGCATTTCGCACAGCCGGTTGATGTCTGCCATTCCAGGGTTTGCATGACGGCGGGAATGGTTTTGAGCTGCTTTGCCTTGATAAGGCGCCGGACATCTGAATGGCCAAGACTGGTGCAACTGCACATCGGCGTCACAGCGTCAGGGTTATAGGCATCTCCCAGCGACAGTGCCATGAGCTGCTCGACCAGACCTGTACATGTGCCGCACGACGAGGACGCCTTTGTGTGGGCGCGGACCTCATCGAGTGTGGTCAGGCCTTGTTCGGTGATCTTGCCGGTGATTTTCGATTTGCAAACGCCGTTACAGCCGCAGATTTCTGCATCATCCGGCAAGGCTGCAACGGCTGCCAGGGGGTCCATGGCGTCTCCTGCCTGATAGGCCTGTCCGAAGATCAGCGTATCGCGCATGTCGGAGATGTCGGTTTGTTTTTTCTTCAGGTCATTAAACCATGCGCCGTCGGTTGTGTCGCCGTACAACACCGCGCCAATGATGCGGTTGTTTTCGATGATCAACCGTTTGTAGATACCTGCTGCTGCATCACGGAGCACGATTTCATCGCGATCATCACCATCGGCGATTTCACCAAGCGAGAACAGATCTACTCCGGTAACCTTGAGTTTGGTCGGCGTGTCCGTATGGGCAAAGCTTGGCGAAGCGTCCCCAGTCAGCCGCGATGCGGCGATGCGGGCCATCTCGTAGAGCGGAGCAACCAGCCCGTAGCATTGGCCGTCAACTTCGACACACTCGCCCAGAGCCAGGATGTCCGGATCTGATGTCGTCAGGCCGCTATCAGCAACAATTCCACGGTTTACCGTCAGACCCGCCTGTTTTGCCAGCCCGGTGTTCGGCCGGATCCCCACAGCCATCACCACCAGGCTGCAATCGATCACCGTGCCGTCTGCCAATTCCACCCCGGTGACTTTTTTGTCTCCGAGGATCGCTTTGGTATTGGCGCCGGTAACAAAGTTGATATCCCGCGCTTCCAGTTCGCGCCTAAGCAGGAAGCCGGCCGCTGCATCGAGCTGGCGCTCCATCAATGTGTCCATCAGATGCACGACCGTGACATCCATGCCCTGCATTTTCAGGCCGACTGCGGCCTCAAGGCCCAAAAGCCCGCCGCCGATGACCACGGCCCTGGATCGGGCCTGTGCGGCGAGCAGCATCGCATTCACATCGTCGAGATCGCGATAGGTCAGAACCCCGGCAAGATCGTTTCCAGGCACAGGGATCATGAAC
Source organism: Rhizobiaceae bacterium (assembly GCA_963669455.1). Taxonomy (GTDB): domain Bacteria; phylum Pseudomonadota; class Alphaproteobacteria; order Rhizobiales; family Rhizobiaceae; genus JAWKWH01. The sequence goes on from OY770026.1 coordinate 145,243, forward strand.
GGGCTTGATCCTGTTGCAATCACCAGCTTGTCATAGGGGGCGGTTTGCCCGGTGTCGGCGGTTACCGTTTTGGCCACCCGGTCAATCTCGACGATCCGGTGACCTTTGTAGAGCATGATGCCGCGCTCAATATACCACCCGTCACCATGGATGACGATTTCTTCGAATTTCTTTTCGCCGGACAGTACTGGAGACAGCATAATCCGATCGTAATTGACCCGCGGTTCCGCGTTGAAAATGGTGACCTCGTAGGCATCCGGGTCAAGCTCGAACAGATGTTCGAGCATGCGGCCCGGCGTCATGCCATTGCCGATCACGACGAGTTTTTCTTTTTGCCTCATTCTGCCGCCTCAATCGTTTTGCTGCGCTGCCGCTCGATCCTGATGGCGCGCTTTTTTTCGATCGACCGCAACTGCGCCTCGGTCGGATTTGCGCCACCCTCATAGGCTTCGAGGAAATCCAGCAGCTCTTCGCGGTAGGCGTAGTAATCCGGATGACCAAGCAGCTCTTTGCGCGATCTCGGCCTTGGCAGATCGACTTTCATGATGTTGCCGATTTTCGCATTCGGACCATTGGACATCATCACCACGCGGTCTGCGAGTAATATGGCTTCGTCCACATCGTGGGTAACGCATATCGCGGTAACCTTGGTACGCTTCCACACATCCATGAGAACGTCCTGCAACTCCCAGCGGGTAAGGCTGTCCAGCATGCCGAACGGCTCATCCAAAAGCAGAAGTTTTGGCGAAAGGGCAAAAGCCCGGGCAATGCCGACACGTTGCTTCATGCCGTTGGAAAGATCGGCGGCGGTGCGATCCATGCTGTCGGCCAGGCCGACCTTGGACAGATAGTATTCGCACACTTCGCGTTTTTCCGCCGCAGTCGCGTCCGGGTAGACGCCATCGACGCCAAGGGCCACGTTCTCATAGGCCGTCAACCAGGACAGCAGGCTTGGCGACTGGAAGACAACAGCCCGGTCCGGACCAGCCCCGGTGACATGTTTGCCGTCGAGAATGATCGATCCGCCGGTAATCTTGTTCAGACCGGCGGCCATGGTCAAAGCGGTGGATTTACCGCAGCCTGAATGCCCGATCAAAGTGATGAACTCGCCCTTGCTGATTTTCAGATCGACATTGTCGATGACGGTAAGCGGCCCCTTGGGCGTCGGGTAGACTTTCGTAAGCTGGGAAAGCTCCAGATACCGGCTCTCGCGGTTGGAAGCGGAAGCCTGCTGGTAGGCTTTGGGCAATTCTTCCTTCTGAAAGATCGGAACGACATCCGGCAGGGAAATTTCGCGCTCAATGTCGGCGCTACGCTCCTTGCCCGCCTCCATCAGGAAGCGTGTGATTGACGCGCGCAGTTCGATGAATTCCTCATTTGAGTTCATCGAACTACGCTCGCGCGGCCGTGGCAAATTGACCTTGAATTGCGGACCGAGCGTTGCTTTGGGTCCGGGTCTTAGCGGAATGATCCGATCGGCAAGCAGAATGGCTTCATCGACATCATTGGTGATCAAAATGATCGTCTTTTTTTCCTGTTGGGAAATCTCGGCGAATTCATCTTGCAGTTTCGCCCGGGTCAACGCATCCAGCGCCGACAACGGTTCATCCAGGAGCAGTACTTCAGGCTGCATGGCCAGCGCGCGGGCGACGGCTACGCGCTGGCGCATTCCGCCTGAAAGCTCGGCCGGCTTGCGGTCCCTGGCGTGCGACAGCCCGACCATTTCGATGTATCTGTCGGCAATATCGCGGCGTTCGCCTGCCGGTTTGCCGGAAAACACCTGATCCACCGCCAGCGAAACATTGCCGGCAACGCTCAACCACGGCATCAGCGAATAGGACTGAAACACGACCCCGCGGTCCGGTGACGGGTCGGTGACCTCCTTGCCCTTGAAAATCGTGCCGCCGGCATCCGGCCGGACCAGGCCGGCCAGACAGGAAATCAAGGTGGTCTTGCCGGATCCGGAGAAACCGACAATGGCGATAAATTCACCTTCCTCGACTTTCAAATTGATGTCGCAAAGGACTTCGTTGCAGTCCTCGCCTTCACCGAAATGCTTGGAAAGTGACGAGATTTCAAGGAAACTCATGGGGGGCCTCTATCTGTTGGCAGAGAATGTGAACGCCCGTTGCAGGGCATACATCAGCCGATCCAGCATGAAGCCGATGAGACCGATCGTCAGGACGGCAACCATGATCTTTGCCAGCGATTGCGAAGAGCCGTTTTGAAATTCATCCCAGACAAATTTCCCAAGCCCCGGATTCTGCGCCAGCATTTCCGCGGCGATCAGCACCATCCAACCCACGCCAAGGGACAATCTCAGTCCGGTGAATATCAATGGCAGGGAGGACGGCAGCACCAGCTTCGTGATCGTTTTGGATGTGGGCAATTGCAGCACGCGGCCGACATTCATCAGATCTTTGTCAACCGATGACACCCCAAGGGCGGTGTTGATCAGGGTCGGCCACATGGAACAAAGCGTTACCGTGACCGCCGAAATCAACAGCGATTTGGGCAGCCATTCCCAGGGCGTTGCATAGGCCGCCGACACGATCATCGTGACAATCGGCAGCCAGGCCAGCGGAGATACCGGCTTGAATATCTGGATCAGCGGGTTGATCGCGCCATTGACCGATTTCGATAATCCAGAGGCAATGCCAAGCGGGACCGCCAGCAGCGTAGCAATCGCAAAGCCCAGGCCAACGGTGACAAGCGAGGTAGCGATCTGATCTAAATAGGTCGGCTTGCCGGTGTAGGTCCGGTGTTTGACCTTGTCGGCCTTGCCGGCCTCGATCAGTTTTTCGTTGCGTTTGTCTTGCCGGTCGTAAAACGCATCGGCCTTGCCGCGCTCGCGCAAATGATCCGACCACAGATTGCCGACCTGCTCCCAAACCTGGGCCGGGCCCGGAATCGCTCCCAATGAGGTTTGAACCTGCGGCGCCAGCGCCGCCCACGCGGCCAGGAAGATAATGATACCGACCAGCGGAATGATCATCACCCGCTTCAATTCCTCAAGCTGTTCGTTGACATCATGGCCAGCGAGCAATTTTAAGATGGGTACCAGCCACGCAAAACCGAGCGCATCCAGCCACCCTTCCATTTTTCTGATTGCACGGGACATTTTTTCCCGGGGTTTGGGCGCTGGATCCACCGTTTCCGATTCTGTTACCACCGACATGGCTAAACCTATCTGATATCAAATGTTTGGGGGGATGTTCCGGCCCCTTGAAAAGGACCGGAACAGCGGCAATCAAACGGGCTTAACCGCCGACGACTTCGTCGCCTTCGACAAGCTGTTTCGATTTCAGGCCGATGGTAAGTTTATCGATATAGGCATTTGGCGTGCGCCCGTCATAGGCGACGCCATCGATGATATCGCCGGCTGGCGTCGGCGCCCTGTAGCCGTCGCTGTCCCAGGGGAAATCACTCTCGGCAACATGGCCTTCCTCGACCAGCATCCTTGCGGCCTTCAGATAGATGTCGGGACGGTAAACATCCTTTGCGACCTGATCGTACCAGCTATCGTCCTTGTGATCGGAAATCTGCCCCCAGCGGCGCATTTGCGTCAGATACCACACCGCATCGGAGTAGTATGGATAGGTGGCGAAATAGCGGTAGAATACGTTGAAGTCGGGGACGTCACGTTTGTCGCCCTTTTCATATTCGAACGTGCCGGTCATCGAGTTGGCAATGACTTCCCTGTCGGCGCCGACATATTCAGAGCGCGACAGGATTTCGACGGCTTCCATGCGGTTGGCGTTGTCGTTTTCGTCCAGCCATTTGGCGGCTCGGATCAACGCTTTCGTAATGGCAAGTGTGGTGTTGGGATTTTGCTCGGTGAATTCACGCGTCAGGCCAAAGACCTTTTCGGGATTGTTTTTCCATATCTCGTAATCGGTGATGACCGGTACGCCAATGCCCTTGAACACCGCCTGCTGGTTCCATGGCTCGCCAACACAATAACCGTAGATCGTTCCCGCTTCGAGCGTGGCCGGCATTTGCGGCGGTGGCGTCACGGACAACAAGGCATCGGCCTTGATCTGACCGGACACATCGGTCGTCGAATAGAAACCGGGGTGAATGCCGCCTGAGGCCAGCCAGTAGCGCAGTTCGTAATTATGCGTCGAAACCGGAAAAACCATTCCCATGTTGAACGGTTTTCCTTCAGAGATGAATTTGTCGACGACAGGTTTCAGCGCGTCGGCCTTGATCGGATGAACCAGCTTGCCGTCGTCGCCGACAGGAATGTTCGGTTTCATCATTTCCCAGATTTCATTGGAAACGGTAATACCGTTGCCGTTCAGGTCCATCGAAAATGGTGTGACGATGTGTGCTTTGGTGCCAAAACCGATGGTCGCCGCCAGCGGCTGACCGGCAAGCATATGGGCTCCGTCCAGTTCACCGGTGATCACCCGGTCCAGCAGGACCTTCCAGTTCGCCTGCGGCTCAAGGGTGACAAACAGGCCCTCATCCTCGAAATAGCCCTTCTCATAGGCGATGGCCAACGGCGCCATATCGGTCAGCTTGATGAAGCCGAACTTCAATTCGTCTTTCTCGACGTCCAGAGGCTCCGCCAATGCGGGTATCGCCAGTGACGCAAAGGCTGCAGCACCGACACCTGCTTTCAGGATCGTTCGCCGCAACAGGTCAAATTTCAACATCTGGTCTCTCCAGTTTGCCACGCCTTTTTGAAGAAGACGGAGCGCAAAACAAAAACGCCGCCAAACGGTTCAATGCGGTCGCAATGACCTGCATTCAACGGTTTGGCGGCGTTGCCATGAAACCCGGCTATCGGGATGTGTAACTATGTCCTTCGCAACTGCAGCATGTCAAGTTGGCTCTGGCAAATTTCTCACGAATATTTATTATTGTTATATTTCATGTATTTACTGGAAAATATTTTGAAATCGAAATCCAACATGCAAAGAAATTAGACGCTTGCACCATGCGTTTGCCGAGAAATTGTGCAGCGCAAAATCCTCAATCTCACCTGTTTTGACTCTGGCTGTGCACATAATCTTTGATCCTGTCAGGATCAAACACGGTTCCATCGAAAAAGCCGTCGGGACCCAAAAAGAGCTTTGACCGGGTGGAGCCAACGGCTGAAGCCGCCGTTAATGCGCCTTCGACCTTCAGGCTGGCGGACGGGATGTCTGCCCCCATACCTTTCAGCGCATTCCGGTAAATATCGCTGCGATAGGTGGCGCTTACCCGTTTGACCAGGTCCTGGCTGAAAGGTGCGTGGCCCCATCGCACCATTTGCGAATAGATCCACAGAGCATGGCTTCGCCAGGGAAAGGTCGCGGCACGATCAAAAGGGATGAAAAACCCGTTGAGCCTGTGTTTGACGCCGAAAATATCGGCCAAATCGCCCCTTAAGACGGGCAGCAATGTCTTTGCCGGAACGTCCAGATAGGCCGGCCGCTGCAGGATATCGTCGATCTCTTCGCTGTTTGCCGCCTCGTCACACCATCGCGCAGCGCTATAAAGGGCTCTGATCAAGGCTTCGACAATTTCTGGATGGTCGGCATTGAACTGCGTGCGCACGCCCAGCACTTTTTCCGGGCTGCTGCGCCAGATTTTCGATTTGACCGTGAGAATGTGGCCGTAGCCGCTTTCCACGGAAACCGTGTTCCATGGTTCACCGGCACAATAGCCATCTATATGGCCTGAACGAAGCGCATCCGGCATCATAACCGGCGGGATGACGATAATCTCTACATCCCGGTCCGGGTCCATTGCACAGCCCGCCAGCCAGTAGCGCAGCTCGTAATTGTGGCCGGAATACGGGTGTACAACCGCGAATACGGGCCGCCTTGGCATGGTGTTCTGATCGATTAAAAGCTTGAGCGCCTGCCCGTTTCTGGCCGGATCGAATGCCTCGCACATGCCGGTCTGGCGCAGCGCTTCGGCCATCTCGCGCGATACGGTGATGGCGTTGCCACCAAGGCCCATCGCAAAGGGAACACAGATGTCCATCGGAATTGGCAGAACGCCGGCGGAAGCGGCAACCGGCATCGGGCCAAGCATGTGAGCGGCATCGAAATGGCCGACCGAGATACGGTCGCGGATGTTCGCCCATGATGTTTCCTTGTGCAATTGCAGCCGGATGCCCTCATCTGCATCGAACCCTTTTTCATGGGCAACAATCAAAATGCATGCGTCGAGCAGCGGCATAAATCCGGCGCGTATCGTGTGGACCGTCAAGAGCTCTCCTCCGGATCTTTGTTTGTCAGCAGGCTTTCGGCGGTGAGCAGGCTCTGGGCGACATCGACCAGTTTGACGCCCTTGTTCATGGCGGTGCGCCGCAGCATTTCATAGGCTTCGCGCTCGCCATATCCATGCGAGCGCATCAAAATCGATTTGGCACGGTCGATCAATTTGCGGTCTTCCAGGGCCGACTGGGCCTTTTGCAGATCGCTTTGCAATCGGGAAAACGCCCGAAACCGGCTGATCGCCATTTCCAGGATCGGCCGGACGCGCTCCTTTCTCAATCCATCAACGACATAGGCCGAGACACCTGCCTCAACGGCGGCTTCTATGGAAAACGAATCCGACTGATCGACAAACATCGCAATCGGCCGCTGTACCGAGCGTGAAAGCGCGAAAAATGCTTCCAGCATGTCGCGTTTCGGATTTTCGATATCGATGACAATGACATCGGGAGCATGATTTTCAATGTGCTGAGCGGCGCCCGCAATGTCGCGGATTATCTCCACATTGGCGTATCCGGCCTCACGCAAACCATCCTCGATGATCGACGCGCGCATTTCATTTTCATCGATAACAAGCACGGACAAGGCAAGTGTGGGCATGGATGTTATATGCAATTGCAAGCAAAATTGTGCAATGCATCATTGTCAGTGGCGGAATTTTTCCTGTTCTGTCGCGGGAAGAAATATGCGGTGATGGTGCCTGGGTGCGAAAAATGCTCTAATTGCGGTTTTGCTGCGTGGCATTTTCGATTTGCCGGATCAGTCCCTCCACCGCCTCGTGGTCAAGCTGGCTGATATGGCGCGCCAGCAGGTTTGCCAGTTCGGTTGCCTGCGGGGTCAAGCCGGACGTGTCGATTATCGCCCTTGGATGCGATTTGAGCGCCAGTTTCTGCAACTGGTCGGCCTCGTCCCAGATAACATTGAAATAGCCGATGATCTTTTGCAGCAATGGCCAGGCAGGCATGCCGCGGCGGCCATGTTCCAGGGCGGACAGATAGGCCGGGCTGACACCTATCGCGGCGGCCATTTCCCGTTGGGTTATGCCCCTGGCGCGTCTTAATTCGCGTATTCTTGCACCAAACGGCGTCATGTCATGTCACCGCGGCGGGCGAGCCTGACATAGATCGCACCGTCCCCGCCATGGTGCCTTGCTGCGTTTTCAATACCGCTGACCAGTCCACGAAACGGCGGCGTTGCCAGCCATTGCGGGACCGCGCGGCGAAGAATGCCGGCGCTGCCCAAAGACGAGCCTTTTCCGGTAATCACCAGCACGTGGCGCAGACCAGACGCATGGGCGCGATGCAGAAATGCCAGTAACATTCCGTGAGCTTCTGACTGATCAAGGTCATGCAAATCAATCGTGGCATCAACGGCGACCCGGCCTTTGGCGAGTTTTTTTCGTGTCGGCCGATCAATCGCACCCGGGCCCGACGGTTTTTTTGACTGCTGTTTGGGCGCCTGATAGGCCGGCAGTGATTGAGGCGAGGTCAGTGAGGCCGCACCATGCTTTTGTTGCGGTTCGGCTTTTCGCTCCGCCGGGTGTGGCGGCCAGGCATTGTTGAACATCGGGTCGACGGAGCGGGCCACCTGTGACCACAAAATCCGGTCTTCATCGCTCAGATCTCCCCTTTTGCGCCGCCTGCTCATGGTGCAGCTTTGACCAATTGGCGCGGCACCAGGGCAAAAAAATCCGCCGCATGTTTGATCACGCCGGCCATTTCACCCGGCAAAGCGCCGCAACCGGTAAACAGATCACCGCGAGCCGGTCCGGTGATCGCCGATCCGGTGTCCTGGGCGATCATCAGCCGCGAAAACGGTTTGTTGTCAAACACGGTCAAATCGGGTGCGTGGATGTGGAATGGGGTCGCGAATGTGTGCAGCAGCCGGTCAACAGCCAACGAGTAGCCCGGTGTCAGTGGTACTTTTGCCGCAGCGACCGGACCAAGCCCATCTTCGTCCACCGGTGCGTCGCGAAAGAAGATGAACGACCGGTTTTGCCATAAAATCTCGCTTATCCGGTCCGGATTGGCGGCAAACCAGGCTTTGATCGACTGCATAGTCACGTCTTTGCGGGCAATTTCACCCATTGAGGCAAGAATACTTCCCGGTCCGGTAAACCGGTGGCCGGTTTTTGCCGCATAGGTGATCCGGCGCGTCGAGCCATCGGCGAATTTGAGCCTTGCGGCCCCTTGAACATGGATGAAGAACAGCTCCACCGCATCGCTGAGCCAGGCCAGCTCCAATCCCCGACCGGCAAGTGCCCCCTGCTCGATTGCGCCCCGGTCCGGATATTCCGCCAAGCCGTCTGCCGTTTTGCGGGCAAAAGCAAAATAGGGATCGAGACCCGGCGGGCGGTTTGCATCATCAACATCGACTAGATCGCCGGGCCGGCCATAGACCGGGTACCGAAATCTGCCTGTGCATCTGGCGGAAGCCTCGGCTTCCGGCTCATAAAATCCGGTGACAAATCCATGCAATCTGTGTTCGGGGCTGTATTTAACGCCATCTCCCGGAGAGACCCGGTGCGGCAGGAAATGGGTTTCGAAAAACTGCTTTGCCTGCCCATTCGACAGATCGCCGCCCTGACGGGCGTCAATAAAAGCATCGCAAAAGGCCAGATGATCAACACCGAGCGATCCCGTCCGATACGGTTTTTGGAGGCTTCGTTCAGCCGATCGCCTGAATGCGTTAAATGCAGTACGGAAATCGGTCTCTGCCCATCCAGGCAGCGCGTCAAACTCCACCGGTTTGAATATGGGCGCCAGCGCCACGTCAGTTAGTCTTCGGCTTCGGTGGCCACCAGTTTCCAGTTTGGATCGCGTGAGCGCGTATCACGCGCAAATGTCCACACATCCTTTACCTCAGCAACGGTCTCCGGGTCGCCATCGATCACTTCACCGGACTTATCGAGCGTTGCCGATATCAGTTCGCTGACGATCCGGATGGTGATATGAGCCTCGCCATCTTTCATTTCCGCGCTAACGATATCAGCCTTCGAAATGCCAACGAAAGATGATTGGATCTTTTCATCGCGGGCTTCGCGCGCGTCAATCGCTTCGACAAAACCGTCATAGACTTCTCGGGAGAGCAGGTTTTTCAGGGTTTTGCGGTCGCCATCGGCAAATGCCATGACGATCATCTCGTAGGCCATCCGGGCGCCTTCGAGAAATACCTTCGGTTCAAAGGAGGCATCGGTATCCTTGATTGCCCGCATGCCTTTGTTGACCGCTGTGCCCGCCTTGGCGGATTTGTCGATATCGGCATACCGGCTTTCGGTTTCGCCGGATTGTTTTCGTTTCGGCAGCGCGACGATGTTGTCGGCTGCCTCTTCGTCGGCCCCCTCTTCGTCGGCATTGGCCTGCTCGCGCGATGAATAGGGATCGAAAGGCCGGCGTTCATTGCCGGTCCGGCGGCCAAGCACGGAGCGCAACTGATAAAAAATCACTACAGCGGCAACGAGAAAGAAAATCGTGCCAAAATCAAAGAATTCCATGTTCGACCCAATCTTGCCGTTTTGCCGCCAACGGCTTTCGCAATGACTGATATCTGCCTTGTTCGCAACCTATTATGATATAGAACGCAAAGTGCAATCATTCAAATCCATCATGTCAATCCCTATGTCGTTGAATTGGGCCGTTCAATCAAGGTGGCTTTTACAACAATAGGACCATTGAGGAGCCAGATTTTGCCGTTTTCGCTGATACCCGTGTTATTATTGGCAATACCATTGCTGGAAATCGCCGCTTTTGTCGTCATTGGCGGCCAGATCGGCGTGCTGGCGACGCTGGGGATGGTGTTTGTCACCGCCGTCATCGGATCGATCCTGTTGCGTGTTCAAGGATTTGGTTTGCTCAATAAAATCCGCAGCGAAACCGGCCAGGGCCATGTGCCGGGGCGGGAACTGGTTCACGGCGTCATGATATTGATTGCGGGCGTGTTGCTGCTGACACCCGGCTTTGTGACCGACACATTCGGCTTTCTCCTGTTCGTTCCGCCAATTCGCGATCTCGGCTGGCGTTTGATAAAGGACCGGATTGTGATCGCAGGCAGCCAGGGTTTCGGCAAGGGGGACGGCCATGGGGGACCGGGGGGACCAGCCGGCCGGGGCGGAAAGACCATTGATCTCGATGAAGATGAATTCACCAGTTCAGGCGATCCGGATTCGCCGTGGCGTTAGGGACAGGACACCCACCGGACCTGTAACCGGGATGTCTGCCTTGTAACGCCCGCTTGTGCATGCTAGGGCGCTTTGCGGTTCCTTTGAACCGCAACAACGCCGCTATCGGCTTGGAACCATTGAAGCATTTTTCGCACATATGAACCTGTTTGGGCGAAAAAATGCCCTAGCGAACCCCCGACTTTTTGGGAACCGGAACTGGTTTGAACTAAAGAGGTAATTTCCCGACATGGCAAAAGAGCCGACAAAAGAAGAAAACAACGCCGGCGAGGCAGCACAGGGCGCCAATGGCAAGGCACCGCAGCTTGGGGTGTTGACGCAGTACGTCAAGGATTTGTCCTTTGAAAACCCCGGTGCTCCGCAGTCCCTGCGCACCAGCAATCAGGCACCTGCAATCAATATCAACGTCAATGTCAACGCCAATCCGCTTTCGGAAACGGAGTACGACGTCATTATCGCTTTGAATGCGAAGGCCGAGGCGGACAAGAACGTCCTGTTCAACATCGAACTGCTTTACGGCGGGATTTTTCACGTCGAAGGCTTTCCACAAGAACACATGCTGCCGATTCTGTTTATTGAGTGTCCGCGGCTTCTGTTTCCCTTTGCCCGCCAGATCATCGCCGATGCGAGCCGCAATGGCGGCTTCCCGCCGCTGATGCTCGATCCGATCGATTTTGCGCAAATGTTCCAGCAGAAAATGGCTGAGGAACAGGCAAAGTCCAAAGTCCAGGCGACTTAACAACCGCAACTGTCTGACTGTTGCCGGGCGACATGAAACGTGAACTTGATTTGGTAAATGCGGCGTATCGGCGCCGCATTTTGTTTTTACCTCAGTGGAGATTATGAACCATCGAGGGAAAAACAGCATTATGACCAAGTCGGTCCGCCTGGCGCTGGCGGCAATCCTGATCCTTTTAATCGCACCGGGCAGCGCGGTGGCCGCGCAATGCGGCAGCGCTTCCTGGTATGCGTTGACCTCGAAAACGGCTTCGGGCGAGCGAATGAACCCGGCCGCCATGACAGCGGCGCATCGAAGCCTGCCATTCGGCTCACATATCCGCGTAACCAACAAGCGCAACGGAAAATCCGTCATCGTGCGTATCAATGACCGCGGCCCATTCATCAAAGGCCGTATTCTTGATCTTTCCAAAGCCGCCGCCCGGAAGCTCGGCTTCATTCGCGCAGGCCATACAAAAGTGTGTTTTACCAGCCATTGACCGCAAATTGGCCAAAACCGCTCCAGATCAGCATTTCAGCTTTGAAACGGTCCTTGACCCTGCCGGTCAAGTTCGCCGAACCTTGCCGGCGTCAAACCGCCTTGAGGTGCGCTGCACCGCGATAGGCGTCGCGCAAATATCCAAGTGTCGCACTGGCGTTAGCTGCTTTGCCAAAGAGGTAGCCCTGCCCGCCCTTGCATCCAAATTGGGCCAGCTTGTCGGCCTGTTCTTCTTCTTCGATGCCTTCGGCAACGACATCCATGTTCATGCCATCGCACATGGCAAGGATTGCCCGGATGATGTGCTCAGTTGGCCGGTCGGTCAGGACACAGGAGACAAATGCACGATCGATCTTCAGTTTGTCAAAATGGAATTCCCGCAACCGTCCAAGGCTCGATTGTCCGGTGCCGAAATCATCCAGCGAAATCCGGATTCCCAACCGTCGAAGATCTTCGACGATCTTTTCAGCCGAAACCGGATCGCTCATCACGCCGGTTTCCGTTATCTCGATTTCAAGCCGTTTGGGATCAAAGCCGGTCTTCTCCAGGATCGACAGGATTTGAAGCCCGGTATTTTGATCAACCAGTTGGGATGGTGACAGGTTGAAGGATAAGAAGAGATGTTCCGGCCAGCCACGCGCTGCTTCGGTTGCTTTGCGCAACAGCAGTTGGGACAGCGGACCAATGATGCCGCGTTCTTCGGCAATTGGAATGAACACGGCAGGGGAAACAAACCCAAGGTCGCGGTCGGTCCAGCGGGCCAGACATTCAAACCCGATCGTGGATCGCGATTGCAGCTCGACTATTGGCTGGAAATGGGGTTCAACCTCACCGGTTGAAACAGCCCGCCTGAGCGCCTGCTCGATCCGGGCGACGCGCTTGGTCGCTTCCGCCATTTCCTGAGAGTAGACGGCGACGCGGCCGCGGCCGCTTCGCTTGGCATGACAAAGTGCCGTTTCGGTCCTCGACACCAGTTGCTGGGGTGTTTCTTCGCCAAAATAATAAAGCGCACAGCCCACCGATGCCGAAAGCCGTGCCGTGCGCTCGCCAACATCATAGGGTGCAGACAGCACTTCGATGAGCATTTTTGCCTGCTCTTCGAGCGCCTCTTTGCGAAATATCATCGGAAACAGGAAGGCAAATTCATCACCGCCGATCCGTGTTATCACCGACCATTTATCCATCGCGGCCCGCAGCCGCATCGAAATCTGCATCAAAATGTCGTCACCGGCGTCACGGCCGAACAGATCGTTGATCGGTTTGAAGCCGTCAAGATCGATGATTCCAATGGCGAAGGGGACAGGGTCTTCTATACGATCCGCTATCAACCGTTCAATCTTGTCGAAAAAGCGCGCCCTGTTGCCAAGGCCGGTCAGCTGATCGGTCATTGCCAGCTCGGTGGAAGCAGTGCCAGCATTTGGATGTTCAGCTGTCGTCATTTTAGCCTGCCACGAATGTACCGGGTAAAACAAAGTGGCACAAAACTCTTTCGGATAGGTGTCTTTGGCATATTGAACAATGCGGCAGCCTTACTGGCCGACGGCTGCGCGAGGCATCCGGCTTTGCCATGCTAAGATCTTATCCCCCAAATTGTCGGGGCTGATCGGCTTTGACACATAATCATCCATTCCTACTTCGAAACAGCGATCTCTATCGCCCTTGATTGCGTGTGCGGTAGCGGCGATAATGATAACGTGGTCGCCCGTCTGGCTTTCCAGCTCACGAATTTTCTTGGTCGCCTCCCAACCGTTCATTACCGGCATGGATACATCCATAATGATGATGGGAGGTTTGATTTCCTGGTATTTTTCAACCGCTTCGGCGCCGTTGCCGACCATCAGAAATGACAGGCCTAACTCTTCCATGATGAAAGAGAATACCATCTGGTTCACCTCATTGTCCTCAGCGATGAGAACATCGATTTCATTCGCCGATGGTGTTTGGTCCATCATTGCAGCAACCCCCAAAGTATTTATCTTCTTTCCGCTTGCCGTACAGAATGCATGAATCATGTGAATAGCAGGTAAATTTGGAATATTTATTTGAAACTATTGCCTTTATTGTTTCACACGATAAATAACGAAACCCGATTTTTCCGCCCTGCCTATTGGTGTTAGCCACTCGGGCGGCTCATTGAGCACAAGCTTTGCTATGAGGCTGTGCGGTGCGGTGCGGACGAGAAACCGTGTCTCATCATCGGAGCTGCAATGCGCGACGATGTCCACATTGTTGACCGCAATCGCCTGCCGCGACTGCTCCGGCGTGCCCATCAGGATATCAAGGTTTGCAATATTTCCGGCGATGTTGCGGTGATAGGGGCCGGCAAGGACCCTGTGGCTGGTGTATTTCAGGATTGCCGGGCCGAGATTGGACACCGCGGCAACGGTTCCGGCGGGCATTGCCGACAGTTGCCAATGGGCCGCCGGCATATAGCAGCCCTCGTTGGAACCGACTGCCTTTTCTTCGTTCTGGTTGGCGGCAACTGCGGGAGCGGCCATGTCTCCAAGCACCTGCGCGGCCAGCATCCAGCAGACGTTCAGCGACACCAACCAGGCCAGCACCATCACCAAAGCCGGCTTGGCGCTTCCATCGGCAGCTGCAATCTGGCGTTTTTCGGCGACCCACATCGCCAGCGGAACCGCTGCCAGCGCGATCGCAAAATTCGCGCCGCGAACCTGCCAGAAACTGACCAGAACGGCCGTCAGCAGGATGACGGTCATCACCGTAAGCGGACGCCGGTTTGCGGTAGCCGGCAAACTTGTCGCCAGCACCGCCAGCGCGGCAATCGGGGTGATGTAGTATTTTGCGAACATCACCGGGTCGTTCCGCAAGATGTTGTTGACCGGTTGTGCCTCTCCGATTGCTGAAAGCCAATAGGTTTTAAGCCGCTCGTCGAGCCCGGCATAGGGATCGGCCAGACATTGCGGATAGGCGGCGACAACCAGCAATGCCAGCCCGGCGCCAAGGCCGCCCAGAACAGCAATTCTGGTAACGCTGCTTGAACTTAGGGAAGGTGTGGCCGCCAATGCAAGACCAAGTCCGCCGGCCATCGCAATCGACAGATGCACTGCGGAAAACGCATCGCAGTGCGCTGCAAACCAATCGCCTGGTCCCACCGTCGCCACAAACAATAGCGCTGAAATCGCCGAAAACCCGGCGCCAAATCCCATGGTTCGGGAGCCAACCTCGTGGCCATGCAACAGGAAACTCATCGCGATGGTCAAGCACACAATGGCGACAACGGGCAGGGTTTCCAGTCCGATCGCCATCATCACCGCCATTGCTGCTCCCGCGACAAAGCCGTGATGCGCACGCCTGCCCCCCAAAACCGCCGGCAGGGCCAGCAGGCACAATGTCAGTTGCAGATTATGATGATCAAAAGCCCCTGGCACATAAATACCGATTGTATAGAGGCTTATCAGGCCGATTATGGCCGCCGGAAACACGGCATGTTCGCAACCCAGCAGGCGGGCCGATCGAATAATTGCGAAAATTGACAGGGCCATAAGAACAGACGGCCATAAAACGCCGGCGACAAGTTCACCGCCTGAAACCGATCCGGTCAGGGCGGTGACTGCAACGATGATGGCGGCAACTGGCAGATCGACGATCCGCGACCAGTGCATGACAAAACCACCTTCCGGACCCATCCGGTATTGCGTGTAGTCGAACCAGGCCTGGCCTGCCAGCAGGTCGCGAATCTGGACAAGCCTCATCATGCTGTCATTGTTGACCGACCAGTCAATGATGCTCCCATTGGCGATCGCTGGCACCAGAGCCAATATCGCCAGCAATGCCGCAATAAGCACATCGGGGCGCGAGGTTTTGCTTTTTTCAGATATTTCTGGCGTTACCGCCGATTGAACTGACATCGAAATCTGCCCGGTTGATCGCGGCCGGTTTGGCCAATCTCATGCAATGTAAAAGAGCACGCTCAATTTTTGGTAAAGCGCCAGCCATGTCCTGACGGCAATCTGCTCAGGGCCTTGCGGCAAACACCCATTGCGACGACAGCACAAAGCTGACGGCGCTTGCGATGATCGTGGTAACAACCGCCATGACAAAGGGCGAGGCTCCAAAAAGCGATACTGTTAGATGCGCCGTGACGCCCGAAGTGATCGCGCATCCGGCCTGAAGAACAAAGTAGCGCGGCAGGGTCCGGCGATGGTCCTGGCCTGACTGAAACGTCCAGTTGCGTTGTGCCGTATAGGCGGCGGCGAAAGAAATCGCGTAGGCCACCATGCTTGCTATAAAAGGCGGCCAGCCCAATCTTACAAAAAAATAGGACAGTGCGAACAACAGGCCGGCCGCGCCGGCTCCGACGATCACAAACCGGACCAGGCGTCTGGAACCGGCGATGGTCATAGCCGAAGTCACGCGGCTTGTCTGACCGCCTGTGCCGCTGTCGCTTTCTCGCTCAATTCGTTTCGCACCGGAATTTGCAACACGCCCAGCAAGAATGCCGAAAAGAAAAGCTGTAGCGCTATGACAATCAGCGTCAGTCCGAGGACAACGACACGCGGGATCATCGGGCTCACCAGCGAACCGAACCCTACCCCGGCCCAGCTTATCACGGCATAGCCGAAGAACAGGATACCCGCGGCAAAACAGATACCGGCATTGAGCGCCAGGCGATCGGTGCTGATATTGTCCTTAATCCAGTTGGAGCGGGAATTGGCCGGCAAAATTCCGGTAATATCGGCATAATAACGCGATAAAACGCCAAATGTGGTGAGCTGGATTCCGGTCGCCACCATGAAGCAGGACGCAACGAATGTGTTAAGGTCCAGCGAAAAATTGCCGCCAATCTGAAGCGGACCGAGAAACAGCAATGCCGACAGCAATACGCCGAAAGCACATAATACCGTTCCGGGGATAAAAAACAGCCACCGCGGATTGTACATCAGGAGAAATTTCAAGTGCCGCCATCCATCGCGCCAGGAACGCAGGTGCGGCGGACGGCTGCGGCCATCCGGCTTCAAGGTGGTCGGCACCTCCTCCATGCGCAATCCCGCCAGCGAGCATCTGACGACCATTTCGGAGGCAAACTCCATTCCCGTTGTGCGCAGGTTGAGATTCCGGATGCTCTCAGCATTGAAGCCGCGCAATCCGCAATGAAAATCACCGACTTTAATTTTGAAAAACAACCGGCCGATAAAGCTTAAGACCGGATTGCCGAGATAGCGGTGAAGCGGGGGCATGGCGCCGGACGAAATGCCGCCTTGAAAGCGGTTTCCCATCACCAGATCGGCGCCGTCGCGCAGCCGGGTGACATAGGCTTGCAGATCGCTGAATTCATAGCTGTCATCCGCATCGCCCATGATAATATAGCGCCCGCGCGCCGCAGCGATGCCACCAAGCAGGGCCGCACCATAGCCCTTTTCCTCAACCGGGACGACCCGGGCGCCCAACCGGGTGGAAATATCCTGCGAACCGTCGGTGCTGCCATTGTCGGCGATCAGCACCTCGCCAACCACGCCGGATCTCTCCAGATAGCCGAGCGCCTTGGTGATGCAGATTTCGAGCGTTTCGGCCTCGTTCAGACAAGGCATCAGGATCGTTAGTTCGATCGGTTTGCTCTTGTCCTGCTTGATCGGGGTAATGCCGCTCATGGTGATCCTGCCTGGTTGTTTGCGAAAGACCAGGGTCTCCGCGTGATGTCATCCTTTAATCAAGGCACCCAATTTGCACACAAAGAATTAAGAAATTGATGACGCAGCAGTGCAGTCAAATTGTTAAATCCTCGCTACAACCTAGGCCACTGTAATTCTTTTGCAATGCGCATTGTGGTGATTGGCAGTTTGCCGCTTGGACGTTACACAGCATCTGACACAGCAACTTCCGGAGATTTCCGATGCCGCTAGAAATTGCCATTCAGATGGATCACGTCGCAACATTGCAGATTGGGGGCGACACCACCTTTGCACTGGCGCTCGAAGCCCAAAGACGGGGGCACAGCCTTCACCATTATACGCCAGACCAGCTGACCATGCGCAATGGTCTGGTCCACGCAAAAGCCGAACCAATGACTGTCAGGGACGTTGCCGGCGATCACTTTGATCTGGGAGAGACTCAAAAGCTCGATCTGACCGAAATCGATGTTGTACTGCTGCGTCAGGATCCGCCATTCGACATGAATTACATCACGACCACCCATATTCTGGAGCGCATTCATCCCGGTACGCTGGTGGTTAACGATCCGGCTTGGGTGCGCAACAGCCCGGAGAAAATCTTCGTCACCGAATTTCCCGATCTGATGCCCGAGACCATCATCACCAAGGATGCCGAAGAGGTGGATGCATTCAGGCGCGAGTTCGGCGATATCATCATCAAGCCGCTTTATGGCAATGGCGGCGCCGGCGTATTTCATCTGCGCGATGATGATCGCAATCTGACATCATTGCTGGAAATGTTCGCTGAAATGTATCGCGAACCGTATATCGTCCAGCGTTATCTGAAAGATGTTCGAGAAGGCGACAAGCGCATTATTCTGATCGAGGGAGAGGCGGTTGGTGCGATCAACCGGATTCCAGCCGAGACCGATGCGCGATCCAACATGCATGTGGGTGGCAGAGCGGAAAAATCCGGCCTGACCGCGCGCGAACAGGAAATTTGCGCCCGTATCGGCCCGGCATTGAGGGATCGCGGTTTTACGCTCGTGGGTATCGACGTCATCGGCGGTCTGCTGACAGAGATCAACGTGACGTCGCCAACCGGAATCAGAGAGGTCAAGAAATTCGGCGGCGAGGACATTGCAGCGCTGTTCTGGGATGCCGTCGAGGCGCGGTTGGGCAGGACCTGAACCCTTAACCAGAACCCGTTGAGTGGAAGGCTGTCCTGTCATACAACCCGCTACACCTGGAACACACGTATTCCGCTATTGTGTTCGCATAATGTTCTTGCTTTGATCTTGATAATATGCTTGACTTCGCCGTGAAGTTACAACTGAGTGGCAATACACGCAGTTAATGAGCATTGTCCGGTGGGGAGACAAGCATGGTTTCGCGGGTGCGTACGATCGCGTTTCACGGTATCAACGCCGTACCGGTCGATGTGCAGGTGATGGTTGCACCTGGCAAGGTAGGGATGCATATCGTCGGCCTGCCCGACAAGGCGGTGGCGGAAAGCCGCGAAAGGGTTCAGGCCGCGCTGCATGCATCGGGTCTGGCGATGCCGGCAAAAAAGGTGACCGTCAATCTTGCTCCTGCCGATCTTCCCAAAGAGGGCAGCCACTATGATCTGCCGATCGCCCTTGGTTTGATGGCGGGCCTTGGAGCGTTGCCTGCTGACGCACTGGCCGGGTTTACCGTGCTTGGCGAATTGTCGCTTGACGGCACGATTGCGCCTGTTGCGGGTGCTCTGCCGGCTGCCATCGGCGCCAATGCCGAGGGTCTTGGCCTGATCTGCCCGCATGAATGCGGGCCGGAGGCCGCCTGGGCGGGGGCGGACATGGATATTCTGGCGCCGCGCAGCCTGATTGCGGTGGCCAATCATTTTCGCGGTACGCAGGTTCTGTCGCGCCCCGAACCCAAGGTGCAGGCGCCTGCGACAGCACTGCCCGACCTCGCCGATATCAAAGGGCAGGAGACGGCAAAACGGGCACTCGAAGTCGCAGCCGCCGGCGGGCACAATCTGATAATGGTCGGCCCGCCCGGATCGGGAAAGTCGATGCTGGCGCAGCGTCTGCCATCAATTCTACCGCCTTTGTCGCCAAAGGAATTGCTGGAATCGTCCATGATCGCATCGGTGGCCGGCGAACTGGAAGGTGGCAAGCTGACGGACCGCCGGCCGTTCCGCGCGCCGCATCATTCCGCCTCCATGGCGGCGATGGTGGGTGGCGGCCTTCGGGTGAAACCCGGCGAAATGTCGCTTGCCCATAACGGGGTGTTGTTTCTTGATGAGTTTCCGGAGTTTACGCCACAGGTTCTCGATTCTTTGAGGCAGCCGCTTGAAACCGCCGAATGTGTCATTGCCCGGGCCAATCACCGGGTGAGTTATCCCGCACGCATCCAGCTTATCGCCGCGATGAACCCCTGTCGCTGCGGCATGGCGGGCGAACCTGGGTATCAGTGCGCCCGCGGTGCACGCTGTCAAAGCGAATATGTCGCGCGAATTTCCGGCCCGCTGATGGATCGCATCGATCTGCGCATTGACGTGCCTGCCGTCAGCGCGGACGATTTGATCCAGCCCTCGTCCGGGGAGGCAAGTCAAACGGTTGCCTTACGGGTGGCTGCAGCCCGTGCAATGCAGCAGGAGCGCTTCAGCCAGCTTGGCATGCCGGCTGGAACGACCAACGCGCAGTGCAACACATCACTCGTCGAAAAAATCGCCGAGCCCGATCCGGAAGGGCGGACGTTGTTGCATCAGGCCAGCAACAAGCTCGGTTTTTCGGCGCGCGCCTATCATCGTGTGCTGCGGGTTGCACGCACGCTGGCCGATCTTGATGGCGCCGGCCAGGTCGGGCGCATTCATCTGGCCGAAGCAATCTCCTACAGAACCAGCACCGCCGGCTTGGCACGCACCGCCGCCTAGTGTCGCGAATCCGAAGTTCGTCACATTCTACTGCACGCTCAGTACGAACTTCGGATTCGATCAGGACACTAGCAAGAATTTGTTTCTAGTGTGGTGGATTTGACCCATTCAGAATAAATTCTGATTGCCGATTGGGGTGGCAGTCCGGTGTCAAACCCCTCGCCAAGGGCCGGTCTGTCGGATAGAAAAGCAGCCGAAGAGGTGCTTTTAATGTCCGAGGCTAGACAAACACTCGTTTTAACCGGTGCCAGCCGCGGCATCGGCCATGCGGCAGTGAAGCGGTTTTCCGCCGAAGGCTGGCGGGTGATCACATGTTCCAGACAGGCCTTCGCTGATGACTGCCCATGGCCGGCGGGCCCTGACGATCATATCAAGGTCGATCTGTCGGATGCGGAAGATGTTGGCATTGCCGTTTCCGAGATACGGCACCGGCTCGCAGCCGGCGGCGACAGTTTGATGGCGTTGGTCAACAATGCCGCGATTTCTCCAAAACTGGAGGCTGGCGAACGTATGAACTCGCTTGAAACGCCGATGCATGTCTGGCGAGATGTGTTTCAGGTCAATTTCTTCGCCCCCATCATGCTGGCGCGAGGCCTGTTTAAGGAGCTTGCGGCGGCGGGGGGATCGATTGTTAACGTCACATCGATTGCCGGTGGACGTGTGCATCCATTCGCCGGCACTGCCTATGCGACATCAAAGGCGGCGCTGGCCTCGCTCACCCGCGAGATGGCGGCCGATTTCGGGCCGCATGGCATCCGGGTTAATGCCATTGCACCTGGCGAGATAGACACATCCATCCTGTCGCCCGGCACGGAAAAGATTGTTGAAACCGTTCCCTTGCGGCGACTGGGCAAAACCTCGGAAGTAGCCGACATCATCTATTTCCTGTGCTCGTCACAGGCGGCTTATGTCAGCGGCGGTGAAATTCACATCAATGGCGGCCAGCACGTCTGACCATATTAGAGCAGCTTTGACCCATTCGGAGCCATTCTGTTTGTCGAACGGGTCAAAGCTGCTCCAGGTAGACCAACGGACGTTCGGAACGGATTTCTCCGCCCAGGCTTGATAGGCGAAAAGTGATTTCCTTTTTGCGCTCGCCCCGACAGTTCCGTTCCTTCTTTATCTTCATCAAGCTCACCATATTTCCTGTCTCGTGCACGACCCGAAGAGGAGACAGATATGAAGATACTGACCGCAAACAGATTGGCAGACGGCGAGGCCGTATGGCTTGCAGCGGATCAATCCTGGTCCGGTGTCATTGATGCCGCTAAAATCGCCGAAGACAAAAGTGCAGAAGAAAAGCTCACTCTTGCCGGCCAGGCCGCGTTTTTGAAAAACGAAGTCGTTGATGTCGATCTCGTTGATATCGACGTGATCGATGGTGTTTTGGTACCGCGCAGGCTGCGCGAACGCATCCGGGCTGCCGGCCCGACCAATCGCCTCGACCTTGGAAAACAGGCGGCAGCGAACAGGCGCGTGGCGGCCTGATTCCGGCGGCCTGGATCACCCCAACCCAAGGACAGTCCTATGTACCGTTATGACGAGTTCGACAAGGCATTCGTAATCGCCCGGGTGGCGGAATACCGCGATCAGGTGGACCGCCGCATGAAGGGTGACATCACCGAGGACCAGTTCAAGCCGCTCCGTTTGATGAACGGGGTCTATCTTCAGCTTCACGCCTATATGTTGCGGGTGGCCATTCCCTATGGAACGCTGAACGGCAGACAGATGCGCATGCTGGCCCATATCGCCCGCAAATACGACCGTGGTTACGGGCATTTCACCACCCGGCAGAACATCCAGTATAACTGGCCGGCTCTCGCCGATACGCCAGACATTCTGGCCGAGCTGGCCACCGTTGAGATGCATGCAATCCAGACCAGCGGCAATTGTATCCGCAATGTCACGGCGGATCATTTCGCCGGTGCCAGCGCCGATGCGGTTGCAGATCCCAGGCCCTATGCGGAAATTCTGCGGCAGTGGTCGTCTTTGCACCCGGAATTCTCCTATCTGCCGCGCAAGTTCAAGATTGCGGTGACCGGGTCCGAGCATGACCGGGCGGCAATCAAGTTTCATGATATCGGTCTGCATCTGAAGCGTAGCGATACCGGCGAATTGGGCTTTGCCGTCTATGTCGGCGGTGGCCAGGGCAGAACACCGATGGTTGCCAAGAAAATCCGCGATTTCCTGCCGGAAAGCGACATGCTCAGCTACTGCACCGCGATCCTGCGGGTCTATAATCTCAATGGCCGCCGTGACAATAAATACAAGGCCCGGATCAAGATTCTCGTGCATGAAACCGGCACGGATGAGCTGACACGGCAGATCGAGGCGGAATTCGACGCGATACGCAACGGCGATTTGAAACTGCCGGATGGCGATATCCGCGCGATTGAAGCCTATTTCGAGCCGCCTGCATTGCCGGACCGTCCCGGTGGCGGCGACTTGTTGCTCGAAGCGGCGGGCGAGGACGAAGAATTTTCAGCCTGGCTTGATCACAATATCGATGAGCATGTCCATCGGGACCATGCGATCGTGACGATTTCCCTGAAAAACATCGGGGATGCGCCGGGTGATGCAACGGCCGGGCAGATGGATGCGGTGGCTGCGATCGCCGAACAATATGCACATGATGAAATCCGCGTCAGCCATGAACAGAACCTGGTCTTGCCGCATGTGGCCAAGGCTGATCTGACTGCGGTCTACCAACGGCTTCAAGCAATCGGGCTGGCAACGGCCAATGCGGGTCTTGTCACCGACATCATCGCCTGCCCGGGCCTTGATTATTGCGCGCTTGCAAATGCCCGCTCCATCCCCGTTGCACAGGATATTTCCCGCCGTTTTGCCGACCGCCTCAGGCAGGAAGACATTGGCGATCTGAAACTCAAAATTTCCGGTTGTATTAATGCCTGCGGACATCATCACGCCGGCCATATCGGCATTCTTGGCGTCGAAAAGAAGGGCGCGGAACTCTATCAGATCACACTTGGCGGCTCGGCCGATGAGAATGCGTCGATCGGCCAGATTGTCGGGCGCGGTTTCGGGCCTGAGGAAATTACTGATGCCATCGAGACGGTGGTCGATACCTATCTCGCGCTGCGCACCAGCAGTTGTGAGAGTTTTATTCAGGCTTACCGGCGCGTTGGCGCCACCCCTTTCAAGGAGGCGCTTTATGGACGCGAATCAAAGGCTGCCTGACGCAGGCGCTGCTCAAGAAAATATTGAAAAATACGCGCTGATGCTTGAAACGGACCACGCCCATCTGCCGTCTCAGGCGATTGTCGAACTGGTGCTTGAGCGGCTTTATCCTGGCCGTGTCACTGCCATTTCGTCCTTTGGAGCTGATTCAGCCATATTGCTGCATATGATCTCCAAGATCGACCGGACGACCCCGGTGGTGTTTCTCGATACCGGCAAGCATTTTTCGAAAACACTGAAGTTCCGCGATGCCCTCGTAAACGATTTCGGCTTGACCGATGTGAGAGCCATTGCGCCGGATCCTGGGAGGCTCCGGTCGGACGACCCGACCGGAAACCTGCACAGGCTCGATGCAGATGCCTGCTGTGCCATTCGCAAGGTTGAGCCGATGAACCGTGCAGTCGAACCGTTTGCAGCCTGGCTGACAGGCCGGAAGCGGTTTCAATCGGCAACCCGGTCCGCCCTTCGGGTTTTCGAAGCCGTCGGACCGCGCATGCGCATCAATCCCCTCGCCAATCTGACGGCGGATGAAATCAGAAATTATCTGTTTATGAATGAAATACGCGAGCATCCGCTTGTCGCACATGGTTACCTGTCGATAGGCTGCGAGCCCTGCAGCGCGCCCGTCAAACCGGGCGAGCAGGCAAGATCCGGACGCTGG
Source organism: Rhizobiaceae bacterium (assembly GCA_963669455.1). Taxonomy (GTDB): domain Bacteria; phylum Pseudomonadota; class Alphaproteobacteria; order Rhizobiales; family Rhizobiaceae; genus JAWKWH01. The sequence goes on from OY770026.1 coordinate 169,242, forward strand.
GCCGGGCTTGGTAAAACCGAATGCGGCATCCATTTTCCGGCGGACGCAAAGGCCCGTCCGGCAACTGCAAACCCTGGAGCAAACTGACATGTCTGACAATGATGAGATTGTGGTTCGGCATCTGTGGACGCTGGATGGGTTCAAGGTCGACCAGTGGGTCCGGGCCGGCGATGTTGAGACGGACCGGCGGGTCATTGTTTCCCTGCCCGCATATCTGGCGATTGACGATGAGACGCGAAGCCAGGCCGGAAAGACAATCGGTGTGGAAGTGCAGCCCGATGAGGCACTAGATGACATTTTGCCCTATCTCGACCGGCTGCCGTTGATCGCACTGGCTTTTCCGTCGTTCAGCGATGGCAGGAGCTACTCAAAGGCGGAAATGCTAAGAAGCCGATACGGATATTCCGGTACAATCCGGGCTACTGGCCAGGTTTTGATCGATCAGATACAGCATATGTTGCGGTCCGGGTTTGACGAACTTGTCATTGAAGATCAAATCGCGATAAAGCACTTATCAATAGGCAATGTGGGTGGGTTGCCTTACCACTATCAACCGGCTGCCATGGGCACTACCAAGGCCGGTGGCTATTCATGGCGGCGGCTATCAGCGTAGAAAACAGGAATATCTATATGTCGGAAGTAATTGAAACGGATATCGTGATTATTGGCGCCGGCCCGGTCGGGCTATTTGCCGTGTTTGAGCTCGGATTGCTCGACCTGAAATGCCATCTGATCGATATTCTGGACAAACCCGGTGGCCAGTGCGCCGAGCTTTATCCTGAAAAGCCGATTTATGATATTCCCGGGTTGGTGGAGGTTTCCGGTCAAGAGCTGACGGACAATCTGCTGCAGCAGATTTCACCCTTTGATCCCCAGTTTCATTACACCGAGATGGTCACCGAACTGGAACGCCGTGATGACGGTTCATTCGGCTTGAAAACCGACCAGGGCAAAGAGTTTTTAGCCAAGGTTGTTGTCATTGCAGCCGGTGGCGGATCGTTTCAGCCCAAGCGGCCGCCAATCCCCGGCATCGACGCCTATGAAGACAAATCTGTTTTCTATGCTGTGCGCCAGATGGAGGCCTTCCGCGGTGAGGACGTTTTGATCGTCGGTGGAGGTGATTCCGCGCTCGATTGGACACTTAACCTGCAAAAAGTGGCCAAATCCGTCACGCTGGTGCACCGCCGGCCGGAGTTCCGGGCGGCCCCCGACAGTGTCAACAAAATGTGGGCCATGCAGGAAGCCGGCAAACTGCAATTTATTCAAGGACAGGTCACCAAGCTTGAGGGCGATGATGGCATGCTGACCGGCGCGGCGCTCAAGACGCCGGATGGCGAACAGCAGATATCGGCGTCGCGAATGCTGCCGTTTTTCGGCCTGACGATGAAACTCGGCCCGGTGGCTGATTGGGGCCTCAACCTTGAAAAAAACCTGATCCCGGTCGACACCGAGAAATTCGAAACGTCGGAGCCCGGCATATTCGCAATCGGCGATATCAACACCTACCCCGGCAAGCTCAAGCTCATCCTTTCGGGCTTTCATGAGGCAGCACTGATGGCACAGGCCGCCAAACGCATCGTCAATCCCGGCGAACGGGTGGTCTTCCAGTACACCACGTCGTCGACAAGCTTGCAGAAGAAACTCAAAGCAGCCTGATCCCATTTAAAGAAGACACGTTCAAATGCACATCAATGTAATCGACCGCCAGGGCGTCCATCACCGCCTGGAGGCTCTGGAAGGCTTTCGCGTGATGGAAATCATTCGCGACTGGGGCCTGGATATCAAGGCAGAATGCGGAGGTGCCTGCGCCTGCGCCACCTGCCATGTCCATGTTGCACCCGAATGGGTGGGCAAATTGCCCGAAGCGCTGGATGACGAAATTGACCGCCTCGACGAAGCATTCGACGTCAACCATAATTCGAGACTTTCCTGTCAGCTGATCATGACGGAAGCACTTGACGAGTTAACGGTTTCACTGGCGCCTGGAACGGGCACAGAAAAGCGCTACGCCGCCTGATTCACCTTCGCCAAACGCTTTGCTGCTGTCACGATAGGCTGCATTTTCAGTGGAAACGGGCCGCCCAAACGGACTATTCACAGATTCGTCTGGAATCTGGCAGCGGAATCAGAGATATGCGGGTAACTGCGATTCAATCGCAGAAATCTGTTGTGACCAGCTGGCATATATCCTAATTTGGCATCGGCGCGGTGGGTGTTTTTGGTAATATCGCTAGTCATTTTACCTCGTAGTGAGGGGATGGGAGACACCCATGGGCATTTTTTCGCTGTTCTCGCGAAAGTCCAACGAAGAAGAGATTGAGCAGGACGCTGACGCGGAAATCGAATTGGAGCTGGATAGCTCTGATCTCATGTCCGACGCGGCACCCGATACCGCAATGGAAGCTTTGGAACCAGACGAGCAGCCGGCGTCGCTGGTCGATCAGGTGTTGGAGCGCGCGGTAGCCTCGCTACCGGCCGATCCTGTACCGGTTAAAAGCCCCCGCATGCACGAATTCGAGAAGTTTCACGGCGATTTTCGCAACATTATCGGCAGTATCGAAACCCTGACCGATGCGCTGACCAAGGCGCGTTCTAAAATGCATGAGACGGGCGCTTTCCTGCCTTCCATCGAGTCCGAATTTCATCGCAACGCCATTTTAGAAAACGAAAACAATAAGTTGAGTGACGATAACCTGCGCAAGGAGCGACAGGTCAAGGTCATCGAAACGGCGGTTTCTGAAAAGGAAGCCATGCTGGAGGCGATGAAGATCCGCGAGTCGGAACTGTCTTCGGAACTGGAAATGTCGCGCAAGCGCCTAAATGACGGGCGTATGCAGCTGGCTGCCAGCGAGGAGAACATCCAGCGGCTGGAAAGGGATATGGAAAAGGCCATCGCCGCAGTCAATACGGCGAGTGAAAACAACCTCAAGCTGGAACATGAAAACGAAGCCATTCGCGAGCGCAATTCCATCCTGGCTGCTGATCTCAGCAAGTCGTTGAAGCAGGAATCGGAAGTGCGGCGTCGGTATGACGAATTCGTCAACCGGTTCGATGCCGAAACGCGCCGCTATCAATCGATGACGAGCGAGTATGAGACGGCCAAGCGGGAGACCGCGCGTCTGCAAAAGGAACGGGCCGATCTTCGCACCAGGCTTGATGCGATCACCTCGGAAAAAGGCCGCCTGGAGGAAGAAAGCAACGAGATGTCAAACCGGCTGCGCGGCGAGCTCTATGCCCAGCGCTCCGAATTGAACAATCTTGAATCCCGATTGCGGTTGTTTGAACAGTCAGAGCGGGAGCTGCACGAGCAACTCGCCGAATCAAAACACACCGCTCAAAGTGCCGAGCGCGAAAAGATGACCATCCATGCGGAGCTTGATAGCGCCCGCCGGGAACTCGATTCCGCCAAGCGGGAACTGTCGGCGAAAACGGCCAACCTGTCTGAGGTTAATTTGCGCTACATGTCAGACCTGATGGGCCTCGACTATCAAAAGCAGCAGAATGAAGAATTGAAGAATTCGATTAAGAGCCTGTCGGCGGAAAATCAGCGCCTGGCACAGTTTCAGGCGATGTACAAAGCTGCAGAAGAGCAGATTTCCGATCTGCGGGCCAAGCTTGAATCCGTCTCCAGGACATCGCCCCGTGACGGCGACACCACCACACTTCCGCCGGATATTCCAGGCTCCTCGATGAAGCACTGACCGGCGTCCGTTCTATCGCCTTCAAAGCCCACTGTTCGTGATTTGATTGGTTTGCACCGGAACTAGAGCGTGTCTTGCTTAAATGAAATGGCCGCGGTTGATGAAACCGCGGCCATTTTTATGTCGATTGCTTCGGGTTTGGACCTATTCGTCGCCGTCCTGTTTTTTCAGCGCAGCGCCAAGGATGTCGCCAAGTGACGCACCGGAATCGGTCGATCCGTACTGAGCGACGGCTTCCTTCTCCTCGGCAATTTCAAGCGCTCTGATCGAGACCACGACCTTGCCGGATTTCTTGTCGAACTGGGTGATGCGCGCATCGACCTTCTGCCCGACGGAAAAACGTTCCGGCCGCTGTTCACCGCGGTCGCGGCTGAGATCGGAGCGTTTGATGAAGGAATCAATGCCCGTTTCGACGAGCTTGACTTCAAGACCGCCTTCCTTGACGTCGGTCACCTCGCAGGTGACAACCGCATTCTTGCGCAGTTCGCCACCGGAAGCGCCTTCGCTCTCACCGGACAATTGCTTGATGCCGAGCGAAATGCGTTCTTTCTCGATGTCCACATCCAGGACCTTGGCTTTCACCATGGAGCCCTTTTCGTATTCGTCGATCACCTGCTCGCCAGGACGGTTCCAGTCGAGGTCGGAAAGATGGACCATACCGTCGACATCGCCCTCAAGCCCGATGAACAGACCGAACTCGGTCTTGTTCTTGACCTCGCCCTCGACGATTGTTCCTGTCTTGAACATTTGGGCAAAAGCCTGCCACGGATTTTCAAGCGTTTGTTTCAGACCGAGTGAAATACGGCGCTTTTGCGGATCAACCTCCAAGACGACGACTTCGACTTCCTGGGTTGTCGACAGTATTTTGCCCGGATGGACGTTTTTCTTCGTCCATGACATTTCAGAAACGTGGATCAGTCCCTCAATACCCGGCTCCAGCTCGACGAAGGCGCCATAGTCGGTAATGTTGGTGACCGTACCGGTAATCTTCTTGCCAAGCGGATATTTGCCGCCGATGTCGCCCCACGGGTCAGCTTCAAGCTGCTTCATACCGAGCGAAATGCGGTGCGTTTCCTGATTGATGCGGATGATCTGCACCTTGACCGTCTGACCGATGTTGAGAATTTCGGTCGGGTGGTTTACGCGGCGCCACGCCATGTCGGTGACATGCAGCAGGCCGTCAATGCCGCCAAGATCGACAAAGGCGCCATAGTCGGTGATGTTCTTGACGACGCCTTCGACCACCTGACCTTCTTCAAGGTTCTGGACGATTTCAGAGCGCTGTTCGGCCCGGCTTTCCTCAAGCACGGTGCGGCGTGACACGACGATGTTGCCGCGGCGCTTGTCCATTTTCAGAATTTCAAAGGGCTGTGGATTGTGCATCAGCGGGGTGACATCGCGGATCGGGCGAATATCGACCTGACTGCGCGGCAGGAAGGCGACCGCGCCATCGAGATCGACCGTAAAGCCGCCCTTGACCGAGTTGAAGATGATGCCCTCAACGCGCTCGCCAGCCTCGAATTTGGCTTCGAGCTGCACCCAGCTTTCCTCGCGGCGCGCCTTTTCGCGCGATAACTTGGCTTCGCCAAGCGCGTTTTCGATGCGCTCGACAAAGACTTCGACCTCATCGCCGGGGTTCAGCGAGCCGTCCTTGGCTTTGGCGCCGAATTCTTTAAGGGCAACACGGCCTTCGACCTTCAGGCCGACATCGATGATGGCCATATCCTTTTCGATCGCCGTGATCGTGCCTTTGACGACGGAACCCTCTGCGGAATGGTTCTCGGAAAAACTTTCATCAAGCAGCGCGGCGAACTCGTCGCGCGACGGATTGGAATTTGACATTTTTTCTCCTGATGGGGCCGCAATGTTATGCGGCTCATGCGCCTTGGTTTGTGTTGCGTTTGCCCACCAATCGCAATCCCGGCCCTTTGGGGCCTGTTGAAGCGCGGAACATTTCCGGGCCATTTGGCGCTGAAATGCGTTGGCAGACCATGATATCCGGCCGGGCCGGATTACCGGTTCATTCCATCCCGGGCAGACAATGCCCCATCAATCAGGGATTTGGCTTGCCGGAACGCGGTTTCTATATCCATTTTGCTTGTGTCTAGCAAGTGGGCATCGGATGCCGGCTTAAGCGGCGAATCGGCGCGCTCCATGTCACGCGCATCCCTGACAATGATATCGGAGAGGATGTCTTCAAACCTCTCCTTACCGCCTTTGGAGATAATCTCGGCATGCCGCCGCCTGGCGCGGACTTCCGCGCTGGCTGTCACATAGAGCTTAATGTCCGCATTCGGGCAGACAATTGTACCGATGTCGCGGCCGTCTAGCACCGTTCCGGGTGCCTTGCGGGAAAATTCGCGCTGTTTTTCCACCAGCGCCCGGCGCACCGCCGGCATGACGGCGATTCTGGATGCAGCTTCTCCGATCGTGTGTGCTGACAGCACATGGCGGTCAAGCTCATCGAGCTTGATGGCGCGCGCGGCGGCTTCTGCCGCATCCGGATTATCGAGCGGCCCGGCGTTATCGACCAAGGCCTTGGCAACCGCCCGGTAGGTCAGGCCCGTGTCAAGGTGATGAAAGCCATATTTGGCGGCAAGCCGCCTGGACAGCGTCCCCTTGCCCGATGCCGCCGGTCCGTCAATGGCGATGACGGTGGTCATGTGAATTCAGCGCCTAAATTCCGCATCAGATCCAAGAAGTTTGGAAAGCTGGTGGTGATCATCGTTGCATCGTCGATCGCGACCGGATGTTCCGCCGCCATTCCCATGATAAGGAAACTCATGGCGATGCGGTGATCGAGATGCGTGGCGACCGTGCCGCCGCCCAGCCCCTTTCCACCGGGGCGGCCGCGCACGGTAAGTGCGCTTTTCGCCTCGCTGCAATCGACATTATTGGCCTCAAGGCCGCGGGCGACCGCTGCAAGCCGGTCGCTTTCCTTGACCCGGAGTTCGTCCAGTCCATCCATCACCGTTTCGCCCTCGGCGAAGGCTGCGGCAATAGCGAGAACCGGGTATTCATCAATCATCGATGGCGCCCGCTCAGGCGGCACCACGATGCCTTTCAGCTCCGAATGCCGCACCTGGATGTCGGCAACATCTTCGCCACCGGCCTTGCGCAGGTTAATCGCCTGGATGTCACCGCCCATTTCCTGCAAAGTTGTGATCAGGCCGGTGCGCGTAACATTCATCAAGACATTTTCGATGGTGATATCCGACCCTGGAACAATCAGCCCGGCAGTAAGCGGAAAGGCGGCCGACGACGGATCGCCAGGTACATCGATTGCCTGGCCGCGGAGTTCGCCCTGACCTTCAAGATGGATATGATGTTCGCCGTCCTTGCCGGTTTCAACTCCGATGCTCGCGCCGAATCCGGCCAGCATTTTTTCCGTGTGATCACGGGTTTTCACCGGTTCAATGACGGTGGTTGTGCCCGGCGTGTTCAAACCCGCAAGCAGGACGGCGGATTTCACCTGCGCTGAGGGCATCGGAACACGGTAGCTGATCGGTGCTGCCACCTTTGGCCCGCGCAATGTCACAGGCAGTCGCCCGCTGTCGCTTTCGACCTGCGCGCCCATCTGCGTCAACGGCTCCAAAACACGGCCCATCGGGCGGCTTTTCAGCGAGGCGTCGCCGGTAAAGCCTGTTGTCATGTCATAGCTCACGACAAGGCCCATGGTAAGCCTGCAACCGGTTCCGGCATTGCCGAAATCGAGCGGCGATCCGGCTTCGAGCAGACAGCCATTGCCGGTGCCGTGCACACGCCATTCAGCGCCGTCGCGTATGATGGTTGCGCCCATCGCCTCCATTGCGCGGCCGGTTGCCAGAACATCTTCCCCTTCCAGCAGTCCGGAAATATGTGTTTCACCGCTGGCCAATCCGCCAAACATCAGCGCCCGGTGGGAAATTGATTTGTCGCCCGGAACCTGAACCGTGCCATGGAGCGGAGCGGAACATGCTGCGGTGACGGGTTTTTTCTGATGGTGATACATTGTCTGTCGTATCCATTGGCGGGCGTATTTGGTTGGGGCGCTAGTGGTTCGATTCCAACATTTGCATCCCACTTGCCGCACGCTCATCAGCAAATGTTGGAATCATAAGAACCACTAGAATCAATATTCTGCTAGTGGTCTTTGTGTTTGAAACGCTTGCTAATGGCGTTGGCTGGTAACCGGATGCAAGCGCTTCGAACAGACCACTAGCATGGCTTTTCGGTGCGGTCATCCCTTCGATTATGCGATTAGTTTGCTGGAGCGTGTCTTGTTTAAATGGGTGCGTTTGAGCGCAGGGTATTTGTGTCCTGGCCCCCCTCTCGGCGGCGCTTCGCTTGCCTGCCGGGTCAACGAGGAGCGTGACGCGACGCGGGTGCACACCCGTTAGCGTCGCGCGACGACATCCAGGGCGCAAAGAACCTGTGGCGTTTTGCGGCTTCTTTGGCCCGCAACAACGCCTTGATCCGCTTGGAGCAATCGAGGCATTATTCGCAATACGGCCTGCGGCCGGGCGAAAATGCCCTGGCTGAAACGATTTGGGTTTGCTGTTCTCTTTCAATGCTTCAACCTCACCTGCTTGGAGGTCTTTTTCACGGACAGTGTCGTCAAAATCCTCGCACGATCGTCTGATCGTACTCCGGTGTTTTCCTAACTGCCGCAAAAAATCCTCTCCATCAAACTGATCCCATTTAAGCAAGACACACTCTAAAGCCGGTCCCTTTTTCGATAAGGCTTTGACACCGAACCTGCGGGAAGCTAAGGGGACCGGGAATTTGTGCCAGGAGCGGTTTTAAGCGACACGCTCAAAAGCGGCACAGGACCAGATGAGGCAATGGACATGGCAAAACCCGCACTTGGCACCAAACGTGTCGACCCCGAGACCGGGCGTAAATTCTATGATCTGAATAAAGATCCGATCGTGTCTCCCTATACGGGCAAGAGTTATCCGCTGACCTTCTTTGAGGCCGACCTTAAAGCCGAAGAGGAAGAAGAGCCCAAAGTAGAGGAAGCAAAAGCAGAACCCGAAACTGAAACTGAAGCTGAAGCTGATGACAGCGGTGCTGAGGTTGTTTCGCTGGAAGATGCCGACGATAGTGCCACCGATGATGATGTTCCCGCCGATCCTAATGTCGATGATGATGACGATGATGATGTGATCGATCTTGACGATGATGACGATGATGACGACACTTTCCTGGCCAATGATGACGATGACGACGATGATGATGTTTCGGTGATCATCAAAGTCGGCAGCGATGACGACGAAAACTGATGACTAAGCTGTTCGCCCCGCTTGCAGTGGAGCGGACGGTCGGACGAAAATGTCTTGATCTTGCGGCAGGCCTTCGCTAAAGCCGCGACCTAGTTCTTTACCGGCCTTGAAGCCGGCGTGTGGGGCCATAGCTCAGTTGGGAGAGCGCTTGCATGGCATGCAAGAGGTCGGCGGTTCGATTCCGCCTGGCTCCACCATTCCCAAATTGTTATCGGAAAAGTGCGCTAAAGCCTTGAAAGGTAATGTGGTATTTGCGGTTCGAAAACCGTTTTCGCGGTGATAGGAAAGTCGGTCAGCAAAGACCATTTTCAACACCGCACGCTTGTCTTCCAGACGCTCAGATTGCCATAAATTCAATGGGTTAGACAGGAATTGAAGGGCGGTTCGAAAAACTCCTTCAAGGTCCCCCCGAATTCTGGGGGATTCCGACAGTTTTTCCTGCAATTCAGCCTTTTGCATCTCCAGTTCCTTCAAACGAGACTCGTAGGTCGCGGCTAAACAGGACGGTCCGGCGTCCAAAATGCGATCCACCAAACCAGACATTTTCCGCTCAATCGAGATCAGGTCGCGTTTCAGGTGTGACTCATGCTCCTTGGCTGATTGCCTACGGACACCCCATTGTTCGCGCATCATCTCGAAAATCATTCTGCACAGTTCCATAGTGGGCGTCATACTACCGAGCAGGGCTTCAAAATCGGATTCGATCTTCTCGCGCCTTATCGACTTGCGGTGGCTATCACAGCCTCGGGTGTTACAAAGGTAGTAGGGATATTTTTTGTGCCGTCCCGTGGACCAGCATGCAGTCATCGGCCTGCCGCAATCATCGCAACTGACAAAGCCACGCAAAGGGAAGTCATCATGCAGGTCCTTACGCGCAGGAGCGTTCCTTGCTTCATCTTTCAGCCGCTGAATGCGATTCCACGTGGAAAGAGACACCAGCGGATCATGGTGTCCTTTGGTCATGCCAATTCCCCACGGCTCATGACAGACATATCCTGCATAGATCGGACGATCCAATATTTCCTGAATCCGCGAGGGATGCACATAGCCTGAACTGCATTTGGGGTATCCGGGCGTATCTTGCAGGAAGCGTCTGATTTCTGACTGAGATTGAAGTCTTCCTGAGGCGAAGCTTTCCAAAGCCTCGGCCACAACAGATGCAGCAGGCTCATCGCGTACCAGCATCTGGCCACGACCTTTGACCTTCTCGTAACGATAACCAACAGGTGCGCGGAACACCCAATAACCCTGCTCAACGCGGGCTTTCATCTTCTGGACCACCTGGCGCTGGTTCTGTTCGCGTTCCAACTCACCCTGTGCGGCGATGATGGTTTCAAGGAACTTTCCTTCCGGCGAATCTTCGAAATTGAAATTGAGGCAGGCGCGGGTGGCCCCCCGTGCCGCCATCTCCCGGCGCAGCTTCAGGTGAAACTCGGTATCACGGGCATAGCGTTTCAGGTCGTCGAATATGACAACATAGTTTTCATCTGATTTAGCATCGAGGTAGGCTAGTAGCGCCACCATGCCGGGGCGATTCATGAAATCACCACCACCGGATATATCATCTGGAAAGACGGCCTCGACGCTCAGACCACGTGCTTCGGCATATTCCCTGCAGCGATGTTCCTGGCTATCCAGGCCCGATCCGTCGGTCGCCTGCTTCTTCGATGAAACCCGGCAATATATGACAGCCTTGCGTCGGTTATCTGTTGTCATGTCTCCTCTCTTTCGGTGTTAACATCTGAAATCGCAAACGTACCGTCAGCCGCTCTGGTAAATTCTATCATGGGCGATGATGCCAATGCACGTTTGCCATCACGTTCATGCAAGGCCAATTGGACGGGATCACCGCCGACGGCGCGGTCGACAAAGCTTTCCGCCATCATCCAACCGATGTGGATAAGCTCGACCTTCTGCTCATCCGTCAGATCGAAGTGGTTCACAAAGCCACGATATTTTTCGATGTCAGGCATCAAGATACAATTCTCCCTTGACCCGTGCACCTCTTGCAGCGGGCAATTCTGTTTATATTTTTTGGAAATCAAAGCGGCGGAGAAAATTCTCTACGCCACCGGAAGGCTAATCGCCTTTAAACAAAATAATCATCACCACACAGCAATTCAAGAATGCAGACGCAATGGTGTTGTATATAGGAATATATACCCATATCTCTATTACTCTGTCAAGTAAAATATAAATGCATGCAGCACTTCCGTACCGCAACGAAGGTCGGTTGTGAGCCCATTATGACAAATTTAAATCAGTCGCAACTTGAATAGTTGAATCTTCAATCACTTCGCCGCATGTCAGAATAGTTTCCTAATTTGCGAGCAATGTTGAAATTAAATTTTTTCAGTTCTTTATCTGCAAGTGCTTGAAGAGCTCGTCAAAAGCATTAAAGGATTCCTTTAAATCTGCTAGTAACTCTTTTTCGTTCGCATTATCTAGACGTTTGGTAGAAATCTCGAGGATCAAGTTCTTACTAAAGTCATGTGCAAGCTCACATTGAATTGAGCCATTCTTAGTAGTCTCACATTTTTCTTGATATCCAGGTTTAGGAAAATAAGTGCCGTTTGGATGTTTATGAACTTTAGATAGTCGGAAGTGGCGAATCTTGTTTAAGAGATCAACCATTTCAGGTTGGCATATTTGAATGGGTACTGAGCTGTTTTGACGGATTATATTGCAGATCAAATTTTTGTTGAGAACAAAACGTTCGGAAGAAATACTGACGCCATAGGATACATTCAGTGGCTGGAGGCCATTCTGTGTTGCCGCGCAAATTGTTTTTAAATCTTCTTTATGCTTAGTTTCGTTAGAATAGTTATAAAATCGAACGCCCGCAATTCTTGGCTCCTTTGCCATAAAACTGACTCCCAATTCTGGTAGAAAAATAAATCGTGATCCAGAAACAATGAATTCTACTCCATAATTCCTGCATTTGGCATCTGGGACCCTCTGATTTTCTATGTCTATAGCTACAAAAATTAGAGCTGGCATCAAGGTAATCAGCCACATAGTTAGAAATGTCCGTGATTGCACTTTCGGAATTTGTATATCGGGGTATAACCGCCTGCGTATTAGTATTAGCAGACAAGTGCCGAGAAATAGTGCAACGAGAATGGCTGCCCCCGTCAGGATCGCAAGGGCTGCATAAGCCTTGTTTACGCCGTCAGATTGCCACGGGTAGAAATCAGCTACCAAAATTACAAAACAAATGAATGGAATAGCGGCCAGCCAGCGCCATCTTTCTGACAAAAGAAAAATAAGCGGTACTATTGCTAGCACAGCGTAAAAGTAGACATTATTCAAAACTGAATCGCTTAAAGGAAACATAAAACTCCTTCCAAGGAAGCCAGTGAAAAACAAATTATTTTGGATTCTGTATCTGATTTATGCAGGATCTTACTAATAATTTCCTACAACAACGAATAATGGTTATTGAGAAACAGCCTGTCGCAACTCAAACATTCGTTTTTCCTGGTTTTGGTAATTTGTCCACAACCCGGTCATTCGTGCGGGTTTGATTTGTTCGGTGATCAGCCGCCGCCATGCGCGCAGTTTGCGGCCTGTGGGTAGTTTTTCCATGTGGCTTGCATTGTCATCGGCCCGTCAGGCATTTTTGTTGCATGTTGAAGGGAACGGATGGACGATTTTATCGAAGCCGGGTTAATCTACGAAAATGATGATGGTGATTTCGTCGTTACCCCACTGGGTGAAGACTTTGCCCGACACATGTTTCAACTGGCCGATCAGATCGACCCTAAAAAGTTCAATTGATGGATTTTGGATCGCGCATGGTGCGACAAATTCAAATCAGGTGCGGCGAGCTTCAAACGCCACTACAACGGGATTTCATGCAGATTGAATAGATGTTCCGCCCGTTGGCGGCAAGATGTGTGCGGGTGTATTACACCGCACTTCTTGGCAAGGGAGACGCTGCGCTCTCCCGTTGCATCCCTCTTGCTATCGGCCTATTCAGGCCATTCGCTGGAAATTCAGATTTTCACACGCCTTCCCGAAACCAGCCATTCAAACCACCTCCACCAATCTTGTAGTGAATGACCGGGTTGGGGACCTTTTACCGTTATTCTGGTCTGCTAATAGCCAAATAGCGACAAGCGCTCTTTTACAAAGAATATTGGCATCAGTCCTTCGAGCAAAAATTAACTACCAGAAAAGGCGGCATGTTATTGTGTGGCCGACTTCCCCCCACCCTGTCTAAAACATCGGGCAGTACACCGTGGCCGCCATCGCGGCGAATCCTCGGATCTGGATTGTTGAAAGTGCTGTCAATGCCTCTAGCTACGTCGTTGTTCCCGCCAACCAGTCCTGAGTGCCAACCTGGCCCGTAGCCAGTAGAAATGCTATGACTGTGAGATGGGATTTCCAAAAGCGAAAGCGTGTGTTCGTATTCTCCGCCAGTGGCACCCAATGAAAATGTTCTTCCTAGTCTGGCCGCGCTTAGATCGCTAGTAGTGCCAACCAAAAGTCGGCCGTCACTTTCGGCAAATTGAGACCAACCTTGAGGGCATTTTTCCCGGTTGAATGCAGCAACCATGCCGGAGGGAAAAGTCACGCTCTTAATAAGTTCCGGTAAATCCTCTTTTGCGACCTTACCCAATCGATCACTGATTGTCGTTTCAACGGCGATACCCACGGTTTCTTTCGAATAATCATCCACTTTTTGGATTGCTGCAGCTTGTGCAGAATCAATTGCCGCTTTCACACTTTTTTGAGCCGCATCTATCGCTTCTTGAGAAATCGTCTCGATACGCGTTCCAACGTTTTCTTCGACAACATAATCGATCATCTTCGAGTCAAATTGCTTTCCAAATGCCCAATATATTACACCGATTGCAATAATTAATCCGGCTCCGCCAATTATAAATGCATTTACGTACAGTTTTTGAACATATTCTCGATGCTTCTGAAGATCATCTGTCAAGATCTTTACCGTCTCTTCTGAACGAGAAATCGCTTCTAAAGATTTCTTCTCATATATGCTCTGAACATATTCTCGATGTGATTTAAGATCATCAGAGAATAATTTTATCGCTTCTGAGTATACATCTTTTTCTTGCGCCATTGGGCAACCCTCATCATTCTTGGATATTCTCCAGTGTTAAAATTTGTCCATTAAATCCAGTGCATGGTCAACAAGAATATCAAACTTGATATATAGCAATTGCCGATCAGGAATTATTTAAGGCCATTTTACATTGCAGCGGTCTATGACCGAGGATCTAATTAGTAGCTCAACAGCGACACGGCACCCAGGTCTGTTGAGGGCTCCAAGGAGCCGTCCACAATTTCTCTAGCACTTTGCCTTGAATGGCTGCTTCCCTCCCCAAACTTTATAGTTGGTGCTGAATTTGCGTAAGCCATTTTGCTGTCCGGGCGGGTGCTCGTGAACAGAGCCTGCGCGGAGGTCGCTTGTCTCTGCCATCCGGCGTCGCCCCCTGACAGGAATACAGGGATGTGACGGCACGTGTGCCGCCGCATGTTTTGAGATAATGGGGAAGCCGGGAGGCTCTGCCTCTTCTCTCCCCAAAAGACAAATAGTTACCGACCGTGGTTCGCAACCGGCGCTGAAGCGCGGTTCGCTGCACCCGCACCAAACCCACAAGTGGGCCCGGCAACGATTTGTCTTTTCCCCTCCCATCTCCGTCCTCGACCGGAAGCGTCGGTTGCATGTGCAACCCAGTTTCAAAGGAAGAGGAAGGAACAATGACATTACTATTTTACGCTCAACCGTATGATATTTCAGCCGAAGGATTTCATTTCCGCAATATGCGCGACTACGACCAGAACGCATCAGACCATGCAAACAGATATGGCGATCGGGTTGAAGAATTTGAAATTCAATTCATCGATGGCGAGTTGATTGATGCCGACTTCGCCAAAGCATGGGGGCTGAATCAAGCCAATATTTGCCCCTTCATCGAAGCGGCGACCGATTGGGAAGAGTGGCAAAAAACCCATTTCATTATCGCGGTCGGCGAATGCGGATATGATTTCGATCCTGAGGCTGTCGACCCTGACGAATTTGACGTTGATATCTACGAAGAAGAATCCATGAAAGAACTGGCCTACCGTTTTGTCGATGAGGGCCTGTTTGGCGAAGTGCCTGAATCCTTTCAACACTACATTGATTATGATGCCATCGCCCGCGATCTTTCATTTGACTACAGTCAGACCGTTATCGGCGGCCTCTCGCTAATTTATCGGTGCGGGTGAAGGCGGGGATCAGCGCCAGTGCTCGGGCAATTCCTGCCGTACGTTTCGGATCGTAGCGATACGGATAACGCTTTGCCGAATTTCATAAATCACGTAATGCGAACGATAGGTGAAGCGCCGCAGATTGCCGCTTAATTCGCTTGGTACAACACGACCCATTTTCGGATTGTCGGTTAGAAGATCAAAGCTGTAGAACAGGCCATCGAGATATTCGTCAGCCTGCGTTTCACCAAAATGGTCTATCGTGTACCGGGCAATTTCTTTGATGTTGGAACGGGCCAGTTCCGATAGCTCATATTCCATTCTTTACGTCATCCAGCGCTTCGGCCATGATGTCGGCCTTGCTGGCTTTGGCGGCAGGCGGGCCTTTCAGGCCCTGCTCGACATCGCGCATAATAACGGCCTGCTGTGCTGCCGGACCAAGCGAATGCCAAAGCGCCATATCCTCATCGGTTGGAAAAACGCTTGAGGAGAATTTGATCCCGGAAATGTCGATTGTATCTGTGTCGCTCATACCCTTATTCTACCAAAACGACCCTCCAAACACCAGAAAATTCAGTGATAAGCGCTTTGTTCCATACGGCGGATCGCGCGGGTGACGGACCAGGGCTGTAAGCCATAGTGAGCGGCTATTTCTACAATTGTTATCTTACCTGAATTAATCAGGGCCCTGGCCTGGCGTAGTTCGCAATCGGACATTTTGGGTTCGGGTCCAAGCCGCTTTCCCTTCTTTCTTGCCGCCTTTAAGCCATCAATAGTCCGTTCCGAAATCTTGCGCCTTTCCCATTCGGCGTTAACTGCGCGGTTTTGAAAATCCCGATTACCATCGGCTGTACTGGTATCGATTGCTCCGTTGACGACCTCTATTCCGATTCCCCGTTCCCGCAGGAGGCGTTCCTGAACAATCGCATCTTCCGCCGAGCGGAAGGCCCTGTCCAAATCCCATATGACCAATGTGTCGCCGGATTGGAGTTTTTCGAGTAAGGCTTTGAATTTGGGGCGCTTTTTGACGGATGCGGCGGAAACTCTCTCCTCGATATACCTGTCACATTTGCCCTTGAGGCCGTTAATCTGGCGGTCCAAGCGTTGATTTTTCCTGCTGACTCTTAAATATCCGTATCTCATATTACCTTGTATATCAGTGGGTTAATCCGGTTTCATCGTGCCACATTGACGGTCCTTTCTGTGATCGTCGTTTTCGCGGGTGTTTGTCAATCAGGGCTAGAGGTAAGCCTTTGAAATAACACAAACACGTCAATATTATAGCAATGCGAGGTGTGTAAAGTAAAATATCACCATAACCACCGTCAATGTTGAACAATATAAGTAGTAAATTAAGCAAATATCAACAATTATGGATAATAATACTTGGTATGAGTTTAGGGGGAATAAATATACCAAAAGCGCAGGCTCAAAATCTCGATGCCAATTTCGTGCTCAATGAAATGACATCGGACCAACAGGTGAGCTATGTTGAGGGCGTCATTGAAGGGTTGGCCTTTTCGCGGTGGCAGAGAGACAAGCCAGATCGTACTGGCATTCAGTGCATCTATAGGTGGGCTGACAGGAAAGACAAATGGCCAAAAATCGAACAGTGGTTTGGCAGACACCCCGATAGGTCAGCCGGACCTTTATTGTATATTCTCATCAAACAAAATTGCGGGGCATAATTTGATTCAGTTGATGCACCATTTTGGCAATGACGCCCGTTTCTCCGGTTCCGAAGAAGCGCGGCGTAAACAATGGTTCATCAAAGCCAGACAAGATCAAAAACTGCGTGAGGATATGACCAAAGAGGCGGCGGCAACCACCAACGTTACCGCTTTTGCCGTCACAACTGTCATGGCAACTGAGGCGCAGATTGACGCCTTTGAATTAAAGCTCGACCGGTATGACGAAGCGACCACGGCGGCACTGATGGAAAATCAGGTCGAGTATGAAGCACTTCAAAAACGCATGATCGAAATTGAATCCCGGCTTGAAGGCATCTGGCAACACGCCAACATTATGTCTGATGGTCGGCGTGTCTTCTTAAACGCTGACCGGACGCAAGCCTATGATGAATTCGGCGCGGAAGTATCAGAAGAAGAATATGCTTACGATCAGTTTAAACCGGATCATAGACCCGTTGACAGCTTCCTCGACCACTTAAAGGAGCGCGGTGCAATTCGTGGTGCGATGGCCGATAACCGTGCTAGCCGTGAGAAGATTCATGAATTTGATGAGCTGAAAAATAGCCACCGTGAAGAAATTGCAAAAGGCGGTGTGACCGAAGAACGCTTAAACGAAATGGATGATGAACTTCTCGATGCCATGCCGCCGGAGGTGGTAAGGCATTTATCTGCTGACGCGACGCTATCAAATGCACCGGATGCAAAATCCAACTTTACCGCCAATGCCAATCCTGCCGCCCTAACAAAAACGGGCGCGGCCATCACAGCCACGCCCACGCTTGAAAACTAATTCCGGGGAATGGGATTAGTCAGCGCTATTGGCGCCATCAATCAAGAGTGTGGTTTGGGTGCCGATGGCTGATTGTTTTGCGGATTTGATCGCCCGGCGGATTTTGTTAATCGTCCATATGGAAGACCAAAGCACGGTTTTTTCATGCAGATATTGCCCGACTTTCAAATTGGCGATGGAATAACCAGCGGCAAGAATGGCTGCTCCTAACGCAAACAGAATTGCCTGTTCATGCCAGAACAAAAGATCATGAAACTGACGGGCAAAGAGGACAAGGCCAATGCCTGTGACCAGTGACATCCAAAGCGGCTCACGACCCACCAGAACAGATTGAATTGGCGCAAGCGCTTCGTCCCTATAGCGCGTTGAAAAAGTTGTATCGGTGACGCTCAGGCCGCGTCTGTTGTCGAAATATGTGGTCATGGGAAACTATCCTCCTATTACTGGTTTGCGCTCAGCTTCGTGCAGCGGGACGAATGCGCACGGGACTGAATTGTATGTGAAAGCTGCCGGATGGATGCGGGAACATGGCTGCGGGCGCTGGCAACATATAACGTCATTGCCCACCCCACTTCCTCAAATGAGGTATCGACAGCGCAGGCACAGATTGAAGCATGCACGATGGAAGAACGCCTTAGGCGTTTGGGGTTTTTCGCATCCAAAATCTTCTCGCCGAGTTCAAGACTTTCGCTGACGCCGGGAAGTTGATCCATGCCTGTTTCTTTGAATACTCGCAGAAGCATCTTTGCCGCGTCCCGTTCCGGGTCAGGCTGTTGAACGCGAGCGGTGTCTTTTTGATGAAGGACAGCGCGGCATTGCGGAATGAGATGTTTCTCTGCCATGCGGCTTTCGACAATCGGCTGCAACCACAGCACTGTGACCGCGCCATAAATTGCCAGGCCGCCTAATAGCGCAGGTGGAAACAGCTTGAAAGGAAGATCAAACATGAGGTTTGTCCTTGTCTGGTTGGTGATTTGATTTTTTGGAAATTGCGTCTGCCAGATAGGGCACGCATCATGTGGCGCATCGGTTCAGCGAAACGCGCTTACTTAAATCGGCAATGCGATTTGATCAGTGCTTTGACCGATGTCTGGGTCAGATTAAATTGCCGAAGAGCAGCGCTGGAAAATTTGGGAATGGTCTTCACACCATTCTCATCAATACCAGCAAGGGAAAGACGGGGAATTGTGTTTCCGGCTGAACCGCTGCCTGACACATAACACCATTGTTTATTGATGCTCTGATCATGGGTTGAGGAATATTCCGTTCCCGTGACCACGTTGCCGCTGCCATGATCCACTTCACTGAACAGAACGAAGTTTTGAACCTCATCCGGCGGTATGATGCGATCAGGTTCTTCAAGGAAATGCAATTTCTGGCGTATCACGGACCAATTGATGGCCTTGCCACTTGTCCAGTAAACGTCAACAACTATCAGGAAGAGTGCAAGAACGAAGAACGCACCGCCGACAAACCCATAAAACGTTCGTCGCAGCCAAGAAAAGCTCACTCCCTTGTCTCCTTATCATCCGGGCTGTCGAGCGTTTTAGGATTTACTTCCAAATCAATGTAGTCCGGCAAATCCGGTTCTGATGGGATTAGGATTTGCTGATCCGTGAGCAGTTTCATCTGCTGCAAGGCATCCAGCAATTCATATGCCGTCCACAGGTTTCGTGGTGCATTGCGCGAACGCTGATCATCAAAGCGCACGGTTTTGAACAGCAGAATGACCAAAGGCAGGAGGTCAATTCCCAGTGCCGTTGCAATGGAAGGGATGATAGATTGCCAATGTTCCAAAACACCCTTCATAACGTTGGGACGTTCCAGAGTTAGCGGTTCGGGCTGGTGCGGCTGCTCAAGAGCTGCAATGTCAGCGGCAATCTCTTTTCCGCGCGTTTTGCTGCGGGCAATAAAGTCATCGATAATACCGCGCTGTTTTTTTGTGCGGATGTTGGCAGGCAAAACAATGCCGGAAGTCAGATTTTCAAGACCGCGCTGCATGGCAAACAGAATATTCTGCCCCGCCATCTGACCGATCACGCCATTGAGGCAGGATAGATTTTTACCTGCTTCGTTGATTTTGCCACGGCTGGCTTGCGCTCTCATGTTCGCAAGACAAGTTGCACCTTTGGCTTGAAGTTTTTCGAGGGTGTCCTGCGATGAATTGACGGATGCCAATACCGCATCAAGTCTGTCCACCACCTGGCCCATTGTGTTGGAGACGGGGCCAGTGCCAGCCCGGCCGGAGCTACCACCGTTTACTTCCCTTTGTTGAAGGGCAGCGCGGTCATTTCGAAACGCATTGATGTCAGCGACAAAGCTTCGAAATTTCTGTGCGTTTTGCACACCATGTGAATATCGCGTTTCAGTTCTGGCAATAACAGCACCGGACGTTGCAAGATTGATCGTGCTGCCCGACAGCGAAACGACATTCCAATAGCTGCTTAAGGAAACGATCATGATGCAGCCTGTTAAGGTGATTGCCCAACCCTGCATCCGTCGTGCGGTGTTTAGCAGTTCTGGCACCGTTCCAATGGCATAGGTCCAAAACAGCGACAGGGACAGGGTGATGGCCGCTCCCGTCATGGCGCATAATGTCTTGAGCCACCAATCATCAACCGCAACCTGAATTGACAGGCCGTCATAGGTTAAAACGCCTGATACAAGAGCGATGATAAAAATGACGGTTTGAGTCCATTGATTGTTCATGGCTTAGTCTCCGGTGATCATTGAAAATTCGAAGGGGAAGAATCCAATCAACGGACAGTTGTTGACCCCAAATTGAGGCCGCACATCGCGCCAGCCGTCTAACAATGTGAGATACTCACACTGCGAATAGACCGGGGCATGAATGTTGCCGTTCCAGTGATATTTAATACGCAGCGCGGGTTGGCCGTAGATCAACAGCAGCGCCAGCGGCACGCCCAAGACAAACACAAATCTGGCAAGTCCGCCAAAGGACAACAGGCGAAGCTTTGCATCAGCAATCGGGGTTGTGGAATGGGGCTGGTGCGCCTTCACCGAAGAATGACGCGCGCGCCCAAAAAGCGAATGCCAAAAAGCCATGGCAAGCCTCCTTGTGGTTCAGTTTTGGTTTTGGGAAAAGTGCTTGGCGGATGCCAAGAGATCAGGCGCTTATGAACATCGCCATTGAAACAAGCGGTCCCGCAGACGGCTGGTCTTGGTGTCGAGCTTGAGTTTTAGAATTTGAATTTTTTCGGGAATGATCCTTCGGGCGGTGCGCCCGGAATATCGTCAATCTGATGAACCCACGGATTGACCATTTTGTAATGGATCAAATCCAACATAAGGGGCGCATGCGCGTCTTTAAAGAGGGTAGCGGTAAATTTGGGTGCGCGGTTAAATTCGTCCTGGCGCAGCAGGGGAATGGCTTCTTCTTTTACCGTGACGCCGAAACCCTCACCATCTTCCGACACATTAGCGCTGTCCCTGACCACGGCGCGTTGACCGGATCGCTTGGAATATTCTTCCGCATCATCCACTGACTTCACATCCATCGTCAGCATCATCGAGCATTGCGTTTTGAACAGGTATGCCAGATCGCCATATTTTGCCTTCAGCGACATCCAGTCCTGAACGAAGGCCATGAGGCGAAGCCCTCGTGTTCTGCCGATTTTGAGGATTTTCTCTGTCACAGGTAAAGGCCCGGAAGAGATCGCCTCAAATTCGTCGGCGATGATTGTGACGGGCGGATCATAGCTGTTGGCTTCAATCGCAATCGTACAAAGCGTGTTCAAAATAACACCCGCCGCCTGATCAACAATGCCGGATTTCTCCGGCGGCAGAATAATGAAGATGCTCATATTCTTGTTTGGATTCTTGATATCTGAAGCGTTGAATGTGGAATGTTCAAAACTCTGCCCAAGCGGCGTACAGGGTTCAAAAATCGCCAAGGCTTCCTGCATCTCCACGATGAAGCTTTGCGCGGATTTGGGATTGTTTTTAAACTGCGCCAAAAAGCGATTTCCTGCCCGCGCAATGGCTCCGTCATAATCAGGCATGATCGACATGCGCTGAAACACGTCAAGCAAATCTTGCGTGTCCGACGAACACAGTTTTCGCAGGAATGGCAAGTTGCAACAAAGTTCCCCTGTCTCGGATTGTTCAACAGCGAAGAAAACAAGCAGGTCAGCAATCAGTTGACGACTTACGCTTCGAAATATTTTGTTCTCGCCCGATGCGCCGATGGCTTCCGGGATCAGACAAAATGCAATCTGCCGGGCCTCATCAAATATCCCGGAGAGTTTCTTGTTCGCCAGTTCAAGCAGCCTGTCACAGGGATTGTAATCATCGCTGTCTATGCCGTGTTTTTTAAGCAGGCGGTACGGATCAATGCACACGACCAAGTGCTTTAATTCTTCTGTCAGATACCGATAGGTTGCAACGCAGAGGTCTTCGCCCTTGGCGGTAATAATCCGGTTATGATGTTTACCCAGACCAACGGTCCAACCCTTTGAAAGTGATGATGTTTTACCCGCGCCCGTTCCCGCCAAAATCAAACCATGCGTCCAATCCTTGAAAAAGATCGGAGCATCCCGCCACCATCGCCGGATTGACCCCAGCAGCAATCCCTCACCATCATCATTGTCGGTGTGCAGGCCAAGCTCTTTGGGATGCTGACCATTCAGCCGTTCCACGCGTCCGTGAATGCCTGTGGGTTTGAGAAGGCCGCGATTTGCAATCACCGCACAAACACTGCCGATGATTTGCACTACAAACAGGAGGCCGCAAAACGCGGCCATCCACTCAAACATAAGCGTCAGGTAAGGGTCTGCACCCGCAGACCCCAAACCACGCGCAGCAACATAGAAAACTACGGCACAGACCGCAGTTCCCGTTTTGGATGAACCCGAACGAGGCATGATTACCGCCCATCCAGATCATGTTCGTGTTCTTGCGAATGATTGTGACCATGCTCCGGCAAACGGCTTTCACGATCCATTTTCAAAATCTCATCGACATCCCGTTGATATTGTCTGTCAATCTGATCCCGAAAACCTTGCTGACGCTTTTCGTAATTGCGTACCGATCCCTCATCAATTTCCCGGTGCATGACCTCGCGGGCTTTGGGATCATCGGGGATGGGTTGAGGCGAGGTAAACTGTTTTTCCAACAGTTTGGTTTTTTCGTTTCTTATGCCGTAGTCGCGGTATTTGTTTTCGCGCTCCAACTGATCATCCATCCGGCTGGCAAAAATCGCTGTCCGGTCATTGATCATTTCCTTGGCGCGGTCAGAAGCTCGGGCAATTTCCGCGCCGCGCTCAACTTCAATATTGAACCGTTTGCCAGCAGACACAGTGTCATCAAGGCCTGTATGCGCTGCATTGGCATCGCGGGTGTCAAATTTGGTATCATATTGATCAACCATAGTTTTACTCCATTTTGAGAAAGGAATTTTGATGCAAGAACATGAACAACAATCGGGGGCATCACTCCCGAAAGATCAGATAAAGGGGGAATTGCTGGCGACCCTTGCCGACCTGAAATCAGCCTACGGATTGCAGCGGCTTGAACTGGCATGGCTCGTCTTGATGTCGTTGGAAGATCATGTGAGACGTCATGAAGGTCTGGAAGAATGGGTGAATTTTACCCAGCGGCTTGCGCGAATGTCACAAGAGACAATCACCGAAATCGACACCATCCTGCATGAGGACGCCAAAGCCCATAAGCGCTACCATTGATCTGGGTACGCAGAATTGGGAAATTTGAAAACCCGCCTCGGGGAATTTGGAACCTTGCGGGTTTTCCCGTTGGCGCGGCATTATCCGCCGCGCCGTTTCAGTTTCTTTTCCAACGCATGAATCCGCAGCAGTGCATCGGTATATAGAGGCAATGGAATTTGGGGGAGTTGGCGGCGCGGCGCAGGTAATATCACCTCGACTGGTTTTTTGCCGCCGCGCTTGTTGACATGGTGATCCATCATTGTCCGCGCAAGACCTTGGTGAGGACATTGCGAGCAAAATGACACTTGCTCGCCCAAACTGTGAATGTCTGCATGCTGGTGGCAGCAATCATTCTTGCCGCAAATCAGCACCTCTCTCGCAGCCTTCCGTGCCGGACCATCGCCTTGCGGAAACTTGGCGGGACACCATGAAGCATGTTTGCGGTTCCAGTCGAGATTACCTTTTGCATTTTCTACGACCAGCGGCACACCGCACTCACGGCAGAGAATTTCGTGGATTTTGCGTTTCATGTTGGCACTCCGTTTTGGTTGGAAGTTTTCGAGTGCCCTTTCAATTAGTCGCAAAATTTGTTGCTGGGAAATGTAACAATTAGTAGAATGGCCGCCGAACAAAAAGCGCTTAAGTGGCTGAAATAAAACGAAGAATATTTTTCTTCTGTAAAATGTTGTAATGTTATGTTATAACATTACGTATGAGCGAAACAATAGAAGTGAAACGTGAAGTTACGTTCACAATATGCGCAAAGACTGGGCAGAGATTATCGCAGGTCTTCCGCAAACCTAATTCGAGAGTGATTGATAACCCATTCGATGTGGCAGAAACAGTGTACGACCGTGATACTAGGTTGCCCAAACATGAGGTGAGCTGGAGAGATGGTAGTGTCAGGCAAAGTTGTAATTTAAAAAATGGCAAGCTACATTCTGACGGAAGGCCTTCAGTTTTGGTTTTCAATGAAAAACATGAGCCGATAGAAGCACATTATCATAATAATGGTGAACCAATATTGAAAATCAATGTTGTTGGCCTTGATCCAGATTGACAACTAAGGCTTGATCAAAAATACTCCTAGATGAGTTTCACTAGGTGATCATACCCGTTGCTTTCCTGGGAATACAGCAAATTTTATAGCCGTACTATCGACAAATTCAGCGGCCCTAGCAGCATTGATGCCCGCCTCGCAGTGGGCCGTGCATTTTCAAAATCTCCGGGAAAGAGTGCCTCTGTTTTGAAAGAGGCTTTGCAGTATTCAAATAAATATAATCGCATTGGTGAGAATTATTCGGATTCAACATCCGGAAACATAAAGAGCGGAAAAGGTGATGCGGAATATTTTGTAGCTATATATTTCTGGCTTCACAGAGAAAAGAAACATTCAAAATTAACTGACAAAATTGATCTGGAAGTTTTTGGTGGGATTATTGATTACAAAGACCATTTTGGAATAAAGCCCTCCGCTCCCTTTGAATGGCCTGATTACGTTACCCAAGAAAAAGCAGATCAGGCGGCAAAAGAAATTGCAAGTGGAGGTGATACCTCGGTATGGCTCAATCCATTCAATCATCGTTCAATTCCGTTGGAAGGGCGGGACGATGAGTGGAAGAAACTCGATAAGCTCATAAAGGATGATGCCCCATTTTGTGTCGTTTACATTATCGCGCCTTCAGGTGCGGGAAAAACGCGACTGATTTCTCAATGGATAAGAAGATTTGTTGCAGACCCCGACAATACTGAATGCCCTGAGGAAAAAGTAGCGGGATGGGATGCAGGCTTTGTTGTAAGCCGTGAAAAAGAACCTTGGAAAGACTGGCAACCTGAATGCGACACCCACATCATCATCGATTACACCTATAATTACGATGAGGTGATTGGGGCAATCTATGAGAAGGCGAGACAGAATCATGGATATAAAATCCGGCTTCTTATTCTTGAACATATATTGCCCAATCGACCTGATAGCGATGTTGCTCATCGCAAGACTTCTATTGATCCCAGATTAAGAGGAACTGCCAAGGATGACCTCGAGCCAGAAGTTGAAACAATCAGTCTATCCCCCAATGAACACTCCCTGGGTTTGCTTGGTAATGTAATCGCCCATGCTGCTCGTCTGTTTGCGCCGGAAGAAAATTTCTCTGCTGACGATCCGAGAATTGAGGCGGCGACAACGGCCTTGCTTGCTATGGGAGAAAACCCTGATGATGCGGGAATCGAAAAAGATGCACATCGCGTAGATGCGGTCCGCCATCCGCTTTTTGCGGCGTTAATGGGGCAGACACTGGCGTTAAATCCGAACGATGATCCGACAAAACTAAAACGTCGTGATCTGATCGAACAATATTTCAAACCGGCAAAACGGATACCATGGCGTGAAAGCGAACAGAATGCCCACTATGATTCGATTGGTTCATGGATTGGTGCTTATGTCAGCGCGGCGACCTTGTTGCGGGGTGTTGGACTTGATCACCTTAAAAAGTTCCTGCCGCGTAAATTCAACGAAACACAAGACAGAACCACCGCCATTAAATACATAGAACAAATCAGTTGCAGGCTTGTTTCCCACGCTGACGAGAAAGAGCGAATTCTTAAACCATTAGAGCCTGATATCCTCGGTGAGAACTTCTTTTTGATCTTCCTTGAACGGTTCATAGATGGTGAGGAATTGTTCTGTCTTCGCCAAATGCTCAGCATTTTTGAAACGCCAGAGCATGAAAATGAGGCGGTTAGCAACTTCCTTGAAACAATACGGCGCCTTGTTCGAAACCTGATCAATGATGATCAGGAAACCCAGTTCTCAAAAGATGCATGGCGAAATTTAAGCAGTTTTCTAAGTCCCGGAAAATTTGTCGAAAACAGCCTTATGCAGAAAGCGGTTTCTATTGCCCTCGGCGATGCCATAAGGCAATTGCGGCAGGCAGGCCTTGACGATGTGTATATCAAACGGTTTTCCGACAAACTAAGTATCAACGATTTGGTCGAACTGAGCGAGACATGGCTCAGTATGGAAACCGCGTTTGCAACGGTTCATTATTTTGAACGGCTGTTGGGTAGATCAAAAACTGAAGATAGCTATCAGGCCAAAGTCCAAACGATCCTGACGGCTTTCAACCAGTATCACAATGAACCTGCATTTGCTCAAATATTGATTGGGCAAGAGGGGTGTTTGTGCGTTTTGGAACACATTTTTGTGTGGAACCTTATTCCCAAGATCAATCAGGGAACAACCGATAATGGCTGGACCGCCCTGATGGCCGCTTGTGCGGCAGGCCATCTTGATGTCGCCACCCTGCTGCTCGACAGGGATGCCAAGATCAATCAGGGAACAACCGATAATGGCTGGACCGCCCTGATGGCCGCTTGTGCGGCAGGCCATCTTGATGTCGCCACCCTGCTGCTCGACAGGGATGCCAAGATCGATCAGGGAAAAACCGATAATGGCTGGACCGCCCTGATGGCCGCTTGTGCGGCAGGCCATCTTGATGTCGCCACCCTGCTGCTCGACAGGGATGCCAAGATCGATCAGGGAAAAACCGATAATGGCTGGACCGCCCTGATGGCCGCTTGTCAGGAAGGCCATCTTGATGTCGCCACCCTGCTGCTCGACAGGGATGCCAAGATCGATCAGGGAACAACCGATAATGGCTGGACCGCCCTGATGGCCGCTTGTGCGGCAGGCCATCTTGATGTCGCCACCCTGCTGCTCGACAGGGATGCCAAGATCAATCAGGGAACAACCGATAATGGCGCGACCGCCCTGATGGCCGCTTGTGCGGCAGGCCATCTTGATGTCGCCACCCTGCTGCTCGACAGGGATGCCAAGATCAATCAGGGAACAACCGATAATGGCGCGACCGCCCTGATGGCCGCTTGTGCGGCAGGCCATCTTGATGTCGCCACCCTGCTGCTCGACAGGGATGCCAAGATCGATCAGGGAAAAACCGATAATGGCTGGACCGCCCTGATGGCCGCTTGTGCGGCAGGCCATCTTGATGTCGCCACCCTGCTGCTCGACAGGGATGCCAAGATCAATCAGGGAACAACCGATAATGGCTGGACCGCCCTGATTGTTGCCAGCAATGCCAATCGTATGAAGGTGGTTGGTATTCTTCTTAATTCACCTCACGTTGATCCAAATATCCAAGAGAATGCCAATCAATTTTCTGCACTGATATTTGCCGCAGGATATGGATATCTCGAAATCTTATCTCTGCTGATAGAGCACAAGGATATCGACCTTGATATTTGCGCCGAAAATCACTCAACAGCGCTGCACTACGCGGCTGCCTTGAACAAACCGGACAGTGTAAAAATGCTTTTGGGCGCAGGGGCTAATCCAACGATCAAAAGTGTGGAAGGCACAACGGCTAGCCATTATGCGTTGAAAGAGGGGAAGAATCAGGAACTGCATGATCTTCTCAAGCAGGCAGAGGCGGATTGGCTTGCCAAGCATGGCACGTTATAATTCCAAATCCCATTCTGTCTCAAAGTCCTGCTGCTGTATCGGATTTTGATCGTGCCTCTGTGCTGATCCGTTTTTCTCATAAACCCGCATTTGTTCCTTGTGACGGGTCATGGCGACATAGCTGAGGTGATGATCCATGGTTTTGGATTTCAGAACAAAGGCATGGTCTACCGTTGCCCCCTGCGATTTGTGAATGGTGGTGGCATAGCCGTGATCGAAGGATGAGTAGCGGGCAGTGTTGATGGGGACGGTTCGTGGTTTTTCCAGATTGTCTGAACTGTTCAGTTTTACCGTCAGATGTTCACCGTCAATTTCTTGCACCGTGCCAAGCATGCCGTTTTTGACATTCATATCATGGTCATTGCGGGTGAAGAGAATACGATCCCCGGCAGCAAATTCGCGCTTGCCATGATCGGTATCAATGGTGATTTCATCGACAAGTTCATGGGCTGATTTTCGTGCTATGCGAATAGCCTTGTTGATCTCAAATACATCCTGCCTGCGATAGGCCAGAGCAATTCGGGACTTTGTGTCACCGTGGAGTTCCCGATCCACCATGTAGTCTTCAACCAGTGCGGCAATCGCGTCATGCTCGCTGTGGGCACGTTCGACCATGCCATGCGCCTCATAGGTTTGAATTGCTTTTTGTGTATCGCCACGCGCCAGATCAAGCGAAGCGGCTTTCTGCCAATCCTGCTTTTGTCTGCGGATTTCTGAGAGTTCGGCGAAGCCGGACTGATTGGTAATATCTCTGAACGGCGTTCCGGCCTGTATGGGTTGTAACTGATCAGGATCACCCACCAAGACCAGTTTGGCTCGGCTTTCATGAATATGCTTCATGATACGCGCCAGTTGCGCCGTACCGACCATGCCCGCTTCATCAATGACAAACACGTCACCCGGTTTCAGGATATTGCGCCCATGCTTCCAGCCATGTTCCCATGAATGGAGGGTCCGGCTTGGAATGGATGAGGCATTTTGCAATCCATCAGCGGCCTTGCCGGATAATGCACCACCAATAACGCTATAGCCCTGTCTTTCCCATGCTTCACGGGCAGCGTTTAACATGGTGCTTTTGCCTGCCCCTGCAAGACCAATGACACTGGCAAGCTGGCGGCGGTTTAAGACATGTTCAATCGCCTTGCATTGTTCACCACTTAAATTCGCCCCGGCCTGTTTTTGAAGGCGTTTGTTCTGCCTGTTAATGGCAGTGCGTAAATGCCTGCGGCTCACACCATAGGCTTTGCTGCCCGCCAGAAACGAAGCGGTTTGCATCATCTGATTGTGTTGATGCTGATAGGTTCGCGTTGTGAAACGCGGATTGGTACTACCGCCCAAATCTGTTTCAAGCGCAACCAGCTCGGATGATTGCATCACCTGATCAATAGCCAAACGCAGTTTTGACGGATCGGACAAAAATTCCGAAAGCTTGCTGACAATATCATTGCGGGAAAATTCGTCTTGTTTGTCACCCACCAGTCGCAAAACATATTCCGGTGATTTTTCTATTTGTGATTTGTGAAACAGAAAATCAGGATCGGTTTTGCGGACGAACTGGCTTGCCTCCAGCTTTTGCTTTGGCAGCGGTTTGATCGCATCACGCTGGCGTTTCAGGTCGGCAATGTCAGCGCGAAGACCGCGCAATTCCCTTCGCTGATCTTCACTTTGGGCAAGCCGCTGATCCGCAAATCCGGCTTCCTGCTTATCAAGCTCGGCCTGACGTTTTGCCAAAAGGTTTTCGCGATTACCAACGGCCCATTGCCACAAGCGCCGCAGGGATGAACCGGGCTTTTTGAACTGCCGGATTTCCGCGATACGTGTTTCACGTTGCTTCTCTCTCAAATCCGCCCGCGCCGCGCGGTGTGAACTGATCAGATCGGCTTTCTGACCTTCCAGCTTGGCAATCTGCTCATCCAGATGGACAACAAGCGGATCAGGCGTTGCAGACGCAGCAGAAAAATCATCAGCGAAGGCGGTATCGTTTCCACGCTGTTCAAATGCCTCAAGCGCTTCTTCGATAGATTGAAGCTGTTCAGCATCACCCAGTCTGACTTTTAAGTCTTTGGTTTTGACATTGAGCCAGCGGGATAAGGAATAAACCTTGCCTTCACGATCTATCGCCACGAAGCCGCGCCGATCACCTCGGCACAGGGCAAAGCCCGCATCGCCAAGCGCCGCTTCAAAGCCTGATTTGCTGTCTGAGTGTTCCCAGCATTCGGTCAAGAGCGCTTTGATTTCCTGCGGATCGCGTTTCACTCGTTTAGCGACCTGATATTCTTCCAGCGAGTAGTTCAGTGGGTCAGATGATTTGCAGTCAATATGACCTCTGGGAAGGTCCCAACCATGTTGCAAAAACAATTCCCGCGACAGATCGCACAGCCGATCCTTGAAGAAAGACAGATTAACCGCCTTCATAGTCTTGGCATCAATGCGGGATACAACCAGATGCGCATGACGCCGTGCATGTTTTTCATGAAAGATAATCACATGGGGCTGACCGGACAGGCCAAGTCGTTTCATGGCTTTGTTGATGGCTTGCTCAAATTCTTCATTGCTGACATTGGCTTCCTCCGGTGGGGACAGTGACAGCGACAGCATGTATTGTTTACAGTTTGTGGCTGATGCCGCCGCCCGCATCTCCTGAAATGCCCCCGCCACATCAACGGAACAAAATCCATTGATGGCATGAACTTCGATATGTTCATTGTCGTCAGCGTTCAAGAGGTGTGCAGCCAAGGCCGCATCCCCCCCACGCTGTGAGGCTTTCAGGATCATAGATTTCCAATTCTGTTAAGGATTAAGGGCGCAGGCCAAGAGCGCGAAGCAGGTCGCGGCGCAGGGCGATAAGCTCACCATGCATTGCATCAAGGGCAGCCAAGAATTCAGGAGATGGATCAATCAGGCCCGATTGAATTCCCTTCAACGCGTTGTTCACACTTTGAACCGTATCCAGCTGACCTAGCCGCAACAGGATTTTGGCGAGCAGCTTCTGGCGATCTTCGGCTGATAAACGGTTTGCGTGGACATAGTCCCCAAGTTCACCACCAAACAGACGCATGCGAATATATTCGCCAAGGGACAATCCCTTGGCGTCTGCTTCGGAGTTCAGCTTACAGCGCTCATCGTCCGTTAGGCGTACGGAAACAGGCACCGTTCTGCGGTGTTTTGTGTGCTTGGTTGATGTCATGATGGTGGGATTGTGGCTACATAATTGTCACAAGCTGCTCGCTCGATGAATCGAAACAGGGGAGCTTTTGCAATGGTTCAAGAAATGTCAGAGACAGAAAATCATCTACGGCGATGGTGGTTTTGGCCCCATGCTCGTATCTTTCAAGATGTCATTCCAGTTGGAGAATTCATCAATCAGAGCATCAAACTGGTTTGAATCCAGTCCGCGCTGGCCCACCAATTATTTCGCTCACGGCAGTTTCGCTTTGCTCAACGCCTCCGCGCGGGCGGGCAAAAGCCCGGGCCGCAGTGGCGGCCTTTGGCTCCAAGTTCGAAATTCGCCCCGTCTCTCCACCATATTTCCATGGTCCGGCCCGGAGGCAAGAGTAACAGATTACACCTAAGGAACGGGTCCATACCGGGGTCGGCCAGGACGAAAAATGCCCTAATTTTCCGGCACTGAGAAGGTCAGGTTGGCCCAAAGCGTTTCCCAGGCCGCATTTTCCTCCTTCGCCAGAACGGCTGCCGGTTCGCGCATCACCACGGCATCGGCCATATAGGCATATCCCCGACGCACTGGCAGGGTAGCTATCCCGTGAATGTCGGTTCGATGTAGCGAAACGATGACCTCGCCTTCGGGGGATTTCTCGAACAGCTCCACCTGGGCCTCAACCCGCACCTCGTCTGCGTAGAAAAGCTGCACGCGCATTCCATCCGTCAATTCGCCTGTATAGGGATTATCCAGGGCGATGATCTCCGTTTCCAACCCGATCCGTTTATCGTCTCCTTTTGCGTGACCGACACCAACAAGCGATTTGGAAAAACGCGTATAGACCTCCCTGAAATTCTCATCCGGCAGGCCGCGTGCGCGATGCCTTGCTTCGATACCGGGGAAATCCTTGTGATCGGCAAAAGCCTGGAATTTCGCAAATGTCTTGTAGGTGATCGTCTCGGGCACCGTCTGGTAGGCGATGATATGCAGGCCGTTGCCCAACGGCGCCTGTTGCACTGCCGGCGTGTTGCCGATCCTGTTTTCGACAGGCGCGTAGTTTTTGCCGGACAACAAGGCAAATGTCCTGAAATACCGGGGAATGAAGGAAAGACTGAAGCCTTCAAATTCCTCACCGTTGACAATGTCGGCAGCAATTCTACTGTCCGGCGATGGCTGATAGTCGAGCGGCTCGATCCAAAGCTCGTGAGCCAGGCCGGGCCGGGCCAGGAAAATCAGAACAACCAGGGCAACCAACATCAGACGCATGCGCCTCTCCCGTTTCAGATTTTGTAACATGGTCCTGCTCAAGCTGCTGTCAAGCGCTATCGGCCTTATGCTGCTGCTGGCCGCCCAGGCAACGGCCCATGAAGTCGTACCGTCGATTGCCGATCTCGAGGAGCGGGAGGGTAGACTGACCTTTACCGTGCGGCTCAACATCGAGGGTCTTGTGGCCGGCATCGACCTTTCCGCGGTCGACGACACCAATCTGGCACCGCAGGCGGCGGATTATGACCAGTTGCGGGCGCTTGATCCAGAAGCACTTGCTGAAAAGTTTCGCGCCTTCTGGCCTGAAATGGCAAGAAACATCATCATCGAAGCAGACGGCAGCAGAACCGGTGCGCCAGAACTCGGCACGGTGGAGGTTTCCGAAACCGGCAATGTCGATATTGTCCGCAGTTCCCGCATTGTCTTTAATATCGACCTGCCGGCCGGCACCCGGACCGTCCGCGCCGGCTGGCCGGCGGCCTATGGCGATCTGGTCGTGCGCCAAATGGGCGTCGATAAACCCTATGACGGATATCTGGAAGGTGGTGCGCTTTCTGCGCCGATTAAGCTTTCCGGCGGCGGACAACCGGGAGCGCTGGCGACATTTTTGCGCTATTGCGCCGTCGGCTTCGATCACATCATTCCCAAGGGCCTGGATCACGTTCTTTTTGTCCTGGGCCTGTTTTTCCTGTCGGCGGGTTTTAGGGCGCTTTTCTGGCAGGTGACCGCATTTACCCTGGCGCACACCGTCACGCTGGCCTTGAGCGCGCTTGGGCTTATCGCCGTGCCAGCATCGATCGTGGAGCCGATCATCGCGCTGTCGATCGTTTATGTTGCGGTTGAAAACATGCTTTCAGACCGTTTGATGCGATGGCGTCCCGTGGTGGTGTTCGGGTTTGGCCTTTTGCACGGGCTTGGCTTTGCCAGCGTGCTCGGCCAGTTCGGCCTGCCCGACGCGTCATTTGTTGCCGCGCTGATCGGCTTTAACGTCGGTGTCGAGATCGGACAGCTCACCGTTATCGCGGCGGGGTTTGTTCTGGTTGGATACTGGTTTGGCAGTAAAGACTGGTATCGCGCCGCCATTGCCATTCCCGCCTCCGCCCTGATTGCGATGACGGGCGCCTACTGGTTCATCGAGCGAACATTGCTATAAGCTTCAAAACAGCGATTGCTGGCCGCCATCGTCCGGTTTTTTTGCGGACTTAGCGGGTTTGCGTGGCCTGGGCGGCGAGTTTGCGCCACCCCCGGCGACCGCTTGGACCTTGCCATCGGTAAACTGTAGGGTCAGTTCGGCTGCCGGCTGAATATTGCCAGCCCGCATCAACGCCCCGCCATCGGCATCTGTCACGATAACATAGCCGCGTTTCAAAACCGCTGGATAGGCAAGAGAGGCCAAAAGCCTGCTGCTATCCGCCGCCGCCCGCCGCCGGTTATCGAGCGTCAGCGCCATCGCGCGCCCGGCCCGCCTACAGGCCTGGTCAAGCCGCTCGCCGTTTAGTCTTAGCCGCTCTGTGACCGGCTTTGAGCGTATCCGCCCGGACAGGCCGGAATAATGCGCCCGGCGCTCACGGACCAGGCGTTCCAGCAATGCCGGATTGAGCCGGATCGCTGCCAGAGCCGAACGTTTCCGCTCCGCCCCGGTTGCAAGTGCCCGGCCGAACCGGGAGGCAAGTTCGTCAAATCCCCGCCGCGGCAGGGCAAGCAGCTGATCGGGCTGGGGCAGCGCGCGGGCAGTCGACCGCACCGCCTGGCGCTGACGGTCCAGATTGCGCGACATGGCGCTTTTTAGCCGCGCCGACAGGCGGGCAAGCTCAGCTTCCAGCTCGGCTTTTACCGGCACGGCCATTTCGGCTGCTCCCGTCGGTGTCGGAGCACGCATATCGGCGGCCAGGTCGATCAGCGTCCAGTCGGTCTCGTGGCCGATGGCAGAAATCACCGGAATGTCCGATGCGGCAACGGCCCTCACCAGCACCTCATCGTTGAACCCCCACAAATCCTCCAGACTACCGCCGCCCCGGGCAACGATAATGACATCGGGCCGGACAATCGGGCCGTCCCCGTCTAAGCCGTTGAACCCGTCAACCGCTGTGGCGGCTTCCTGGCCGGCGCTTTCGCCCTGCACGCGCACCGGCCAGACAATCACATTGAGCGGGAAACGGTCGGTGATGCGGTGGATGATATCGCGGATCACGGCGCCGGTCGGTGAGGTAACAACGCCTATCACCTTGGGCATGAACGGCAATAATTGTTTGCGCGCCTCATCGAAAAGGCCCTCGCCAGCAAGCTGTTTCTTGCGCGCCTCCAGCAACGCCATCAGCGCCCCGGCTCCGGCGGGTTCGATCCCGTCGATGACGATTTGGTATTTCGATGAGCCGGGATAGGTGGTCAGCTTGCCCGAAGCGATCACCTCCAGCCCCTCTTCGGGCAGGAATTTCAGCTTGGAAAACACACCGCGCCAGATCACCGCCTCAAGGCGGGCGCGGTCGTCCTTAAGCGCAAAATAGGCATGGCCCGAGGAATGCGGTCCCCGGTAACCGGACACTTCGCCGCGAACCCGCACATGGCCGAACCTGTCTTCGACGACGCGTTTTAAGGCTCCTGAGACTTCCGAAACGGTAAATTCGGCCGCATTGGTCTTGGCCTGAGGTGAACGTGTGTCACTCATGGTCTGACCGGATTGTTGAAAGTGCCTGGAATGGCGGCCTCTTTAAAGTTCGGAAACGGTGACATGACGGTCCTCTAAATGCGTATCAGCGACGATGAAACAACCGCTCGATGTCGGCGAGTTTTAATTCAATCCAGGTTGGTCTGCCATGGTTGCAGGTGTCTGATCCGGGCGTC
Organism: Rhizobiaceae bacterium; assembly: GCA_963669455.1. Taxonomy (GTDB): domain Bacteria; phylum Pseudomonadota; class Alphaproteobacteria; order Rhizobiales; family Rhizobiaceae; genus JAWKWH01. The sequence goes on from OY770026.1 coordinate 204,338, forward strand.
GCCTCCATCTGGCGCAGCAGCGTATTCATCTCATCTGGTTTCAGGCGTCTGCCGGATCGCACCGAACCGTGACAGGCCATGGTGGCAGCCACCGCATGAAGCCTGTCTTTCAGACCCTGCGTGTCGCCATTGGCCAGTTCGTCGGCGAGATCGCGAACGAGCGCCGCGGCATCGGTTTCGCCCAGCATTGCAGGCGTCTCGCGCACACAGACTGCGCCAGGACCGAACCGCTCAATGGAGAGGCCGAGCCGCCCAAGCGTTTCAGATGCTTCCGACAGCCGGTCCGCGTCTTCTTCCGGCAGATCGACGATTTCCGGCAACAGCAGCATTTGCGAGGCAAGCGGCTTTTTGTCAAGCGCCTGTTTCAGGGCCTCATAGACCAGGCGTTCATGGGCGGCGTGCTGATCGACGATCACCAGCGAATCGCCCGTCTGCGCGATGATGTAGTTTTCGTGCAGCTGAGCCCGCGCCGCACCAAGCCTTGCATCCAGATGCTCCTGCAGCCCGGTTGCCGGCCTGACATCGGCACTGTCAAGCGGCATGGCATCGAAGCTGTCCTGCGGCCTGTCCGCCATCCCCTCAAGCGGGCGGAAGGGTGAATTGCCCGGCTGATAATTTTGCGATGTGCTGTTTCGGTAGGCGCCGTTTCCGCCCGGCTTGAATGCCGCCATCATCGCTTCAGCGCTGCTCGTCGAGGTTCTGATACCTTCGGCGCTGAGCGCCTGACGGATGGCACCGACGATCAGCCCGCGAACCAGGCCAGGATCGCGAAACCGCACATCGGCCTTGGCCGGATGAACGTTCACGTCGACCAGCGCGGGATCAAGTTCCAGACCCAGAGCCACCAGCGCATGGCGGTCGCGCGGCAGCATGTCGGCATAGGCGCCGCGAATTGCGCCCGACAGCATCTTGTCGCGCACCGGCCGGCCGTTGACATAAAGATATTGCTGCTGGGCATTGCCGCGGTTGAACGCCGGGACAGAGACATGGCCGGTAAGCCGGATGCCTTCGCGTTCGGCATCGATGGCAATCGCGTTGTCGGGAAATGCGGATCCCATGATTTGCGCGATGCGGGAAAGGTGCGCCTTGGCCGTGTCACCGGTCGCGGCAAATTCCAGTGTCTGCCGGTCGCTGCCGGAAAGAACGAAATGCGTTTGCGGAAACGCAATGGCGATGCGCCGGACAATATCGGTTATTGCGCCTGCCTCGGCGCGTTCCGATTTCATGAATTTCAGTCTTGCCGGCGTGGCGAAAAACAAATCACGCACCTCGACCAGAGTGCCTTTGTTGGCAGCCGCCGGTCCCGGACCGCTGATCTTGCCGCCGTCGACGGAAATTTCCGCACCTTCACCATCTTGGCGCGAGCGGATTTTTAACCGGGCGACAGAGCCGATCGACGGCAGGGCCTCTCCACGGAAACCAAGCGAATGAATGTCGAAGATGTTGTCGCCGAGCTTTGATGTGCAATGGCGCGAAACCGCCAGCGTCAGGTCGTCCGCCGCCATTCCGGCACCATTGTCGGTAACACGGAGAAGGGTAAGCCCGCCGCCTGCCGTGGCGATTTCGATACGTGCCGCACCGGCATCAAGCGCGTTTTCCACCAGTTCCTTGACCACGCTCGCCGGCCGTTCGACCACCTCGCCGGCAGCGATCTGGTTGATCATGGTTTCATTGAGTTTTCGGATCGTCATGGAGACCATATAATCAGATTCGCCCGGTCACCCAACTAGTGGTCTGTTCGAAACGCTTGCATCCGGTTACTAGCCAAGGCCATTAGCAAGCGTTTCGAACATAAAGACCACTAGCCAGATATTGATTTCTAGTGGTTCTTATGATTCCAACATTTGCTGATGAGCGTGCGGCAAGTGGGATGCAAATGTTGGAATCGAACCACTAGATCATGGCAAGGATTTAACACGGCAAGGCCAGCTGGCCGAAAATCAGGATCTGACACAAGAAAGAAACGTTGCATGAATATTAGCGGAAAAAAGGCAATCATCTTCGGCGGCACATCGGGCATTGGATTAGCCGCGGCCAAAAAATTGGCTGGCAAAGGCGCCGCCGTGGTCGCCGTCAGCCGCAATCCGGACCGCGCAGGCGACGATTTGCCGGATAACATCACATTGGCAAAATGCGATGTGCGTGACCGTCAGGCATTGAAAACGCTGTTTGAGAAAGAGGCGCCGTTTGACATTCTGATCAGCGCTGCCACCGGCGGTGAGCGGGCCATGGGACCATTCCTGCAGATGGACATGGATGGCTATCAGGCCTCGTTCGACAAATTATGGGGCTATGCAAATGTTGTGCGCCTGGGGACCGGACACCTGACCGAAAACGGAGCAATCGTGCTGGTAAGTGGCGCTCCGGCGCGTAAGGCCAAGCCGGGGCAGGTGTCACTGTCGTCCGTTGGCGGTGCGGTAGAGGCATTTGTCAGGGCTGTTGCCCCGGAAATCGCGCCGCGGCGGATCAATACCGTCTCCCCCGGGGTGATCGACACCCCGATGATGCCGCAACGGGGGGCTGACCGGGTGGAGATGTACAGAAACATGACCGCAGCGAACCTGATTCCACGCGCTGGAACCGCCGATGAGGTGGCTGACGCCATCTTATTCATGATTGGCAATGACTTTGTCACCGGGACGACCATCGATGTCGATGGCGGCTGGCTGTTGTCATAGCTAGAGCTTGCCCGCAAACTCCAAATCCAGTTTGCTGGCAGGACCCAAACACCCTGGAGCCCTTGACATTCGTGCCCCGCCTCTTTTATGAACCGCAACATGAATTTTGGCGCGCCTTTGAGCGCGTCTTTCACATTGCGGAGCCAACCGGGCAATATCAGCCTAAAGCCTCGGTGTACGCCAGATCGACGGACCGGAACGATGAAAATCAAGAACTCAATGAAGGCGCTGAAGAACAGGCACCGCGAAAACCGTTTGGTGCGCCGCAAGGGCCGTATCTACATCATCAACAAGAGCAATCCCCGCTTCAAGGCCCGCCAGGGCTGATAGCAGGAACTACAGGCCCGACGGGCTGATCCGCCGGGTCCGCGCCGCGTGCCCGGTTTTTTCTGCGTGCCCAATTTGCTGCATTGTCACGTGAATTTCAGTTTGACGATCCGAAATGCCGCGCTACCCTCATATCCATGAGGAAATCACTATATAGCGTTATTTTGGCCCTGGTCCTGTTGGCCGCCGGCCCGGTGCTGGCCCAATCGTCAGGCAGCAATCCGGTTGCAGACGCGGCAGGCCAGCGCTCAACGCTCGATCAGCTGTTTTTCGATTTAAAACGCGAGCGCAACGAGCAGGCCGCCAAGCGGATATCAAAAAAGATCTGGGAGGAATGGACCAAATCCGGCAGCGCGTCTATCGACCTGATGATGGGCTGGTCACAGGATGCCATTGACGCACGGAAATTTCATGTCGCGCTCGACTTCCTCGATCAGGTGGTGACGCTGCAACCGGATTTCGCAGAAGGCTGGAACCGGCGCGCCACGCTTCATTTCATGATGAATGAATATTCAAAATCGGTTGCCGACATTAAACGGACACTGCTGCTAGAGCCACGCCATTTTGGCGCGCTTTCGGGCTGGGGCATGATTTTGAAAAACACCGACCAGAAACAACAGGCGCTGAAAGTGTTTTCGCAGACTTTGGAGATTTATCCTATGATGCGCAGCGCCCAGGCCGAAGTTGCCCAGCTTACCGATGAGTTGGCAGGTGATGATATTTAGAAAGCATACCGAAATGCGGGGTTTTATGGGCAACCGAATGGGTTTCAGATGTTGAATATCGGTTTCGCCATCTTGTTCATTTTGACCGGATTGGCGTTTCTCACCGCTGGTCTAACCAGTGTCGGAGCCTGGAATATCAACAGAAAACACCCGCCCGCCGGTCAATTTGTGACGGTCAATCAGACCAGAATGCACTTTGTCCATATCGCACCCGATTCCGGTGCCGATCTGCCAGCAATCGTGTTCATACACGGCGCCAGCGGCAATCTGCACGATCAGATGGCCCCGGTGGCACCACTGTTGAAAGGCCGCGCCGAATTGCTGTTTGTCGACCGGCCCGGCCATGGATGGTCTAAACGGGGACCGGCAACCAACGGTTCCCCTGATGGCCAGGCTGACACGATCGCCGCACTGATGGATCATCTGGGTATCAAAAAAGCGCTTGTCGTCGGCCATTCCTTTGGTGGCGCGATTGCTGCCACGTTTGCGGTGCGCCACCGGTCAAAAACGGCAGGATTATTGTTTCTCGCTGCGGCCACCCATCCATGGCCGGGTGGCCACACATCCTGGTACTACGAATTGGCGAGCCGGCCGGTAGCCGGGCGAATATTTTCTTCAACTCTGGCATGGATAGGCGGGCGGTTGCGGATGAAGGCCGGCACGCGCTGCGTGTTCGCACCAAACCGTGTGCCTGAAGATTATACGAAACGGGCGGCGATACCGCTTGTGCTGCGCCCGGACAATTTCCGCCACAACGCGCAGGACGTCGCCGGGCTTTATGGCTTCGTTCAAAAAAACGCAAACACATATAAGTCGATTACCGCACCGACCATCGTGATTTCGGGCGATAGGGATACGGTCGTCTATGAGGAAATCCACTCCGTCGGCCTAGCGCGAGACATTGCCGGCGCGGAATTGATCTGGGTGAAAAATCTTGGCCACAAACCAGATTGGATAGCGACTGATCTGGTCATTGCCGCCATTGAAAAACTTGCTGGTAAACCGGTGGACCTAAAGAAGGTGACCGCAGTGGTGGAGGCCCGCATCGCCGGTAATGCATATGGGCCGATCGAACGTTGCCCGGACGAGAAGCCGGATATGCCGCAACTCGAACCAACAAATTAGACAATCTTTTGGGCAGACGGGATCAGTGCCCGCTCAAACCATCGGATCCGACATAGGCGATGCGCAGCATATTGGTCGCGCCTGGGGTGCGAAACGGTACGCCGGCGGTGATAATCACCCGGTCGCCGGGCCGGGCAAACTCTTCCTCAAAGGCGATGCGGCAGGCGCGGTCGACCATATCGTCCTGATCGCGGGCATCGTCGGTCACGACGCAATGAAGCCCCCAGGCAAGCGATAGCCGTCTGGCGGTGCCGACAACCGGCGACAATGCGATGATGGGAATATTCGGCCGCTCACGCGCCGATCTGAGCCCGGTGGTGCCCGACGCGGTATAGTTGACGATTGCCGACAATCTGAGTGTTTCGGCAATCTGGCGGGCGGCCAGTGAAATCGCGTCCGCACCGGTTGCTTCAGGCTCCGTGCGCTGGGCATTGATAATGCCGCCATAGGTCGGGTCCTGCTCGACCGTCCCGGCGATTGAATCCATCGTTCTGACCGCCTCGACAGGATAGGACCCCGCCGCCGTTTCAGCCGACAGCATGACCGCATCGGCACCTTCAAAGACCGCATGGGCAACATCAGAGACCTCAGCGCGGGTCGGCACTGGTGCTGTTCGCATCGATTCCAGCATTTGCGTTGCAACAACCACCGGTTTGCCGGCCTTGCGGCAAGCCCGTACGATCTGTTTTTGCGTTCCGGGAACCGATTCGAGCGGCATCTCCACGCCAAGATCGCCGCGGGCCACCATAACCGCGTCGGACAGTTCGATGATCTTGGCAAGGTGGGTAATCGCCTGTGGTTTTTCGATTTTCGACAAAACTGCCACCCGGCCGCGGACAATCTTGCGCACCTCCGCCAGATCTTCGGGCCGTTGCACAAAGGAAAGCGCCACCCAATCGACTTCGGCGTCGATCAACGCATCCAGATCGGCATGGTCCTTGTCGGTCATCGCGCCAACCGGCAGATCGGTGTCGGGCAGGCTCACCCCCTTGCGGTTGGAAATTTCGGTTCCCGAAATAACCTTGCAGCTGATCGATTTTCCATCTGATTTTTCGGCAAGCAACTGCAACCGGCCATCGTCGATCAACAGGCGGTCGCCTGCTTTTACCGATCGAAGGATTTCCGGATGCGGCAGATGAACCCGGCTATTGTCACCAGGGGCTTCATCGTCATCAAGCGTGAAGACCTGACCCGGTGTCAGCGCAACTTCGCCGGCGGCGAATGTACCGACACGCAGTTTTGGGCCTTGCAAATCGCCTAATATGCCAATCGGGCGGCCTTCTTTGGCCTCAACCTCGCGTATGCGATTTACCAGGGTTTGCATCACCTTGTGTGAGGAATGGCTCATATTGATGCGGAAGACATCCGCACCAGCATCGAACAGGGCTCTGATCTCGGCCATTTCTGACGAGGCTGGCCCGAGGGTGGCAATGATCTTGACTTTGCGGCTACGCCTCATTGGGTGTCGCCGTTTGCATCCGGTGTTGTGATTGTCGTGGTGCTGCTGGGTGCGACCTCATCGGACAGCTGTACCATCCAGCTCGGTTGCTTTCCGGTATCGTGTTCCTGAAATTCGGCGCGCTGAAAACCGCGGGCAAAACAATCCTTGGTACCGACAATCTTAAATTCCTTTTCCGCCACGCACATATTGATTGGCCCATCCCATCGGCCACCACGTTCGGCATCTTCTGCATAAATGTAATAATATCGTGACGATAGCTGCCCCTCGATGAGCGTCTTGCAGGTTGAGCCATCAATATGCCACCAGCCTTCGGTGATCCACCCGGTCTTTGCCCGATAACCGATCGCCACACCGACAAGGTTTTGCGTCGCGTTGCAAACCCTAAAATCGGCTCGCGCCTCAACGGGAGAAAACCCTGCGGCAACAAGCATTGCAACAGACAATATGGTCAACTTGCGGGCGATTGCCCTACACATGATGTGTCCCCTGCGATGAAAACTGGTTCGTGGATGGCACTTTTCGGAGAAGTCTACACGCATGTCAACGCACCTGTCTCAAATGGCGTTTCGTAATTAACCGGCGGTGGTTCGGCAAGCCGGAATATCTCGCATTTGTCATATAAGCGGAATCATTTTATCGGGGGCATTAAAAATGGAGATTGATCAAATCAACGACGATCCGCAACCCTATGTCGCTATCGACGGTAATTTCCAGGCGGGATTGCTATTGCTTGCCGATCACGCCCGCAATGTATTGCCGGCGCGGTATGATGCGCTCGGTCTGGCGCCCGAAGAGCTTAAGCGTCACATCGCCTATGACATCGGTGTCGAAGCCGTTACCCGCCAAATTGCAGACCAGCTTGCGGTGCCGGCCGTTATGTGCGGCTTTTCGCGGCTATTGATTGACCCCAACAGGGGCGAGGATGATCCGACCCTGATCCGTCAGCTCTATGACGGATCGGTAATTCCCGGCAATTATCCACTTGAGCCTGAGGAGCGCAAGCGCCGGCTGATCAATTGGTACAGGCCCTATCATGAGGCTGTGGCCAGGGCGGTTGACCGGGTTGCAACCGAAAGCGCCATGCCACCTTTGATCATGTCAATTCACTCGTTTACGCCACGAATGCAGGGCTATTCGCGTCCCTGGCATGTTTCGCTGCTATGGGACACGGATGACCGGGCCATGCGCCTGCTCTACAATGCACTTGCCAGCGAGGGCAGTCTGATTATCGGCGACAATGAACCCTATGATGGTGCCCTGACAGGCGACACGATGTACCGTCACGGGACTTTGAACGGCTATCCCCATGTGTTGATTGAAATAAGGCAGGATCTCATTGCTAAAGACGCCGGCCAGACCGAATGGGCCGAGCGGTTGGCCAAAGCAATTGCGGATATCAATGCCCACCCGGAGGTGCATCAGCAGCTGTTTTTCGAATCCAGAGCACAGACGCTCTAAAGGCAGCGTGTGATCCCGGTTTTCAATCGCCGGTATCTGGCCTATATGTGTACCTGGAAAAGATAGATTTCGGAGGTTACGCTATCCATGAACCGCTTTGAGGGGCCCGGTACAAATGAGGCCCGCATCCGCTATCTTGATGCCGATTTTCAGGTGATGAGCCCCGGAGCGTTCGTGCGTTGCACGATCAGCGGTGAATCAATTCCGATCGATGAGCTTAAATATTGGAGCGTTGCCCGGCAGGAAGCCTATGTCAGCGCCGAGATGTCGCTAAAGCGTGAAATTGAAGCGCATCCGGAACTGCGCCGCCGTGATCGGCCCTGATCCCGGTTATCATTTGGCGCCTCCTGTCTGACTGAAGATGTTCAGGCACCAAATCTGCGCCGTTTGAAGATGTTAACGGTCTCGCCAACAAGCCGCTCGGCGACCGTCTTCGGGTCGAATTCGGCCTCGATCTTCAAAACACTAAGCTTTGACAGAAACTCTATTGCCGCCGCATTGCCGTTGATGAAACGGGCGGCATCCTTTTCGGTCGTGATCAGGTCGAGACCGGCAGCGGCGGCCTCGGCGGTTAGCTCGGCAATATTATGATCCGTATAGCTGTGATGATCGCCGAACTCCCGCACTATGGCGACTTCAGCGCCGGTGGAGCCGACGGTGTCGAAGAATTTTTGCGGATTGCCGATGCCGGCGAAGGCAAGAAACCGCCTGTCGGCAAAGCTCTTGGAATTGATGGTGCGGACAACGGCCTGATAAAGAGGCTTGCCGGCGCGGGCCGCCTGCCTGACAATGATGTCGGCCGCGTTTCCTTCGCCCAGTTTCACAATTGCGTCGGCGCGCTGCAACTGGGAGCGAAGTGGCGCCCTTAGCGGCCCGCCCGGTATGATATGGCCGTTTCCGATGCCGCGTTGGCCATCGACGACAATCAGCGACAGGTCAAACCGGAGACGGGCGCTTTGGAAACCATCGTCCATGATGGCAAAATCGCAACCGGCATCGACAAGCAGTTTGGCGCCCGCCTTGCGGTTTTTGGTAACGGCCGTGGGCCCATGGCGTGAGAGCAGCATGGCTTCATCACCGGCATGCCAGGCCGAATCGTGCTCCGGGTCAGCCAGACGCGGATGAACAAGGCCGGCACCATGGCCGCGGGTTAAAAATCCAGGTGAAAATCCGAGTTTTTTTGCCGCCTTGGCCAAGGTGATGGCAATCGGTGTTTTGCCGGCTCCTCCGACCGTCAGATTGCCGACGCACAGGACCGGAATTGGGGCTTCCGGCGGTGTGGTCATCTCCATACGGCTCCTGGCTATCGCCCCATAAGCCATTGAGACCGGATAGAGCAGGTATGCGCGCCAGTCGCCCTTACGCCACCAGAAAGGGGGAGCTTCTGCCGTCATCGTTTCAGCAATATTTTTCTAGGGCGTTTTATCACAGAGGTCTTTTACCGGGACTGACCTACCGGCGCCAGTTTTGCTTTTACGACCAGTGGATGGATGTAGGGTTCGAGTGCTTCCAAAGTGTGGCTGAGAGCGCCGCGCATGCCGTCCACTGTCTCCTGACCTGCGGCAATCATTTTGTGGCGAACCGGATCGTTGTTCAAAAGAAACGTTACCGCACCAGCCAGCGTTTCGCCATCGGCAACGAGCCTGGCGCCACCGCTGGCAACCAGACGTTGATAGGATTCGCGAAAGTTCTGCACACCTCTGCCTGAAAGCACGGCAGTGCCAAGAACGGCCGGTTCAAGTGGGTTTTGCCCGCCTTCCCCGGCAAGCGACCGGCCGACAAAGGCAATTTCCGTCAGACGCAGATAAAGCCCCATTTCACCGATCGTGTCTCCAAGCAGGATATCTGTTTTTGCCGACACGGCATCGCGGCGGCTGCGCCTGGCGACCAGCAGGCCTTTCGACTTCAGTTCGGCTTCGATCGCATTGGCCCGGTCCGGATGGCGCGGCACGATAATGGTCAAAACATCATCATTTTGCTTTTGGGCCAATTGATGAACCATTGCGGCGATGTCTTCCTCACCGGAATGGGTGGAAATCGCCGCCCAGCGCCGGCGTTCGCCAATTTCAGCCTTCAGCGTGTCGAGTTCGGCTTCATCGACCGGTGGCACTTCGGTATCGACCTTAAGATTGCCGGACACGGTGACGAAATGCGCGCCAAGCTGATGAAATCGCTCGCCATCGACCTCGGATTGCGCCACCACATGGGCAAGATTTTCAAACAGCGCCTCGGCGATATAGGGGTGTTTTTGCCAGGAACTGAACGACCGGTCGGACAGTCTGCCATTGACCAGGATCTGGGGAACCCGTTTTGCACCGAGGCCAAGAATTGTCATCGGCCAGATTTCCGATTCAGCCATGATGGCAAGATCAGGGTTCCAGTGATTTAGGAAACGATCAACGGCCGGCTTCAGATCGAGTGGAACATATTGATGCATCGCCATGCCCGAAAGCCGCTCCGCGACGATGCGGGCGGAGGTTACGGTGCCCGTTGTCATCACCACGGAGATGCCGAGGCTCTGGATATGGGTCACCAGTGGGATAACGGCCATGGTTTCGCCCACGCTTGCCGCATGAACCCACACCAAAGGCCCAACTGGCCGGACAATTGGCGACTTTCCGTAGCGCTCATGCCGGCGGGAGCGTTCTTCCTTGCCCTTGGCGGCGCGAAACGCAATATATCCGCCGATCAGCGGATAGGCTGCAGCCCCCGCCCAGCGGTAGGTTGCCAAAAGCGCGCGGGCCCAGCGTTCGCTCATGGCTGGCGCCCGACCCCTTGATAAGCCTGTTCGGTAATTTCGCTCATGACATTTGTCACCTGGTTGCGCATTTGCTCCATCGTCTGATCATCGGCATCCGGCGGAACCCGGATCGGCTTGCCGAATAGGACGCAAATTTGTCCGAAGGGCAGATTGATTGTGGTTTTATCGCGGGTCTTTTTGAGCACAATGTGCCGTGATGTTGCAATTGCGATCGGAATAATCGGGCGTCCTGAAATGCGGGCCAGCGTTACAATGCCCATTCCGGCAACGCGCGGTGTGCCGCCTGGGACATCTGCGATCATGCAGGTGGCCTTGCCCTGGTCGAGCGCCTTTTTCATCGCGATCAGCGCTCTGGCACCTCCCTTGCCTGCCATCTGCTGGTCCGGCCTGCCTCCCGAACCGCGTACGGTCTCGATGCCGAACTTCTCAGCCACTATCGCGTTGATTTCAGCGTCATTGCTGCGGGAAACCAGCGCAACGGTCTTCAGCCAGCTTGGCATCAGCGCGGGAGCAAGCAGATGCTGGCCATGCCACAGTGCATAGATGGCATTCGTCTCCAAAGATATCGTCGCATCGATATCATGGCTGTCCGCGACAGGCCGGTTACTCAGTGTGGTGAAACGGGATAGAGCCCAAACCAACCATCCGATCATGTGTTTGATCAGCACTGAACGCGCCAGCGGGACGCGGATTTTTTGCCAGACCGCCTTCATTGGCCAGCCATTGCCAGCAAATGGCGAACGGTTGAACGCGAACCGATGTGTATGACCGAAAACATGCAAGGATCAACCTGCCCCGGTTATTTCCGAAGTATCGTCGGGATCGAGCAACCGGTGAAGATGGACGATGAAATAACGCATATGGGCGTTGTCAACGGTTGATTGTGCCTTGCTGCGCCAGGCTGCTTCAGCGGCTTTGTAGTTGGGGAAAACCCCAACCAGATCAAGCGTCTTCAGATCCCGAAATTGAATGCCCTCAAGCGATTCCAGCTCGCCGCCGAAAACGAGATGCAATAGTTGCTTGTTGTTGTCACCCATCACCACCCCCAATGAAATTCCCAATACCGCAAACCGCTCTAGAGCGGTTTGCCCGGTTTTGAAACGCTGTAGACCACTTTTTCAAGCATTGATACCGGTGATCGTGCCCTGACGCTCAGGATTGGTCTGAAATTGTCCGGTGCAACCGGTCAAGCAGCGCGCCACTACCGGCAACCATAGCGCCCTGACGAGCACCGGCGAGACCGTATGTCGGCTTGTTTCCATCGACCATCCTTATCGTACCACCGGCTTCCGCCAAAACGAGATCGGCTGCTGCAATATCCCAATCATGGGCACTCGGCCGGACGAATGTCGCATCAAGGGTTCCCTTGGCAACCATGGCGATACGATAGGCGAGCGATGGAATATAGGGGTGGTGGCCAATCGATTGGCGAACCGCCTGGGGCAGGGCGTCGATCATCGTGTCGGGACCGGCAACCACCGGATTTTTACCCGCCGGTGCGACTTCTATTTGCTTTCCGTTCAGATGAGCCCCCCGGCCTGGGCTGGCGAGGTAGATTTCATTTTTCTGCGGGCAATCCAAAACCCCCGCTATCGGCCTGCCGTCAACCACCACAGCGATGGAAACGCACCAGGTCGGCTGCCCTTTCAAGAAGGCCCTTGTGCCATCGATCGGATCGACAACGAAAAACCGTCCTTTGCCCATGGCACGGCGATTTCCGACCGTTTCTTCAGACAGCCAGCCATAGTCCGGCCGGGCGGTAAGCAGCACCTCCTTCAAAAACCGGTCCACGGCTAGATCGGCTTCACTGACCGGCGACTTTCCGTCCTTGTACCAAACCTCCGGATCGTTGCGAAAATACCCTGACGCAATACGTCCGGCTTCGCGGGCGGCCCCCGCCAGAAGCTCAAGATCGTTTTCGCCGGGCCGGGCCGGCCTGTCTTGATGATTAGTTGCCGGCAAGTGTCATCCCCTCAATGAGGAGCGTCGGTGCGGCCACGCTATAGTGCCGGTCCAGATCATCGGCAGCAATCATGTTCATGAACATCAATTTCAGGTTGGAGGCGATCGTGACTTCGGACACCGGCCAGGCAAGCGCGCCATTTTCGATCCAGAAGCCGGACGCGCCACGGCTGTATTCGCCGGTCACCATATTGACCCCTTGTCCGAAAACTTCCGTGACGTAAAAACCCCGCTTCACACCGGAAATGAGATCGTCTGGCGATTGATCGCCCGGCTCGATCGCCAGATTGGTTGATGAGGGCGACACCGAAGACGCGGAGCGGACACCGCGCCCGTTGGTCTCCAGATCAAGTTCACGCGCAGCCGAGCTCGACAGAAACCAGTTTTGCAGAACCCCGCCTTCGACCATTGCCAGGTGAGTGCCGGTAACGCCTTCCCCGTCGAATGGCCGCGAGGCCGGCCCCCGCGGGCGCAAGGGGTCATCGGTAACCGTAATGGCCTTTGCGGCCACCTGTTTGCCCATCATATCGCGCAGAAAACTGGTCTTTCGCGCCACCGATGCACCATTGATCGCGCCGGCAAGATGCCCGGCGATCGTCCGGGCAACGCGCGGATCGCACACAATTGTCACCGGACCGGTCTCCGCCTTGCGGCTATCTAGCCGCTTGACAGCGCGTTCACCGGCCTCGCGCCCGATTGCCGAAGGCTCATCAAGATCGTCAAAATACACCCGCGACGAAGCCGCATAGTCACGTTCCATCGAGGTGCCCTCGCCGGCGATGACGCTGACCGAGCGGGAAAAACGCGACGCCGTATAGTGCCCCAAAAATCCGGCCGATGTTGCCAATACAAGACCACCGGAACCCGCAGCGGCCCCAGCGCCACCGGAATTGCTGATGCCTTTTACCGCCAATGCCGCCTCTTCCATCTCAAGGGCGGACTGTTTTAACGTTTCAGCTGGAACCTGCCTTTCATCCAACAAATCAAGGTCGGCTATGTTGCCGGCAATATGCTTGGCGTCGGCAAGGCCCTGATACGGATCAGCCGGCGACAATCTTGCCATGGCGACCGCACGTTCGGCCAGTGAAGCGGCATCGCCAGACGCGGTTGCCGATATGCTCGCGACGCGCTGGCCAACGAACACACGCAGGGAAATATCGTCGTTTTCAGAGCTTTCGGTGCTCTCGACCTTGCCAAGGCGCACCGATACCGATGTCGCGCGCGAGCGGACCGCGACGGCATCTGCCGCATCGGCGCCCATCTTCCTGGCAGCCTCGACAAGGCTTGCCACGCGGTCTGCAAGCATACCGGTTGCGGATGCGTTGTTCATCGTTGTAATCGCAGACCCTGTTACCTGTTTTCAAGCAAATTGCCGGAAGACATCATTTGGCAATCCATCTATTGTGGTGGGGACGGTTATGCAATGGGTGGTGCTATTGATACCGCGAAATTTGGTTATGAGGGCCTGACATTTTGGCTGGCGAAAGCGCCTCGATTTTCACGGAAGCGTTGGTGCTGCTTGGCGGTGCGGTGGTGGCTGCGCCATTGTTCAGGCGCATCGGCCTTGGCACGGTTTTAGGATATCTGGCCGCCGGGGCGATAATCGGTACCGTCGCGTCGGACCTTTTCGGCAGCGGCGAAGAGATACTGCATGTGGCCGAACTGGGCGTCGTCCTGCTGTTGTTCATTATCGGCCTTGAGCTCAAACCCTCCCGTCTTTGGGCGCTAAGACACGCCATTTTCGGGCTCGGGCTGGCTCAAGTTGTCGTCACGGGTCTGGTCCTGGCGGGTCTGGCCTGGCTGTTCGGTGAATTCAGCTCGCGAGAGGCGATAATTGTCGGTTTTGGGCTTGCCCTGTCATCGACGGCCTTTGCCATGCAAATACTGGAAGAAAGCGGCGATACCAATCGGGAATACGGGCAGACCGGTTTTTCCATCCTGCTGTTTCAGGACCTCGCCATCGTGCCGCTTCTTGCCTTAATCCCGCTGCTTGCGCCTTGGGGAGGAGAGCAGGAGGCAATCAGCTGGTCGGCCTTTGCCATTGCGGTTGCCAGTTTTGGCGCACTGATTGTGGCGGGGCTGTTTCTGCTCAATCCGCTGTTCAGGGTCATCGCCAATACCGGCGCACGCGAGGCGATGATCGCAGCCGCACTGTTTGTCGTACTCGGTTCGGCAATGCTGATGCAGTTTGCCGGACTATCGATGGCGATGGGGGCTTTTATCGCCGGTGTGCTGCTGGCCGAATCCTCCTACCGCCATGAGTTGGAAGCCGATCTCGAACCGTTTCGCGGCATATTGCTTGGCCTGTTTTTCATGGCGGTCGGGATGTCGCTCGATATTGCGATCATTACGGAAAACTGGCTGACAATTCTCATCGCCGTCCCCCTTTTGATGGTCATCAAATCGGTCTTGATCTATTGCCTTTGCCGGTTGTTCGGCACCGGACACGAGGCCGCCATCCGGGTCGGTCTGCTGCTTCCGCAGGGTGGTGAGTTTGGCTTCGTGCTGTTCTCAGGCGCAGCCGCCTCCTTTGTTTTGTCCGGCGGGGAAGCATCGCTGCTGATTGCTATTGCCACCCTGTCCATGGCGCTGACGCCATTGGCGGTCAGGCTCGCTCCGCTGCTGATTGATGATGCGGACGATGATGACATGGAAGAGGATTTTGCCGGCGCCGGATCGGGTGTGTTGATGATCGGCTTTTCCCGCTTCGGTCAGGTAGCCTCGCAAACCCTGCTTGCAGGCGGTTTGGACGTTACCATTATCGACCACTCCGCCGATCGTGTCCGGGCCGCATCCAAATTCGGCTTCCGCATATATTTTGGCGACGGTACCCGCAAGGATGTGCTGCTGGCGGCGGGCATCCGCCACGCCAAACTCGTCGCCGTGTGCACCCACAAAAAGAAAATCACCGACAAAATTGTAAACCTGATCCAGTCGGAATATCCGCAAACAAAGCTCTATGTTCGTTCCTATGATCGGGCGCATACGCTTTCGCTGCGCGAACGTGGTGTCGATTATGAGGCGCGCGAAACCTTCGAATCCGGATTGTTGTTTGGAAAGATGACATTGCAGGCACTGGGTGTTGACGAGGTGCATGCCCAGACCATTTCCGACGATGTGCGCCGCAGGGATGCCGAGCGCCTTGCCATACAACAGGTTGAGGGCATTTACGCCGGCTCTGATATGTTGCACAAGCGGCCTGTGACGCCTGAGCCGCTCATCAAACCCTCCCGTGAATCCCGTAGACTGGACAAAAAGGCCAGCGCCCGGGATGGCCCGGACGCAGATTGAGTGAACCATCAACAGGATCCATTGATGTCATGACACCATTCCACCTGGCATTTCCCGTCGACGACCTGGCTCAGGCGGACAAATTCTATTGCCAGGTGCTCGGCTGCCAGCGCGGCCGGGCATCTGGGACCTGGATCGATTTCTCAATGTTCGGTCACCAAATATCGGCCCATCTGAAGCCGGGCGCAGCTGGAAACGGGGTCAAAAATGATGTTGAGGGCGTCGGTGTTCCGATCCCCCATTTCGGCGTTATCTTGGACATGGATGACTGGAAAACGCTGGCTGAACGGCTCGAAAGCCACGACGACATAGACTGGATTGAACGGCCATTTGTCAGGTTCATCGGCAAACCGGCAGAACAGGCGACCATGTTTATTCGCGATCCGTCGGGCAATGCGCTGGAGTTCAAAGGTTTTGCCTCGATGGAGGCCATATTCACCTCGAATGACTGACGGAGCCAAACCCGCCAAATTCGTCACCGGCTCGACGATGCGCCATGTCGTGGTGATGACTGCAACCGCTTCGTTTGGCCTTGTCGCCATATTTGCAGTCGATGCACTCAACCTGTTTTATATTTCTCTTTTGGGCGTGCAGGAACTGGCGGCAGCCATCGGCTTTGCCGGAACGCTGATGTTTTTCACACTGTCGATTTCCATCGGCCTGACGATTGCGACATCCGCGCTCGTTGCACGCGCACTGGGAGAGGGTAACCGCGAAAAAGCGGCGAAAACCGGTGGTGCGGCAGTTTTCTTCGTGCTGCTTGTCACCGGCGGCATCGCCGTCTTGATGTGGCCATTCGTCGATGTCTTGGTCCGGGCAATCGGTGCACGCGGTGAAACGGCCGACCTTGCCACCCATTTTATGCAGATTGTCGTTCCGTCAGTTCCGTTGGTTGCTGTCGGCATGTGCACAACAGGCATAATGCGCGGTGTTGGTGACGCGCGCCGGGCCATGTATGTCACGCTTTCAGGCGGACTGGCTGCTGCAATCCTCGATCCGCTGTTTATCTTCGGGCTTGATCTGGGACTGACCGGTGCGGCAATCGCGACGGTCCTGTCGCGAATAGTGCTGGTCCTTGTCGGCCTTCACGGCGCTTGGAAAGTGCACCGCCTGATAAGCTTTCCCGGCACCAAGCATCTTGCGGCCATTGCACGCCCCTTCTTTGCAATCGGCCTGCCGGCGGTCGCCACCCAGTTGGCAACACCTGCGGGCAATGCCTATGTAACACTGGAGATCGCCCGTTTTGGCGATGATGCGGTTGCCGGCTGGGCCATCATCGGCCGGCTGATTCCCGTTGCCTTCGGGGCAATTTTTTCATTGTCCGGCGCCGTTGGACCCATTCTTGGACAAAACTACGGCGCACGCCTTTATGGGCGCCTGTATTTCGTCATGCGTGACAGCCTGCTTTTCACATTGATCTATGTTTTATTCATCTGGTCTATGATGGCTATTTTTTCCGATGAAATAGCCGGCTTGTTCGGTGCAACGGGCGATGCACACGATCTGGTGGTGTTCTTCTGTGTGTTTGCAGCGGGAAGTTTTTTGTTCAGCGGCGCGCTTTTCGTGGCAAATGCGGCGTTCAACAACCTCG
This sequence comes from Rhizobiaceae bacterium, assembly GCA_963669455.1. Classification (GTDB taxonomy): domain Bacteria; phylum Pseudomonadota; class Alphaproteobacteria; order Rhizobiales; family Rhizobiaceae; genus JAWKWH01. Next base: position 221,718 of record OY770026.1, read on the forward strand.
GCTACCCGGCCTATTCGACCCTGTTCAATTGGGGCCGGTCGACGCTTGGTACTGTCCCGTTTGTCTGGGTAGGGGCAACCTATTTCGGTGCCAAAGGCGTGATCGGGGGATGGGGGCTTGGAGCTATCCTGTTCGGGATTGTCAGTATCGTTTTCTGTTTTAGGGTCATCCGGCAAATCGGCAACCGGCCGCCGCCGAAAGAAGATGGTCTTCCCGGACCGCCGCCAACGGCCAACTCACCGTTTTCGACCGGAAAAGCCTCTACTCTCTAGTCATTTGCCGGCCGGACACGGATCTATCACCATGAGTTGAGGGAATGTGCGGAACTCTCATGCGTTAACACTGTAGAATTGACCGGCAAACCCAATTTCGGGAGCATGACATGGAAAACCGGCAGATCATCAACGCGGCGATGAAAGCGCCTTACCTGGAGCGCAGCGAGGAACTGGCCCTTGCTAACCGCTGGAAGCAAGGCCATGACCAGCAGGCGCTTCAGCGGATTGTGGTCGCCCATATGCGCCTGGTTGTCTCGATGGCGTCAAAGTTTAGAAGTTTTGGCCTGCCGGTCGCCGATCTCATTCAGGAAGGCCATGTTGGCTTGCTTGAGGCGGCCGCCAGGTTTGAGCCTGAGCGCGAGGTCCGGTTTTCCACCTATGCGATGTGGTGGATACGGGCATCAATGCAGGACTATGTTCTTCGAAACTGGTCGATCGTGCGCGGCGGTACGTCATCGGCACAAAAGTCGCTGTTTTTCAATTTACGGCGGCTGCGTGCCAAAATCGCGAAAACCGGCCGGCCTGTGTCCAATGGCGAGGTCCATGCGGAAATTTCGGCAACACTGGGTGTGCCCGAAGCCGATGTGGCACGGATGGATGCGCGTCTTTCCGGGCCCGATACGTCTCTCAATGCACCAGTGGGGGCAGATGACAGCTCTACTGCGGAGCGGATGGATTTCCTCGTCAGCGAAGAGCCGCTTCCCGATGAGCTGACCGCCGGGACGATCGATCAGGAGCGGCGCCATATCTGGCTCGAGAAAGCCCTGACCGATCTGAGCGAGCGCGAATTGCGTATCATTCGTCAGCGCCGCCTGACCGAAGAAGGAGCAACGCTGGAATCGTTGGGACAGGAACTGGGCATCTCCAAGGAACGGGTTCGCCAGATCGAGACCAAAGCGTTGCAGAAGTTGAAGACCTCGCTGGTCAGCAGCAATCCGGACATGGTTCGCCATGTGTTCTGACCGCCACGGTTGACAATCGGTTTGCCTTGCGGCGGATTTATTTAAGCTGTGGTGTTCCGGGATAAAGCGCTTGCTCGAAACACTTGCATTGGCATGCGGCAAATGGGATGCAAATGCCTGGATCAGGCCGCTTGGCGGAGCATAGACAATCAGGGGTTTGTTAGATGGCTGAACTTGACGAACAACAGCAGCGCGATTTCGAAGCGGCGGCATTCCGGCGGCTGGTTGAGCATTTGCGCAATCGCACCGATGTGCAGAATATCGATTTGATGAACCTCGGCGGCTTTTGCCGCAACTGCCTGTCCAACTGGTATGGCGATGCCGCAAAAGATGCCGGTGTCGAGCTCACCAAGGACGAGGTCCGCGAGATCATCTATGGCATGCCCTATGCACAGTGGCGTGATAAATATCAGACGGAAGCAACGCCGGAGCAGCAGGAAGCCTTCAAGAAAAGCCACCCGCATCAGCACTGAAACACGTTTGACTGACGTCAAAGGCAGTTTTTCGTTTCCGGTCATAAACGCAACACGCTGTTCCAGCTGGTCTTGACGGGTGCGGATTGCTGCGGCAACCAGATGGCTGTAACGGGCCTTGCGATTCTGCCGCCCGACCACATTGGAGACATCGATTTGGCCGACGACATAACAACCGAAACTTCGCAGACCGTGGCCGCCGGCCAGCTTCGCGCCTTCATCGAGCGTGTCGAACGGCTGGAAGAGGAAAAGACAACCATCGCCGACGACATCAAGGAAGTCTATGCCGAGATGAAGGGGACCGGTTTTGACGTCAAGGCGGTGCGTACAATCATCCGGCTGCGCAAGCAGGATCAGGCCGAACGCCAGGAAGCCGAAGCGATGATCGATCTCTACAAGAATGCGCTTGGGATGGATTGAGGGATGTAACCACAGCGGCGCTGGTTTTTTGCGCCGGGGCTTGATTCCAACATTTGCATCCTATTTGCTGGCGGGGCCTAAGTCAGATTATCCTCGATTTTTTTGAGCGATGAGGTCATCTCGGCAACTGAGCTTTCCAGGCTGGCTAGCCTGCTTTCGATTGTCAGTTGTTCGGCGGGTTCACTGATCCCGGGAACAAGGTCAACGAACACTGACGCGCGGGTAACATCCTCGCCGCGACAGCCTGTAGTCGGGCAGACATTTGATATCCGGCATGCGCCATTGCTGACAAAATCGGTTTCGCCCCGCACCAAAATTCCTTCCGCCTCATGGGTATCGGCATTGAACACGGCAGAGCCGGAATTACCCCCATAGGTATCGAGATTGGCGACAAAGAAGTCGGCGGAACTATTATCGCGAACCACCGCGTCGGGTGCATATTTCATCGGCAGGCCTGACGGATGACCGATGACATAGACGCGCTGATCATCGGCAATCTTGGCCGTGCGCTGAATTTTGACAATCGGCTTGCCGATTGCCGGTCGGGTCAGTCTGACAACAGCATAATCGGCACCATCGGACACCAAATCCCGCCCGACAATTGCGTCTGCTGAAAAAATATCGGTGTTCGGCAACCGGATCGTTCCATCGGAGAAATTGCCGATCCTGTAGCCAAAGACAAACCGCGTCCGCGCCAGATTGTTGTTGTCTATGCAATGGCCTGCGGTTGCCACCAGATTGGGAGCGACCAGGAAACCGGAGCAAAACGGCGCGGTTCTTTGTTCTGCAAACCGTTCGCCGGAACATAGCCTCTGGGCATCGCCAAAACGCACTGTCTGTATCAGCGAGGTACCGTCACCATTGTCGACGATGCTTGCAATATCGATCAGGCTGACGACGCCGTTTGCATTGCGCCTGACAGACTGGTCGCTGACCTGATCGATATCAACCCGGTCATCAACCCCGTAGATGACTTTTTGATTGGCGCGCAGTTCGCGTATCAGCAAATCCGTGTCCAGCCCGCCTAATTTGCGTGCCGCCTTGGAGCTTTGTCCGGACAATTCCAATTGACCCGGCGCATCGCCCGCCTCTCTGGTTCTCAGTTCCTTTAGAATCTCGTCAGCCCGTTTGGCCGCAGCCATTATCTTCTTTTTACCCATAAAAATGTCCTCTGGCATAGAATATCAATGGTTTTTTTCCATGAATTACTTGTAGTACCATAGAATATAAAAATTGCAAAATTTGTAAATATCACGCAAAAATCACGCAATATTTCTATTGTTTTCAACTATATCAAAATAGGAAAGTATAAATTTATCTCATACAAGGAGAGCGTGATATGACAAAAATCAGGAAAACCCTTCCGATTCTGACAGTTGCAGCAGGCTTGGTGCTTGGTGGCGCACTGCCCGCACTGGCACAGGGCTTCATGCCTCAGGATGTCAATGATCTGCCAAGTGATAAATCCGCAAAGATCGAGGTGCAAAAATCACAGGCTGTCACCAATCTGCGAAAAATGCGTAAGTTCATTCCCAAGATCATCAATGGTACGAACGCCGCACCTGGTGAATTTCCGCATCAGGTCAGTTTGATGTTCTCATCCGAATTTGACGGCAGCTCCGGGGTGGACCGGCACTTTTGCGGTGGTTCGATTGTCGGTGATGAATGGGTTTTGACGGCAGCCCATTGTGTTGAATCGATTGTCGGTCAACAGCAATTTTATTCGATTGGTGCCGGCAGCATCGATTTGAACCAGTTGGAGGAATACAAACTCGACGGTATCTGGATTCACCCCAAATATGATGGCGGCACACTCGACTATGATTTTGCGATTGTGAAGGTGAACCGTCCGCTGTTTGACAAGGAAATCCCGATTGTCAGCCGGGCCGACAACCATTTTATCCGGGTTGGCAATGCAGCGATGATAACCGGCTGGGGTGTCGACGGCACCGGCACGATACAACAGATCCTGCAGAAGGTGACGGTGAAAGTTATCAGTCGAAACGACTGCAATGATGCCGATTCCTATGATGGTGCAATAACATCGCGCATGATTTGCCTCGGCCTTGAAGTCGGCGGGAAGGATTCCTGCCAGGGCGATAGCGGCGGCCCGGCCACTACCGCGGTCCAAAACGGAGCAAAAGTTCTGTTCGGCAATGTCAGCTGGGGATTTGGCTGTGCGGAGCCGGAAAAATTCGGTGTTTACGGCCGGCTTATCGCGGTGCGCGGATGGATCGATTCAATCCTGCCGGGGAATTGATTGCTGGCAGATCGACTATTGTTTGCCGGGCCTGCACGCCATCGCGCTTGCAGGCCCCGGCTGCGGTATTTGTTTGACCATGGATTCTGTGATCCGGCTCAATGGCTGCGGCTTAATTCCTTCGTTGCCGCGTCGAGGCCCTTTAGCGTCAGCGGGAACATACGGTCGGAAAAGATATCCCGGATCATGCCGATGGAATGGGTGTAACTCCAGTGTTTCTGCCGGGTCGGGTTGATCCAGATCGCGTTCGGCCACTGGTTGAGCGCCCGTTGCAGCCACAGATGGCCGGGCTCCGGGTTCCAATGCTCCACCGAGCCGCCCTGATAGGCTATTTCATAAGGGCTCATTGAGGCGTCGCCAACAAAGATCACCTTATAGTCATGGCCATATTTGTGCAGCACGTCATAGGTCGGGATAACTTCTGAATGGCGCCGGCGATTATCTTTCCACACACCCTCGTAAAGGCAGTTGTGGAAATAAAAATATTCCAGCTGACGGAATTCGGTGCGCGCGGCGGAAAACAATTCCTCCACCGTCTTGATATGATCGTCCATCGATCCGCCAACATCGAAAAACATCAAGAGCTTGACGGCATTGCGCCTTTCGGGCCGGGTCTGGACATCCAGATAGCCATGTTCGGCGGTTGATCTGATCGTGCCGCCAAGGTCAAGTTCTTCGTCGGCTCCCTCGCGCACCCAGCGGCGCAGACGCTTCAACGCCACCTTGATGTTGCGGGTGCCAAGCTCGACCGTATCGTCGAAATTCCTAAATTCGCGCTTGTCCCAGACTTTTACCGCCCGGCGGTGGCGTGATTCATGCTGGCCGATACGCACACCTTCCGGATTATAGCCATAAGCGCCGAAGGGTGAGGTGCCGGCGGTGCCGATCCATTTTGACCCGCCCTGATGGCGTTCCTTCTGCTCTTCAAGCCGCTTTTTCAGCGTCTCCATCAGCTTTTCAAACCCGCCGAGCGCTTCGACGAGCTTCTTGTCTTCCTCGCTTAAATGTTTTTCGGCAAGCCTGCGCAGCCATTCCTCAGGCAATTCGGCCGCTTCCAGCGCATCTTCGCCGGATATTGCCTCCAATCCTTTGAATATATGGGAAAAAACCTGATCGAACCGATCGATATGGCGTTCGTCTTTCACCATCGCCGAACGGGCCAGATAGTAAAACCCCTCGATGTCATAGGTGATTATATCGGCTTCCATGCCTTCAAGCATGGTGAGGTATTCCCTAAGTGACACAGGAATGCGGGCGGCTTTCAACTCAAGAAAAAACGGTATGAACATGGGGTCGAACTTAGCATTTTGCGCCTGATTGTCAGCCCCGGACGCACACACGGGGTTTTGATTAAAATTACCGCCGCATTTGGCCTAAGAAAAGGGTGAGGAGAGTGCCGATGCGCGTATTGTTTACATGTTTTCTGGCTGGTCTGGCCGTGACGATGTTGCCGGCAACGGGATCCGTGGCTCAGAAATTTCACCCGCCAAAAACCATCGCGATCCCCGCAGGTCCGTTTCTGAGCGGCTCGGACCGCGCCGAACGCGAAATGGCCTACCGGCTCGACGAGAAAGCCTACGGCCATTCCGTCACGCGCAAAAACCGGTGGTATGAAAGCGAACTTGCCCGCACCACGCGCGAGACGGGCGCCTATCACATCATGGTCAATCCGGTGACGAACCAAGACTATGCGCGCTTTGTCGCTGGAACCGGCCATCCCGCCCCGGCGGTCGATCGCAAGACGTGGAAAGCCTATCGTCTGATCCATCCCTTTAAACGCACGGCGAAATTCCAGTGGCACGGCGGAAAAATGCCTGAAGGCCGGGGCAACCATCCGGTCACCATGGTGACAATTGCCGATGCCAGGGCCTATGCGGCATGGCTGTCGGAGAAAACCGGCAAGGTCTGGCGGCTTGCCAGTGAAATCGAGTGGGAAAAGGCCATGCGCGGCACTGACGGGCGCATCTTTCCCTGGGGCGACCAATGGGACGCGGCGCGCCTGAACAGCCACGATGCCGGACCGTTCGATACCATGCCCGTGGGCAGTTTTCCTAATGGCGCGAGCCCCTATGGTGTGACGGACGCGGTGGGACAGGTCTTCGAATGGGTCTCAGACAGCCCGCGCGAGGGGCGGCACTGGGTCAAGGGCGGCTCATGGGACGACAAGGGCTGCGGCGTCTGCCGGCCTGCCGAACGGCATCAAAGGCCAAGCGATATCAAGCACATATTGATCGGCTTCCGGCTGGTGCGGGAGCAATAGTTCTATCGGGAATAGTTGATCAATGGCGTCACCCGGCCTTGCCGGCAGCTTTCAATGGCCGGATGGCAATCCTGGCGGTCACGATGCGGTCTCCAGTTGAGTTGTCAATCCGATGTCATCCATATCGAACGGTGTCGTCTGATAGGTCTGGTTTATCCAGTTGCCGAACAGCAGAAATGCGTGGCTGCGCCAGCGGTTTGGTGGCTTGCGGTTCGGATCGTCATCGGGGAAATAGTTGGCCGGCAGTTTGATGGCCTTGTTGGCCTCGATATCGCGAAAATATTCTGCGGCGAGGGTCTCGGAATCATATTCCACATGGTTGAAAATGTAGAGCCGGTTGCAGCGCTTTTCGGCCAGAAGGCAAAGACCTGTCTCGTCGGAATCCATCAGCACTTCCAACCCGCTGTCGGCTGGAATGTCCTGTCTGCGCACCTCAGTCCAGCGCGACACCGAGATCTGAAAATCATCGGAAAACCCCGCCAGATAGGGCGAAGCGGGGTTGAGGTTGCGGTGCCGGTAGACACCAAAAGCCTTCTCGGTCAGCTGATGTTTGGGAATATCGTGAAAATGATACATCGCCGCCATCGCCCCCCAGCACACGAAAAACGAGGAGTGCACATGGGTCCTGGTCCAATCGAATATCGTTCGAAGCTCATCCCAATAGGTGACCCGTTCGTACGGCAGGGTTTCAATCGGCGCGCCGGTGATGATGAACCCGTCGAACTTGCGGTCCTTCACCTCTTCCCAGGTGTGGTAGAAATTGATCAGATGATCCTCAGCCGTGTTCCTGGCGCGGTGCGAACCAATGCGCACCAGCGTTAGTTCCACCTGTAGCGGCGTTGCGCCAACCAATCGCGCAATCTGTGTTTCGGTGGCGATCTTGTTGGGCATCAGGTTCAAAAGCCCGATTTGCAACGGGCGAATATCCTGCCGGACCGCAACGGATTCATCCATGATGTTGACGCCTTCACGCAACAGAATATCGCGGGCAGGCAGGCGGTCGGGGATGCGGATTGGCATCGGCGTTACTCCAAAACAAAACCGGCCAGCAGATAAGTTGCCAACCGGTCCGGATCGGGGTTTCGCCCGGGGCCCTTTTAGCGACTTGTTTAACGTGGCTGCAAGCCGGCCATCCTCAAGGAAAGGCAAATCACCACGGCATTTAGAATAGGCTCGGACGGAGCCCTGGTCAATATCAACCTGCCGTCCTGCCCCTGCTACCCCTGTTGCCTAGCCAGAAATGCCAGCCGTTCGAACAGATGCACATCCTGCTCGTTCTTCAACAATGCGCCATGCAGCCTTGGCAGGGCGTTGGTGGCATCGCCGCGCAGATCCTCAGGCGAAATGTCGTCGGCAACCAGAAGCCTGATCCAGTCGAGCACCTCCGATGTTGACGGTTTCTTTTTCAGCCCCTGCTGTTCGCGGATTTCGTAAAACTGGGTGAGTGCTGCCGACACAAGCTTCTGCTTGATGCCGGGATAGTGCACATCGACGATCTTGGTCAGTGTTTCGGCCTCGGGAAAGCGGATATAGTGGAAAAAACAGCGGCGCAGAAACGCGTCGGGCAGTTCTTTTTCATTGTTCGATGTGATGATTACGATCGGCCGGTGTCTGGCTTTGACGGTTTCGCCGGTCTCGTAGACGAAGAACTCCATGCGGTCGAGTTCCTGCAACAAATCATTGGGAAACTCGATATCCGCCTTGTCGATCTCGTCGATCAGCAAAACGGCCTTTTCATCGGCGATAAAGGCGTCCCACAACTTTCCGCGTTTGATGTAGTTCTTGATGTCATTGAAGCGCTGATCGCCAAGCTGGCTGTCGCGCAACCGGCTGACCGCATCATATTCATAAAGGCCCTGCTGCGCCTTGGTGGTGGATTTCACATGCCATTCGATGAGGTTGAGGCCGAGTGCGGCAGCGACCTGCCGGGCAAGCTCGGTCTTGCCGGTTCCAGGCTCCCCTTTGACCAGCAATGGCCGCTCCAGCTTGATCGCGGCGTTGACGGCGACCATCAAATCCTTGTCGGCCACATAGGCGTCGGTTCCGGTAAACTGCATGTCTAATTGATGCTCCACAGATTAAAATGTCGCCGGACACTATTTGGCCCGGGCCGAATCGGCAACCCGCAGCAGGCGTTCAATTGTCACTGGCGCGTGCAACGCCAAACACCTATATAGGCGTTCGGCGTTCTGTGCTTCGCGGCAGGAGTTGTATTCCCGGGGCTTATCGACTTCCAAGGGAGCTGTCCCTGATTGAACCCGTGGGTTCTTTCACACGGCGCCCACCTACATTGTAGGTTCCCGGGATCGAAATCTCCACCGGTCGTCATGGTTCGCCGGCCATTTTCTTGTTTCCGGACAGATGTAAATCCGCCCATGACCGATCTGAAGGCCTTGAAAAGAGAGCTTCGCCAACAGGCGCTGTCGCGCCGTGATGGGCTTGATCCGGCGTGGCGGATTGAAGCGTCGCTGGATTTTACAAAGGCGGCCAATCACATCGATTTTGTTGCCGGCACACCGGTTTCAGGGTTTTTGCCAATCAAATCCGAAGTGGATCTGCGGCCGCTGATGGCCGCGCTTCGCAAAAAGGGCGCCAGGCTTTGTGTTCCGGCAATCCTGGACAAGACCACGATTGTGTTTCGCGAACTCCTGCCCGGTGCGCCGATGATCGATATGGGCTTTGGCACGATGGGGCCGGGGCCGGAGGCCGCCACGCTTGATCCGGAAATTATGCTGGTACCGCTCGCCGCCTTTGACCGGGCGGGCAACCGGATTGGCTATGGCGGCGGCTATTACGACCGGGCGATTGCGGGCCTGAACGCCAGGGGACTAAAACCGCGCCTGATCGGTATCGCGTTTGATTGCCAGCAGGTCGATACCGTACCTTGCGGGCCACATGACGTGCCTTTGCGGGAAATCCTCACAGAAAACGGCTTGCACCGCTTCGGCAACGCCTGATAAACGGCGCCAATGCGTTTTTTGTTTCTAGGCGACATGGTAGGCAAATCAGGGCGGACCGCCGTCTGGGAGCGGCTGCCGGGCCTCCGGTCAGATTTCAATCTCGATTTCGTTGTCGTTAATGGCGAAAATGCCGCCGGCGGCTTTGGCATCACCAAGTCGATTTTCGAACAAACCATTGATGCCGGCGCCGATGTCGTTACCACGGGCAATCATGTCTGGGATCAACGCGAGGCGCTGGAATTTGCCAGCCGCGAGGAACGGTTTTTAAGGCCGGCAAACTACCCCTCCGGCACGGCTGGCCGTGGCTCGGGCGTTTACACCGCCAGGAACGGTGCCCGCGTCATGGTCGCAAACATTATGGGCCGGGTTTTCATGCATCCCGAACTCGACGATCCGTTCCAGGCCGGTGAGCGGGAGCTTGCCGCCTGTCCGCTTGGTGAACAGGCCGATGCGGTTATTATCGATTTTCATGCCGAGGCCACGTCCGAAAAGATCTGCTTTGCCCATTTCGTCGATGGCCGCGCCAGCCTCGTGGTGGGCACACATACCCACTGCCCGACTGCGGACCATCAGATATTAAATGCCGGCACCGGCTATTTGTCCGATGCCGGCATGTGCGGCGATTATGATTCCTCGCTCGGCATGGACAAGGAAGAGCCGCTCAACCGGTTCCTGTCCAAAGTGGCAAAAGGCCGGTTTGAGGCAGCCAGCGGTCCGGCAACCATCTGCGGACTGGCAGTGGAAATATCGGACCGCACCGGGCTGGCCGAAAAAATCTCGCCACTAAGGCTCGGTCCCCGGCTTTCAGAGGTCGTTCCGGATTTCTGGTAGACCATATTCCATGTGACTTTTCCGCATGCACACCGAACCCGCCGGTAGCCAGCACAAACGGCCATTGCCCGTTGTCAATATTGCCGGTATACAGATGATCGATTTCCCAATTTTGGTGGCTGAAACCACCGCCCGCGCTAGGGACGCGGGCGAGCTAGAAGGATTCTATTTATGGCCAACACCCTCCTGATGCCCAAGGCGACCGCCGTATGGCTCGTTGACAACACCGCACTGGCGTTTGATCAGATCGCCGATTTCTGCAACCTGCATCCGCTGGAAGTCTCGGCCATCGCCGATGGCGATGCAGCCCAGGGCATCAAGGGTCAGGATCCGATCACGACGGGCCAGTTGACCCGCGAGGAAATCGCCAAGGGCGAGGCCGATCAGAACCACAAGTTGAAACTGTCCGAGCCAAAAGTCCGCGTCCCTGAGACCAAACGCAAGGGCCCTCGTTATACGCCGCTGTCAAAGCGGCAGGACCGCCCCAATGCGATCCTGTGGCTGGTGCGCAATCATCCGGAGCTGAAAGACGCGCAGATTTCGCGCCTTGTCGGCACCACCAAATCGACGATTGAGCAAATCCGCAATCGGACCCATTGGAATTCATCCAATCTGCAACCGCTTGATCCGGTGACCCTGGGTCTTTGTTCGCAGATTGATCTCGATTTTGAAGTTCAAAAAGCGTCCAAGGACCGGCCCGTAGCCGAACCGGTAGGCGATACGCTGCTGCCGGCATCGGAGACGGAGAACCTTGAAATTGCGGCTGCAAAACCGGAAATCAAAGCGGAAGAGGAACTGGATGCGGAGGCGATCTTCGCCAAGCTTTCATCCCTGAAATCGCCGGATCCGGAGCAAAGCGAAAATAGCTGATCAGATCGAGTCGTGATGCTCCATGATGCGGTAGAAATCGGTCAGTAATTTGCCGGGCTCGCGGCGGAATATTTCGCCGGTAGCGTTCATCCGGCTGATGCGGTCTATCCTGAACATGCGGAAATCATCGCGCAATTCGCACCAGGCGACCAATGTCCAGACCTTGCCCCAAAACCATAGCCCCAGCGGACGGATGATGCGCTCGCTGGCCCTGCCCTCCTGGTCCGCATAGGCGATAGACAGCGCCTCACGTTTTTCCACCGACAATTCCAGCGCATCGAGCCGCTTGCGGTCGGTATCCGTCATTTCATAGCCCGGCACGTGAATTTCGGTACGGTCGATCCTGGTTTTTTCGGTGTCGGGCAGGACCGCTTCAATCTTGATCAATGCCTCCACCGCCGCACGCGCCATCGATACGCCGCCCCAGGCCTTGACCATGCGGGCGCCAGCGACAAGGGCGACGATTTCATCGCGGGTGAACATCAGCGGTGGAAGGTCGAAGCCCTGGCGCAAAATATATCCGACGCCGGCCTCGCCATCGATGGGAACACCTGTTGATTGCAGGTCGGCAATGTCGCGGTAGATCGTGCGCTCGGAAACTTCGAGCCATTCAGACAGTTTTTGCGCCGTGACGAGCCGCCCGCCGCGCATATGCTGGACGATTTGGAAAAGACGGTCGGCACGGCGCATGGCTTAACTCTTTCAGGCAGGTTCGAAAACACCGAACGAATTGCCATCCAGATCGAGGCAATAGGCAAACCGGCCAGGCGGAATGGGGATGATTGGCGACACGACCTCGCCGCCGGCTTCCCTGACCCGCTCCATGGCATCTTCCAGTTTTCCTGATATCACAAGGTGAACCGCGTTGCCCGTTCCAGAAGCCGCCGGTTTACCTGGATAGATATGGCCCGACACGCCGGTTTTCATGTCAGCAACGGGAAAGATCGCCATCGGGTTAGGGCCGGTATTGTCATCGATAAGCTCGCCTTGAACCACCGTTCCATAGAATTTTTTGGCCTTGTCCATATCGGTAACCGGGATTTCGAACCATATGGCGGCATTGCTGGGAGGGTTTACGGACATTTGGATACTCCATGCTTGTTTGGTGCCGGGAAACCGCTCCCGGTCGACAAGACGCTTATCGCATAGCCCTCCTGACAACATTCTGTCAGGAGTGGTCACGCTGTCCATGATCCAAACTATTCGTCCTTGACCGAGACCGTATAATTCAGCGGCAAACGCCCACCATCTGCATAGATCGTCTGTCCAGTAATGTAGCTGGCGTCATCGGAGGCGAGGAAGGCGGCGATCGAGGCGATTTCCGATGGCTCGCCAACACGGCCAATCGGCGTGCGCGACAATATCCTTGTGCGGGCCGCCGGGTCGCTATTCACTGAAGCCAGCATGTCGGTCATGATCGATCCCGGACCGATGGCGTTTACCCGAATACCGTGCGGGGCGAGCGCCAGCGCCATAACCTTTGTCAGCTGTGCAACACCTCCCTTGGAAATTGAGTAGGGAACCTGGCTGGCGATGGCGAAAACCGCATTGACCGACGACATATTGACGATTGCGCCGGGTGCACCGCCTTTTTCCACCTTTTCCACCATGTAACGGGCAGCCGCCTGGCCGGCGAGAAATGATCCTTTCAGATTGACCCCAAGCACCCTGTCGAAATCCTCTTCGGTTACATCAAGGAATTCGGCGCCATGGGAAATGCCGGCATTGTTGACCAATATGTCGATGTCACCATAAACGTCGACAGCCGCGGCAATGAGATTGTGCACGTCCAGCCTGCGGCTGACATCGGTTTTGACGAAATGAACATCGCCCAGCGCGGCAAGATCGGCTTTGGCGGATTTTCCCTTATCCTTGTCGATGTCGGCGATGACGACCTTGACGCCTTCGCGCAAATACCGTTCGGCAATGGCATAGCCGATACCGCCGGCTGCACCGGTTACAATTGCAATTTTCCCCATCAACGACATGTCAGACCCTTGTTGTTATCCATCGTTCCTGCGCACAAATGTGTCGAAGCTTGGTCCCAAGATCAATCTCCATGCGCAATTGACCTATAGCAGATCTCACGCTACCCCGATGCAATCTTTATCAAACCTCGGTCCTCATCCCATGACCCCAAAAATCATCGTTTTTGCCGGTTCGACCCGAACCGGTGCTTTCAGCGGCAAAACCGCCGGGGCAGCATCAAGGGCGCTGGAGCGCCACAACGCTGACGTCACCAGAATTTGTCTGGCGGACTTTCCGATGCCGATCCTGGATCAGGATCTCGAAAATGACAAAGGTATTCCCGAAAGCGCGATGCGGCTTGGCCGCGCGATCGCAGCGCATGATGGCCTTTTGATCGCAACCCCTGAATATAATGGATCGATCCCGCCGCTTTTGAAGAATGCGATCGACTGGGTCAGCCGGATTTCGAGCGACGGTGACAAGCCGCTCAAACCGTTTGCCGGCAAAATAGCCGCTTTGGTTTCTTCCTCACCCGGCGGGATGGGCGGCATTCGTGCGCTGGGGCATCTGCGCCCGATCTGCATGAATGTCGGGCTGGAGATCATTACACCGCAATGTTCGGTCGGTGGCGCGGGAAGCGCATTTGACGATGCGGGTGATCTCGCCAATGAGCGAACCGCCGGCATGATGGACAATGTCTGCCGCACGCTCTGCCGGCACATAGCCGCCCTGTCGGACCGAAGCACGCCATGACAAATGCAATGCGCGAGCGCCTGATCGTTGGCCTTGATGTGCCGACGATCGCCGAAGCCGAAAAAGCGGTCCTCGACCTGGGAGACGCATGTGTCTTCTACAAGATCGGCTATCAGCTCGTATTTGCCGGCGGTCTGGAATTTGCCCGTGATCTGGCCAGCCAAGGCAAGCGCGTCTTTTTGGACATGAAACTTTTGGACATCGACAATACGGTCGCTAAAGGCGTTGAAAACATTGCAAAAATGGGCGTGTCCATGCTCACCGTGCACGCCTATCCAAAGGCCATGCGCGCAGCAGTGGCGGCAGCGCAGGGCTCAGACCTTCGCCTGCTGGGGGTGACCGTGCTGACCTCCATGGATGATGCCGACCTGAAGGAAGCCGGCTATACCGGCAACGCCGCCGACCTGGTGGCCAGCCGGGTGGAGGACGCCCGCCAGGCGGGCATGGGCGGTGTCGTATGTTCCGCAGCCGAGGCCGCCCGTATTCGCGGGATTGCCGGGCCTGATATGGCCATCGTGACACCGGGCATTCGCCCCACCGGTGCCGATAAGGGGGATCAGAAGCGGGTGATGACGCCTGTAGACGCGATACGCGCCGGTGCAACGCATCTCGTGGTCGCAAGGCCCATTATCGGCGCGGTTGACAGAGTTGCAGCGGCAAACGCCATTGTCGCCGAAATGGAAACAGCCTGAATTATTTGGAGGAGATGGTTGATGCCCAAAGGGTATTGGATTGCACGCGTCGATGTACGCGATGAAGAACGCTACAAGGACTATATTTCGACGGCCAAACCGGCATTCGAGCGCTATGGCGCAACGTTTCTCGCCCGCGGCGGCGCGATATCGCCGCTGGAAGGCCAACACCGCACGCGCAATGTGGTTATCGAGTTTCCGTCGGTTGAAGCAGCGGTCGACTGCTACAATACGCCGGAATACCAGGCCGCAGCCGCAATCCGGCAGGAGATCGCCGATGCCGAGATGATCGTGGTCGAGGGGCTGGGCGACTAAAACGGCCCCTGCCCGCAGCATGACATCACCGATATCATTCAAACAATGCTGGTTCGTGGTCAGCATGTCCATCACCCTATTGTGCATTGCAAAAAAACTTCAACCTGTTAACTTTGCTGCATGGCACAACCGGGGTCCGGACAGATCAGTTTGATTGTGGGTCGGAATTTTCGACAAGCATATGTTCTATAAATTATATGAAATGAATCACGCTGCATTGCAGCCGTTTCGCGCCGCAGCCGACGCAACCAAGCTTTTTTATACAAATCCGCTCAACCCGATGACGCGAACACCGTTCGGGCGTACTGCGGCGGCAACCGCCGAATTGTTCGAGCGGATGACGCGGCGCTATGCGAAGCCCGAATTCGGGGTGGACGAGACCATCGTCGATGGCAAGGCAGTCTCCGTGGTTGAAAAGATCGCCTGGTCGCGGCCTTTTTGCGATCTGATCCATTTTGAACGGCAATTGCCGGCTGGCCAGAAATCCAGCGATCCAAAACTGGTGATCGTGGCCCCCATGTCGGGCCATTATGCGACACTTCTGAGGGGCACCGTCGAGACCATGCTACCGCATGCGGAAGTCTACATCACCGACTGGGCTGACGCCCGAATGGTGCCGCTTTCGGAAGGCCATTTCGGCCTTGATGACTATATCGACTATGTGATCGAGATTTTGCATGCCCTTGGCGAAGGTTGCCACGTGATGGCTGTCTGCCAGCCATCGGTGCCGGTTTTGGCAGCGGCGGCCGTCATGGAACGTCATGGTGATAAATTTGCGCCGGCCACGATGACGCTGATGGGTGGCCCGATCGATACCCGCGTCAACCCGACGGGGGTCAACAAACTGGCTGAGGAAAAAGGGCTTGAGTGGTTCCGCAACAATGTGGTCATGCCGGTGCCATGGCCGCATCCAGGCTTCATGCGCGATGTCTATCCGGGCTTTCTGCAGCTGTCGGGCTTTATGGGTATGAACCTGGATCGCCATATGATCGCACATAAGGATTTATACCTGCATCTGGTCAAAAACGACGGTGATTCAGCTGAAAAGCACCGCGAATTCTACGATGAATATCTCGCGGTAATGGATCTGACGGCGGAATTTTATCTCGATACGGTCAAGGCCGTATTTATCGAGCACTCCCTGCCCAAAGGTGAGATGACGCATCACGGCGAACCGGTCGATCTAACGCAGATCCGCAATGTGGCGCTACTGACCGTCGAGGGTGAGAATGACGATATTTCAGGTGTTGGCCAGACCGAGGCCGCGCAGCATTTGTGTACCAACATCCCGGCCGGCAGGCGCCAGCACCATTTGCAAAAGGATGTCGGTCACTATGGCGTGTTCAACGGTTCCAGGTTCCGCGCCGATATTGCGCCGGCGATCATCGAATTCATCAATAAGCACTCTAAACGCCCAAAAACAAAGAGCAAATTGAAGCTGATCAAATCCGCCTGACTTTGCCGCGGCGTTGGTAACCATAAATTAATGATACCGGCCTTGCCGATTGACTCTTCACCGTTCCAGTCGTTAACCTTTTGTTAACAAAAAGCGGAACGGAGGACGCCGGATGTCGGCGATGCGCAAAATTACTGGCATTGCCGTGGCAACGGTGATCGCGGTGTCGCTCAATGGTGCGACAGCGGCAAATTCGGCCAGTCCCATGAAGGTTGGCGGATATACCTCGCAACCGATTGGCCACTATGAATTCTGCAAACGCACACCTGCCGAATGCAGGATCCGTAATTTCGACTACGGACCGCAGAAGCTGACAAAAAAGCTCTGGCGCAAGATCATAAATGTCAATCTGTCGGTGAACGAAAGGGTTCATCCGATGAATGATTACGATATTTATGGCAGGGACGAAGTCTGGGCCTATCCGGGTGCTGCCGGCGACTGCGAGGACTATGTGCTGGAAAAGCGGCGCAAGCTTCGGGCGGCAGGCATTTCTCTTTCCAATTTGCTGATAACGGTGGTGCGCAAGCCTGATGGCGAGGGGCACGCGATCCTGACCGTGCGTACAAACAGGGGCGACTTTGTTCTCGACAACCTCACCGACCGGGTTAAATCCTGGGAAGAGACGGGTTATTGGTATCTGAAGCGGCAGGCCAGCACCCATACCGGCCGATGGGTGACGATTGACGGCTTCAACAATCCTTTTGTCGGCTCGGTTGATTGACAAGACCGGATTAGAGCGTATCCGGCTTAAATGGGAGCAGTTTGATGGTGAGGATTTTTCGGATCGGCGAGGAGAAGACCGGAGCGCGATCAGACGATCGGGCGAGGATTTCGACACTGCCGAGGCGGAAAAGACCGCCAAGCCGATTGAAGGCCATGATATTGAGATATTCGAATAAACCGCAACCGTTTGAACTTGCTTCTTTGCACCCTGAACAGCGTCGCGCGTGGCTAACGGTGTTTACACCGCGTCGCCCCACGCTTCTTGTCAGGGCACAAATTGGCGGCGTTCAAACGTTTCCATTTAAGCCGGATACGCTCTAGCATTGGCTTTTGAGTTCCAGCCCGTTCCGGAAAGGTTGAGCTGTGACTATCGCCGGGTTGGTGGGAACATTTCGTGATTGACTTCCTTTTTAGCCGAGAAGTGGTCGTGGCGGCTGTATTCGGCCTCGTTTTGCCCGGCATGGGTTACCTGCTGTACCAGACTATCCGATATGTCGGGCTCAGGATCGGTTCTCCGATCGTTGAAAATCCCTATGGAAACAATGACTTTGCGCGCGACATGCCGCGGAAACTGAGATTTATCCGCATTCCGATCAGTGCGCGGTTCTTTCGTCACAGGAATGTGAGTTGCACCATGGATATCACGGACAGGAATGGCCTCACCATGGATTGCCCCGGCTATCTGCACTGGCAACGGCAACCCCGTGGCGGAATTCCCCATCCTGCAGAACTTCACAAAGCGCTGAAAGATGAACGGGACATCATTGATCACATGCTGGATTTTCATTTCAGCAAAAATGAGCCGATAAATATCGGCGCCAGGCGCAGCGACAAGATCGATCTTCTCTTTCGGGTGGATGGGCTGGCTGAATCGATGCCGACCGTGTCGAGGGAAAACCTGCTCCCGCCGGGTGACTACCGGCTCGAGCTGCACGTGGATTCGGCAGCCATACAGACGCCCAAAACCAAAGTATTTTACCTTCGTTTAGGCCCGGACATCGACGATATGGAGGAAATTGAGGCTTGGTAGGCAACCCCGTTTGATTTGTGTGCTGTATTGGCAGTTGGGGGCCTGCAAAAACCTGCTGCGCTGGCTGCCAGTGGCGGGCACGTAAGTGGTAACACCGGCCACCTGGACGGTTTCTTTCCCAATGCTACGGATTTCCTATTGCCACAAGACAGTTCTGCCGTGAATATTGTGGCTAATCGGGGAGGTTAAGCGGCCTTACCGACACAATTGATCATAGAGTATGATTGGACCTTTTTATGAGTTTCCAGGGAGGAAAATATGCGCTTAGTTAAGGTCGCCGCAGCGGCGGTAAGTTTGCTTGCACTAACAATCACCGGCGCGATGGCAAATTGCGATGATGGCGAAATGGTCATCAAGTTCAGCCACGTAACAAATTCCGACAAGCACCCCAAGGGCATTGCCGCCACACTTCTGGCAGAGCGCGTAAACACGGAAATGAATGGCAAGGCCTGCATGGAAGTGTTTCCCAACTCAACACTTTATGACGACAATAAAGTGCTGGAGGCACTTTTGAACGGCGATGTGCAACTGGCCGCACCGTCACTGTCCAAATTCGAAAAATTCACCAAGAAATTCCGGATTTTCGACCTGCCGTTTATGTTTGTGGATATCAATGCGGTTGACGGGTTCCAAAATTCCGAGGCCGGACAGGCATTGAAGGATTCCATGGTCAGGCGCGGCCTCAAGGGGCTTGCATTCTGGCACAATGGCATGAAGCAACTGTCGGCATCGAAACCTCTGATGAAGCCGGAGGACGCGACCGGATTGAAATTCCGCGTGCAGGCTTCGGACGTTCTTGTCGCCCAATTCGAACAGCTTGGCGCAAATCCGCAGAAAATGTCGTTCAAGGAAGTCTATGGCGGTTTGCAGACAAAAGTGATCGACGGTCAGGAGAACACCTGGTCGAACATTTACGGCAAGAAGTTTTTTGAGGTTCAAGATGGCGTGACCGAAACCAATCACGGCATTATCGACTATCTGGTCGTCACATCCGATGAATGGTGGGAAGGTCTCGATGCCGGCACACGCGATCAGCTGGCCCAGATTTTGAAAGAGGTGACCGAGTTACGCAACGCGGAATCCACTGCAGTCAACGAGGCCAACAAGGAAAAGATCATAGCCGCTGGCAGCGTTATCCGTACCCTTACACCGGAGCAGCGCCAGGCCTGGGTGGATGCGCTAAAGCCGGTCTGGCAGAAGTTTGAAGGCGACATCGGTGCCGATCTGATCGAGGCAGCGCAATCGTTCAACGGCAGCTAAGTGACCATGTGACGGGCACCCGGTTGGATCGGGCGGCATCGAAACGTTGCCGCCCGGTCAATTCTGTCGCGGTGGGAGGTTGCCCATGATGGCTGATGTAGCGAAATCCAGATTTGACGCCATCGAAGAAAATGTGATCGCGGTTCTTCTTGGCCTGATGACACTGATCACCTTCGCCAATGTCATTGCGCGATATGTTTTCAACTCGAACATCCTCTGGGCGCTGGAGTTAACGGTATTCCTGTTTGCGTGGCTGGTGTTGCTGGGTGTCTCCTATTGTGTCAAGCACACGCTGCATATCGGGGTTGATGTGGTGGTGCGCCTATTGCCGCCGGCAATGCAAAAGGCGGTCACGCTGCTTGCCGCCGCCGCCTGTCTTGCATTTTGCCTGCTGATGCTGAAAGGCGCCTGGGACTATTGGGTCCCGTTTATCGGCAAGCGTGCCTTTCTGGAGACCAACGACGTGCCGATGCCGGCATTTCTCCAATTTGTCAGTGACTGGCTGAACGAAGGCGAAAAATATGAAAAGCTTCCCCGTTTCATCCCCTATTTTGCCCTGCCTCTCGGGATGGCCCTGCTGACTTTCCGCTTTGTCCAGGCGGGCTGGCGCATCGTCACTGGCCGGCAGGAATTGCTGATCGCCGGTCACGAGGCCGAGGAACTCGTCGATGAGGTGACGCGCGGCGAGACGGCAGAGGAGAGTTAGACCATGGCGCTTATATTGCTGTTTGCCATGGTCATCGGCCTCATGCTGATCGGTGTGCCGATAGCAATCGCGCTTGGCCTGTCCAGCGTCATTTTTCTGCTGGTCTATTCCGACGGATCGCTGGCCTCCATGGCCCAGACACTGTTTTCGGCATTTGACGGACATTATACCCTGCTCGCCATCCCGTTTTTCATTCTGGCATCAAGCTTCATGTCGACGGGGGGCGTAGCGCGGCGCATCATCCGCTTTGCCATTGCCGTCGTCGGCCATTTTCAGGGCGGGCTCGCCATTGCCTCGGTGTTCGCCTGCATGATGTTTGCGGCACTGTCGGGCTCCTCGCCGGCAACGGTGGTTGCCATCGGCTCCATCGTGATAGCCGGGATGAGGCAAGTGGGTTATACTAAGGAATTTGCCGCAGGTGTTATCTGCAATGCGGGCACGCTTGGCATCCTTATCCCGCCGTCCATCGTCATGGTGGTCTATGCCGCAGCAACCGATGTGTCCGTCGGCCGCATGTTTCTTGCCGGCGTGTTTCCCGGCCTGCTTGCCGGTTTGATGCTGATGATTGGCATCTACGTGGTGGCACGCTTTCGCGGCCTTCCCTCCCAACCCTGGGCCGGCTGGGGGGAAATGCTGTCTGCGGCGGCGGATGCGTTCTGGGGCCTTTTGCTGATCATCATCATTCTGGGCGGCATTTATGGCGGCATATTCACCCCGACGGAAGCCGCCGCCGTGGCCGCCGTCTATGCCTTTTTCATCGCCAATTTCGTCTATCGCGATATGGGCCCGCTGCATGCGCCCGATGGCGAGGCCAATCTTTCGCTGCTTAAAAAACCCTCCTCACTGCTCACGGTCTGGTTTCACGAAGACACGCGCAAAACTTTGTTCGAAGCAGGCAAACTGACCATCATCTTGATGTTCATCATCGCCAATGCGCTGATATTAAAGCATGTCCTAACCGAGGAACGCATTCCGCAAATCATCACCGAGGCCATTTTGGAGGCCGGTTTCGGGCCGATCATGTTTCTTGTGGTGGTCAATCTGATTTTGCTGATCGGCGGTCAGTTCATGGAACCGTCCGGCCTGTTGGTCATCGTCGCGCCGCTCGTCTTCCCGATTGCCATCGAGCTTGGCATCGATCCGATTCATCTCGGCATCATCATGGTGGTCAATATGGAGATCGGCATGATCACGCCGCCCGTCGGGCTCAATCTGTTTGTCACGGCAGGCGTGGCGAAGATGTCGGTGATGAACGTGGTCCGTGCCGCCGCGCCATGGGTCGGCATCATGTTCATCTTTCTGATTCTGGTGACCTATGTGCCAATCATCTCCACATGGCTGCCAACGCAACTGATGGGCCCGGAAGTCGTTACAAGATAACGAACCGGCCTGCCGATGGCCTACGTTCGCGTGGGGCTGGCCAATAAAAAAAGGGCGGCTCTTTCGAACCGCCCTTTCAGGTCATTTAATGTGCCGGGTGGCTTACATCATGCCGCCCATACCGCCCATGTCAGGCATTGCCGGCGCCGGAGCGTCTTTCTTCGGCAATTCGGCAACCATGGCTTCGGTGGTGACCAGAAGGCCTGCAACCGAACCGGCATCCTGAAGCGCGGTGCGGACAACCTTGACCGGATCGACGATACCCATGGCGATCATGTCGCCATATTCGCCGGTCTGGGCATTAAAGCCGAACGTGTCCTTGTTCTGGTCCAGGATTTTGCCTGCAACAATCGATGCTTCCGCACCGGCATTTGAGGCAATCTGGCGAGCCGGCGCCTGCAAAGCACGGCGCACGATGGCAAGACCGGCTTCCTGATCGGCGTTTTCAGTCTTCGTCTTGATCGCGTTTGCTGCACGAAGCAGTGCAGTGCCGCCGCCCGGTACGATGCCTTCTTCAACGGCAGCGCGGGTAGCATTCAGCGCATCGTCGACGCGGTCTTTCTTTTCCTTGACCTCGACTTCCGTCGCACCGCCAACACGGATGACGGCAACGCCGCCAGCGAGCTTGGCAAGACGCTCCTGCAGTTTTTCACGGTCGTAATCGGAGGTGGTTTCCTCGATCTGCTGCTTGATCTGGGCAACGCGGCCCTTGATCTCGCCCTTCTTGCCGGCACCGTCGACGATCGTGGTGTTCTCCTTGGAGATGTTGACCCGCTTGGCTTTGCCCAGCATGTCGATGGTGACGTTTTCGAGCTTGATGCCGAGGTCTTCGGAAATCACCTGGCCACCGGTCAGGATGGCAATGTCTTCGAGCATGGCCTTGCGGCGGTCGCCGAAGCCCGGTGCCTTGACCGCAGCGATCTTGAGGCCGCCGCGCAGCTTGTTGACCACCAGCGTGGCAAGGGCTTCACCCTCAACGTCTTCGGCAATGATCAAGAGAGGCTTGGACGACTGGACGATCGATTCCAGGATCGGCAGCATGGCCTGCAGGTTGGAAAGCTTCTTCTCGTGCAGGAGAATGTAGCAATCTTCCAGATCGGCAACCATCTTGTCCGGGTTGGTCACGAAGTAAGGTGACAGGTAACCGCGGTCGAACTGCATGCCTTCGACAACTTCCAGCTCGGTTTCAGCGGTCTTGGCTTCCTCGACGGTGATCACACCCTCATTGCCGACCTTCTGCATGGCCTGGGCGATCATTTCGCCGATTTCCTTTTCGCCATTGGCGGAAATCGTGCCGACCTGTGCCACTTCTTCGGAGGTTTTGATTTTCTTGGCCGATTTCTGAAGGCTTGCGACCACGTCGTTGACGGCAAGATCGATACCGCGCTTCAGGTCCATCGGGTTCATGCCAGCGGCAACCGCTTTGGCGCCTTCCTGGACGATCGACTGAGCGAGAACCGTTGCCGTCGTCGTGCCGTCACCAGCGATGTCATTGGTCTTGGAGGCGACTTCGCGCACCATCTGCGCGCCCATGTTTTCGAACTTGTCCTCAAGTTCGATTTCCTTGGCAACCGTGACACCGTCCTTTGTGATGCGCGGTGCGCCGAAGGATTTGTCGATGACGACGTTGCGGCCTTTCGGGCCGAGGGTGACTTTCACCGCATCGGCGAGGGTGTTGACGCCGTTGAGCATGCGCTCACGTGCGTCGCGTGAGAATTTTACGTCTTTTGCAGCCATATTTCCTAGCTCCCGGGTTCCAATCTATGTGAACCCATAAATCCGTTGTTACGTTGAACCGGTCTTGATCAGCCGATAATGCCCATGATGTCGGATTCCTTCATAATCAGAAGGTCTTCGCCATCAAGCTTGACTTCGGTGCCCGACCATTTGCCGAACAGAACGCGGTCGCCTTTCTTAACGTCAAGCTCAACGAGCTTGCCGCTGTCGTCGCGGGCGCCTGAACCAACGGCGATAACTTCACCTTCAGATGGTTTTTCCTGTGCGGTGTCGGGAATGATGATGCCGCCAGCGGTTTTTTCTTCAGAATCTACCCGGCGAACGACCACGCGGTCATGAAGCGGGCGGAATTTCATCTTGGCCATGTGTTGAACCCTCGATGGAATGTTTGAACGGTTAAAATGAAACGGCGCTTCCTATGAAGCGCCTCTGTGTTAGCACTCAGCTAAATCGAGTGCTAACGGCAATTCAATTAGGATCTGCACCCGGCGCTGTCAAGAACGGCAAGGCAAAAAACGCAATAAAATGAGTCTGTTTGGCCATGGTGCGGGGCCATTTAAACAAGACACGCTCTAAGCAAGACGCGCTCTATTTGCAGCCAACCATCAAAATTTGCAGCCAACCATCAAAAAGCCCCCGCACAAATGTGCGGGGGCTTGTCCGGGCCGGGCCGTGATGAAGCAGGCTTGAGGTTATCCGACGATGCGCAGGTTGGACAGTTCGTCGGCGATCGAGTCAAACGTAGTATCCAGATTAGCGCCGGTGGTGTTCCAAAACAGCCTTTTCGCGCTCCCGTCAGCATTTTTCCCAAATCGCGAGACCGATGAACAGTTTTCCAGTGCGCGTAGCGCCTTAGCATCGAGCGATTTGTTGAGATCGAGCGCGACTGTTATGATCACGATGTTGTCTTTCTTGGCGTTTTCGCACGTAGCTGTCAGTTGCTCGTCCATTGCCACCGTATAGTTATTATTGAAAAATTTGCTTCTGCTTACCTTGGAACTCGATCCCTTGAACAGACGGGTCGTACTACTTCCGTCATATCCCTTTCCAGTATAACCATGTGCTGAGTATATCGACTTGTTTTTTGCCGGATCCGGCAAACCAAGGCTTCCAGGTGTGTAGTATGTGTTCTCGCCGTCCGTCAGCAAGATAACGATCTTGTCGTTTCCGGCTTCAGCTTCCGAGCGGCCTTCGGTGAAGGGAGCGCCACTGGAAAGTGTATGCCAACCCCAGATCAATCCATGACCGGCATCGGTTGCGCCGTCCGGGGTCATAGCATCAATTGCATCCTTGATCGCTTTCTTGCCATCTACTGTCGAAACATCCTCAAGCGGTGTAATAGGCGGTGTTGTGCAGCTAAAGTTTGGCCCGCGGCCCGCCGGGACACTGGTTCCGTAGGGGCGCGTATAGAAGTACTTACGCATATCCTCCAGGCGCTGGCGATTTGTGAGGCCTCTAGCGGAATCCGCCCAATAGCTATTGTAATCCATGCTGGTGGTATCCCAGGTCCGTGTATCGAGTGTCGTTTCGGCGGTACCGTCTCCATCCATATCGACCTCCCGCCAAACATTGCCTGGTTCATCGGGTGCAAACATTGGCACAAACAATGTCGCCGGGTTCGACGCTGTCGCAGGAGTGTCGTTTGTGTTGTAGGGATAAGGACGCGCTTCAACGCAACCTGCCCAACTTTCATACGGGCCTTCGACATCGGTAACTGTCACTGTACGGACGGTTTTCCAGGTCCATTTAACGCAGCTGCCATTCCTACGGGTTTTGCATACCCGCTTTGTTTCATACGTCGTCTCTCTATTCTGGCTAGCGACGATTTTCATGTCTTCGAATAGTGTGAAACGAGTTACCGGCTTGCCTTTACGCTTGACAGTTTTTCCGTTGCTGTCGACATAGTTCCAGCCATTGCCGCGCATTTGGTATTTATTTCCCACGTGTCTGATCCATTTGTCGCGATCGTTGTCTTTGGTCATTTTCGACCAATCAAAGTTTTCATGGTGTATGGGTGAAATACCAGTCGTATCCATCCAATCTTCAGAAGCATTGGATGGACCCACATTCACCGAACTGGAGAAGGGAACCAGTGAAAACTGAACTGGCCTGGGGACCTGCTGCAAAGTTGACCCATGCGTTGCTAACTTGTCCACAAGCTTCTTGGAAGCAGCTTTCAAAAGGTCGATGCGTTTCTTGCCCGATCCGTTACCGTTATGCCTCATAGACCCAGAATTATCGAGCACGAGCGCAATTTCGATGGTGTTCCTCAGCCGGATTTCGCTCTTGGTATTGAAGGCGAGATCAATGTTCTGGCCGCTTCCATTTGTGTTAAGCAGATATTTGAACAAGGGGAGAAAAACCGGCTTATATTTCAATTTGGCGCTCAGTTTGAGTATTCCGCCGCCTTTCGGCTGGTTCGGCAAGACGAAACTCAACGTGGTTGCGGAGGCGATCTCCGAGTCAACATTTTCATTGAAAAAATCTGTCGCATAGGCCTTGGCCTGATCCGGATCGGCACCCAATTGCAGGTGGCGGCCCATTGCTATGCCAGCCGCATCAAGAGCCTGCATTGTTACCTGGCGCTGCCGACTCATTTCGGTGAAGTCAATTGCAATCGCAAGACCACCCATCAGCGGAACCACAGCCAGTGCGGTAATGATCAAGAAGTTGCCACGGATATTGCTGACAAACTTGTGTAACATTGTCTAGCTCCTTCAGAGCAATACATGGGTGTCCTTTATCTCATAGATAATTTAAATTTTAATTGTAGCGTTCGTTCAAAACCTGACCGGTTGGCTAACGGCTTGTAAACTAATGGCGACGCCGGATTGCGCGAGGTGATTTGCCTCTTGCTCCAACACCGGGTGACATGCAGGCTGCATTGCTCTATTGGCAGCGCTGCTTCAACATTCTCAATGGTACAAGGGTCACATGCCCACCACGCCTGCCCGCATAGATAGTCTGGAAACGCTCCTTGGGCGTTACGCCGTGATTTTGTGCGACGTTTGGGGCGTGGTTCACAACGGCATTGCTGCGTTCGATGAGGCCTGTGCCGCGCTTGCCCGGGCACGCGAAGCAGGAAAGGTGGTCGTCCTCATCACTAACTCTCCAAGACCCAACAGTGGTGTGGAGCAGCAGATCAACGGCTTGAACGTGCCAAATAGCAGTTGGGACAGGATTGTCACATCGGGCGATGTAACCCGCAATCTGATCGCCCAATCAGCCCGGCGTATTTATCATCTCGGGCCTGATCGTGACTATGAGATTTATGACGGGCTCGATATCGACATGGTCGATGAATTCGAAGCGGCAGCGATATGTTGCACCGGACTGTTCGACGATCAGACGGAGACACCTGAAACCTATATTGAAATGCTGCAACGGTTTCGGTCGCGTGATCTGCCTTTTATCTGCGCCAATCCGGATATCGTCGTCGAGCGTGGCGACCAGATGCTCTGGTGCGCCGGCGCATTGGCGCGCGACTATAGTCTTTTGGGTGGCCGCACATTGATCGCCGGCAAGCCGCATCGGCCGATCTACGATGCTGCGCTCACCGCCGCCGCAGATGTTCTGGGCCGCGCCGTTGGTTCATCCGATGCGCTGGCGATTGGCGATGGCATGCTGACCGATGTCAAAGGGGCGGCGGATGCCGGTATCGATGTGCTCTATATCTCCGCCGGTATCCACGCTGCAGAATATGGAGAGGCCGACCGGCCGGATCTCGCGCGCCTGGCGGATTTTTTGAAGTCTCATGGCCATGAGCCGGTAGGCTTCATGCCCCGATTGCGGTAGTCGGATATCGACATGAGCGCAAACCCGCACACAAAGGCACATGCAGGACATCGCCGGATCACCGGCGGTGTTAGGCTGCCGGAAGAGCTGCGTGGCGGGGTTGTCGCCATTGGCAATTTTGATGGCGTCCATCGCGGCCATCAGGCCGTCCTTGATCGTGCGCTCAAGGAAGCAGAAAAAGCCTCCGTTCCAGCTTTGGTCCTGACCTTTGAGCCGCATCCCAGAACCCTGTTCAACCCGCAAAAACCGGTCTACCGCCTGACGCCCCCAACAATGAAAGCTGAGCTTTTGGGCAGGTTTGGTTTCGATGCCGTGATCGAATATCCGTTTACAAAGGCGTTTGCCGGCCGCTCGCCTGAGGCATTCGTATCCGACGTTCTGTCGGATCAGCTTGGGATTTCATCTGCGATCACCGGTTTTGATTTTCACTTCGGCAAGAGCCGGCAGGGTGGACCCGGATATCTGATGGAAGCGGGCAGGCGACTTGGCTTCCAGGTCGGCCTTATCGACGCGTTTCGCGATGAGGCAACCGAAGTCATTTCATCGAGCCGTATCCGCGAATGCCTTTCAGCCGGCGCGCTTGCCGAGGCGAACGGTTTGCTCGGTTATCGGCATTCCATCAGCGGAACTGTCGTCAAAGGCCGCCAATTGGGCCGGACGCTTGGATTTCCAACCGCCAATTTCCGCCTCGATGCAGAAACAAGCCTGTGCCACGGCATCTATGCCGTACGCCTGCGCCGCGCCGATAGCAGCCTTTATGACGGGGTGGCAAGTTTCGGCCGCCGCCCGACTGTTGAAAACGAGGGCGAAGCTTTGCTGGAGGTTTTTGTTTTTGATTTTGACGACGACCTTTATGGCGAGGAATGCCTTGTTTCGCTATTCGGCTTTTTGCGCCCTGAAGAAAAATTCGACGGGCTGGAAACACTGACTGCACAGATGAAACGCGATGAAGCGGAAGCACGTGCCCTTTTGTCGGGCGTCGTTCCGTTTGGCAGTCTGGACCGGATGCTGGCATTTAACACATGAACCGGAATGTTTTGATCACGGGCGCTACCTCGGGCATCGGTCTGGCGCTCGCCGGACGCATGGCTAAGGGCTCGGATCTTCTTTTGACGGGCCGCCGCGACAGATCCGATGTCAAACAGGCCCTGCCTGACGAGGCCAGCTATGTTGAGGCGGATCAGGCCGACCCGGCAGGCGCGTGCGAAGCGGTCCGCGCGGCAATCGAACAGAAGGGATGGACGCATCTTGATGCCGCCATTTTAAATGCCGGCGCCGGTTTTGCCGGCGAGCCGCAGTCGCAGAGCGCCCAGTCTATCCGTCTGATGCTCAATGCCAATGTCACAGCACCGATGCTGCTTGCTCATGCGCTTTATCCATTGCTTGCAGCCGCAAATGGCCGGCTGGTGCTGGTAGGTTCGGTCGCGCATCGCGGTGCACCCGGCTTTGCGTCCTACGCTGCTTCCAAGGCAGGCTTGCACGGTTTCGGGCGGGCATTGGCGCAAGAATGGCGCGGACGGGTCACGGTTCAGATCATTCATCCAGGTCCGACGGCAAGCGGGATGCATAAAAAGGCCGGGTTCGACCCCAAGGGCATGGAGCGTTTTTTTCTGCCCGTTGACGCAATGGCTTGCATGATTGAGCGCATCATGGCCGGTGCAAGGCCGGTTTCGACCGCATCCTATGCCCGTTTTCTGTTGGGCGGATATTGGGCGGGACGCGCATGAGTGCGGGCCGGATGCTGATAACCGGCGGATCGGCCGGACTTGGAAAGGCCATGGCAAACCAGGCGGTCAAGGCCGGCGGTTCGGTTGTCTGCCTCGATGTCAGGCCGCCCGATCAAGCCGACGGTATTGTCTATATTGAGTGCGATCTTTCCGACCCCGCCTCTGTCGAGCGTACCCTGCCCACAATTTTGTCGGCAGGCGCCTACACCCATGTTTTTCTCAACGCCGGGGCCAGCGCAACGGGCGCGTTTGAGGACATACCGGCCGCCGCCATCGGCAGGCTGATGTGCCTGAATGCCGAGGCGCCGATGATCATCGCGTCGAGCCTTGTTCGGCACGGTGCAGTAACAGGCGGCATCTGCTTTGTGTCGTCACTGTCGCATTTCACCGGCTATCCGGGTGCTGCAACCTATGCCGCGTCCAAGGATGCCGTTGCCGTCTACGCCAGAAGCGTGCGCAAGCCGTTTGCCAATGCGGGTGTGTCAGTAACGCTTGCCTGCCCGGGTCCCTTGAGAACCGACCACGCCGAACGCCACGCGCCGGAAGGGGCTGATGCCTCGAAACGGATGGCGCCCGATGATGCGGCCCGCGCGATCATGGCAGCAACCATGGCCGGGCGCAGGCTCATCATCCCTGGAACCGGACCAAAGCTGTTTGCCCTTGCCGGGCGGCTGTTTCCAGGGCTCGTCATCGGCCAGATGCGCAAGCTGATATATGAAAAGCTGGAAAAGCCGGTGTGGTGACGGCGGCGATGGACATTTGCGCGGCACAAAGCCCTTTATTCATATCGCGACCTCGGCTAGAAGTCGCGGCCATGATGAGACCCGTTTACCACGCCATTTTGGCCATGCGAATTATTGGCCCGGCCACCCGCTGCGATTGACAAGCGGGAAGGCCGGGAAATTTGCGCCGGAAATGGCGCCATTCCGCGTAGTTTTAAAACCGACAATGCCGCCGACGATACGGCAATCCCGAACGGGGACAAGATGACCGAGAAAAAACCAACTGAACCGGGCGAAAAGCTCGACTATTCCAAAACGCTCTTTCTGCCGAAAACCGATTTTCCGATGCGTGCCGGCCTGCCGAAAAAGGAGCCGGAGATCGTTGCCCGCTGGCAGGAGATGAATCTTTACCAAAAGCTTCGCCAGGACGCCGCCGGCAGGCCGAAATATGTGCTGCATGACGGCCCGCCCTACGCCAATGGCAACATCCATATCGGCCATTCGCTGAACAAGGTGCTAAAAGACATCATCACCCGCTCGTTCCAGATGCGCGGCTTCGACAGCAATTATATTCCCGGCTGGGATTGCCATGGCCTGCCGATCGAGTGGAAGATTGAGGAACAATACCGAGCCAAGGGCAAGAACAAGGACGAGGTTCCGGTCAATGAATTCCGCCGGGAATGCCGCGACTTTGCCGACCACTGGATTACCGTGCAAACGGAGGAGTTTCAGCGGCTTGGTATCGTTGGAGACTTCAAAACGCCCTATACGACGATGAACTTCCACGCCGAGGCGCGTATTGCCGGTGAATTATTAAAATTCGCCACATCGGACCAGCTTTACCGCGGCTCGAAGCCGGTGATGTGGTCGGTGGTCGAGCGCACCGCGCTGGCCGAGGCTGAAGTCGAATACCAGGACTATGAGAGCGACACGGTCTGGGTGAAGTTTCCGATCTTGGAGGCGGGCAGCCCCGGAGATGATGATGAGCAGCGCAAGGCGATTATGGGAGCCAGCGTCGTCATCTGGACGACCACGCCGTGGACCATCCCCGGCAACCGGGCGATCAGCTATTCGTCGCGCATCGGCTACGGCCTTTATCAAGTCACGGCAGCCGAAAATGATTTTGGGCCTCAACCGGGCGAGAGCCTGATCTTTGCCGACGCGCTTGCCGAGGAAAGTTTTGCCAAGGCGAAACTGGGTTTCAAAAAACTATGCGATGTTTCCGCCGATGAACTCGCTGCCATTACCTGCGCCCACCCTCTGGCCGGATGGCCTACCTCCTCACAAGGGGGAGGGGGATATTCCTTCCAAATCCCCCTCCTTGATGGTGATCATGTCACCGATGATGCCGGTACCGGTTTCGTCCACACTGCGCCCGGCCATGGCCGCGAGGATTTTGAAATCTGGATGGACAATGCGCGCGCCCTTGAAGCGCGCGGCATTTCATCGAAAATCCCGTTTACCGTCGGTGATGATGGCTGTTTTACCAAGGATGCACCGGGCTTCGGTCCGGATCGAGATGGCGGTGCGGCGCGCGTCATCAACGACAAAGGCAAGAAGGGGGACGCCAATCAGGCGGTCATCTCTGCCTTGATCGAACAGAACAGGCTATTTGCCCGCGGAAGGCTGAAACATACCTATCCGCATTCCTGGCGGTCGAAAAAGCCGGTCATCTTCCGCAACACGCCGCAATGGTTCGTCCATATGGACAAGGACCTTGGCGATGGCACCACGCTGCGCTCTCGCGCCTTAAACGCGATTGATCAGACCCGTTTCGTGCCTGCCGCCGGGCAGACGCGCCTGCGCAAGATGATCGAGGACCGGCCTGACTGGGTATTGTCGCGTCAACGCGCCTGGGGTGTGCCGATCTGTGTCTTTGCCGACGCTGAGGGCGAGGTGCTGAAGGATGAGGCGGTTAACACCCGCATTCTCGAAGCCTTCGAGGCGGAAGGGGCCGACGCCTGGTTTGCAGATGGCGCCAAGGAGCGTTTTCTCGGCAACGACCATGATGCGGGCAAATGGACCATGGTCACCGACATTCTCGATGTCTGGTTCGATTCCGGTTCAACCCACGCGTTTACGCTGGAAGACCGCGATGACGTAAAATGGCCGGCCGACGTTTATCTGGAAGGCTCCGACCAGCATCGTGGCTGGTTCCATTCCTCTCTGCTGGAAAGCTGCGGCACCCGTGGCCGCGCACCTTACGACACGGTCATCACCCATGGCTTCACCATGGCCGAAGATGGCCGCAAGATGTCCAAGTCGCTGAACAACCAGACATTTCCGCAGGACATCATGAACCAGTCCGGCGCCGATATTCTGCGCCTCTGGGTGGCCACGACCGACTATTGGGAAGACCAGCGCCTCGGCAAATCGGTGAT
Organism: Rhizobiaceae bacterium; assembly: GCA_963669455.1. Classification (GTDB taxonomy): domain Bacteria; phylum Pseudomonadota; class Alphaproteobacteria; order Rhizobiales; family Rhizobiaceae; genus JAWKWH01. Next base: position 253,674 of record OY770026.1, read on the forward strand.
CCAGACCAATGTCGATTCCTATCGCAAATTGCGCAACACCATCCGCTGGATGCTCGGCACGCTGGCGCATGATGAAGGCGAGGAGGTTTCGGTTGCCGATATGCCGGAACTGGAGCGGCTGATGCTGCACCGGCTGGCGGAGCTGAATGATCTGGTGCGCAAGGGCTATGATGATTTCGACTTCAAACGCGTCGCCCGCTCGGTGCTTGATTTCATGGTGGTTGAGTTGTCGGCCTTCTATTTCGATATTCGCAAGGACGCGCTTTACTGCGATGCGCCGTCAAGTTTCCGCCGTCAGGCATCTCTTCAGGTTGTCCGCAAACTGTTTGACTGCACCGTGCTGTGGCTTGCGCCAATCCTGCCATTCACGACGGAAGAAGCCTGGCTTGAGCGCTATCCAGACGAAAGTTCCGTTCACCTGGCCCAGTTTCCCGATGTTCCAAGCGACTGGCGCGATGATGCGCTTGCGGCCAAGTGGAAGGACATTCGCAAGGTACGCCGCGTTGTAACAGGCGCGCTGGAGATTGAGCGGCGCGAAAAACGCATCGGCTCGTCCCTGGAAGCCTCGCCGGTGGTTTATGTAACCGATAACGGGCTGGCAGCGGCGATCGATGGTGCCGATATGGCCGAAATCTGCATCACAAGCGGCCTGGAAATCAGAACCGATGAGGCGCCGCAAGACGCGTTTCGTCTTGACGAGGTCGATGGCGTTGCCGTGGTGGAGCGGCCCGCAGCCGGCACGAAATGTGCCCGTTCATGGCGCTTTACCGATGATGTCGGGGCGGATGCGGACTATCCTGATGTTTCGGCCCGCGATGCGGCTGCGTTGAAAGAACTAGCCGCATTGGGCCGCATGTGATAGTGAACCAGCATCGGGACGCCATGTTATTGCCGGATTTAACCGGCATCAGGCGTCCATGCTGGCGCTACACGCGCTAATGGGACCAACAAAATTGTGCGAAGGGCATGTTCCGGTGAATAAATCCTGCGTTGAACGGTCCGGCTTGGTCCGGATGGGAGCCATAATCCTGCTATCGGCGTCGTTTGCAGGCCTTGGCGGGTGTGTAAGTTCACCGACCTACGGTACCGGCAAACCGGCCAGTAAACAGCTTTTCGAAGACGTCACCGGTGTTCTGGCGATCGGCCCGAGCAACAATCGCGAGCAGATTGCCTACAAGCCGCGGCCGGAGCTGGTCAAACCTGCCGAAACGAGTGCGCTGCCGGCGCCGCAGGGCAATGTCGTCGCATCAGCCAATGGTGTGTGGCCGGAATCGCCTGAACAACAGCGGGCCCGGCTGCGTGCGGATGCTACCGAAAACCGCGATACGCTTGGCTGGAAACCCAAAATCAAGGGCCCGGAAAACGCCGAGACCAGATCAGCGGCGCAATATGACCGCAACCCGAACCTCGTTTTGGATACGTCGGAGACAAATGCGGCTTCGCGTGCGCGTGCATTGAGGAAGCCGAAACCAGCCCGCTCAGCCGCCCAGTACGATCGAAATCCGGCTCTAGCGTCGGCTGAAGTCGATCCAAACAAGGCGCGTGAAGAATTCAACCGCCGTCTTGCCGCGACCCGGCAGGGAAATCCGACATCACGCAAATATCTAAGCGAACCGCCGATTAAATATCGTGCTGCGGCCGAAACCGCGCCGGTCAACGATATTGGCGAAGATGAGTACAAAAAAGAAGCCAGGCGCAAGGCCAATTCCCGCAAAAAGGCAGGCAAGAAAAGCTGGCGCGATTACGTTCCGTTTCTTTGAGGCGCGGGCGTTTCTTGCTCAAATCGTAAAACGCACGACATGATGCGGCTCAGGTGCGTTTGCCGGAAAAGAAACCACGCAAAAGCGCTGCCGCCTCGCGCTCGCCAATACCGGAATAGACCTCCGGCGCGTGATGGCAGGAGGCGCTGGCAAAAAAGCGAACGCCGTTTTCAACCGCGCCACCCTTGGGGTCACCCGCTGCGAAATAAAGCCGCCCGATCCGTGAGAAGCTGATGGCGGCGGCGCACATCGTGCACGGTTCCAGTGTCACATAGAGATCGGCGCCGGTAAGCCGCTCCGCATCGAGCGCCGAACAGGCCTGCCGAATCGCCAGAATTTCGGCATGTGCGGTCGGATCATTGAGTTCACGCGTCCGGTTTCCCGCCCGCGCGACAATCTTTCCCCCATGCACGATTGCCGCGCCGACCGGCACTTCTCCGCGGCTTTCGGCAGCCTTGGCTTCCTCCAGGGCGATGTCCATCGGGCGCTGCAATCGCATTCTCCTGTCCGGTGTTTCGATACTGGCGTTTCGATTAGGCTCGCGTCATGCGTTTGTATTTGTTAGTACCCCGCGTCGAAAGAAGAAAATCACATGCCTGAAAATCGAAAACCACGCTTCGCTGGCAAAAAACCCTCGGGCGCAAACCGCAGCACGCCGCCAAAGACGCGCGTTTCAGCGGAAAAGCCGGCTTCAGACGCGACTGTGGACGAGCCGGAACCGCGCGAAAGGATCGCCAAGCGCATAGCCCGGTCCGGCCTGGCATCGCGCCGCGACGCCGAGGCGATGATCGCAGAAGGCCGTGTCAAGGTGAACGGCAATGTGCTGACCTCGCCGGCGTTCACCGTGACGGCAAAGGACATGGTTGTGGTTGATGGCGAAAAACTGCCGGACCGCGAGCGCACACGGTTATTTCTGTTTCACAAGCCCTCCGGCACCATGACCACCAATCGCGACCCGGAGGGGCGCAAAACCATTTTCGACGTCCTTCCCAAGGGACTGCCCCGGCTGATGACCGTCGGCAGGCTCGATTTTACCACCGAAGGGCTGTTGTTGATGACCAATGATGGCGGCCTTGCCCGGGTGCTGGAACTGCCATCGACGGGCTGGCTGCGGCGCTACAGGGTTCGTGTGCATGGCACAGTCGTTCAGCAGGCGCTGGAAGGTTTGAAAGAGGGTATTGCGGTTGACGGCGTTCTTTACGGCGCCATTGATGCCGAGCTTGAACGGCAGCAGGGGTCGAATGCATGGCTTCAACTTTCGTTGCGTGAAGGCAAGAACCGGGAAATTAAGAATGTGCTCGGCGCACTGGGTCTCGATGTCACGCGGCTGATCCGCATTTCCTATGGCCCTTTTCAGCTGGGCAGCCTCGACCCCGGCGCAATTATGGAATTGAAAGGCCGGACCCTTAAAGATCAGCTCGGCGAACGGCTGATACGCGAAGCGCGCGCAGATTTTGACAGCGATATTCTGACACCGTTTTCAAACAGGCCGGAAAAGAAGGACCACAGGCAAAAGGAAAAATCCAACAATCGCGGCGGCCAGGATCGTTCGATGACGCGCGAAGAGGCGCTCGGTCGGCTGCAAACGGAAAAGCCCAGCCGCCACAAACCACGTGACAAGGCCAGATCGCAGCGCGATGACAAGGAAGACGCGCCGCAAAAGAAACGCGGTTTTGAACCACCGCGCTCACGCGCGTCCAATGTGTGGATGGCGCCTGGAGCCAAGCCAAAAGGCAACAGAAAAAAACATAGTGGCTCCGGTGAAGGCCCGGCTGGGAAAACCGGTGCGGGAGGTCACGGCAAACCGGCCGGCCGCCACGCGGATGCAAAGCACGCGCCATCTGGAAAAAAGGCAAAACATGCGGATCGTCGCCGGTGAGTTTAAAGGCCGGCGCCTTGCTGCGCCGCCTGATATGACGACACGCCCGACTACCGATCGGGCCCGCGAGGCTTTGTTCAACAAGCTGCAACATGCTTTCGATGGCAGAATGGGCGGCGCAAGGATACTGGATCTTTTTGCCGGCACCGGTGCGCTCGGTCTCGAAACTGCCTCACGTGGCGCGTGTTTTTGCTTGTTTGTCGAGATGGCAGCCTCGGCCAGAGCCACCATCCGGACCAATGTCGAAACGCTTGGCCTGCAGGGACGGACCAAGATATTCCGCCGTGACGCAACGCGGCTTGGCCAAGTCGGCACGATGGAACCGTTCGATCTGATGTTTGCCGATCCGCCCTATGGCAAAAGGCTTGGCGAGGCGGCATTATTATCGGCGAAAACGGGTGGATGGCTGAAAGCCGGCGCGCTTTGTATCGTCGAGGAAGCAGCCGGCGCGCCATTTGATCCTCCCGAAGGTTTTGTGGTGCAGGATATGCTCAGCCAGGGCGGTTCAACTGTCCGGTTCCTCCAACTTTCATGACATTACGCGGAAAAATGAACAAGATTTCACTTTCTCCAACATGGCAATCAGCTCTATATGAGCACTCAAAGCATCATCGCGATCCGGGAGAAAAGGTTTTATGCGCGCAATAACAAGATCGACTGCCCTGATGCTAGGTGTTGTTTTGGGGTTTGGAGTAATCACGCAGCAGGTTTTGGCTGAAACCGCCCGGCAGGAACAATCGAATGTGTCTAACTTCGCACTCGATAACGGCCTGGAAATCGTCGTCGTGCCTGACCGGCGCGCACCGATCGTGACCCATATGCTGTGGTACAAGATCGGCGGCGCGGATGAGGATGCCGGTAAATCCGGGATTGCTCACTTCTTTGAACATCTGATGTTCAAAGGCACCAAAACCTATCCGCCCGGTGAGTTCTCACTGAAAATTGCTGAAATCGGCGGCCAGGAAAACGCTTTCACATCAAGCGATTATACCGCCTATTTTCAAAAGGTTGCTCCACAAGCGCTTGAAACGATGATGACCTATGAGGCGGACCGGATGCGTAATCTGGTGCTGACCGATGATGTTATCGGACCGGAGCGCAATGTCGTTTTGGAGGAACGCCGCTCGCGCGTCGAAAATGATCCTGCCTCGCTGTTGAACGAGGAAATGAACGCAACGCTTTACCAAAATCATCCCTACCGCATTCCCGTGATCGGCTGGATGCATGAGATCGAGAAGCTCAACCGGGCCGACGCGATAAATTTCTACAACCGTTACTATGCCCCAAACAATGCGGTGCTGGTTGTTACCGGCGATGTCGACCCCGAAGAGGTTCTCGCACTTGCCAAGAAGATCTACGGAAAAATTCCCCACGGTCCCGATCTGCCGCCGCGCGCTAGGCCAAAAGAGCCAAGACAGGATACCAGCCGGACCGTGACCATGACTGACCCTCGCGTGTCTGTACCGTCGATGCGGCGGGTCTGGGTCGTCCCCTCCTACAATACCGGCGAGCCGGGCGAGGCTGAAGCAATCGACCTGTTGTCTGAAATATTAGGCGGTGGATTGCGCAGCCGCCTTTACAAGGAACTGGTGGTCCGCCAGGGAATTGCAAGTTCGGCCGGGGCCTATTATTTCGGCACAGCACTCGATGAAACGACGTTCGGCGTCTATGGCTCACCACGCGGCGAGGCAACGCTGGAAGACATCGAGGCGGCCATCGTCGCCGAGGTGGAAAAACTGGCCAATGACGGGGTCACCGAAAAAGAGCTGACCAAGGCCAAGAACCGGTTGATAAAGAGCATGATATTCGCCCGCGACAGTCAAAGCGGCATGGCCAGGATCTACGGCACCACGCTGACAACCGGCGGCAAGGTGGCCGATGTTGTCGAATGGCCAGAGCAGATCAGAAAAGTTCCAGCCAGCGCAGTACAGGCGGCAGCGCAGGAATATCTCGATCAGAAACGTTCGGTAACCGGCTATCTATTGCCTGAAAAAGCCGGCAAAGACCAAGACGAAGGAACCGGGCAATGATGACAAATTTCAACCGATCGGCAACGGTTTTCGTTCTGCTGGTGTTGTCGCTGGCCTTTTCAGCGCCGCCGGCCCGCGCGGACATTGATATCCGCGAAATCACCTCATCAAAAGGCGTCAAAGCCTGGCTGGTTGAGGATTATACTCTGCCCTTGATCGCGATCAATTTCGCATTTAGAGGCGGTTCGACCCAGGATCCGGCGGGTAACGAAGGCCTTGCCAATCTCATGACCGGCCTTTTTGACGAAGGCGCCGGTGATCTTAAAAGCGATGCCTTTCAGGAAGCCATCGACGATGCCGGCATGGAGATGCGCTTTTCTGCAACCCGCGATGCCATCTATGGCTCTGTCAGGCTTATCACCGATCAGCGCGATGAGGCCATCCGGCTGGTAGGCCTTGCGATCAACGAACCCAGGTTCGATGCCGATCCGCTGGACAGGGTGAGAGCCCAGATCATCGCCAGGATCAAATCGCGTGAACTCGATCCGCAAACCCAGGCCGCGCAAAAATGGATGGAGGAACTTTACGGCGACCATCCCTATGCCCGCCTGGAGCAGGGAACGGCTGAAACGCTGGCGGCCGTCGCACAAGATGACCTGAAAGCCTTTCACAAGGGCCAGTTTGCCCGTGGAGAGCTTTATGTCGGGATCGTCGGTGCAATCGATGAAGAAACCGCCATGCGCGTGCTTGACGATCTCTTCGGCGATTTGCCGGAACAGCCGGTGACAGCAAGCGTCGCTGGCACTGAACCGGGCCACGGCAAACAGATACATGTCGACTACGATCTGCCGCAGACGTCACTGCGATTGGCCTGGCCCGGGATTGATCGCAAGGACCCGCAATTCTTCGCCGCCTATGTGATGAACTACATTCTCGGCGGCGGATCGTTTTCGTCGCGGCTTTACAATGAAGTGCGTGAAAAACGCGGCCTTGCCTATGGCATCAATTCCTATCTTTTAAATCGTGACCACGCTTCGGCCGTCGGTATCAGTACCGCTACGCGGTCCGACCGTGCGGCAGAAACGCTGAAGATCATTTTGGACGAGGTCGCGCGCATGGCCTCAGAAGGCCCGACGGAAGAAGAGTTGGCAGCAGCAAAGAAAACCATTGCCGGCGGCTACGCCGTCGCCAATCTGGATTCCTCGCAATCCGTTGCCCGCACATTGGTCGAACTGCAACTGTCTGATCTTGGCATTGACTATATCCAGGCACGCACCAAACTTATCGATGCGGTGACGCTGGAGCAGGCACGCGCCGCAGCAGCAAGATTGTTTTCCGTCGAGCCGTCGGTGATGCTGGTTGGTCCAAGCGCATCCGATGGGGGATAAAGGCCGATGACAGAGGCGCTGGCAATTGAGCAAACCTCACCGAAACCGGCGAACGGCCTGAATGTCGCCGTTGCATTCGGCGGAGGTGGTGCGAGAGGCCTGGCGCATATTCATGTCATTGAGGTTCTAGATGAGCTCGGCATCCGGCCCGTATCGATTGCCGGCTCGTCCATCGGTGCCATCATGGGCGCCGGGATGGCGGCAGGCATGAGCGGACTGGAAATTCGCGACCACGCGCGTTCGGTTCTGGGAGACCGCAAGACGCTGGCCAGCCTGATGTGGCGCATGCGCCCGACCACGCTACGCGAGGCCTTTGGTGGCATCCGGGTGAGCCAGTTTGATATCGAACGCATCCTGCGCGCTCTACTTCCGCCAGCAATCCCCGGCGATTTTGCAAAATTGACCATACCGCTTCAGGTGACGGGGACGGATTTCTTCGGTCATTCACTTGAGGTGATGAGCGATGGGCCGCTTTATTCAGCGCTCGCGGCCTCGGCTGCGATACCGGCGCTGTTCAAGCCGGTTGAACGCAACGGCCGGCTGCTGATAGATGGCGGCATCTATGACCCCGTCCCCTATGATCTGCTGGTGGATCAAGCCGACATCGTCATCGGTATCGATGTTGTCGGCGCGCCTGAGGATAGTTCACGACTGCCGAATTCGATTGAGCTGATGTTCGGAGCGAGCCAGTTGATGATGCAGTCGATCATCTCTAACAAGCTGACCCGCCTGCGACCGGCGATTTTCTTGCGGCCGCCGGTTTCCCAGTTCCGGGTTCTGGATTTCTTGAAGATCGACGCAGTGTTGAAGGAAAGCACACCGATCAGGGATGAATTGAAACGCGCAATTGATGTGGCGGTGGAAAAGCACGAAACCGCGGGGAAATAAAATGGGGATTTCAGCTCTTGGATATTTAGGGGTGAGATCCGACCGCCTGGAGGACTGGAGTGGTTTTGCCTGTGATCTGCTCGGCATGCAGCTGGCCGATCACGGCGGAAAGAACTTAGCCTTCCGCATGGACAATCTGCACCAACGGCTGGTGGTATCCGACGAACCCGGTGAAACCCTTGCTTTTATGGGCTGGGAGGTTTCGGCCAGAGAGGACCTTGAAACCTATGCCGCGCGGCTGGAGCAGGCGGGGTTTGACGTTCAGGCCGGGTCATCGCAGCTGGCAGACAGGCGCTTTGTCACCGATCTGATTGTTGTCCATGACCCCGCCGGCAACCGGCTTGAGCTGGTCTGGAAACCGCTTAGCGCGGTTGATCCGTTTGTGCCCGGCAGACCGATTGCCGGTTTCCACACCGGCCCGCTTGGAATGGGGCATGCGGTTTTACATGTTGGCGACATAAAGCCGGTTGTCTCGTTTTATTGCGACCTGCTGGATTTTAAGATCAGCGATTACGGGCTGACGCCCTATCCATTGTATTTCTTCCACGTCAATGGCCGCCACCACAGTTTCGCTCTGGTGGGATCGGGAAAATCCGGTTTCCATCATTTCATGGTCGAATATCAAAACATGGATGATATCGGTCAGGGATATGATCTTGCGCAATTGGATGAAGACCGTATCGCCTACACGCTCGGCCGGCACACCAATGATTATATGACATCGTTTTACGCCAACTCGCCGTCTGGATTTTTTGTCGAAAACGGCTGGGGCGGGCGGGTCATCGACCCGGATACCTGGGAGCCGCACGAGACGTTTGACGGGCCTAGTTTCTGGGGCCATGAGCGTCTTTATCTTGCCGAAGAACCGCGGGCGCGACTAAGGCAGATGCGGCTCGATGCGGCGGCAAGTGGCAAACGCGCGCCGGCGGTGATAGACTGTCCGTGGCTCTATGGCGCATTGAACGGGTGGCCAGACCAATGAGTATGTCAGAAAATCCAGAGCAATTCGATGTGATCATCGTCGGGATGGGTCCGACCGGGATGACTTTGGCCAATCTATTGGGCCATTGCGGTGTTGATGTTCTTATCATCGACCGGTTTCACGATCCCTATCCGCTTCCCAGAGCAGTGCATTTCGACGACGAGATCATGCGGGTTTTTCAGGCCATTGGCGTGGCTGAGGAGGTTTCCCAAATCGTCAGGGTCAATGTCGGCATGCGGTTTGTCGGCGCCAAAGACCGCCTGCTGCTCGACTGGCCGAGGCCTCAGGAAATCGGCGCCCATGGCTGGCATGCGAGTTACCGGTTTCACCAGCCGGAACTGGAGGTCATTCTCCGCCGTGCACTCATCCGCTATGACAATGTTCAGATGTTGCCGGGCCATGAAGTGGCCGCCGTTCGTGATCTGGGCGCGTGTGCCGAAGTCACCATCCAATCGGATGACGGCAGCGCCACACGCGCCTTTGCCAGTTACGTTGTCGGCTGTGACGGTGCCAATTCGATCGTCCGCGAGGCGATGAACATCACCGAGACCGATCTTGGCTTCAAAGAGCGGTGGCTGGTGAGCGATCTTTTCCTGCAAAAGCCCAAGCCCGAACTTGGCGATCACACGGTCCAGTACTGCAATCCCGACCGGTCGATTACCTATGCGCGCGGGCCGGGATATCGCCGCCGGTGGGAAATCGCCTTACACGATGATGAAGATGCTGATCATATGTGCAAGCGTGAAACCGTGTGGAAACTGCTTTCGCGCTGGATCAAGCCCGAGGAAGCGCAGATAGAGCGCTCTGCCGTCTACACCTTTCAGTCGGTCATCGCCGACCAGTGGCGCTCGGGCAGGCTCCTGATCGCCGGTGACGCGGCGCATCGCACGCCACCATTCATGGGCCAGGGCCTTTGTGCCGGCATTCGCGATGCCGCCAATCTGGCCTGGAAACTGGCGCGCGTCACAAAATCGCGCGCACCAGAAGCCTTTCTAGACAGCTACGGAAGCGAACGCACACCGCATGCGCGTGAATATATCGAAACGGCGATCCGGCTCGGCAGGCTGATCAATGCGAGTGCGACCGAAGAGGCGCTCAAAGCAGCCTTTCGCCAACCCGATGGGACGGTGCGCATGGAAACGATCTCGCCAAGCCTCGGCCCGGGTCTTTTCGCCGGCGACAGTGCGCTGGCGGGAACGATTTTTCCGCAACCGGACCTGAAAAATGGCACGAAACTCGATGACCGGGTGGGCTATGAGGCGTTTCTGGCGATCGACGCCGATTTCAGGCAGTTGGTTGGCAGCAAAATCGACTTGAACAACATTACCCCTGTCGGCTCTGATGAAAGCGCCGGTATTGGCAATTTTCTCAAAGCCAATGAGCTTGCTGCCATTCTGGTCCGGCCCGACCGCTATGTTTTGGGAACGGCAAAGACTGCCGAGGAACTGGAACATGTCCTGCGTAAATGGCACCAATCCTGAATCCTGGTAGGTTCTAGAGCGCGTCTTGTTTAAACGGGATAGCCTGTAATTTGGCGCCGTTGCGCTTGAGCCATGCCTTGCACTGATCTGTTTTCGGGCAGAGCTGCTTACACAGGCTCCAGAATGCGGCACTGTGGTTCATTTCCTTTAGGTGAGCCACCTCATGGGCGACCAGATAGTCAATCACAGCCGGCGGCGCCATCATGATGCGCCAGGAAAACGATAGATTGCCGTCGGCCGAGCACGAGCCCCAGCGGCTGGTCGTGTCCTTGAAGCGAACCGAGCGAACCGGCTTGCCGACGCTTGCCGCGTGGCGCATGACCAGGGGCTCGATATCGGCTTTTGCCTGTTTTTTCAGAAAATCTGCAACCCGGCGGCCAATATGGTGCGCATCGCCATGGACAAGCAGCACCGGCTTGCCGTCTTCTTGCTCAACCCGGGTGATGCCGCGTTTGCCTTCCACATGGACGATCCTGTGCGGCACGCCTCGAACCGGAACACTGATACCTGCCTTCAGCGCCACATGATCGGGCAATTTTTCAATTCGGTCTTCCAGCCAGCCTTGATGACGAGAGACAAAACGGTCGATCTCATCGCGTTTGACACCCGGCGGTACGGTCACCCTGATGGCGCGGCCACCGGGCTCAATGCGCAGCGTCAGCCGCTTTGCCCGGTGATGCTCTATGATGGTCATCAATATCGAACGCCCGGCAATCTGCAGGGCGCCGCCATCGTGCTTTTCGGTAAGCGGTTTTGGTTTCGCAAGACGCGCGAATCTCAACATGCGTTTTTATGTATCTGATTCGATTGCTGTGAGCTGCAACGAAAAACGGTGCCGGGCTTACCGGCACCGCTTGGCTTTAGCAGCAGGGAGCTGTCTGGCGGCGATTAATCGTCGCCATTGACACCGGGAACTGATTTGCTGCCGGATTTCTTCGACTTCTTGTCCTTTGAACGGGCGTTCATGAACCGGTCGAACTCGTCCTGGTCTTTTGCGCGGCGCAATTCGCGAACATATTCGTCAAACTCTTCGCGCATCTCTTCAAGCTTGCGGCGCTCATTTGCAAGACGCTCAAGCTCGCTCTCGCGCCAGTCATCGAAGGCGACATTTCCGGTTCTAGCGGCGCTTGCGCCTCGACCTGCGCGTTTGCAACCGGCAAACATGCCGTCGGTGGCGCGGTTGACATCGCGCTTGAAGTCATCAAGCCGGTCGCCCCACAAAATATAGGCAAGCATGGCGAGGCCGAGCGGCCAGAATACGATAAAGCCGAGCACCATCAAGCCGATGGTAGCCGGGGTCCAGGCTGGACGGATCAGGGCAGTGTTGGTCATCGTTGTTTAGTCCTCTCATTGGGGCGGAGGCAGTGGCCACCGCTTGAATTTGAGATGGGGGCGAAAATACGGCGATTCAAGACGGAATTCGGAGGAACTCAATTATCCTGCTGAAATAAAAAGAAAAATTAGGGCATTTTTTGCCAATGCAGAATCATAGGTGCGGAAAAAGCTTCAATAGGCCCAAGCAGATACAGGCGTTGTCGCGGTTTAAAAGAACCACAAAACGCGCCAGGACGTGGACTCATAAACTCTGATAGGTATCAATGAAATTGAAAATCAGCCGTCTAAAGCGCAGAATTAAAACTCGATTGGAAAATGGAGCGACCCATACAACTCTGACACTTCCGTCTAGCTCATACTGGATGTGTGGGACAATGAATATACAATCCAATAGTCTGTATTGTTAGATTCTGTTGTTTATGTATTGGCGTTAATTGTAACAGCTGGCGCACTGATATGTGGTTACCTGGATTATTCTGGTACTCGAAAGTACGGAACAAGCTTCACAAGGAATCAATTTGAGAAGCAGACCACAGCATTTGCGAAGGGCGGTTCATTTTTCCGGCTTCAAAATTTGTTGAGTTATTTTAACGAGATAATTCCTGTCTACAGGCAAAAAGCCTTAATCGAAATCGTAGTTGCAAATCTTAACTATCCAGTCGTCATCCAGATTCAGCAATGCTTCAGCGACATCGACATGCCCTTTGGCAACAGCTTGCGCCGCTGCCACTGACAGGAGCATTGGCTTGTCCCAAGCCTCGCTCCGACGAAGGTATACATTTTCTATTAGTCCGGCAATCGCGCGGTGGTAATCGCCGGCAAAGGATTCGGGGAGATCCGGTCCGCGCCCAGTTTGGCGGGCAACTTCAATGGCGGTCGGTAGGTGGAAAAATGAGAGGTCAACCGGCTCTTTCGCCTCCTTGGCGATATGTACGATATGCGGAACGGCTGCATAAGACGCAGTGTAAACATCGCCCTGATGGCACAGGCTCGACCATAGGCTGAACCATGGCTCATCCCTATAATCATTTTTCGGACCTGTGGACGTGGCCAGTGCACGCAGAAGGTCTGGAACATTCGCGGCATCACCGTAGGCGTGCTGCAACTTTCTCCAACAAGGATTATCAAGCGAAAGCATTTTGCCATTCTACCAGCTGCTGCCTTGCTATCAACCTGCTGCCAACGGACTGAGGCCAACTCGCTTTATGAGTTTACGGCCTAGTGTGCCGAATTCGTCGGGCTTGCCCGGTTTTGGCAACTATTTCCAGCTTCAAGCCTGACCGATCCGGGCAACCATCTGCTCGATGGTGCGCAGCAACAGGGTGATGTCCTGTGGCCGCGACAAGCGATGATCGCCGTCCTTTATCAGCGTCAGCGTAACATCATCCGCCGGAAGATGTTCGACGAGCTTCAAAGCCAGTTGATAGGGCACGTCAGGATCGGACTGGCCCTGCAGGATATGAACCGGGCAATGGGTGTCGATCGGCCCGGATAGCACCCGGTTCTTGCGGCCATCTTCGAAAAGCGCTCTGGTGAAAATATTCGGCTCATCGGAATATTCCGAAAATTCCTCGAAATACCCCTTGTCCTCCAGGTCCTGCATTTCTTTGTCGCCAAGCTCCGGTTCCATCAGTTCGACGGTGAAATCCGGTGCCGGTGCCAACAGGATCAGGCCGGCGGCGCGGTTGCTCTCATCTGCCTTGTTCAATTCCTGGATCATCCGAAGCGCTACCCATGCCCCCATCGATGAGCCGATCAGGATTTGCGGGCCGTCTGTTATGGCCCTGAAGACGGAGAGGCTTTCGGCCAGCCAGGTCGATATTGTGCCATCGGCGAAGTCACCGCCGCTTTCGCCATGGCCCGAATAATCGTGTCTGGTGCAGGCATGGCCGTTTTCAGCTGCCCAGCGGTCGATTTCCTCTGCTTTGGTGCCAATCATGTCGGAACGGTAGCCGCCGAGCCAGACAAGGCCCGGGTTCCGGCCGGTTCTCGCTCGCACCGCAATTTTTTTGCCGTCGACGTCGAGATATTGTGGCGTTTTCACAGGCTTCATTCCGTTTTAGTTCGTCAGTGAGTGCCGCAGATGTACAGCGGGCAAACCTCCTTTACCGCACTGTTGGCAACAACAACAAACACAAACCGTGATTTTCTCCTACGTCTGTGCTATTGACATCAATGGTTGGCAGGCGGCATAGCCTGCCCTGCCGAACAAGCAATGAAACAGATCAGGAGATCACGACAATTCGCAGACCGTTCAGATCGACACAACCTGTCAAGGAAGGCCCACGCGCCAACTCCGATATCCGGGTTCCCCGGGTCCAACTCATCGATAGCGAAGGCGACAATCACGGCGATGTCTCAATAGAGGCGGCGCTGGAAGCGGCAGAGGCTGCGGGGCTTGATCTCGTAGAAATCTCGCCCAATGCCGAACCGCCGGTCTGCAAGATCCTCGATCTTGGCAAGCTAAAATACGAGAGCCAGAAAAAGGCTGCGGCTGCGCGCAAGAAGCAAAAGACCATCGAGATCAAAGAGATCAAGATGCGGCCCAATATTGATATTCACGATTATGAAGTGAAGATGAAAGCTGTGCGCCGGTTTTTCGACGATGGCGACAAGGTCAAGGTGACGCTACGGTTTCGTGGCCGTGAGATGGCCCATCAGGAACTCGGCATGGAGTTGTTGAACAAGGTTCGCGAAGAAACCGCCGAAATCGCCAAGGTGGAGGCTGAACCGAAACTGGAAGGCCGTCAGATGATGATGGTGCTCGCGCCGCGATAAAAGCGTTTTGCGTTTCCGATCAAATGCGAGAAACGCGGGTAGCGTGCCTGTCAGAGAGTTTTGCAGAAATTCCATAAAAAACCCGGCTCAATGGCCGGGTTTTTTCATAAAGATAGTGGGCTGGCCTATGCCGCGGCTTCCTGCGTGCCATCGGCCTCATTGTCGGCCTTGGTCTTGCCGCGAGGCCCTTTGTTCAGGTTGGCCTCGATCAGGTGAACGGCTTCTGTTTCCGACAGTTTGTTGACCGCTGCAATCTCGCGCGCCATGCGGTCGAGTGCAGCTTCATACAACTGGCGCTCCGAATAGGATTGTTCCGGCTGATTGTCGGCGCGATAAAGATCGCGCACCACTTCGGCAATCGAAATCAGGTCGCCGGAATTAATCTTCGCATCATACTCCTGAGCCCGGCGCGACCACATGGTGCGCTTGATGCGGGCGCGGCCCTGGACGACCCGCAATGCGCGGTCGACATAGTCCGTCTTCGACAGTTTGCGCATACCAATCGCCGTCGCCTTGGCGACAGGAACCTTCAGGCGCATCTTATCTTTCATGAAATCGATAACGAATAATTCCAGCTTGTGGCCGGCAACTTCCTGATCTTCAATTGCGACGATCTGTCCGACGCCATGCGCCGGATAAACGATGGATTCGCCGGTCTTGAAGCCCTGACGCTGTGCCGATTTTTTCTGCTGGGTTGTCATTCGCACTAAACTCCTGTTTTAGCTGCCGGGCCCATGTTGAGACCGTGGCATCGCGAGCCACTTAGACAAGGTGTGGCCATTTATCTTCGCCGTCATATGTCAGATTTTAAGCGCACAATTCTGCTGCAAGTCAGATCGACTTAGCAGCAAATTATATCCACCCGTTCGGTTAGAACCGTCCGGTGCGATATCATTCTCCACCCTTTGATTATCGACGTTTGTGCGCAGTCCGTTGGCAATCTGTCATTGGCATGAAGAGAATATTTACCACAATTTGCCGGAAGAATCAACAATTTGCCGCAGGTTTACTCTGCCGTAATGTCAGGATTTACCGTTAAGATTAATAGCTCGGAGGCCTGTTTCAGTCACCTTCACCCGGATTGGAGGTGAAGTATTTTTCGAACTTGCCTTCTTCTCCTTCGAATTTTTTGCCGTCGGCCGGGGGTGTGCCTTTTGCGGTAATATTCGGCCATTTTTCCGCGTACTCGGTATTGATCTGAAGCCACTTATCCAGCCCCGGTTCAGTATCGGGCTTGATGGCCTCGGCAGGACATTCCGGCTCGCACACACCACAGTCAATGCACTCATCGGGGTGAATGACCAGCATGTTTTCGCCTTCGTAGAAACAATCCACCGGGCATACTTCAATACAGTCCATGTATTTGCATTTGATACAGTTGTCGACGACGATATAGGTCATAGAGGCCCGCTCCGGGATTGTTTGTATAGAAATGATCGAGTTTGCAGCTTGACCTATCCGTTTTGCGCACGATGTGCAAGATGTTTGGAATTATTGCAGGCCGGTAAACCAGCTGTTCCCAGCCGCGCGCAGCAGACAGATGCAGCCCTATTTCAGCCGGCTCCTGTCGAGCGCCCGCCGGTCTTTTTTCGTTGGCCGGCCGCTGCCGGGGTCACGCACGGGGCCGGTTGCTGTAACGGGTCCGCAGGCTTTGGGGGCCGGAGGCGGCGTCAAATCCTCATATAGCGTACGGGCTTCGCTGGCAGGGCCACGCCGGCTTCCAGTCGCGACGACACGATAGATCAGGACCCTGCGTTCAAGCGTAATCGTCAGCACGTCATCCGGTTTGACTTGATGGGAGGCTTGATCGACCTTGTTCCGGTTGACCCTGATCTTGCCGCCTGCCGCCAGTTTGGCCGCCATTGACCGCGATTTGACCACCCGGGCAAAGAACAGCCATTTGTCGATACGCTGTCTTGCAGTTGCGTCGTTCATCTGGACCGCCAAAAGGTCATGGCAAGGTGGTCAACATCCCCGTTTCCGCGCGGGCTTCACCCTTTCAGCTGCTCTTTGAGGGCAGCAAGCTTTGCAAATGGGGAATCAGGGTCGATGCGTTCCGGCTTGCGCTCGCGCGGCGGCTTTCCGCCTGTTTTGAACCCTTTCGTGCCGTGCCCTTTACCCTTGCCCGGTTTGCCGGAGAATTTTTTGGCTTGCGCTCCACGATCATTGCGGCGGCCGGAACCATCGCCGGGTTTGCGGCCCTGATGCCGGGACCGGTTGCCGAAGCGCGCCTGACGCCACAGGATGACAGGTTTGGGTGCTTCTTCTCCGGCATCTTCGGAATCCGGCGCCTCCGCTGCCTCCGCCGCAACACCTTTGTCAGCGGCGTTGCCCGATGGTTCGTCCGGGGCGGCGGACGCGGCATCCGGCCCGGGTGCTTCAGCCGCATCGGGCGTTGTCTCATCCGGTTTGACGGTTTCGCCGGTTGTGACCTCAGATTTGCCGGTCTCGGCTAAGGCTTGCTCGGATTTGCCAGTTTCGGGTTTGGTAGTCTCGGATTTGGCATCGGTTTCAGCATCCATTTTGGCAATATGGGCGGCGGCATCCTCGGCGGAAACCGGTTCACCGCGATAGCCAAGACCCTTTAAAACCTCTTCCATGTCTTCCGGCGTTGCGCCAAGGATGGACATCATGGCAGGCGTCACGACGAAGCGGTTTCCGTCATACCCCCCCTCCGGCCGCGTCCCGATACCGGGCTTCCAGAACAATGCCGGCCGGATCAGGTCGGCGAGCCGTTCTAGAATGTCGACACGGACCGCCCGTTTGCCCAACAGCCGGTATCCGGCAAGCTTGTAGAAGGTCCGGTCGAAGGATGGGTCAGTTACAAGCGATGTACGCCCGCTCGACAGCGCCGCAACCACATCACCATAGCCAGCCTTTGCGGTGGCATCATTGCCAAGCGCCCAAAGCTGGGTCAAAAGCCCCGCTGGCGCCGGCTTTAACAACAGCGGCATAAACAGGTGATAGGCACCAAACCGCACACCGTTGCGGCGCAATCCGGACCGGGCCTCCTGATCAAGATCGCGCACATCATCGGCAATATCGCGCCGGTTGATGATGCCGCAGGCCTCCACCAGGCGGTAGGCGATGCCTTTCGCCGGCGCACTCAATGTCTGGTCTGCCGACATTTGGACCAGCGGTTTTAAATGCGTTTCAATCTGAAAGGCAACGAACCGTTGCGCGCGCGCCGCCACCTTGTCGCGGGCGGGTCCGGTCAATTGCTCGTCGGCGAGCAGGACGACGCGGGGCTTTAGGACTTCATCGCTTGCAGAAAGTGCCGCCACGGGGCTTCCAAGCCAGCGCACGATATTGTCGGATCCGATTGCCAGATCGTTGTTGGACGATGCTGCAAACCGGGTTGCG
Organism: Rhizobiaceae bacterium; assembly: GCA_963669455.1. GTDB lineage: Bacteria > Pseudomonadota > Alphaproteobacteria > Rhizobiales > Rhizobiaceae > JAWKWH01. The sequence continues at coordinate 271,498 of OY770026.1, forward strand.
CGCGCCTCGAATTCTGGCGTCAGCGCCTTGTGCGCGGCCGCACGTATCGCTTTGGCGTCTTCGCCGTTGGCACTTTGATCGGTGGTAAAGCGGAATCCTTGCAAGGTTCCGACATGGTGGCCGGCGACAGACAGGTCGCCATCGGGGCTGATTTCGGCTTCGAGCATGGAATTTTCTCTCAAGCGCTTCATGAGCAACGATGTCCTGCGGTCTACGAAGCGTTTCGTCAACCTTTCATGCAGAGCATCAGATAATCTGTCTTCGATATTTCTGGCCTTTTCCTGCCAGTGGGCGGGATCTGACAGCCAGCCGGGCCGGTGCGAAACATAGGTCCAGGTCCTGATCTGGGCTATGCGGGCCGACAGGGTATCGATTTCCCCTTCGGTGCTGTCGGCCTGGCGCACCTGCTCGGCCAGATAGTCTTCGTCAACATGGCCGTCGCGGGCAAGATCGACATAGATTGAGGCGATGATATCAGCGTGTTGCGCCGGGGCGATACGGCGATAATCCGGCAAAGCACAGGCATCCCAGAGCAGCGATACCTGATCTGGCGTATCGGCCAGCCTTGCCACCGTCTCGTCTGCGGCAAGCCGCTCCAGCGTCTGTGCATCGACTGCCGGCAGCGCCTTTGTCAGTCCCGGCAGCGGCGTTGGCGTATCGATCGAACGCCTCAGCGCATCCAGGCTGGAGAAATCGAATTTATTTGTCCGCCATTGCAGAACCTTTACCGGTTCGAACTCATGCGCCTCGATGCGCGAAACCAGCCCATCGTCAAACGGATCGACCCGTCCCGTAACGCCAAATGTTCCGTCCCGGATATGGCGGCCGGCGCGCCCGGCAATCTGTCCGATTTCAGCGGCGGAAAGCTGCCGGTACTGAAACCCGTCAAACTTCCGGTTCTGGGCAAAGGCGACATGGTCAACATCAAGGTTGAGACCCATACCGATGGCATCGGTGGCGACCAGATAGTCGACATCGCCAGACTGATAGAGGGCCACCTGCGCGTTTCGGGTGCGCGGGCTGAGCGCACCCAGCACCACAGCGGCCCCGCCACGCTGACGGCGGATCAGTTCGGCGATTGCGTAAACCTCATCTGCTGAAAACGCCACAATCGCCGACCGGCGTGGCAAACGGATGATCTTTTTCAATCCCGCATGGGTCAGCAGCGACATTCGCGGCCGGGTAACGATGGAGATGCCGGGCAGCAATTTTTCCAAAATGCCGCGCATCGTGCCCGAGCCGAGCAACAGCGTCTCCTGCCTGCCGCGCAGATGCAGCACCCGGTCGGTAAAGATGTGGCCGCGCTCAAGATCTCCGGCTATCTGAACCTCGTCGATTGCAACAAAAGCCGCATCGGTCTCGCGTGGCATGGCTTCGACCGTACAGACCGAGTAGCGGGCATTTGCCGGAACGATCTTTTCCTCGCCCGTTATCAGCGCCACATTTGCCGGCCCGGCCTTTTCGCAAACCCGTCCGTAGACTTCACGGGCAAGCAGACGCAGCGGCAGACCTATCATGCCGCTTTCGTGTGATATCAGCCGTTCGATCGCAAGATGCGTCTTGCCCGTATTGGTCGGACCCAGCACGGCGGTCACATCGCGTCCGGACAGTACCGGCAGATCGGTCAGGTTACCCGTATTGATCATGGAGAATTTTACGCAGGTTTCATTGTCGAGACGCAGAGCAGACACATACTACATTATTGTGGCATCGCAAGAACACCAATCCAAAAAGCATGCCGGAATTAACCAATGGAACGTGACTGGAACGAAAGGGCGACGAATCACTTACCTGCTGTGTTTCCGGGTTTGTTCACGGCAATATCTGGCTCTTTCAGCCATCAGGAACACCATATGCTGAATCGCCTTGTTCGACGAAAAGCCTTTTTTTGGTTTTCGCGTTAACGAATTGCTCTTTGCTGTTTTGATGCAAATTTTCAGGCGGCGCAACATTATGATTTTGTTAGGAAAAGTTGAAAATCCCTTACCAAATCCGGTTAAAAATCGCCGCTTGCGTTAACGTTCGGGTCAAAGCCGGAACAAACCATCGACGAATCGCTGATCTGATCCGATTCCCGGTTTGTTCACGGCAATATCTTGTGGTTTTCACCGGGTGCCGCCACAAAAAGCCTGAAGCACCGCTCATAGGGAGATGATTCCCGGCGTTTTTTGTTAACTTTCTAGCCGGGAATTGCGCTCGCAAACATAACCACCGGTTGTGGCGGCATCCCTCTACATTGCCATCACGAAGCGCAGCCCATCGTAGATGGCCGCATGTGTGTTGCGTGCCTCGACGGCGTCGCCAATGCGAAACAGCTGGAACGCGCCTTTGGAGTTTTTTTCCAGCGCCTGTGGCTTGCCGGCAATGAGCGCCTCATAATCGACGGCACCCAGATTGGATGATTTCGGCTTGAGTTTGAAATAAAGATCATCCATCGGCCGGGTGCCAAAATTGACAACCACCTGATCGACAGCTCGCTCGTGATGAACATCGTCATAATGCGATCCGATCACCGCTTTCAGCATGTTTCCATCTTTTTCGACGCTCTTTAGCTCGTAAGTGACCGTGAAAACAGTGTCGAGCTTTTGCAGCGAACGCATATAGGGTGTGAGGTTCATCGCCATCACTTCCGGTGAAAACATGCGGTCGGCGGTCATCACCTCAACCCGCCCACCTGCCTGGGCGATCATCTCTGCGGCCTGCAATGCGGCATGGTCGCCCGCCTCGTCATAGACGAGCACGTTTTGACCGGGTTTTACATCGCCGGAAATGATATCCCAGGATGTGACCGTCAAATCGCTTCCAGCGTCCAGTTCGCCTTCGCCCGGAAACCCGCCGGTGGCGACGATAACCACATCCGGATTTTCGGCGAGCACGGTATCGGCATCGGCCCAATAGTTGAAGCGGAACTCGACGCCCTTGGCATCACACTGTGCCTTGCGCCAGTCGATGATGCCGATCATCTCGGCGCGGCGTTTTGACTGGGCCGTCAGCCGGATCTGCCCGCCCGGATTGTTCGCCGCCTCGAACACCGTAACCTGATGGCCGCGTTCGGCTGCGACACGTGCCGCCTCCATGCCAGCCGGCCCGGCGCCGGCGATGACAATCTTTCGCCTGGTTTGCGCAGGCTCGATGTTATGCGGCATGCCCTCCACCTCGCGGCCTGTTGCCGGATTGTGAATGCAATAGGCAGCACCGCCCTGATAGATACGGTCGAGACAATAATTGGCACCGACACAGGGCCTTATGTCATGCTCGCGCTTCTCGATGATTTTTCGAACGATGTGCGGATCGGTCATATGCGCCCGGGTCATCCCGACCATGTCGACCTTGCCGCTTTCAACGGCGTGGCGTGCGGTGGCGACATCGGGAATGCGCGCGGCATGAAACACCGGGAATTTGGTCGCCGCGCGGATTTCGCCGGCAAAATCAAGATGCGGCGCTGATCGCATCCCCTGGATCGGGATCACATCGGTCAGCCCGGGATCGGTGTCAATATGGCCGCGAATGATGTTGAAAAAGTCGATATGGCCGCAGGCCTGAAGCATGCGGCAGATCTCCAGACCTTCCTCCTTGGTTGTGCCGCCCGGCATGTCCTCGTCGGCCACGTTGCGCGTTCCGATGATGAATTCAGGGCCGACGCGCTTGCGAATGGCTTCGATCAGCTCGAAAAAGAACCGCATGCGGTTTTCCAGGCTGCCGCCATAGGGCGCGGCAAGGGTGTTTGTCGCCGGCGACCAGAACTGTTGCAGCAGATGGCCGTAACATTCCAGTTCGATACCATCGAACCCCGCTGCCTTCACACGCTCCGCACTATCGGCAAAATCTGCCTTGATCCGCTCCATATCCCAGTCTTCCAGGCGTTTTGGATAGGCGCGATGGGCCGGTTCGCGCTTATGCGAGGACGACAGGGTCGGCAGCCAGTCACCCTTGTCCCAACGGGTTCGGCGGCCCAGATGTGTGAGCTGGATCATGATGGCGCAGCCATGGTCGTGAACGTCGTCGGCCATTCGTTTCAGCCATGGCACGACCTCGTCCTTATAAAGAAGGATATTGTTGAAGACGGGCGGCGAATCTTTCGACACGACCGCCGATCCGGCCGTCATGGTGAGCGCGATCCCCGCCTTGGCGCGTTCCACGTGATAGAGCCGGTAGCGATCTTTGGGCATACCCTCTTCGGGATAGGCCGGTTCATGGCTTGTCGTGATAATGCGGTTCTTCAGCGTCAGGTGTTTCAGTTGAAACGGCTGCAGCAGGGGATCATTGGACATGGATCAAATCCGTCGTGAAAGTGTTTTACATCAATACCAGGCGTCATCCATCGATGTCTTTTTCTTCGCGATGAAGTCCCGCAGCGCCTCGTCGGTGCCGGGATCGACCCCGGGGGCCTCATAGTCTGCAAGCTTTTTCTTCCATAGCTTGTTGGCCCGGGTCGCCGCATCCACCGAACCGGCAGTCTCCCACTTCTCAAACGCCTCGTTGTCGGCAAGTTCGGAATCCCAGAAGGCTGTCTCATAATTGGCCATCGTGTGGGCGCAGCCGAAGAAATGCTGACCCGGGCCGCACTCGACAAAGGCGTCCATCGCCAGCTGGTTGTCGTCGATCTTTATGCCGTCGAGATAGGAATGCAGCGCGCCACACATATCGGCGTCCATCATGAATTTTTCATACGACATCGACAAAAGCCCATCTAAGAACCCGGCCGAATGCAGGATGAAATTCGCACCGCAGTGAACAGCGGCCAGCATAGACATGGTCGATTCATTCATTGCCTGGGCATCGGGCAATTTTGACGTGGTAAAATTGCCGGAACATCGAAGCGGCAGCCCCAGCCTGCGGGCAAGCTGACCTATGACCATCGAACCGATCGCCGGTTCGGGCGTACCGAATGTCGGGGAACCGGATCTCAGCGACATGGACGACAGGAAATTGCCAAAAATGACCGGAGCGCCCGGACGTTCAAGCTGGGTTAGTGCACATCCTGCCATGGTTTCCGCCAGCGATTGGGCAATCGCCCCGGCGCCGGTCACGGGTCCCATGGCGCCACCGAGAATGAAGGGGACGCAAATGGTGGCCTGATTGGCCCGGGCGTAAGCGCGCAGGACGCTGGTCATGGTGCCATCCCAGACCAGCGGCGAGTTGACATTGACATTGCCCATGATGACGCAATTATCGTCGACGAAATCCGCTCCAAACAGGATGCGGCTCATCTCAACACAATCGTCAGCGCGCTCCTCCGCCGTCACCGACCCCAAAAATGGCCGGTCGGAATAGCGCATATGGGCGTAGACCATATCCAGATGGCGCTTGTTGACGGGCACATCGACCGGCTCACAAATCGTTCCGCCCGAATGGTGCAGCCAGGGCGATGACTGGGCGAGTTTGACGAAGTTTTCAAAGTCCTCAATCGTGCCGTAGCGCCGCCCATGATCCAGATCCATGACAAACGGACAGCCATAGGACGGGGCGAATACGACATTGTTGCCGCCGATCCGTATGTCGTTTTTCCGGTTTCTCGCGACCTGGGTAAATTCGCGCGGCGCGGTTTTTAATATTTCGCGCAACATGCCGGGTTCGAATTTGACCAGCTCGTCGTCGACCTTGGCGCCGGCTTTTTTCCAGTAACCAATGGCAATCGGATCGTCGCGGAACTGCAACCCGATCTCAGCCAGGATACGGTCTGCGGTATCCTCGATGCGCAGCAGATTTTCCTCACCCATCACATCATAGGTTGGGATGTTGCGGACAATATAAGGCCGTCCGATTGCCGCCGGTCCGCCGGATCTGGCCGCGCGGCGCGCCATTCTGCCACCGCGTTCGCGTTTTGGTGCAGCAATGGCCGCTTTTTCAGCCTGTACCGGTTCACTCATGGGGAACTCCTTCTGGCGCGATCCTGTCACCCCGGACGAAAAAATGTTTGGCAATTTGCGTCAAAAAATGTTCCTGCCACGCGCATGGTCGAAATAGTCGCATCGACAATTGGGCATTGCACAATTTTGCCAGGCCCGTTATAAGCCCGCGTCTTGAACCGTCCGGCAGGGCATGCCGTGGCGGTTCTTAATATGCTGACAGCTCATCTTAGCCAGAGCGATGCAAGATGCGGCCATCCGGTCGTCGCCGGTACTCCGGCACCCTTGTGGAGCATTTGCGGCAAGCAAAATGGCGTGAGCAAAATAATGGAGAAGCAAAATGCCCAAGATGAAGACCAAATCTGGTGCGAAAAAACGATTCAAGGTTACCGGGACCGGCAAGGTCAAGGTAGCGGCTGCCGGAAAGCAGCATGGCATGATCAAACGATCCAACAAATTCCTTCGCAATGCACGCGGTACCATGGTTCTGTCCGAGCCAGACACCCGCATCGTCAAGAAGTTCCTTCCCAACAGCTTCTGACCAGCCACGCATTTGCGATTAGAGACAGTTTCCAGGAGATCATGACATGGCCCGTGTAAAAAGAGGCGTCACCAGCCACGCCAAGCACAAGAAGACACTCAAAGCCGCCAAAGGTTTTTATGGCCGGCGCAAAAACACCATCCGCATCGCCAAACAGGCGGTAGAGAAATCGGCGCAGTACGCCACCCGCGACCGGCGCACCAGGAAGCGGAATTTCCGCGCACTGTGGATCCAGCGCATCAATGCCGCCACCCGCGAGCATGGCCTGACCTATGGCCGCTTCATCGATGGGTTGAACAAGGCCGGCATCGAGGTCGACCGCAAGGTTCTGTCCGATATGGCGATCCATGAGCCGCAGGCGTTTGCCGCGCTGGTGAAACAAGCCAAGACGGCGCTGGAATATCTTAAAGATACCACACCGAATGCTTTTGAAAGCGCTGTTGCCTGAGCCAGCGTTTCCCGAAGTCGAAAAAATAGTGTAACGGGAACCCGCGCTGGCAGGGCTGGCGCGGGTTTTTCAATGCGATGACAAACCGGCAAGCACCAATGAGCAAACCATCTGTCGATGGCGAGATGATCGAGCGACTGCGCGCCCTGGCGGCGCAGCACGGTGATCTGCGAAACTTTCCGGTGGATGTCGATGGCGAGCGTTTCTGGATCAAGCGCTATGACCGGGATGATCGGGCGATCTACAAATTTCTGCACCGCCTGGTGGCGCTGCTGCCGCTGCCGGCAGCACTGCGCCCGAGCCCGGCTGTCAAGGCCAGGGACGCCGTGGCGCGTGAATTGCGCAAAACAGGGCAGTTTGCCGAGGCTGGATTTCCAACGCCCGAAATTGTCCTGTCCGATGATCGGATGATCGTGAGCCGGGATTGTGGAACGATGGTCGATATGCAGGCGATCGCCGAACGGCAAAGCGGCAATGGTGATGCCCATGACCGCCTGCTGTGCAACTGCGTCACCGCACTGTGCAGGGCGCATGTCCATGGGCTGGTTCACGGCCGCCCGCATCCGCGCGATATGATCATCGGGCCGGGAGGGGCTATCGGATTTATGGATTTTGAAGAGGAGCCCGAGGCGGTGATGCCGGTTGAAACGGCCCAGGCGCGCGATTGCTGGCTCCTGTTTCTCGTGGTCTCGGATATGATGGCCGAGCCGCAAAATGCTAAAGCCGCCTTTCAGGCCTATGTCGAGCGCGCGCCGGTCCAGGTGACGGGGGAGTTGAAGAAGCTGGTGCGTTTCTGGCATCGGCTTCTGCGCCCGGCGCAACTGTTAGGTGGGAGACGATTCGGCAGTGATCTGCGCCGGATACTCAAGGCCGACGAAATATTGACCCGCGGCCTTGCCGCCAAATAAATGACCGAAACGGACTATCGCGATGAGTGAACTGGAACAATTGGAAGCTGCAATCAATGCTGAAATCGAGGCCGCCGGCGACGAGCAGGCGATCGACGCGGTGCGCATCTCGGCACTTGGCAAAAAAGGCACCGTCTCCGAGAAGATGAAGTCGCTTGGGCGGATGACACCGGAAGAGCGTCAGGTGATGGGACCGGCGCTGAACGGGTTGAAAAACCGGGTTGCCGAGGCACTAACCGATCGCAAGGCCGCGCTGGCGGAGGCAGGCATTGCCGCGCGGCTTGAAACCGAGAAGGTCGATGTCACGCTGCCGCTCCAGCCGGCGCCGACCGCGACCGGGCGAATTCATCCGATCAGTCAGGTGACAGACGAAATCACCGCGATATTCGCCGATATGGGGTTTGCCATCGCCGAAGGCCCGGATGTGGAAACCGACTACTACAATTTCACCGCACTCAATTTTCCAGACGGCCATCCGGCGCGCGAGATGCACGACACGTTCTTCCTTCAACCCGGTGAGAACGGAGAGCGCAAGCTTTTGCGCACGCACACTTCGCCGGTTCAAATACGTACAATGGAGGCGCAGAATCCGCCGATCCGTGTCATCATTCCCGGCAAGACCTATCGCTGTGATTCTGACGCCACGCACACGCCGATGTTCCATCAGCTCGAGGCGCTGGTGATTGACAAGCAGACGACAGTCGCGCATCTGAAATGGACCATCGAGGAATTCTGCAAGACATTTTTCGAAGTGCCTGACGTGACCATGCGTTTCCGCCCGTCCTTCTTCCCGTTCACCGAACCGAGCCTTGAAGTCGATATCAAATGCGACCGCTCGCGCCCGGGCGAGGTGCGCTTTGGCGAGGGCGATGACTGGATGGAAATATTGGGCTGCGGGATGGTGCATCCCAATGTGCTCAGCGCCGGCGGGCTCGACCCCGACGTCTATCAGGGCTTTGCCTGGGGCATCGGTATCGACCGCATCGCCATGCTGAAATACGGCATGCCGGACCTGCGCGCCTTTTTCGATGCCGATGTGCGCTGGCTGAAACATTATGGCTTCCGCCCGCTCGACATGCCGACATTGTTTGCCGGACTAAGCGGGTGAGCAACCAACCCTCCCATCGCGGTCATTGCCGTTGTAACTCCGTCGTCATCACGGCGCGCGGTGCGCCGGATCTGTCGGTCTATTGCCATTGCGACGACTGCCGCAGGGCGACGGGCGCGCCTGTTCTGGCGTCGGTCGGGTTTCCCAAGAAGAACATCACATGGGAAGCCGACGACACGCTGAAGCGATATAAGGAAGGCACGGCCACCAGGCTTTTTTGCTCCCATTGCGGCTCTCCGGTGGCGCAGGAACACGACAGTGCCAGCCACATGACCTTTCTCAACACCGGCTTCATGGAAAATCCGAACGATTTTCCGCCGGACTATCACACTTTTGCCGGCCAGAAACTCGATTGGCTGGAGCTTCAAGACGACCTGCGCAAGGTCGACAAGACGATTTTAATCAAGACCGAATGACCGGATCAGACAAATGAAATTCACGCTTTCCTGGCTACATGATCACCTCGACACCGATGCATCTTTGGATGCGATCTGCGACAAGCTCACGATGATCGGATTGGAAGTCGAGGCGGTTGACGACAAGGCCGCGCTCAAACCCTTCACCATTGCCCGTGTGATCGAGGCAAAGCAGCATCCCGACGCCGATAGGCTGCGCGTTTTGTCAGTCGATACCGGTGACGGTAAGCCGGTTCAGGTCGTCTGCGGCGCGCCCAATGCGCGTACCGGCCTGATAGGCGCTTTCGCAAGCCCCGGCACCTATGTGCCCGGCATCGATCTCACGCTCTCGGTCGGCAAGATCCGCGGCGTCGAAAGCCACGGAATGATGTGTTCTGAACGTGAATTGCAGATGTCGGACGAGCATGACGGCATTATCGACCTGCCGGAAGATGCCCCGGTGGGCGAAACGTTTGCCACCTGGGCCGGGCTTGACGATCCGGTGATCGAAATCGGCCTGACGCCGAACCGGCCCGATGCCACCGGCGTCTACGGCATTGCCCGCGATCTGGCGGCAGCCGGGCTTGGCACGCTGAAGGACGGGTCCGTGCGGGCGGTAGAAGGGTCCGGTGAATGCCCGGTCAAGGTGGCGATTGAAGCGCCCGATCTTTGTCCGGGCTTTGCGCTGCGCAAGGTCAGCGGCGTTAAAAACGGCCCCTCGCCCAAATGGATGCAGCAACGGCTGATCGCTATCGGTTTAAGGCCAATCAATGCACTGGTCGATATCACCAACTATGTTACCTTCGATCGCGGCCGCCCGCTGCATGTGTTCGACGCGGCGAAAGTCGCCGGCAGTCTGGTCGTCCGCCGTGGGCGGGAAGGCGAAAAAGTGCTGGCGCTCGACGGCAAGGACTATGAGCTCGGCCAGGACAACTGCGTCATCGCCGACGACAATGGCGTAGAGTCCATTGCCGGCATCATCGGCGGCGAGCATTCCGGCTGCGATGAAGCCACCACCGATGTGCTGATTGAATCGGCGCTGTGGAACCCGATGAACATCGCCCGCTCCGGCCGCGATCTCGGTATAATCACCGATGCGCGCTACCGGTTCGAGCGCGGTGTCGATCCAAATTTCATGGTCGACGGCATGGAGCTTGCCACCCATTTGGTGATGAAGCTTTGCGGTGGAACGTCAAGCAAACCGGAAGTCATCGGTTATGCCGGGCATTCGCCGAAAATCGTTTCCTTTCCACTGCCGGAGATTAGCCGGCTCACTGGCACTGAGGTTTCTCGCAAAGAAGCGCTCGATATTCTTAGCCGGCTTGGCTTTACCTCAACCGGCGATGGCGAAACCGTTGATGTTACCGTGCCGTCCTGGCGTCCCGATGTCGATGGCAAAGCCGATCTGGTCGAGGAGGTGATGCGCATACACGGTATCGACAATATCGAGCCGCAACCGCTTGTCAGCCATGGCGCCGTCAGTGAGCGGATACTCACCACGCTGCAAATCCGCACCCGTCTTGCCAAGCGAACTCTGGCAGCACGCGGCATGATGGAGGCGATCAACTGGTCATTCATTCCAGCCGAACATGCAAAACTGTTCGGCGGCGGACAGCCGGAGTTAAAGCTCGCCAATCCGATTGCCGCCGATATGTCCGACATGCGGCCGTCACTGTTTCCGGGCCTTTTGACCGCAGCACAGCGCAATGCCGATCGCGGCCACGCCGATGTGGCGCTGTTCGAGGTCTCCGGCACCTATGAGAATGATACGCCGGACGGCCAGCGCCGCGTCGCCTCCGGCGTGCGCCGCGGTACCGCACGGCTTACTGGCGCAGGCCGTCACTGGGATGGGGCGGCTGATCCGGCCGGCGTATTCGATGCCAAGGCCGATGCGTTTGCGGTGCTGGAAGCCTGTGGCGCGCCGGTTGCCAATCTGCAGGTCGAGGCGAGCGGGCCGGACTGGTACCATCCGGGTCGCTCCGGCACAATCAAACTCGGCCCCAAAACCGTGCTTGGGACCTTTGGTGAATTCCATCCAAAAACCCTTTCCGCGCTTGACATAGACGGTCCGCTTTGCGGTTTTGAAGTGTTTGTCGACGCCATTATCGAGCCAAAGCGGAAGCCAACCAGAACAAAATCACGGCTTGATCTTTCGCCATTGCAGGCGGTGACGCGCGACTTCGCCTTCGTCGTCGACCGATCAGTGGAGGCGGCAAAACTCTGCCGCGCGGCGGCCGGTGCTGACAAAAAACTGATCACCAATGTCTCCGTGTTTGACATTTTCGAAGGCGCTTCGCTTGGGCAAGACAAGAAGTCTATCGCCATCGAAGTGGCTATCCAGCCAACCGAACGCACGCTGACGGATGAGGATTTTGAAGCGCTGTCGGCAAAAATCACCGGCAATGTGGAAAAACAGACCGGCGGAGTGCTGAGGGGGTAGGGATTGCGGCTGGCATCTAAATCTCTTTTGCCCCTTGAATGACCTTCGTTTTCTGGCTTGCCGTTTGGCCGCTATTAATGGCCCTGCCGTGATAGGGTGTTCCTCAAAACGAAAAATGGAGATTGTGCATGTTCCGATGGGGCGTTCTTTCGACTGCAAAAATCGCGCGCGAGCAATTGCTGCCGGCACTGCAGGACAGCGACAATGGTGTGGTTGCCGCGATCGCCAGCCGCGACCATGACAGGGCCCGCGCCCTGGCCGCCCGTTTCGGTGCGCCCCATGTCTTTGGCAGCTACCAGGAGCTCCTTGATTCCGATACGGTCGACGGGGTCTATATCCCTTTGCCGACATCGCAGCATATTGAGTGGTCGCTAAAGACTGCTCAAGCCGGCAAACATGTGCTTTGCGAAAAACCAATCGCGCTTGCCGCCGATGATATCACCCCGCTGATTGCCGCGCGCGATACTCACAACGTGCTGGTGTCGGAAGCGTTTATGGTCAACTATCACCCGCAATGGGCCAAGGTTGCCGAGCTGATTGCCGGCGGTGCCATCGGCGAGCTGCGCCATGTTGCCGGTGTGTTTTGCTACAATCTCAAAGACCCGGATAATATGCGCAACCAGCCGGAACTGGGCGGCGGCGGCCTGCCTGATATCGGTGTTTATCCGACGGTGACGACGCGCATTGCCACCGGTTTGGAGCCGCAGCGCGTGCAGGCGACCGTCGAGCGCGACCCCTCCTTCGGCACTGACCGGTATGCCAGCATAAAGGCCGATTTCGGCGGGTTTGAACTGTCGTTTTACTGCGCCACTCAGATGGCGCTGCGCCAGCATATGGTATTTCACGGCAGCAAGGGTTACATCGACGTCCCGGCGCCGTTCAATGCCGGCGATTACGGCCATGCCAGCGTGACCCTTAACGATGAAACCCATTTAGGCGCGGAAACCTTCCGTTTTTCTGGCGTCAGGCAATACAAGGTAATGGCGGAAACGTTTGTGCGTGCGGTACAAAACAAAACCCTTGCGGCCGACCGGCCGGTGTTCACGCTTGAAAATTCGGTGCTGAACCAGAAATTGATCGACGCCATCTACCGGGCAGGTGAGGCCGATGGCTGGGTGACGGTGTGATGGTGCTGCACTGGCTTTAAAGGTGCGAAAAATGCTTCAATGGTTCCAAGCCGGTATGGGCGTTGTCGCGGATCCAAGGGAACCGCAATTATTTTTTCTTGCCAATAACAAAATTTCAAATTCACATTATTCATGTTCAAATCATCCATTCTCCCTCAAGCTCATGTCGATGAAATAGTATAAAATTTAAGCCATCCAGTTTCCCAATTTTCTCACGCGTCACAACAAATTCTATGTCCAAACTTTCCATTTTTGTTGGATGGCCAGAATCAAAAGTTGTTGCTATTACCTCCGCTGCTTCTTTCTCAAAGTCCTTTGGCTTATTCGCCATGTAGAATAAAAATTTGGCGTTTTTGCCATCGTATCCGAATGCGATTGCTCTCATGTTCTCAGTGATCTCGCTGTTAAGAGCACTTATTGCCAGAACAATAATATCGTCTGGAGGCATTTTTCTGTACTTGATCTTCGATTGGCTATTGGTCATCGCTCTCTTCCGTGTCACGGGATGGTTCTGATTTTGGTCCATACACATCCAGATTAGCAGGAACCACGTGAGAGCCGGCTGGTCCAGTATGAACAGTGCCATTCGGTGCTTCGCTTGCCTGCCGGGTCAACGGGTGTCCGTCCGCTCTCGTTTTGCGCGTTATTGCGTCTTCTCGCCCGGATGCAACCCGCCGCATAGCGCGTTGTCGCTCAAAAAATCGAAGGTCGAAACGGCCCAAGTATAAGGCACCAGCAGGTCGAAATGATCGGATGCAATACGATGGATCAGTACCGCAACATGATGAATATCGGTTTGGGCAAAATTTCCCACAGGGAAAGCGTCTATTTGAAAATCAAGCGTGGCAACCCGGGACAGTAAGTCTTCGACCGACGGCCCGCACAGCGAGATGCAGCATCGCGAATGGCTGAGCTCCAAAGCCGTGCCTATGGACCGGTCCACAGCTGCAAGTGCCTTAGTCAACACCTCCGGTTCGGAATGGCGAATCAGGATGCGGTCAGGTGCGGTTCGGTAGGTCACGCAATCCTCGCCCGTCTGAACAGTTTTGTAATTGCCCAGCCCATCAACCCCGAGCAGTGACAGGGCGGGTGCGGCGGCTGTTTCAAAATCAGCCCAACCCGTAATCTGGCCCATGGCCACCACTAAGGTTTCGTTGATCGTCACGCCAGCATTGCCCTGCGCGGATATTGCCTCGGGTTTCAAACGGCTAGCCAGCGCACTACGAAAATCAACCATTCTGGCGTTCCCCCTCCGGGTCATAGAAATGCGGCGAGACAACGGTGACATGGTCAGTGTGGTCTTGCAGGAAATTTACCGCCTGAATGGCCTCTCCATGGCGCGCTCGCCCGTTGGTTAGGAAGCCAAGGGCGATGTTCTTGCCAAGTGCGGGCGAATAGGTGGTGGAGGAAATCCAGCCCTCACCATGGCCTTTGGCTTCAACCTCTAGCGCATAAAGGATCGAGCCGCTTTTCAGCCCCTCGCTGCCCTCACTCACTAGACCCACGAGGCAAGGGCGGGCCGGATCGACCATCCCTTCGCGCTGCATCGTAACCGAGCCGATATAAGGCTTCTTGGTAGACGCCATTCCGCCCAGACCCAGATCGCCCAGTGTGGTGCGCCCATCGAGTTCCGGTGCAGCCACATGGCCTTTCTCGATCCGCAGTGTGCCCATTGCCTCGGTCCCGTAGGGAGCCAAGTCAAATTCGGTTCCAGCCTCGATCAGATATTGCCAGATACCGTGGCCGTAGCCCGAGGGGATATATACCTCGTAGGCCAGTTCACCAGAGAAGCTCATTCGGTGAATGCGCAGCGGGACGCCCGCGATCATAGCATGGGTCCAGTGGTTGTTGGGCAAGGCCGCAGCGCTCAGGTCGCAACCGTCGACCACTTTCGTCAGCAGCGCACGCGCTTGCGGCCCGGCAACTGCGATGGCGGCCCAATTGTCGGTTTCCGAAGTGACATGCACCTTCAGATCGCGCCAGGAGGTTTGCAAAAGCTGTTCGGCAAAGGCCAGCACCTTGGCCGCATTGGCGGTGGTGGTAGACATGAAATAGTCATTCGCGCCCAGCCTCGCGGTCGCGCCGTCATCGAGAACGATCCCGTCTTCACGCAGCATAACACCATAGCGCAGACGACCGATGGCGAGCGTTTTCCAGCCGTTCACATAGATGCGGTTCAGGAATTCCGCCGCATCAGGCCCCTGAACCGCGATCTTGCCAAGTGTTGAGACATCGACCATCCCGACGGCAGAGCGGACATGGGCAGCTTCGCGGATATAAGCGCTGCGCAGGTCTTCGCCTGATTGCGGGTAATACCATGCGCGCATCCACAAGCCCGCTTGCGTCAGCTTTGCACCGCCCTCCACATGCCAGTCATGGATTGGTGAGAGCCGTGTCGGCTGGTAGTGACGCCCTGCGGTGTGGCCAACCAGTGCACCGATAGCAACCGGGGTAAAGGGCGGGCGGAAGGAGGTGGTGCCGACCTCCGGGATTGTTTGACCGCGCAGTTCCGCCATCCGGGCCAGCGCATTCACATTGCCCAGCTTGCCCTGATCGGTGGCCATCCCGGTTGTGGTGTAGCGTTTGAGGTGCTCGACCGAGGTATAACCTTCCCGATGCGCCTGATCGATATCACTGACCCCGACATCGTGCTGAAAATCGACGAATGCGGGGCCCTTTGTCTTGCCGCTCTGATCGGTAAACATCCAGGTAGTGCCGGGGCTTTCGGTCCAGGCGGCACTCGGGTCGCTGGCAGGTTCGGGCATTGTGCCCGCCTCCTTGTCAAAGCCTGCGGCCTTGGCCGCATCTGCTCCTGCGGCATGGCCTTGCCGGGCGGCAGCCTTGGCCTCAGGGCAGGCAAGTGCTGCTCCTGCGATGTGTAATTCCGGCCGTGCATCAGCGATAGGCAGGAAACAATTCGCGGATGGTTCAAACACCGGTTTGCGCTGGCGTTGGCTCCACAAATGCAATGCGGGAGACCATCCCGCCGAGACGGCGATCAACTCACAGACCACGCGCCGAGCCGGGCCAGTTGCACACCCATTGGCATCAACCGGCGCAATCCGGGCTGTCTTCACCTTCGGTCTGCCATCTGCTGACAGGACGCCATGACCCGCCAGCACCGTCGCCCCCGCGGCTTTTGCCTCACCGGCCAAGTCAGCCGGGGGCGTTGGCCTTGTATCGGTCAGCGTAACCTCGGACCCGGCCTCAGCCAGATCAATGGCAACCCGATATGCGCTGTCATTATTGGTGGCGACGACCGCGCGCCGCCCTGGCAAAACACCATAGCGGTTGAGGTAAGTGCGCGCAGCCCCTGCCAGCATCACACCGGGCTTGTCGTTGCCTCCAAAGACAAGGGGCCTTTCAATCGCGCCAGTGGCCATGACCGTCTGTTTGGCGCGGACCTGCCAATAGCGTTGGCGCGGCTGGAGCTCAGGTGGTTGGGACACGTGATCCCAAAGCCGTTCGACAATGCCGAAAACCCCACAATCATAGGCACCAAACACCGTTGCCCGGATCAAGATCCGAACATTCGCCATCGCCTCAAGTTCTGCGATCATAGCCGCACGCCATGGGTCCGAGGCGCCGCCCGCAGAGTTACTCAAAAGACCGCCTCCAAGCTCACGATCCTGCTCGATCAGCATTACCCGTGCGCCGTTACGGCCTGCCGACAATGCCGCAGCCAGCCCGGCCGGACCCGCTCCGATCACCAGCACATCGCAATGAGCGTTGACCTTCTCATAGCGGTCTGGGTCAAACTCCTTGGTCGGCGTGCCCATGCCGGCCGCCTTGCGGATGAACCGCTCGCAGAACATCCAGAAGCCGGTGCCACGGAACGGCCCGATAAAGGTCTTGTAATAAAACCCCGCATGGATGAAGGGCGCCAGGAGCCGGTTTGCCGCGCTCAGGTCGAAGCGCACATTGGGCCAGGCGTTCTGGCCGGTGGCGGTAAGCCCGTCGAAGGCTTCGATCATCGTTGCTCGCGTGTTGGGCTCATGGCGTTCGCCGCTGCGCAGATGAACCAGCGCGTTGGGCTCTTCGACGCCGGCAGAATAGATGCCGCGCGGACGATGATATTTGAAACTGCGGGCAACCACGCTTTCGCCTGCGGCGAGCATAGCCGAGGCGAGCGTGTCGCCAGGATGCGCCGGGATTTTCCGCCCGTCAAAGTAGAGGGTCAGTTGGCGGCTGCGGTCGATACGTCCACCGGACGGCAGGCGATGACTGGTCATCGTACATCCTCGCGCGCCAGCCGGCAGGTGCCAATCTTGTGAGTGGCAGTATCGCGTTCGACCACCAGCCATTGCCGGCAGCCTGATACGTGATGCCAAAGCTCGCTATGCGCGCCCCTTGGATTGTCGCGGATGAAAACAAAATCCGACCATGCTGCCGGATCCGTATTCCCCATCCCGGGACGTTGCACCGTGGCATCGCCCAGATAGGAGAACTCTGTTTCGTCCCGCAACCCGCATACCGGACAGTTCAATCTCAGCATCGTCTTTCATTCCTATTGCAGATTGGGTTGTGGACCTGTGGCCTTTTCGTCGAGCTGATAGCCGCGCGCGAAGCGATCCAGAGTGAAGCGGGCGTTGTCCTCATGTGGCATGTCCTTGGCGATGGTCCAGGCAAAGCACCAGCCCGAAGCAGGCGTTGCCTTGAACCCGCCGTAACACCAGCCGCCATTGAGATAGAGCCCGCCCACCGGGGTCTTGGCGATGATGGGCGAGCCATCCATCGTCATATCCATTACCCCGGCCCAGTGCCGCAGCAGCCGCAGGCGACTGATCGCTGGCACCAGCGATTTGGCTGAGGCCAGTGTATGCTCGACAATTGGTAGGCCGCCCCGTTGCGCGTAGGAATTATAGCCGTCGAGGTCGCCCCCAAGAACCAACCCACCTTTGTCCGACTGGCTGATATAGAAATGTGCCGCACCATAGCTGACCACAGCGTCAATCATCGGCTTCAGCGGTTCGGTGACAAAGGCTTGCAGGCTGTGGCTCTCAATCGGCAGGCGAAGACCCGCCATCTGACCCAAAATGCTGGTATGGCCTGCTACGGCCAGTCCGACCTTGCTTGCGCGAATCTCGCCGCGCGTTGTCTGAACACCGCTGATCCGCCCGTTCTCTCGCAAAAACCCCGTAACCTCACACTGCTGGATGATATCGACCCCGCGCTTGTCAGCGCCACGGGCATAACCCCAGGCAACCGCATCGTGGCGCGCCGTGCCGGCCCGACCCTGATAGAGCGCGCCATGGACCGGAAAACGCGCGGACTGGGTGTAGTCAAGGAAGGGCACCTGCTTGCGCACCTCTTCGCGGGTCAGCATCGCGGCATCAATCCCGTTGGCGCGCATGATATTGCCACGCCGCCTCAGCCCGTCCATCTGCGCGGGCGAATGACCGAGGTGATACTGCCCGCGCTGGCTCATCATCACGTTATAATTCAGGTCCTGGCTCAGATTCTCCCAGAGCTTCATCGAGCGTTCATAGAACATCGTGTTGCCGGGGATCATATAGTTGGAGCGGACAATCGTCGTGTTGCGTCCGGTGTTGCCGCCACCCAACCAACCCTTTTCTAGCACCGCGACATTGGTGATCCCATGTTCCTTGGCAAGGTAATAGGCGGTGGCAAGCCCGTGGCCCCCACCGCCCACGATAATCACATCATAGGCAGGTTTGGGCTCGGGATCACGCCAGGCGCGCGCCCAGCCCCGGTTGCCCCTAACGGCGTTTTTCAGGATCGACAGCGCGGAATAATGCGACACCAGTTGCTCCCAGTCGATTGGCACGGTTCGTATCGAATGATACATTTTTGAAAATAAATATCAATCGCAATTATTTTGGAAATGCATCGTAGATTTGAATCGGCGCAGGTCGGCGTGTATCAAATGCTATAGATAGTAGGGGATATGATACATGACCGGCATCGTTGAAACACTTGCAGCCGAGCTACCGAACCTTCCTAGAAAGCTCGAGATTGCGGCCAAATATGCGCTCGATAACCCGGCCCGGATCGCCTTTGGCTCTATGCGTGCGATGGCAACTGAATGTGGGGTGTCTTCGCCCACGATGCTGCGTCTGGCCCGGCATTTCGGCCATGACAGCTATGATGATTTCAAAGCGCTTTTTCAGAACGAAGTGTCATCCAGCAATTTCGGCAACCGGGCGGCGCGGCTGTTTCGAAGCGGAAAAGATTCACTGGCTGGACGCATCCAGGACGCGGCGCTGAACAATATTTCCAACCTATTCGAGGCCAATAGCACCGAAACCATCGAAGCGATTGCCGAGACCGTGCGCAGCGCCAGGAACCTTCATATCATTGCCCCGGGTTCCATGGCCTGGATCGCGGGACACATGGAAAACACGGGTGGCATCGCCTTTCCGGGCCTGCGCGCTACGCGCCCCGGCTTTGCCAGCGTGGTGGAAACCCTTGGCACTCTGGGACCGGAGGATGCAGTATTTGGGATCGGCGTAACGCCTTATGCCAAAAGCGGGATTGAAGCCGTGACCTATGCACACGAGATCGGCGTGCGCACGATGTCCATCACCGACCGACGCAGTTCTCCGCTGATCCCGGTTTCGGACCATTGTCTGATCGTACCCACCGACAGCCCTCACTACTATTCCTCTGTCGTTGCGATCTGCGCAGCGATTGAAGCCATTTTAGCCCTTGCGGTTGCCAAGAGCGCGGGAGGCGCTGTTCAGCGGATCGAGCGCATTCATGAGCTTCGCCAACGCAGTGGTGCCTACATCGATTGATCAAGTAAATACCAATTGACACGCATGAAACAACTTTGTAGCGTATGATACATATCATATGCGATCTGGGAGGGAGCGTGGTTTTGGCGAAGAACAAGGCAGTCCGGCCTGCGGGCCGGTCCAATGGCTGAGCGGTTGCTGGCCCACCGATTTGCGGCTTGGGCGGCAATTCTGCAGGAATATGAGGTTTCTTCAGGGGTACGCCAAGCTGCACAGCGCGCGGCGCTGGATACGGTCGGCGTTATGGTGGCGGGCTCTGCGCATCCTAAAGTTGAGGCTTTGGCTGACAGCTTTTCAGGCGTCTGCGGATCCTGCCTGACTGCCACCGGGCATCGGCTGGAGGCAACTGCCGCGGCCACCGTCAATGGCATGGCTGCGCATGTTTGGGACTTCGACGATAACAGCTATACCGGCATGGTTCATGGTTCAGCCATCATCCTACCTGCTGTGCTTGCCGTGGCCGAAGACGTTTCGGCAACGGATGACGAGACCTTGCGGGCCTTCATCATTGGCTCCGAGATCGCCTATACCTTGGGCGATATCGTTCAGCATGGGCATTTCATGCGCGGCTGGTGGGCCACCGGATCGCTGGCGCTGGTTGGCGCCGTTGCAGGTGTGTGCAGCTTATATGGCCTGAGTACCGATCAAACCGCTCATGCCATTGGCATGGCTGCCGTATCAGGAGGCATTGAGCGTGCAATCGCCGGGACGGATGCGAAAGCCTATCTTTGCGGTCATGTTGCTGCCCGTTCCATTGCTCTGTCGCGCGCCGCGCGAGCAGGCCTGACCGGTCCGGTGGACGGGTTCGAACAGAAAAACGGCTTTTTCGCACTTCTGAATGGAGGCGAGGCCGATCTGAGCCAGGCTGACACTCTCGGCCGCCAATGGCGGCTTGAAACGCCGGGGCTTCTGTTCAAGATTAACCCGGTCTGCTCCGCCGCCCACGCCGGGGTCGAACTCATGGCCAAACTTTTGTCAGAAACGGGAAAAACCGCTGCCGATATTGCTTCGGCCCGGGCCGAAGTCCCGCAACTGGTGCGCAACAGCCTGGTTTTCGATGCGCCTGCCAACGCCCAGGAGGCACAGTTCTCATTGCCATACTGTCTGGCATGCGCTGCCCTTAACGGGTGCGTGCGGCTTGAGGACTTGCACCCGGATGCCATTGCCAAACCGGAAAAGGCAAAGCTGATCGGGAAAGTGATTGTGGAAACCGCCGCTGACCTATCCAGCCCCCCTTACAGCGTCGACTACCCCGAAAGCACCCGGCTGACACTGTCCTTCACCGACGGTAGCACAAAAACCGGTTTTTGCGGCGAGGCATACGGCATGCCAAACCGTCCGTTGTCCGACGCCGATCTTCGGACGAAATATAATGGCTGTCTTTCTTTCGCCGGCAGAACGGCGAGTGATGAGCTGAATCCGGACGCGTTGATGGCGTTTGTACAGCAGTCCTTTGGCTTTGCCGCCCAAAAACAAGAACAACACCATAACATCACACACATAAGGAGTATCCAATGAAAATCTTGAACACACTCAAGCTTTCTACGGTCGCCGTAGCGGCTGGTCTTGGCATAAGCTTTACCGGCGCACCGGCGCAGGCGCAGGAACTGATCCGGCTTTCAACCTATGTGAATGAGGTTGACATCCGCCACGAGGGTTTCCAGCATCTGGCCAAGCTGATCGAGGAAAAAACCGAAGGCCGGGTCACAATGCAGATTTTCCCGTCCGCAACGCTGAACGGTTGGAGTGAAGGCATAGATGCGGTACTGGGTGGCGTCGCCGATGTCAGCCATATTTCCTATGATGACCGTCTGCCCTGCTACCGTGCGGGCGCTTTCTATCCGGCTGCAATCAACCTCGACAAGCAGATCGAGCTAGACGCGGAAATGACCAAAATTCTCGCCGACGAAGCCGCCAAGGCCGGGTTGATCAACATTTTCTCGTCCAACTATTCCTTCGACCAGGAATGGTGGTTTGAGCAGCCCGATGTTGACCTTTCCAACCTGAATGGCAAACAGGTCCGCTCCATCGGCCCGCTGGTCAGCGCGATGATCGAAGCCTGGGGCGGAAGCCCGGTATTTGTGTCACCGAAAGAAGTGTTTCAATCCGCTGAACGTGGCGTTGTCGATGGTATCAATATGGGCGTTGCGACCTACAGCTCGTGGAAGCTGTGGACCGTTCAGCCGCACATGATCAACGCCAACCTTTTCTATGGTAACGTCATGTACATGATGAACAAGGCCAAGTTCGATGGGCTAAGCCCGGAAGACCAGCAGGCCATTCTGGACGCGGGTCGTGAAACTGAAACATGGCTCAAGCCTAAATATGAAGCTTGGGTGAATGAATCGGTCGGCAACGCGGTGATGAACGGCGGCGGCTCTGCACGCTCTTTGAGCGCTGACGAAAGTGCTGCGCTGTTGGCATCGGTCAAACCATTCTGGGATGAAGAGCTCAACAAGACCTGTGGGGTCGAAACAGCGGACAAAATTCGCGCGCTGCTTGCCCAGCACGCCCAGTAATTAAGCAATATGATACGCAGGGCATCATCTTTGCCCTGCGTATACTACCGGCAAAGGCGCTTTCACACTTAGGAAGCGCCCGTGTGCGATCCTTGGGAGGAAAAAATGCGGCAAGAAAAGTCTCATTTAGCTTTTCTGGAAAAGCTTGGGCCAATGCTGGCGATGGTGGGTGCTGTTATCGTTGCTGTTCAAACCGCGTGGATTACCTACGGGGTCATGATGCGCTATGTCTTCAACAAGCCAGATCAGGTGGTAACTGAAGCAACGGCGCTTTTGCTGGTACCCTGCGCCTTTCTGGGCCTTGCCTATGCAATGCAGTGCAACGCCTTGCCCAAGGTTACCATGATTACCGATTTTTTCCCCGAAAAGATCAGAGGTCTGCTGGAATTTGTAAACCACATCATCATGCTGCTGGTGGGATCGTTTTTCTCCTATGCGGCGATTGCCGCATTTTTTCGCGCCAACAAGACAGGCGCGGCTTCTGAGGTACTAAGCTGGCCAAGGGCCTGGTTTTGGGCACCCACAGCCCTTGCCCTGAGTGTGGCTTGCATCACCTTGGCGTTGGCGCTCTGGATGATGGTTTCAAACCGAAATGCAGCAATCGGGAGGGATCAGTAACATGGAATGGTATTACGTTGGCGGCGGATTGCTTGCGCTTCTCATGATCTTTATTGCGCTTGGCTTGCCGCTTCCCTTCGCGCTTGCCGCTGCATCGCTTCCGTTTCTTTGGCTGATTCAGGACTTCAACACATCGCTGATCAGCACCGAGCTTAAAATTTGGGGGGTTTGGGTTGATTATATCCTTCTGGCTGTCCCGCTATTCGTTTTTCTGGGCGAGTTGATTGCGCGTTCAACGATCGGCCCAAACCTCTATCGTTTTATGCATCAGGGCGTACCGGTTAAAGGTTCGGCAGCTTACGGCAGTATTGGCGCTTGTGCTGGTTTCGGTGCAGTATGCGGCTCCAGCATGGTGGGCTCCTTAACCATTGGCGGCGTTGCGCTTCCTGAAATGCTCAAACTTGGCTACGGCAAACGTCTTTCTGCTGGTGTTCTTGCCGCGGGCGGCACACTGAGCGTTCTTATCCCCCCCAGCCTCATTCTCTTGTTCTATGGCATAGTGGTGGATATCTCCATTGGTGAACTGTTTATCGCCGGTATCATTCCTGGCCTTGCCCTTACCACGATGTTTGCCGCCGTGGTGGTCATCTGGGGTATTGTCAGTCCGCAATCCATCCCGAAAGTGGACAAGGCGCTCAAGATGCCTCTCTTTGAAATTCTGGCGGCGGTTTTGCCCATCCTGGTGATAGGGCTGGTGATTACCGTTTCGATCTATGCCGGAATAGCGACCCCGACAGAAGCAGCAGCCGTGGCTGCCTTTCTAACCGTCATCATCGCAATAACGGTAGGCGGCCTCAGATGGGAGGGGTTGAAAGGCGCGTTGATGGCAACCATGCGGACTATGGGTTATCTCGGCCTATTGCTATCGGCCGCTGCGCTCTTTGGCTTTGTGCTCACTTATCACCGTGTACCGCAGCAGTTTACCGAGGCATTTCTGGCACTGGAGCTGGCACCCTATATGGTGCTGGCCATGGTCATTGTTTTTTACCTGATTGTCGGCATGTTCCTTGAGCCAGTCTCAATCACTTTCATCACGCTGCCAACACTGTTTCCTTTGATCAATTCGGTAGGTTACGACCTCATCTGGTTCGGCATCATCTATACGATCACCATGGAAATAGCGGTATTAACGCCACCGGTGGGACTGAATCTGTATGTGATACAGGGGCTTGCGCCAAAGGACATAGATCTCAAGGATGTAATCCTAGGGACTCTGCCTTTCATCGCCGCACTGGCGACACTGATCGTGCTGCTCCTGCTTTTCCCCAATATGGCGCTTTACCTGCCCAGCCTGTCGAATTGATATAAACCATGCTCAATCATCATCGATATGGGAAAGGTCCTGCCTTTGTCATCCAGCACGGGTTTTTGGGCGGTGGCGGCTATTTCGCACCACAGATGGCCGCGCTTGGCCACGCCTTTGATGTGATCGCCCCCGATCTGCCAGGCTATGCGGGCAGCCATTTGGAACCCGCCGTCAATTCGATCAAGGCGCTGTCGGATGCTCAGACGCGGCTGCTTGATGAGCTTGGCATTGCGCGTTTCAGCCTCCTGGGCCACTCCATGGGCGGTATGGTGGCGTTGCAGACGGCGCTTGACCATCCCGATCGTGTCAAGCGGCTGGTGCTCTACGCGACCAACAGTTCCGGCAATCTGCCGGGCCGGTTCGAAACCTTTGACGAGACCGCTGAGAAAATCCACCGCGACGGCGTCGCACCTGTCGCTGAGTTCGTCACCGCCACCTGGTTTGATGACCGGCAATCCGCTCCGATGTATCCTTTCTGCCTCGACGCGGGCAAAGGTGCCAGTAGCGAGGCCGTTCTTGGTTCGCTTGAGGCTTTCAAGACCTGGAACGTTGAGGACAGGCTGAGCGAATTGCAAATGCCGGTGCTGATCGTTTGTGGTGACCGTGACCGATCCTATTCGCTCGATGGTCTTGTTCGAATGGCCACTGCCATTGCGAATGCCGAGCTTTGTCTGCTTCCCGGAGGCTCGCATTGCGTCCATCTGGAGCAGTCAGACCTGTTCAATGCAGTCCTTTTGAAATTTCTCACGACCCACTGACCAGTTAACCAGCCGTTTCCAGGAAGGATCCCATAATGCACCTGGCTCGTTTCCCACGCCGTTTCATAGCCCACCTGCCAACCCCACTTGAGCGGCTCGATCGTCTGACCGCCGAACTTGGAGGGCCGGAGATCTGGATCAAGCGCGATGATTGCACCGGTCTTTCCACGGGTGGCAACAAAACCCGCAAGCTGGAATTCCTGATGGCCGAGGCTGAGCTGGAAGGGGCCGAGATCGTCATGACGCAGGGTGCCACCCAGTCCAACCATGCCCGCCAAACCGCCGCCTTTGCCGCCAAACTGGGCATGAAATGCCACATCATTTTAGAAGACCGTACCGGTTCGAACGATCCGAATTACAACCATAACGGCAATGTTCTGCTGGACCATTTGCATGGAGCGACCACTGAAAAACGCTCGGGCGTCGCGGATATGAACGCAGTTATGGAAGAAGTTGCCGATGAGATGCGCGCCGATGGCAAGAAGGTCTACACCATTCCTGGCGGCGGTTCGAACCCGACCGGGGCGCTCGGTTATGTGAACTGCGCCTTCGAGCTGCTGGCCCAGGCCAATGAGGGTGGCCTAAAAATCGACCATATCGTTCACGCGACCGGCAGCGCAGGCACCCAGGCAGGGTTGATCACCGGGCTAAAGGCGATGAACGCGCAAATTCCGCTTCTGGGTATCGGTGTGCGTGCGCCCAAAGCCAAGCAAGAGGAGAATGTCTTTAATCTCGCTTGCGCGACGGCTGAAAAGCTCGGATGCCCTGGGATTGTGGCGCGCGAGGATGTCGTAGCAAACACCGATTATGTCGGTGAGGGCTACGGCATCCCCACCAAAAGCGGGCTGGAAGCCATCGCCATGTTCGCCGAACTCGAAAGTATCCTGCTCGATCCGGTTTATTCGGCCAAGGGTGCCGCCGGATTTATCGACCTGATCCGCAAGGGCCAATTCAAGAAAGGTGAGCGCGTCATCTTCCTGCACACCGGTGGATCAGCGGCACTGTTTGGCTATGATGGCGCCTTTGACTTCTCGGATCGTTGGGTCGGAAACTAGGTCATAGACTCATTCAGTCTGCTCCGGCGAGTTCATATCCATCCTATGCATTGAATATGCAGCGAAACCCGTCATTTTTAGTGCTTATTGCCGGTCAATTAAGCGTGGTCTTGAACTGCCAAAACGGTTGATGGTTGCAAAATTCCCGGCGATGTTGGATGGAACACCCTGCCTAGAAACAATGGCCGTTTGCGCCCCGGAAGGAAATCTGACCGCCCATGAAACTTGCGACTTTGAAAGACGGCAGCCGCGATGGCCGCTTCGTTATCGTTTCCCGCGATCTGACGCAATGCACCGATGCGACGGCTATTGCGCCAAAACTACAGGCTGCTCTGGACGATTGGGCGAAATATGGACCATTGCTGGAGGCTTTGTCCGAAAGCCTGGAGCACGGGTCGGTGCCATCGGAGCGATTTCATGAGCATGAAGCAATGTCGCCCCTGCCGCGTGCTTATCAGTGGGCCGACGGATCGGCCTATGTCAACCATGTTCAGCTTGTTCGCACGGCGCGCGGCGCGGAAATGCCGGAGACGTTCTGGACAATTCCGCTGATGTATCAGGGTGGCTCGGACACTTTTTTAGGCCCGCGTGACGCGATCGAAATGGCGGATGCCGACTGGGGCATCGACATGGAAGGTGAGATTGCCATTATCATCGACGATGTGCCGATGGGCGTATCGCCTGACGAGGCCCGCAAGAAAATCCGATTGTTGATGATCCTCAACGACGTGTCACTGCGCAATCTGATTCCAGCCGAGCTTGCCAAGGGTTTTGGTTTTTTCCAGTCAAAACCGTCAACCGCCTTCTCCCCCGTCGCCGTGACGCCAGAAGAGCTTGGCGATGCGTGGCAGGACGGCAAGCTTGACCTGACCTTGAGTGTCGATCTCAACGGCAAACCGTTTGGCCGCGCCAATGCAAAAACCGATATGACGTTCGATTTCGGACAGCTGGTCGCACATGCGGCAAAATCACGTGCGCTTGGTGCTGGAGCGATTATCGGGTCTGGAACCGTATCCAACAGGGACCCGGACGGTTCGCCCGGCAAACCGATCGATGATGGCGGCAGGGGATATTCCTGTATCGCTGAAATCCGCATGGTCGAAACCATCAACGATGGCAAACCCTCAACGCCGTTTATGCAGTTTGGCGATACGGTGCGTATCGAAATGAAGGACAATGCGGGACATTCGGTCTTCGGTGCCATCGAACAGACGGTCAAGAAATACGAAAACCCCTGACCGAAAGGATGTTTTCTAGCGCCTGAATTTTAGCAGCCGGATGATCAGGAACGCTGGAACGACCACTGCCGCACCAAGCAGGAAGTAGGCCGCAAACCGCTCGATTGCGGCAAAGCCCATATCCCAGATGCGGAGGAAGAAGTCACGGATGCTGTCGAATACGTCAAGGACAGACAGGTCCAGCGCTGTCATGATCACGCCGACAACGAATGAAATAACCGCCAGCTTGATCACTGTGCGAAACAGCGTGTCGCCCAAAAACCGATTGACGCCGTTGCTCATTGTTTCTCCGCCTCAAAACTGATTTATTTGTGCAGATACGCATCATCGGCACAGGGTTCAAGCTGTGTTTAACAATACCGGATAATCGGACACCAGCAGATGGGCTGGTGGTTCGTCTTCCTCAATGGTTGAAAACCGGTCTATCGGCTCGGCGAAATAATTGTCGGTCTCATCGTCATTGACCGTTGAGACCTCGCCGATCAGAACGTCGGCCCGTTCCGCCCAGAACGCATGCCAAACACCAGGCAGCAGGGTAACACTTTCACCGGGGGCAAGCTTTAAGTGCCCGCCGGCAGGCATCGTCCGGATGATACCGTCACAGGGCACGCTGATATCGGTCTTGCGATCGATGGACCCGTCGGTGTTGGACATGAAGAGCTCAAGTACCAGATCGCCGCCGCCGCGGTTGATAATGTCTTCGGCCTTTACCGCATGTCTGTGCATTGGCGAAAGCTGATCTTTTTGCGAGATCATGATTTTCTCGGCATAAAGCATGCCACTACCCGATTGAAGGTCGGCTGCGTTGCCATTGCGCACGGTGAATAAAAACAGACCCAACTCGTCGAACCGGCCACGGCCATAATCGGTTATGTCCCAGCCCAGGTGCGATCTGACGATGCCATCGATTTCATCGCGGCGCTCGCGCATCTCCTGTGCGCTCCAATAGGCAAAAGGCGGCAGAATATAGCCGAACGAGCGGATAAACCGGTCTGCCTCGACAATAATTTCGTTGATGCGGGAGCGTTTCAGCTTGGTGTTCCTCTCTAGAGCCCATCGTTATGGCGACCGGGCCGCCGCCGGTAATCACCGCTTGGCAACGTCTAACTCTCGACACGCCCCGAACTGGGAACATGCTTGTTCAGGTTACCCTCTGATCCCATTTAGGCAAGACATGCTCTAATCATTGGCTTAGCGTTTTCGATAGCCGAGTTTCGCTGCGCTGCGGTTTTCTGATGAGCCCCTGTCAGGTCGTCTTCAACATCAATGCAGGCCGAATTGAACCGGCGGCATACCCATTCACCCCGGAGAAATTGTAAACCATGCCTTTGGCATGGACCCCAAGCGGAGATGGTACGGTTGGGTGGATTCGAACCACCGACCTCTGGAGCCACAATCCAACGCTCTAACCAACTGAGCTACAACCGCCTGCCGTGATCGGATATTGCCCCGTGCAATACGGAACCGTTGCCGCAAATGCAAGCGCCGTTTTTCAAGCCGGTGTGCTGAAAATCAAAGATGGTTGGCCGATTGCGGGCATGAAAAAAGCCGGGGGAGGACCCGGCTTTTCTCTTGTGAACCGGAAAATACGCTCCGGCTCCGGTTGGTCGATTGCCGCCAGGGAGGAGGAGGAGGCAGCGATCAACCAAATTCAAACAAGTTTTAGGCAGCTTTGATGTCAGACATTGCCTTGGAATAAACATCCTTGACCGGCTTGAAAACATCTTCCAACGCCTTGGTCGATGCGGCCTGCATGTCTTTTACCTGCTCTGTTGCGACTTCAGCCTGTTTACGGGCAAAAGCTGTCTGCAGCTCAAAGAAGTTCGGCAAAGTCGTGACGCTGGCAAGCGCTTCGAGATGATCGAAATTTGCATCGGCGGTGGCGCGCATGGCGGAAATCGCCTTTTTCGACCATTCGTTGCCGGCTGCCTTGGCGGTCTCGAAAGATTCTTCCACTGCCTTCTGTGCAGCTTCGGTGTTGTCTTTCAGCTTGCTGTAAGCCTGGCTCGACTGCTCAATGCCTTTTTCGGCAAATTCGCGGATCTGGTCGGTTGCCGCTGCTGCGTCGAACGCCGCAAAGGCTGCTGTGTCTTCGGTTTTTGCTGTCTTGGCCATTTTCTTCGTCCTTGATCGTTGTGTGCCCATTTTTGTGAAAGTTTCATGCCGGGCGGGCTTGAGAGAGTATATAGCGCAGTTTATTGTGCATTGCAACATTTTTTTTGCAATGCACCATTTATGGGCGGAATTAACCACGGAATCATGTAGCTGGCTGGATTTTGCTTGTGTTTGTGGACGCCGGGCCAGGTTCGATTTATTAACGAAGGGTAAATTTGGGGTTTGCCTTCCGCCTGCAGGGATGCGGGAATGTGTGGCGGAGTGTAAAAGCGTAAACGACGGACGGATCTACCGCATGACTACCGGCACATACTCATTTATTGATATTGCTGTTCTCGATGGCGTGCGCGGCCGTTTCGCCGCCGGCGACCCACTGGTATTGCTTTCACCAGATTTAAAGACCCTTCTATGGGTAAATGGTCCTGGTGCCGCGCTGTTGGGTTTTGAGACCGTCGAAACGGCGATGGGTGCCTGGCTGGACCTGGATACCAAAATACGCCGCCAGATTGCCGCTATTTCCGGTTTTCCGGCGATCGGAACTGACAGGCCGGTCACCATCAGGCTGAATAGCGGACTTAAAAGCATGCCGCTGGCATGCAGGGCGAGCAACATTGCCTTGCCGGGCGGAGCGGAAGGTATTTTGTTGACCGTGCCGGATAGTTTGCCATCAAGCGTCGACCCTGCCGCCCGCGCGAGCCGCGCAATCAGCGGGATTAATGCGCTCGGGCATTATGCGGCGCTGATCGACGGGTTGGGCAATGTCGTTGCGGGCAGCCGGGGGTTTGATGGTTTGAACCTGACGCCCTCAACCCTGCAATCACTGGCGCGCCGTGCGGCGGGTCAGAGTGACCGGCTGGTAAAGCGAATGGTTCCGGCAGGCAATAGTGAGGTGGCCGCAGGGATTGGCCGGCTGGCCGACGATCCTGCGCTCAATCTACTGATTGCCGTCGATGAAATGGCTGCGGAAGCCGCCGGCTGCCTGCCCGATACTGTCGCGCAGGAGACCGATGAGCCATCTGGCGGTACGATGGAGTTCCCGGCTGACCGGGAACCCGAAGAACCGGCCTTGCCGGAAACTGTTACGCAGACCAGCGAGCAGCACGAGGCCGACACATTCCATCCATGCGAGCCGGAGCTTGAACTGGAGCCGGCAGAACCTGCCGCAGGAGAAGAAGCAAACGGCACGAACGACAATCTTCAGGAAATCAGGCAGGAGCAGGAGGCTGGTCCGTCAACAACCGGTCGTGACAGTGAAGAAGGCGGCCAGACCGATAAAACCGGACCGGATACGGTGCGCTTTGTCTGGGGCACCGATGCTCAGGGTCATTTCAGCACGATTTCTACTGAATTTACCGATGTTGTGGGTATTGAGCCGTCGGACATTGTCGGTACTTCCTTCGACGAAATTGCCAGACGGTTCGGGTTTGACGCGGATCAGGAGATTAGCGGCCTTTTAGCCCGAAGAGACACCTGGTCGGGCCGTTCGGTTCTCTGGCCATTGCAAGACCGGGCCATGCGGGTTCCAGTCGATCTGGCGGCATTGCCGGCCTATTCGCGCACGCGGCAATTCGAAGGATTTCGCGGCTTCGGCGTGGTCAGGCTGAGTGAGGCGGTGCCGGATGATGGTTCGATGGTTCTTGATCCAAAAGAAGAGCCTGTTACCGAAAACGGAGAAAACAGCTACCCGCCTGAAGCGGCCAATACGGATGAACCAGAAAAAACGGAAGCCGAAGATACCGACCCGTTTTTGGGCGAGAAACCGGCGATCGAACTTACGCCGACGCCGCAACGGCGCGAAAACGACCGGGCGATCCAGCTAATCGCCAACAGGAACGAGCCGGTTGACGACGCCCCGGCCAAAGAACCCGGGGTGGCAAAATCCCAGACCTTGGGATCGCTGTCCGACAATGAAAAATTGGCCTTTCGCGAGATTGGCAAGCGGCTGACGGAAGAAAAACCCGTCCATTTTGATGAGCCACCCACCGAAAGCGAGCCGGAGGTTCCCCAGCCAGTCCGTCATGCTGCCAGTGCGGATACGGATGGGGAAAAACTGGCCGAGCTCCACCCGGCTGCCGGAGAAGAGCCGCCACAGGATCAAGAAG
The DNA here is from genome assembly GCA_963669455.1 of Rhizobiaceae bacterium. Classification (GTDB taxonomy): domain Bacteria; phylum Pseudomonadota; class Alphaproteobacteria; order Rhizobiales; family Rhizobiaceae; genus JAWKWH01. Next base: position 302,783 of record OY770026.1, read on the forward strand.
ACAAGTCATCAGCCGATGACCGCGCCGCCGGCGCCCTGCCATCGGCCTTTGCCGGCATAGTAAGCTGGCCGCCTGGCGGATCGGATATTTCAATCCTCGAGCAGTTGCCCGTTGCCGTCCTCATTCGTTCGGGCGATACGCTGCATTATGCCAATCCGGAATTTCTTCGCCTGACCGGCTACAGTTCAATTGGCGAATTGGCCGCCAGGGGCGGATTTGACGTTCTGTTTGCAAGCCCCGACGGGCTCGCTGACGAAAATGATGAGCGCGCGCGACCGTCAATGCGGCTGATCACGCACGATGGTTCCGAGCTGCTCTGTGAAGCCTATCTTAGATCGGTGCGTTGGCAAGAGCACCGTGCTTTGATGCTGGCGATCAGGCCGTCGCCCTACCTCACAGCGCCGGTGGCCGGTCCGCAACCAGGCGATAGCGAGCTTGAGGAGAGAGTGAAAGAACTGGGCGCCATATTGGATACGGCAACCGATGGGGTGGTTCTGGTGACCAGAGATGGCGACATCAGCTCATTGAACCAGTCCGCCGAGGCGTTGTTTGGTTTTGAATCCGGTGATGTTGTCGGCAAGCCGTTTACGGCGCTGTTTGCAGTTGAGAGCCAAAAAGCCGCCAGCGACTATCTTTCCGGCCTTTCCGGCCCGGGCGTCGCCAGTATCCTAAACGATGGCCGTGAGGTGATCGGGCGCGAGGCACAGGGGCGTTTTATCCCGCTGTTCATGACAATGGGAACCCTGCCGGGCGACCGCGGTTACTGTGCCGTCTTGCGCGATATTACGCCATGGAAACGGGCCGAAGAAGAACTTACCAATGCCCGGGGGCAGGCGGAAAAGGCCTCATCGCTGAAAACGGATTTTCTCGCCCGGATTTCCCATGAGGTCCGTACGCCACTCAATGCCATTATCGGATTTTCCGAACTGATGATGGACGAGAAATTCGGCCCGATTGGCAATGAGCGCTACCGCGACTATCTGCGCGACATCAACCGGTCGGGAAATCACGTGCTTGATCTGGTCAATGATCTGCTCGATATCTCGAAAATCGAAGCCGGCGAGCAGGAGATGGATTTCGAATCCGTCTGGCTGAACGATACGCTGGCCGATGCGGTTGCGCTGATGCAGCCGGAGGCCAACCGCGAACGGGTCATTATCCGCTCCTCCTTGGCATCCAATCTGCCCGAAGTTGTCGCCGATTTGCGCAGCGTGAAACAGATTGCGCTCAATCTGTTGTCAAATGCGATCCGGTTTACCCCGGCAGGCGGTCAGGTAATCGTATCGACGGCCTATGACCTGTCGGGTGACGTGATTATGCGGATACGCGATACGGGCATCGGAATGTCGCGAACCGAGGTGGAACAGGCATTGCGCCCGTTCAAGCAGATCACATCGTTGAAAAACGCCAGGCAAGGTGGAACCGGTCTCGGATTGCCTTTGACGAAAGCGATGGTGGAGGCCAACCGTGCGGGGTTTTCCATTGAATCCAAACCCGAAGAGGGAACGATCGTCGAGGTCGTGTTCCCGTCGACAAGAGTGCTGGCCGATTGACCGATAAAAACGCCGGCATTGACCTGAGGCCTTTGCCGGCTCATATGCGCCAGACAGTTTGCGCCGATACCATCTAAATCCGGGATATCTTTATGGCGGCCGATCCGCATAAATCGCCAGCCGCTCGTATGAAGGTCAAACGGACTGGGCATCCGGTACTCGGCGCATCGGCGGTCGCCATTTTGCTGATCGTGGCATTGCCCGTTTTGACGATTGCCCAGGTGGCTCTTTCCGGCAGCGGCGAAGACTGGCCGCATCTGTTTCAAAATGTGCTGCCACAATCGGTAAAGACAACGCTTGCGCTGATGTTGCTGGTCGGAACCATGACCGCATCGATGGGCATTGTCAGCGCGTGGTTGATCATGGCCTATGATTTTCCGTTCCGCCGTATTTTGGCGTGGGCGCTCGTTTTGCCACTGGCTATTCCCACCTATCTGGCAGCCTATGCATTTGGCGAATTTTTCCATTTTACCGGTCCGGTGCAATCCGGACTTCGCGCGTTGTTCGGCTATAGCAGCGCCCGCGATTACTGGTTTCCCGATATCCGCTCACTTGGCGGCAGTGCCGTGGTGCTGTCAGCGGTCCTTTATCCATATGTGTATCTGACCTGCCGTGTCGTCTTCATCATGCAGGCGCGCAATCTGGCTGATGTGGCGCGGACGCTTGGCGCAACGCCGGGGCGGGTTTTTATCCGCATCATTTTGCCGGTTGCAAGGCCTGCCATTGCCGCCGGTGTTGCGCTGGTTTTGATGGAAACCCTAAACGATATCGGCGCCGTGGAATATCTGGGTGTGCGCACCCTGACATTTGCGGTCTATTCGACCTGGCTCAACCGCGGCAGCATTGAAGGCGCCGCGCAAATTGCGCTTGTCATGCTGGCTCTTGTTATTCTGCTGCTTGCCATGGAACAGTGGGCCAGGCGCAGACAGCGGTATTATCAGGCAAAATCCCACCTGCTCAAATCGCCGCCATTGCGTAAAAAGCTGACGGGCTGGCCTGCAGCAGCAGCCCTTGCCGCAACCTTGATGCCCATCGTCTTCGGGTTTGCAATTCCGGTCTATGTGCTTGGAGGTTATGCGGTCGTGCGGCTGGAGCAATTGTTTGATCCGGCGCTTGCCGCAGCACTTGGCAATTCAATCCTCACAGCGTCACTCACAGCAATCGTGGCTGTGTCTGCCGTCCTGATATTGCTTCAGGCTAATCGGCTGACCCGCTCTGCGGCTCGCTCTGCACTGACCCGGCTTAGTGTTATGGGCTATGCGCTTCCGGGTACGATTTTGGGTTTCGGCCTGCTTTATGCGCTCGCAGCTTTTGACAATCAGATCGATGTCATATTGCGCGCCACACTCGGCGTGTCATCTGGCCTGCTTTTATCGGGAACGGTGACCGCGGTGATCTTGGCCTGTTCGATACGGTTTCTCGCGCTTGCCGATGGTGCGATCCGCTCCGGTTTGGATAAATTGTCGCCAAATCTCGATGAAGCCGCTCGCAGCCTTGGCAGAACTCCGGGTCAAAGTGCCTCCGACGTTCTTTTGCCGCTGTTGCGTCCGGCAATCATAACGGCTGCCATTCTCGTATTCGTGGACACGGTCAAAGAACTGTCGGCGACGATCGTCCTGCGCCCGTTTAACTTCGACACGCTGGCTACCCATGTCTACGAGAATGCTTCGCGCGGCGCTGTTGCGGACGGGGCGGTTGCAGCGCTGTTGATCATTGCGACAGCGCTGGTGCCGGTAATTGTGTTGTCGCGGGCTCTGATGCGTGACAAGGCAGATTGACAAAAAAAGGGGCGCTCCGGGTTGGGGAGCGCCCTATAATAAATCTGCTGTTACGTTGGGCAAGGGACTTAGAATTTTTAACCGGTTATTGGCCGGTGCTGATGTCGTTCATATGTGTATCGAATATCCACGCGGCCTCTTAACAAAACCTTACCTGAAGCATATAGGACCTGATTATAGGCGCCTGAAATACATTCGAGGTAAATATCCGCGCAACGAACTGTTAACCATGTTCTTGCGCCCGATCGCGGTCCGTTGGTGATCTGGGTTTACGACTGCAACTCCTCGATCCCCTCAAACAGCGCCAGCGCTTCAGGATTGGCCAGCGCCTCCTCGTTTTTCACCTGACGCCCGTGAACGATGTCACGAACGGCCAATTCGACAATCTTGCCCGACTTGGTCCGCGGAATGTCGGCAACGGCAATGATCTGGGCCGGTACGTGGCGCGGGCTTGCACCGGTTCTGATTTTCAGGCGGATCTCTTTTTGCAGTTCATCGGTCAGGGTTTCACCTTCGGCAAGCCGGACAAACAGCACGACGCGAACATCGTCGTCCCAATTTTGGCCAATACAAAGCGCTTCGGCCACCTGATCCATCTGCTCGACCTGATTGTAGATCTCCGCCGTTCCGATACGCACGCCGCCAGGATTCAGTGTCGCATCCGAACGCCCATGGATGACAAATCCGCCATGGCCTGTCTTCTCGGCAAAATCGCCATGGCACCAGACATTGTCAAACCGGTCGAAATAGGCGGCCTGATATTTTTGTCCACCTTCATCGCGCCAAAATCCGACCGGCATCGAGGGGAACGCTTTGGTGCAGACCAGCTCGCCTTTTTCGCCGGCGACCGGCCGGCCTTCATCGTCCCAGACATCGGCGGCCATGCCGAGGCCGGCGCCCTGTATTTCCCCGCTCCGCACCGGCAGTACCGGAACGCCAAGGACAAAGCAGGAGACGATGTCGGTTCCGCCCGAAATCGAGGCCAGGTGAACGTCCTTCTTGATACCGTCATAGACGAAATCGAACCCTTCCGGCGACAATGGCGAGCCGGTCGAGGCGATGGCGCGCACACTGGCCAGATTGTGGGTCTCAGCCGGCCGCAAACCCGCCTTGCGCACCGCGTCGATGAATTTGGCCGATGTGCCGAAAAACGTCATCTTCTCGCGTTCGGCCAGATCGAAAATCGTATTTCCATCCGGATGAAACGGCGAGCCGTCATAAAGCAGGAGTGTCGCCCCGCTCGCCAGCGCTGAGACGAGCCAGTTCCACATCATCCAGCCGCAGGTGGTAAAATAAAAGACCCGGTCACCCTGGCGGATATCGCAATGCAGCATCTGTTCCTTGCGATGCTGGATCAACGTGCCGCCGGCCGAATGCACGATGCATTTCGGTATCCCGGTCGTGCCGGATGAAAACAGGATATAAAGCGGATGGGAAAAGGCGAGCCGCTCGAAGCTGACATCACTGGCCTTAAACCCGGAAATGGCAGCTGTCAGCGACAGCGCCTTGTCAATCTTTCCGGCTGCCTCGTCTGCAACACCCAGATAGTCGACAATCAACGCCCGGCGCACGGTCGGCAGTTTTTCCAGTACCGCTGCGATTTTATCTCCGGTCTCCAGCCGTTTCCCACCATACCAATAGCCGTCGCAACCAATGAATATGACCGGTTCGATCTGACCAAAGCGGTCCAAAACCCCTGTTTCGCCAAAGTCGGGCGAGCACGACGACCAGATCGCCCCGACCGACGCGACCGCGAGCATTAGAGCGACGGTCTCCGGCATATTAGGCATCATTGCCGCGACGCGGTCGCCGGCTCCGACACCTTCGGCTTTCAAAAACTGCTGAAGACGCGACACCAGACCATGTAGGTCATCCCAGGACAGGCGGCGTGAACCCTTGTCTTCGCCCTGAAACACGATTGCATCATCCGGCCCGGTTCTCGATAGAAGATTTTCGGCAAAGTTGATCTTCGCATCGGCAAAAAACTGCGCCCCCGGCATCTTGTCGCCGTCGCGCAGGATCTGCTGCCCCTTGTCGCCCGTAATGCCGGCAAAGTCCCAGACAAGATCCCAGAAATCCTCGCGGTTATCGATCGACCATTGGTGTAACCCGGCATAGGATGTGATCGGATTTGCCGCCCGATTTTGCGCTAAAGCCAAAAATCGCGTGATCGCGGCATCAGCTATCGTGTTTTCAGGCGGTGACCATAATGGCGCCGCTTCACTCATTGATGCCTCCCATTCATCCATGCCTCCCAATCATTGATGTCTCTATGACCGGATTTCAGTGCCTCTTCGCATAGCGGCCCGCGCAAGGGCAAGGTGCGATGACGGTGGCCAACGGGCGCTACACTGTGCGCAAAACGCTTCAGATAGCAGCAATGCCTTGAAAAGCCATACCCTTACGGTAAACCGGGAGGACTGGTCTGGCCGAACAGCAGGGAACAATGACGTCACGGGTCGCCAAACGGAGTTTGATATTAGCCGTCGGGTTCGCAGCTTTTGTTGCCGGGCTCCTGATCGCATTGCCGTTTATTGCGTCCACCCAGATTGTCCGTGACAGGATCGCACAGGAATTCAGCAGCTGGAGCGGATATCGCGTGACGTTGGGCGGGGCGCCCAAAATCGAGGTCTGGCCAACGATCAGGGCCTCACTGCCAAACGTCGAACTCTCCGGCTGGGGCGCCGGCACATCTCAGCCGGTGATCAGCAGCAAAGCGGTTGAGATTGATCTGTCGGCCTTCTCGGCACTTCAAGGCGATATCGTCCCGGTAAGGGTCCGGTTCTTGAAGCCAGTCTTGCGGCTCACCCGGCAAAATCAGGAATTGCCGGTTCTGCAGTCGCCCGCAGGCGGCAAATTGCGGCGGGCCATCGAGATGGCTCGGGTCGCCATCGCCGATAACCCGGCCGAGCCCGACCTTTCGGCGCTTCCACCGGACCCTTTCGGAATAATCGAGTTTTCGCAGGCCAGCATCGTGGAAACCGGTGCCGATGACCAGGCCATCGGCGAACTGATATCCGGACTTTCGGGCGTACTGGAATGGCCAAACCTGAATGGCGGGCTTTCCATCATCGCAACCGGCACGATGAATGCAGAGACCATCGAGATTAATGGCAGGATTGCCGAACCGCTTTTACTGCTTGCCGGCGGAAACGCGCAAACATCGCTGACATTCGATTCCGAACCGATCAAACTGTCATTCGATGGCCAGGCCGACATAGAGCAGCCGATATTCATCGACGGCACGGCGCAGATTTCCACGCCGTCTTTGACCAAATTGCTCAAATGGGCGGGATCCGACATTCCGTCGACGACAACCGTCGGAAATATGACCATCTCCGGCCGCGTGAAAGGAGAGGTCAGCTCGGTCAAAATCGAAGAGGCCGAAATTGTCGTTGGCCAGAACCCCGGCATGGGCATCATCGAAATTGCCCTTGCCGGAGCCGCCCCTTCGGTCTCTGGCACCCTGGCGTTCGATAATCTCGACCTGGTATCGTTTTTGTCCACACTGGCCATTTTACCGGCGTCACCTGCCGGATCTTTCAACACGGTTTCCGCCGGACCGTTCGGGCAGTTCAATCTTGATCTGAGGCTGTCCGCCAACAATGCGATGGCCGGGACAGCCGAATTGACCGATGTGGCGGCGGCTGTTCAGATAACCGACAAATTGGCGACATTCGATATTTCCGATGCAACCGGGTTTGGTGGAAATATCTCGGCCGGGATCAGGATCAACCGGGAAAAAAGCAAGCAGACGGGCGAGTTCCGGCTGCTGGCCGATGGGATAGACAGTAGTGCAATGGCTGAAGCTGCGGGGTTTACCCGCATGATCCCACAGGCGCGCGGCAAGATTTCGGTGATTCTCAACGGACCGCTCGCAAGACCTAACACGTTTTTTCGCCTGGCCAGCGGGTCAATAGCGGCAACGTTCGACACCGGAACCATTCCTGATCTCGATCTGCCGTCATTCATGGAAAAGGCGTCCATCGGGGGCTTCTTTCCCCTTAGCGATGTGTCAGGCGGCACGCTTGCCTTTGAGCGCGCAGAACTCAAGGCGGTGGTCGCCGAGGGTGTCGCCAAAATCGAAATAGCCGAAGCCAGAACTGCCCAGCAATTGATCTCGCTGGCCGGGATCGTGCCCTATATCGGCCGCAGCCTGGCCTTGTCCGGCACGATTACGCAGATCGCCGAAGCAGCCGATGCGCCCTCAGGCACCACATTCTTCGCCGGCGGTTCGTGGAACGCGCCATTTATCCTGGCCGTCCTTCCGCCAACAACAGGTCAATAGGCCGTTTTTCGGCAGCTATCTGCCTGTGGATGACATTTGACCGGCCCCGCATTATAATTACATGATTTACGAAAAAGGGGATGCGGGTGCTTAAAATCCTGTCAGCGGTCTTCAAGATCGCAGTTGCCTCCCTGATTACGGGTGCGGTTTTGTCCGCACTCGATATTTCCGCGGCAGATGTTCTTGCCGACCTCGGGCTGACACCGGAGCAGGTTCTCGGTTTTGTGGAGCGCGGTGTCGTATGGGCGCTTCCCAACATCGTGCTAGGGTCACTGGTCATCGTTCCGATCTGGTTTGTCATTTATCTGCTGCGCCCCCCACGCAGCTGATTGTGATTGCGAAATAAGCCCATGTTTGATCAAATCGAAAAAGTGCTTAACCATATGACAAGAGTACCTGGCTTTATTTTTTGATCAAATTTGATACTATTGTTTCAGATCAAGGAAAATGGTGATTTATGTCTTCTAAGATTCCCGCCGAACGGGCTGCCCGGCGCAGTGCGAGAAAGCGAGCGCCAGCTTTTGTCAAAAATCTTCGTGGCGTCAAAAACTGGAGCCAGGTCAGTGAATGGCTGTCGTGGCGTGGCATCGAAGATATCGAGTGCATCACGCCCGACCAGGCAGGTGTTGCCCGCGGCAAGATGATGCCGTCAAACAAATTTACCTCAAATACCGCATTGGCTTTGCCATCGGCCGTGTTCATGGCGACCATATCGGGTGAATATCCCGAAGACGGGCACGGATTTACCTATCCCCAGGATGATGGTGACTTGAAACTGATGCCTGATCTTTCAACGCTTGCCTGTGTTCCCTGGGAGAGCGATCCTACGGCGCAGGTTATTTGCGATCTTGTCCGGCAGGATGGCGGGGCGATCGAGTTTGCGCCGCGCAACGTGCTCAAGCGGGTGGTGGAAGCCTATGCCGCCAAAGGATGGAAACCCGTTGTGGCGCCGGAAATCGAATTCTATCTGGTGCGCAAAAATCCCGATCCTGACTATCCGCTTGAGCCGCCGGTTGGACGGTCGGGCCGGCCAATTGGCGGCGGCCAAGGCTATTCGATTGCTGGAATTAACGAATTCGACGAGTTGATCGATGACATCTACCATTTTTCTGAAGGTCAGGGGCTGGAGATCGACACGCTGATCCATGAGGAAGGCGCCGGTCAGCTGGAAATCAACCTTCGTCACGGTGATCCGATCGAGCTTGCCGATCAGGTATTCATGTTCAAGCGGACCATCCGCGAGGCCGCGCTGAAGCATGACATGTATGCCACGTTCATGGCCAAGCCTATTCAGGGCCAGCCCGGCTCGGCGATGCATATCCACCAGTCGATCGTAGACGCAAAAACCGGTGACAACATCTTTTCCAACAAGGATGGAAGCGAAAGCGACCGTTTCAGGCACTTCATCGGCGGCATGCAGCATTTCGTGCCTGCAGCGCTTGTCATGCTGGCGCCTTATGTCAATTCCTATCGTCGGCTGTCGCTCGGCGGGTCAGCACCCGCCAATGTGCGGTGGGGTTTTGATAACCGGACCACGGCATTTCGTGTACCCCGTTCGAACCCCGCGGCACGGCGGGTGGAAAACCGCATCCCGTCATCTGACGCCAATCCGTATCTAGCGCTTGCGGGATCGCTGGCGTGCGGGTTTCTCGGTATGCTCGACAAGATCGTGCCCGACGATCCGGCTGAAAAGGCGGTCAATCAGGATGAGATCGAACTGCCGCGCGGGCTTCTTGACGCGGTATCGCGGTTTGAAGCCGAGCAGGCTTTCCAGGAGATTTTCGGCGCCAGTTTCGTCAACACCTATGCCGCGATCAAGCGGTCTGAATTCGAAACCTTCATGGAGGTAATCAGCCCCTGGGAACGCGAATATCTGCTGCTTAATGTCTGACGCCGCACCATACCAAAGCCCGATATCGCCGGGGGTCTCATGGTATGAGGCAACAGCCGGAGACCGGCCACAATATTCCGCACTTGCAGGTGACGCCAAAACCGATGTTTTGATCGTAGGGGGCGGTTTTACCGGGCTTTCGGCGGCACTCCATCTTGCCTCTAGCGGTACCGATGTGTTGCTGGTGGACGCGCACCGCTTTGGTGACGGCGCATCCGGCCGCAATGGCGGGCAAATGGGAACCGGCCAGCGGGCCTGGCCGGAGGAGCAGGAAGCCGAACTGGGATTTGAGCGGTCGAAAGCACTTTTTGGCATTGCCGAGCAGGCCAAGGCGCATCTGATGGGCCTGATGCGCGATTATGCAATTGATGCCGAATATCACCCCGGCCAACTCTCCTTTGCCCACAAGAAGCGCTATGTCGATGACTATAAGCGCCATGCCGATATCATGGCTGAGCGCTATGACTACCCGCATATCAGCTTTCTGGATCGTCAGGCTGGCGAGGCGGCCGTCGGCTCGTCATTTTACCATGGCGGCATTCGCGACACCGGAACCGGTCATATCCATCCGTTGAAATTCGCCATCGGCCTGGCAAGGGCTGCCGGCGCGAAAGGCGCCAGATTGCACGAATGCACCACTGTTACCAGCCTGGATGCAACGGCAAACGGTGTGGTGGCCAAAACAGCTTCAGGGACAATCAAGGCGGAAAAATGCCTGCTGGCGGTCAATGCCCATGGCGGAGACCTTGAACCGGTCAGCGCCGCCCATATCATGCCCATTGGCTCGTTTATCGGCGCCACCGTTCCGCTGGGGGACGACAGTCCCGTGATCCCGGGTTCAGAATCGGTGGACGATTCGCGGTTTGTCGTTCGCTACTTCCGCAAAACGCCCGATGGACGGCTGCTGTTTGGCGGGCGTGAATCCTATGGCTCCAAAAATCCTTCCGATGTTCAAACCCACATCCGCCGTCAGATCGCCGAGGTTTATCCGGAACTTCATCAGATCGAGATGACCCATGTGTGGGGCGGCCGTGTCGGCATCACGATGCCGCGCAAGCCCTTTGTCCGCGAGGTCATGCCCAATGTGATCGCGGCCGGCGGCTATTCCGGTCATGGCGTGATGCTGTCGAACTATACCGGCCGCCTCTATGCCGAGACGGTGCTTGGCAATCGCGACGGGCTGCGGTTTTTTGAGGATCTCGATATCCCGGCCTTTCCGGGAGGCCGCCGCTTCAGAGCTCCGTTACTGGCGCTGGCACTTGGCTGGTTTGCCTTAAAAGACGCGCTTTAGAGCGTTTGTTGCAGGCTGCGGCAAAACCGTCATTCATTGTAGAACTGAATGGTCATCTCGCAGGCTTTGTCTCTGAGAGGGATCAGCTTCAGATAGGCCTCGGACGTATAAAACGCTTCTGCCGTTGCCATATCCGGATATCTGAAGATAGCGGCGATATGCGGTGATAGTTTTTCGCCGCGTTTGGTTGCCGCATATTCGCCCCTGACGATGATTTCAACGCCCGACGCTTCCATCAATATAGCCGCCTGCTGCACATAGGACTTGAAGGCGTCAATATCCTTGACCGCTGCGTATGAGAAGTTCAGAACTGCCATGTTGAATCCATCCTGATCATCAAACTGATCCCATTTAAACAAGACACACTCTAGCGCAGCAGAAAGCCGCCCGCTAACGGATCGTCATCCTCGACGATAAACCGGCTTTCGCCGGAATAAAAGGCGCGGCCGCCGACCCGTGCCACGATAGCTGACAGTTCGCCCGCTTTCGTTGTTTTGACCACGCTACCTTCAAACTGTGAGCCGGCAATGCTTTCAAACAGCCTTGGTTGGCCTTTGCCGATCTGTCCCTTGGCGTGCATCGCTGCCAGCCTCGCGGTCACACCGGAGCCGGTGGGCGAACGATCCACCTGCGCGTCGGCAAATACGCAAATATTTTTTGTCGGCTCATCGCTCCATTCGTCTGCGCCATCGGTCAGGATTGTGCCGTACAAAAAGGCAAGATCGTCATGATCCGGGTGCGACAAGGGGATGGTCTTTTTCACCGTTTCGGTCAGCGCCACCGCCGCGTCGACAAATTCCCGCACCGGTGATTGCCCGAATTGCAGGCCGAATTGCCGACAATCGGCCAGCGCATAAAACGCACCGCCATAGGCGATATCATAGGTAATGCGGCCATAGCCGGGCAGAAGGGTCTGCTGATCCTGCGCAAACAGAAATGCCGGAACGGCTTCAAACGAGACAAATCCGCTTTTGCCCTCATTCACCTCGACCGATGCGACTACCAGACCGCAGGGGCATTCGAGCTTGACGGTCGTTACCGGGCTTGCCGGCTTAACCAGACCGTTGTCGACCGCATAGCGGCCAAGCGCGATCACCGCGTGACCGCACATGGTCGAATAGCCTTCATTGTGCATGAACAGCACCGCCAGGTCGGCATCCGGCAGGTCCGGCTCGACCAGCAGGGCACCATACATATCGGCATGGCCGCGTGGTTCGAACATCAGGGCTTTGCGCAAATGGTCGAGATTGTCGCGCACAAAGGCCCGTTTTTGCAGGATCGTTCCAGTGGGCAGAGCGGGATAGCCACCGGTGACGATACGCAGCGGTTCGCCGCCAGTATGCATGTCGACCACGGTCAGGCGGTTGTCCCTCGTCATCGGCGGTTACATCTTTTTCGACATCAACGCCTGCAATTGCGCGTGCGCAATGGCGCCTGTTGCGAAGGTGAAGCTGCCTTGTGAGAGCATTTCTCCGGCAGCATCCTTGATGAAGCGATAGACTGCGTTGGAAAACAGCGAGCCCAGCGAAATTCGGCTTGCGCCGGCGCCGGCAAGCTGTTCGACGCTGAATGCCGGACTGGTCAGAACATTGACCGGACAGGCGACCGACGAGCAAACCTGTTTGATCACCGCTAGTTCTTTCAGACCAGGCGCATAGACAACATCCGCGCCGGCGCGTTCATAGGCCTGTAATCTTGCGATCGTATCGACGATATCCAGCCGGCCGTGAAGAAAATTTTCGGCCCTTGCGGTGAACACAAAATCACCATTAAGCGATTTTGCCGCCGCCGCCGCTGCCGCGACACGCTCCACGGCAAGGTCGAAATCGTAGATCGGATTGTTCGCATCGCCGGTGGAATCCTCGATCGAGCATCCTGCCAGACCGGCGGCGGAGGCGGCGAAAATCGTTTCCTCGGCCGATTCCGGAGAATCGCCCTTGCCGTTTTCCAGATCGCCCGAAACCGGTATCCCAACTGCCGCAGCGACTTCACGGCAGTGAGCGATCATCTCGGTGAAGCGCAAACCCCCATCGGGTTTACCGCGTGAGAAAGCATGTCCTGCGCTGGTTGTTGCCAGGGCTTTAAAGCCCAAGTTTTCCATGAATTTTGCCGATCCGACATCCCAGGGATTGGGGATGATGAATGTGCCTGACGCGCTGTGCAACTCGCGGAACTTCTGACCGATATCCATTTACATTGACTTTCCAATGGCGGTTTTAGCGCCTTTGCCCCGGAGTATGGGCAACCTACTGCAATTTCAGCAGATTGGGCAATTGGTTCATGTCATTGAAGTTGGTCGCTCCTGACGCTGCCAGTCCGTCCGCATCCGTCAAAGGGTCTCCGCAATAGCCAAATACTTTCATGCCGGCGGCAATACCGGCCTGGACACCGGGCACAGCATCTTCGATGACCACGCAGTCTTCCGGTTCGACGCCCATCGTGGCGGCAGCATGCAAAAAAAGATCGGGAAATGGTTTGCCGCGCTCAAGGCTATAGGCGCTAAACAGAACATCTTCGAAATAGTGCAGAAGGCCCGTGGCGCCCAGCGTCAGGTGCATTTTTTCGATTTTGCCGGACGACGCCACGCAATAGGGAATATTGGCCGCCCGAACCGCATCAATCGCCTGGCCTATATTTGCAACGGGTTTGAGATTTTCACCGAACAGTGCCGGCAATGACCGGTTCCATCGCTCGACAAAATCTTCACCCAGTTCGATGCCGTTTTCGCTGATCAGCTGCTCGCGCACGGTTCTCGTCGAAAGGCCGACAAAGCGTTTGCGGCATTCTACCATGGTGATCGGCAAGCCTGCATCGCTGATTACCTCAGCAAGCCTCGTATTGGCTAGCGCCTCGGTATCAACCAGAACACCGTCGCAATCAAAGATAATAAGGCGGGGTGGCATGTCAGGCTGTTCCCGTCGAACCGAAACCGTCGCTGCCGCGCCCGGTTTCGTTGGCCAGGTCGCGCTCAACGATTTTTGCCTGTTCAACTGCGGCAATCACCATCTGGGCGATGCGCATGCCGCGTTCGACGGCAAAATCCTCCTCGCCCAGATTGATTAGCAAGACATGCACCTCGCCGCGATAGTCACTGTCGATCGTGCCTGGCGTGTTGAGGCAGGTTATTCCATGCTTGAACGCCAGACCCGAACGCGGCCGGATTTGGCCTTCGTGGCCCTCAGGGATTTCGCAGATAAGCCCGGTCGGTACCAGGGCGCGTTTGTTGGGCTTGATGATCAAACGCCTGTCGGCGGCCAGCGCGGCGCGCAAATCCATGCCGGCTGCACCTTCGCTTTCATAGGCCGGCAGCTCCAACCCCTCGCCATGCGGCAACCGCACAATGCCCAGTTCCATTTCGCCTCCAGATATCATGGCCGCCATCTATCCAAGGCTGAATGCCGCCGGTCAATTGCTGCCGGCCTTTCTCAACGGATTTCAACAGGGATGGCCGTTGTTTCCTTGATGTCTTCCATGACAAAGGAGGCGGAAACGTCTGACAACGGCACCTTGGCGATCAGCCGCTGATAGAGCCGGTCATAAGCCTTCACATCGGCGACCCTGATTCTGAGGACATAGTCCAGATCACCGGACGTCCGGTAGACGCCGGTAATCTCGGGGAAAGTTGCCACCGCATCGCGAAACCGTTTCAGCCAGCCCGGGTCATGGGCGGCGGTACGCACGAATACAAAGGCCGACAGGCCAAGACCAAGTTTCTCCGGGTCGACAATGGCGACACGCTCGCGGATGAACCCGTCATCTTCAAGCCTTTTCATCCGCCGCCAGCAGGCATTGCGCGACAGATTGATCCTGTTTGCCAATTGTTCGACCGACAATGTCGCATCGTGCTGCAGTTCCGCCAATATCCTGCGGTCTTTTTGATCGATATTTTCACTCATATCTGGGATATTTATCCCATCTATTCGCAATATTAAAGTGAATTTGGGACATTTATTCGCATTTTTCATGGAATACTGCTGGCTGAGAAGAAAATTTGGAGGACCCGATGCACTTGATGAAATTGATGACCAGCCATCCGGCGTCCGTTGGTGAGAGCTATGCCGAACACATGTGGTTTGCCACGCGGTTCAGTCTGATGCTGTTTGCTGCCGCCGGCGCTGCCCTCATCCATGCTTTTCTGCCGTTCCTGTTTGAGAAAACCGCGAGCCGGATTGTCGACGATCTTTATGTCAGAACCAGCAATCGCGCAGGTGCCAGCTCTCCCACTGACGGCAATCGACAGTCTGGCTGAACACTGATAGAAGCCGCTTCATTGACCAGTCGATCTTCGCGGATTTCTCATCATGGCCGAGACAATTGAAAGCGCTGTGGCGCGCCGGCGTACTTTTGCGATCATTTCGCATCCCGATGCCGGCAAGACCACGCTCACCGAAAAGCTGCTGCTGTTTGGCGGCGCTATCCAATTGGCAGGCGAGGTCAAGGCCAAGAAGGACCGGATCCAGACCCGGTCGGATTGGATGAAGATTGAGCGCGAACGCGGTATCTCAGTCGTCACCTCGGTCATGACATTCGAATATGACAATCGGGTCTATAATCTTCTCGATACGCCGGGCCACGAGGATTTTGCCGACGATACCTACCGCACCCTGACGGCCGTCGATTCTGCGGTCATGGTGATCGACGCCGCCAAAGGTATCGAGCCGCGGACGCTGAAACTATTCGAAGTGTGCCGCCTGCGCGATATCCCGATCGTCACCTTCATCAACAAGCTTGACCGCGAAAGCCGCGATCCGTTCGAAATCCTGGATGAGGTGGAACAGAAACTGGCGCTCGACACGGCACCGGTCACCTGGCCGATTGGCCGCGGCCGGTCGTTTTGCGGCACCTACAATCTCGCTGCCAGCACCATGCGCGGCAAGGATGAACAAAAAGAGGCGCAACCGGTAAACGGGCCGGAATCCGATGCTATCGGCCAATTGCTGCCGGACAATGAGCGCGACATGTTTGTCGAGGAAATGCTGCTCGCCAAGGAAGCCTGCCGCCCGTTTGATGAAGCGGGTTTTCGCGAGGGCCATCTCACGCCGGTCTATTTCGGTTCGGCGCTTAGAAATTACGGGGTTCGCGATCTGGTCGATGCGCTGGGTGCTCATGCGCCAAGGCCGCGTGCGCAGGACGCCGATACCCGCAGGGTCGAGGCAAGCGAAAAGGATATGAGCGCATTCGTGTTCAAGATCCAGGCCAATATGGATCCCAATCATCGCGACCGTATTGCCTTTGTGCGCGTGTGTTCCGGCAAATTAAAACGCGGCATGAAAGCCAAGCTGGTGCGGACCGGCAAGCCGATTAGTCTGTCGGCGCCGCAATTCTTCTTTGCAAGCCAGCGCCAGATTGCCGACGAAGCTTATGCCGGCGATGTGGTTGGCATCCCCAATCACGGCACGCTGCGCATCGGCGATACGCTGACGGAGGGTGAAGACATTCTGTTTCGGGGCGTGCCCAATTTCGCGCCGGAAATTTTGCGCCGCGTGCGCCTTGGCGACGCGATGAAGGCAAAGAAACTGAAAGAAGCCTTGCAGCAGATGGCGGAGGAAGGTGTTGTGCAGCTGTTTGCGCCGGAAGACGGGTCGCCGGCAATTGTCGGTGTCGTCGGTGCGCTACAGCTCGACGTGCTGAAAGCCCGGCTTGCGGCGGAATACGGCCTGCCGGTCGATTTTGAAATCGCCCGTTTTTCTGTCTGCCGCTGGATCGATGCCGAGGGCACAGACGAGGTAGACCGCTTTATCGATGCCCATCGCGGCGACATCGCGCGCGATCTGGATGGCGATCCGGTGTTTCTGGCGCAAAACGAGTTTTCGCTGAACTACGAGGCGGAGCGCTGGAAGGCGATCAAATTTACCGCAGTGAAAGACTACCAGATACGCGAAGCGGCTTGATTGTATTCCGGCCTATTGCGGGGTATCCGATCTGAGTGTGGCAAGCGTGCAATCGCTCTGTTAGAGCGTGTCTGGCGAAAAAGCAAATGACAGATTCTGACCAATTGGGATGCTTGTTGCTGCATTACGACAGGGCTATGGCAAGTTCGGACCGGATCGTGGAATCTGAGGAGCAGGCCAGTGGTTGACTGGAGTTTTGAACAAGTTTAGCTCTTTATAAGAGAAATACCTTATAATTGGATAAACTCCTTAGAAATGGATCCTCATCTTAATCCCTTTGCCCCAGGAGCTGGGTCACAACCGCCAGAGCTTGCCGGGCGTGAAGAAGAAATATCCCGGGCACGTTTGGTATTGGAACGTGTGAAACGGGGCCGGCATGAAAAAAGCTTGGTTGTTGTTGGTTTGCGGGGTGTTGGCAAAACGGTTGTGTTGAACCGCATCAGAAATATTGCGGAGGAAATTGACGTTAAATGCGTTCAGATCGAAGCAACTGAAGATCGAAATTTGCTGGAGTTATTGATACCGCGCATTCAACAAACCCTGATGGCTTTAGACCGCAGCGAAAGAGTGGTTGCGCAGGTCAAGAAAGCGATTTCGGTCTTGTCTTCCTTCGTAAAGGTTACAGCCACAATCCAGGGCGTTGAATTTGGGCTTGCCGTCGACCCAGAGGTGGGGATTGCCGACACCGGCGATTTGGAACTCGATCTCCCGGATTTGTTTGAAGCGATTGGATTGGCTGCAAAGGCAAGGCAAACAACGATCTGCCTGATCGTTGATGAACTCCAATATGCCAGCGAAAGAGAAATGAGCGCATTGATAATGGCAATGCACCGAGTATCGCAACGCAACCTGCCGGTGTTGTTGGTTGGCGGTGGCTTACCTCAGATTCTCGGCCTTGCAGGACGCTCCAAATCCTATGCCGAGCGACTTTTTGACTATCCGCGGCTGGAGCGATTGTCCAAGGAAGACGCATTTGCCGCAATCCGCGAGCCGATTGAACGCGAAGGGCAGGCAATTACGCAATCTGCACTGCTGAGTATTTTTGAACGAACGCAGGGATACCCTTATTTCCTCCAGGAATGGGGATATCAGATTTGGAATGAGGCTCCCGAAAGCCCGATTGACGATAGCCGTATGTCCCAGGTTAACGGCAAAGCCACCGCCAGGCTTGATGAAAGCTTTTTTCGGGTGAGGTTTGATCGGCTCACACCCGTCGAACAAAAATACATGTTTGCAATGGCCAAATTGGGGCCTGGCCCGCATAGATCAGGCGATGTGGCCGCAGAGATGAAGCGCGAGGTGCAAAGTGTCGCACCGCATCGGAGTTCACTTATTCGAAAGGGCATGGTCTACAGCCCCGCCCATGGCGATGTTGCCTTTACCGTTCCAATGTTCAACGAATATCTTGACCGCGTTACCGCAGGCGAAAGCCGCAGCCTGCCGCGTCTTCTATAAATTCAACCCGCGGCACTCTGCTTGATAAATGTTCCGTTTTTTAACTCGTTGACCGCCTGAACCAGCTCGTCTCTCGTATTCATCACAATCGGGCCGTGCCATGCGACCGGTTCCTGTATCGGCGCGCCGGTTACCACGAGAAAGCGGATACCCTGATCGCCCGCCTGAACGACGATCTCGTCACCGGTATCGAACACAACCAGGGTCCGGTTGCCGGTCTCGTCGCGAATGAAAATTTCCTCATCGCCAAGGCCTTTTTCAACCATAACCCCTTTGGGATCGGACGCGCCGGCAAATCGTCCCGATCCCTCGAATACATAGGCAAACGCACTGCGATAGGTGTCGATCGGCAGAGTTTTTCGTTTTCCCGGCGGCACGAAAATATCGAGATATTGCGGATCGGCCGCAACCCCGTCCACCGGGCCGCTTTTGCCCCAAAAAGAGCCGCAGACGACGCGCACGCTGGTGCCGTCATCGTCGATAATTTCAGGAATGTCGCCTGACTGGACATCCTGATAGCGCGGCGATGTCATCTTCTGCGACGCGGGCAGATTGGCCCATAGCTGAAACCCGTGCATGCGGCCCTTCTTGTCACCCTTCGGCATTTCCCGATGCAGGATACCGCTACCTGCCGTCATCCATTGCACGTCACCTGCGCCAAGCGTACCGCTGTTGCCCAGACTGTCACCATGCTCAACGGTTCCAGACAGCACATAGGTGATGGTTTCTATGCCGCGATGCGGATGCCACGGAAACCCGTTCAGATAGTTTTCGGGCTTGTCATTGCGAAAATCGTCGAACAGAAGAAACGGATCGGCAAGTGTGGGATCATCAAAGCCGAAAGCACGGTGAAGATGTACGCCTGCGCCTTCCATGGTGGGTTTGGCGGCGCTGATCTGTTTTATCGGGCGAACTGACATAATGTGCGGTCCTCAATAAGGTTGCCGGTAATGTAGGATTGGCGCGGCGCGCAATACAGACACGATCGTTTAACAGGCTGTTCACAAAGCGGCTCTCAGCCTGCCAGGGCGTTTTGCGGTTGCTTGGACCCATTGAACCCAAACTGGAAACTGCAATCGTTTGACCTTGGTTCTTTGCACGCTGACAGTGTTGTGCACGATCTCGCGGTGCTCGCACCACGTCTCTGCACGCGCCTCCACTGCCCCGGCAGGCAAGCGAACGCCACCTATAGGGGGTCAGCGCGCAAACTCTTGGGCGTCAAACGATTCAATATTCAGCGGGTGCGGCCTAAAAGAATGCCTGTACGCCGGTCTGCGCCCTGCCGAGGATCAGCGCATGCACATCATGGGTGCCCTCATAGGTGTTGACCGTTTCCAGATTGGCCGCATGGCGCATCACATGATAGCCGATCTGAATGCCGTTGCCCCCATGCATGTCGCGCGCCTGGCGGGCGATATCGAGTGCCTTGCCGCAATTATTGCGTTTGATCAGAGAAATAATCTCGGGCGCCATCTTGCCCGCATCCATCAGTTCACCGGCGCGCAAAGAACCTTGAAGGCCAAGCGCGATTTCGGTCTGCATGTCGGCCAGCTTCTTCTGGAACAATTGGGTTCCCGCGATCGGCTTGTTGAACTGTTTGCGGTCCATGCCGTATTCGAGCGCGCGCTGCCAGCAATCTTCCGCGGCACCCATTGCACCCCAGGAGATACCGTAGCGGGCGCGATTAAGGCAGCCGAACGGGCCGCGTAAGCCTGACACATTCGGCAGCAAGGCCTCTTCGCCAACGTCGACATTGTCCATGACGATCTCGCCGGTGATTGACGCACGCAGCGAAAGCTTGCCATCGATCTTGGGTGCCGACAGGCCTTTCATGCCCTTTTCAAGGACAAAGCCGCGTATGGCACCATCATGGGCGTCCGATTTTGCCCAGACGACGAAAACATCGGCGATCGGCGAATTGGAAATCCACATTTTCGATCCGCTCAGCCGATAGCCGCTCTCCGTCTTGACGGCCTTGGTTTTCATACCGCCCGGATCAGAGCCGGCGTCCGGCTCGGTAAGGCCGAAACAGCCGATCAGCTCGCCGGAGGTAAGGCCGGGGAGATATTTCTCGCGCTGACTGTCATCGCCGTAGGCATAGATCGGATATATGACGAGTGATGATTGCACGCTCATCATCGAGCGGTAACCGGAATCGACCCTTTCGACCTCGCGCGCCACCAGGCCATAGGCCACGTAGGATGCGCCGGCGCCGCCATATTCCTCCGGAACGGTGATGCCGAGCAGACCGGCCTCACCCATCAGGCGGAACAGGTTCGGATCGGTGTTTTCGTTCAAATAAGCTTCCTCAATACGCGGCGCCAGTTCCGTCTGGGCAAAACTGTGCGCGGCATCGCGGATCATGCGCTCATCCTCGCCGATTTGCTCATCCAGTAAAAAGGGATCATCCCATTTGAACGGCGCCTGTGCGGGGGCATTTTTGTTGGCTGCAGTTTCAGCGATCATCGATTTCGTCCTCTTAAGTATTTAATTGCTTTTTAACCGATTCACCGGAACAATCAACTTGTCGAGTGTGACTTGATCCGGCACCGATTTAAGTCTTGGCTAACCCTGTTGGCCTTTTCAGCCCCACCGAGGCTGTAATTCCACTCATCATTTTCACTGGTTTAACCCATTTAGGCGTATAGCGGGGATCAATATTCCATGCGGGATGCACCGCTTTGGGGACTTGGGTCATGATGACAAATGTTGAAGACGGGTGGGGTGCGCGCGGACTTTTGATCCGCATTAAATACGCATATTGGCTTGCGATGCTTCTCGTTGCGGCCATGACAGCCTTTTCATTTGTCAAGCTCGACACCATTGTCAGCGCCCAGAACCGCTATACCAATATCATCATCCTTGCCGATGAACAGGCCACTGTTGTTCGCCAAATAACTTCAAGGCCGTTGAGCAACATCATCGGCGGACGGGCATTGCTTGAGCAGTTTTCCGCCAATCATGACACTTTGATGCGCAGCGTTGCGGCAGAAGGTTCTGACGGGGAAGGCGCCCAGCTTGTTAAACTGCTAAATCAAACAGGTAACGCTTTTAAAATAGCCGCGCGACAATCCGCCTGGCCAATAGCTGAAACCCCTATTCAGGATGCCTATGAGGCTGTGAAAGATCATTTCTCCAGCCGCCTGATTGCCGGTACCAACTCGGCAAAAACCTTAAATCGCAGCCTGTTTGGCGCAATGATCGCGTTGATCGCGCTGGTTGTTATTTTGATATTTCGACCGCTGTCTTCGGCGTTGAGCAAAAACGTAGCTGAACTGGTCAAGGCGCGCAATTCGATGGCCCATTTTGCTTCGCATGACAGTTTGACCGGTTTACACAATCGGGCATTTTTGATCGATCAGTTCCAATCAATGATTTCGGAGGCGGAACGATGCAATGAACACCTTGCTGTTTTGCAGATTGATCTGGATGATTTCAAGGACATCAACGACACGCTGGGCCATGCTGCCGGTGATCGCGTGCTGATCGAGACAGCCAAGCGTCTGCTTCAGTCTTGCGGTACCACGGATTTGTGCGTCAGGCTTGGAGGCGACGAATTTGTCGTCATTCTAAGTGCTGCCGGCGAAGCCCGGGAAATAGAAATGGCGGCCAGCCGGATTTTGGAGCACATCAACGAAGCGATAGACTTTGAGGGCGTAGCGATCAATGCCGGCGCCAGTGCCGGTGTTGCGATCTACCCGGCTGACGGACACACCGCCGATGATCTTCTGGTTCATGCCGATCTTGCGCTTTACGACGCCAAGAAGCGTGGCGGCGGGGAGTTTGCATTCTTCTCCAGCAAATTGCGAACCGAACTGGATCAGCGCAACCAGCTTGAAAGCGATTTGAAGCAGGCGATCGAAGCCGAGGCATTCGAGGTTTACTTCCAGCCACAGGTCTCGCTGATCGATGGATCGGTTGCCGGGGTTGAAGCATTGATACGCTGGACCCATCTTGAACGCGGTGTGATCATGCCGGGCGATTTCATGCCGGTGGCCCGGAAATCCGGCCTAATGTCCGCCATCGGCCGCATCGGAATAAAGAAGGCGATGGCAGGAGCGGCCAAATGGCATCGCGAAGGTATTGCCTTCGGGCGGCTTGCGGTCAATGTCTCAGGGGCTGAGCTGTGCGAGCCTGATTTTGCCGATTTTCTGTTCGAAACCCTGAAGAATGTGGGCTTGCCGGCGCAAAAACTTTCACTGGAAATTGTCGAGTCCGTCATATTGGACGACGATAGGCTTGGCATAGCCGCACGGTTGCGCCAGATCCGGGCCGCCGGCGTTCATCTTGAGCTTGACGATTTCGGGACCGGTTTTGTCTCGCTTGCACAAGTCAATCCGAACGAGGTTGACCGGCTGAAAATTGACCGGTGTTTTGTTCAAAACATCAACAATGATGACAGCAACGCGAAAATAGTTAAAGCGATCACCGAATTGGCCCGAGGCCTGGGTCTTTCCATCGTCGCCGAAGGAGCTGAAACCCAGGAGGAACTCGATCAGCTGATCGCCATCGGCTGCGAGGAGGCGCAGGGCTTTTCAATCGCCTATCCAATGCCGGAGCAAAGTGCGCGCAACTGGCTCGATTTACATGCTGCCAAAAAGCAGGTTGTCAAACTGGATGCTTGGCGCAAGGCCTGAAAACACCGGCAGCCTGTTGCAACCTTCTTGCAGATCCGATCGCGCTCAAATGCCAATGCCGCGGGCGTTAAGCGCAGTCTGAATTTCCGTTAAAATGGCCGGGTCGTCGATTGTCGCCGGCATTTTCCATGGTTCTTTGTCGGCTATCTTTTGCATTGTCGCGCGCAATATCTTGCCCGATCTGGTTTTGGGCAGCCTTTCTACCGGCAGCACCAGCTTGAACGCGGCGACAGGCCCGATCTTCTGGCGCACCAGCTTGATGACCTCGGCCTCAATGTCACCTTCAGCCCGGTCGACACCGGCGTTCAGGACCACAAACCCGCACGGTATCTGCCCTTTCATCTCGTCGGCAATGCCGACAACAGCGCATTCGGCCACGTCGGGATGCTCGGCAACCACCTCTTCCATCCCGCCGGTCGACAGGCGGTGGCCTGCGACATTGATGATGTCGTCGGTGCGCGCCATGATAAACAGATAACCGTCATCATCGATGATACCGGCATCGGATGTCTTATAATAGCCTGGAAATTCTTCCAGATAGGCTTCATGAAAGCGCTGTTCGGCATTCCACAGTGTCGGGAAATTTCCAGGCGGAAGCGGTAGTTTAACGACAATATTTCCAAGCGTGCCATTGGCTACCGGGTGGCCTGCATCATCGAGCACCGCCATTTCATAGCCGGGCATAGGCACGGTCGGTGAGCCGTATTTGACCGGTAATTGCCCCAGACCCACGGGATTGCCGGCAATGGTCCAGCCGGTCTCGGTCTGCCACCAATGGTCGATAACAGGCACGTTCAGCTTCTGCTCGGCCCATTTTATCGTTTCGGGATCGGCGCGTTCGCCGGCAAGAAACAGAGTGCGCATACATGACAGATCATAGCCGTCTATCAATTTCCCTTGCGGATCGCGTTGTTTGATCGCGCGAAACGCGGTCGGTGCGGTAAATAGCGCGGCAACCTTGTGCTCGGAAATAACCCGCCAGAACACACCCGCATCGGGCGTGCCGACCGGCTTGCCTTCAAACACGATAGTCGTGGCACCATGCAAAAGCGGTGCGTAGACGATGTATGAATGGCCAACCACCCAGCCAACATCGGATGCAGCCCAGAACACTTCGCCCGGTTCGATGCCGTAAACGGCATGCATGGTCCATTTGAGCGCAACCATGTGGCCGCCATTGTCGCGAACGACGCCTTTCGGCTGACCGGTCGTTCCCGATGTGTAGAGAATGTAGAGCGGATCGGTCGCTGCAACAGGCTGGCATTCGACTTTCACGCCGCCGGACTTGGCTGCTTCAACCGCGTCCCGGTAGTCGATGTCGCGGCCTGCAATCAGCGGACAGCGCTCTTCGTCGCGTTGCAGGACGATGCAGTGAGTTGGTTTTTTTGACGATAATTCGATCGCCTCATCGAGCAACGGCTTGTAGGCCACCACCCGGCCGGGTTCCAGCCCGCAGGACGCCGATATGATCAGTTTTGGCGCGCAATCATCGATCCGTTTTGCCAGTTCGGCAGCGGCGAACCCGCCAAACACCACCGAATGTACCGCGCCCAGCCTTGCACAGGCCAGCATGGCGAATACCGCCTGGGGCACCATTGGCATATAGATGATCACCCGGTCGCCCTTGCCGACACCGGCATCTTTGATCACCGCGGCAAGGGCCATTACCTCTGAAAGCAAATCTGAATAGCTGAAAATCTGTTTCCGGCCGGAAATCGGACTGTCATAGATGATCGCTGCCTGATCACCCCGGCCGGCGATTACATGGCGGTCGACCGCGTTGAAACAGGTATTGCATTTAGCGCCTGCAAACCAACGGCCGTAGACGCCAGCCTCGTCATCAAACAGCTTATCGGCCGGCTTGACCCAGTCGATGGATTTTGCCGCTTCGGCCCAGAAGTCGAGCGGTTTGCCTTTCCAACCGTCAAAGA
The DNA here is from genome assembly GCA_963669455.1 of Rhizobiaceae bacterium. Lineage (GTDB taxonomy): Bacteria > Pseudomonadota > Alphaproteobacteria > Rhizobiales > Rhizobiaceae > JAWKWH01. Next base: position 327,498 of record OY770026.1, read on the forward strand.
TCTGCTGATAGCGCGAACTCATCTCAACCCTCCCCGGACGCGGTAACACTCGATGCCGTCATACAGTTAGCCGTCAACTTCGTCTATTTGACTATCGGCGCAATTCACCTCCACCGCAGTGTCGATTGTGGCTTGACCGCACCGGCAAACAATGGCCTGTGCACGCATGACCAAAATTCTGTCCCTGCTGATTGTCGGCATGATGATCGTGCATCTGATCCGTCCGCTCGGCCTTCCCGGGCTAAAAAAGCGTTCGGATTTCTGGAAGATCGCGCTTGCAGCGCTGTTTGCGATTTCGCTAACCGTCGCGATCAGGCCCTAGTGTGGTCAGGATTTAAGCAGAACTGACATCAAGCATGTGCTTGGCCAGATGCTCCGCCCAGACCCGGTAACCGTCGTTTCCCGCATGGAAGCCATCGCGGGAAAAGCCCCCGGCATCAACCTCGGCCAGACGGTCAGTTGCCCTTGCGCCGCGCTCGTTGCAAAGCCGGATTGCAAGCCGGTTGAAGGCCTGAGCCCGGATTTCCAGCAGAGATGCCATCGGCTCGGGCAGGGCCGGCACCTTGCGCATATCGACGACCGGAGACCAGAAGATTACCGCTTCTGGAAACCGGGCTTTCAACGCATAGATCAACCCGCCAAACTCGCGCTTGAAACGTGGCAGTGTGTGAAAATTCTTGACGTCATTGGTGCCGATCGACAGGGCGATGTGAGACCAGGTTTCGCGCGCCAGATTAGGCACGACATGATCGCGTAGCTGACCCGAGGTGGCTGAATTGAAACCTGCAACCCTCCAGATAACCGGCCGGTTGGACTTCTCGTTCAATATGCGGCTTAGATGTCCGCCAAGCGAATGGCCAACCGATGTGACGCCGACGCCGGCAGCCGATGAATCACCCAGCACCAGAAGGCGGACCGGCTCACCGGTGCCATCAATCCTGCCGGCCGTTGCATCTTGTGGCGGTAAAAGCCGTTCTGAGCGCAAGCGAACAGCCGTGCCCTGCCAGACATAAACGGGCAGGCCAAGCCAGGTCAGAAGAAGGTTCAATCGATGCATCGGGTTAGAGCGTGTCTTGCTTAAATGGGATCAGTTTGATGGAGAGGATTTTTTGCGGCAGTTAGGAAAACACCGGAGTGCGATCAGACGATCGTGCGAGGATTTTGACGACACTGTCCGTGAAAAAGACCTCCAAGCAGGTGAAGTTAAGGCTTTGAAACAGAACAGTAAACCCAAATCGTTTCAGCTTGGTTCTTTGCGCCCTGGGTGTCGTCGCGCGACGCTAACGGGTGTGCACCCGCGTCGCATCGCTCTCCTAACCAGGACACAAATACCCTGCGCTCAAACGATTCCATTTAAACAAGATACGCTCTAGTCGACAAAAGCGGTGCTAACAAAATCGGCCGGATGGTGATCCGGCCGACCATACTACACTGTCATGATGACGGAATGCCGTTCAATCGGATCAGGCGGCTTTTTCCAGATCCGCCTGCCATTCGCCTTTGGCTGCCAGTCCGTTCATCCGGGCGCGATGTGCAAAGGCACGCTGACCGGCGGCAACATTTTCCGCCTGGCCATTCCAGGCCTGTAGGGCCGCTGCCTGAAGGGCGCGCCCATAAGAGAAGGTCAGGTTCCAGGGCATGTCATAGGCGGCGTTCATGGCCGACAAATGCGCTGTCGCCTCCTCACCGGTCTGCCCGCCCGACAAAAACGCAATGCCCGGCACCGATGACGGCACGGTGCGCTTCAACACCCGGACTGTTTTCTCGGCAACTTCTTCAACGCCGGCACTGCGCGCATTTTTGCCGTCAATCACCATATTGGGCTTCAGTACCATGCCTTCGAGCGTAACGCGGGCGTCATAGAGTTCGGCAAACACGGTGTTGAAAACCCATTCTGAGACTTCGGCGCAGCGGTCGATTGAATGATTGCCCGGATTGCCATCCATCTGAACTTCCGGTTCGACGATTGGCACGATGCCGGCTTCCTGACAAAGCGCAGCATAACGGGCGAGCGCATGGGCGTTTGCCTTGACGGCGCTCCAACTGGGCAGGCCGTCTGAAATGGAGATCACCGCGCGCCATTTGGCAAATCGTGCACCAAGGCCGTAATATTCGCTCAACCGGTCACGAAGCCCGTCGAGGCCTTCCGTTACCGTTTCGCCATCATGGCCGGCAAGCGGCTTGGCGCCGGCATCGACCTTGACGCCCGGGACCGCACCATTTGCGGCGATCAGCTCAGCGAGCGGCGTTCCGTCGGCGGCGTTCTGACGCAATGTTTCGTCAAATAAAATGACACCGGCGACATGGTTTTTCATCGCCTCTTCGGCACGAAACAGCATTTCGCGATAATCACGCCGGTTGGTCTCAGTTGATTCCAGATTGATACTGTCGAAACGCTTCTTGATGGTCGCGGAGCTTTCGTCCGCGGCGAGAATGCCTTTTCCTTCAACAACCATCGCGGTAGCGATATCTTCGATGCGCTCACTCATATTGGGTCTCCTGCAAAAATTCGTTGCGCCGCGAATACCAGAAGGTTTTGCAAAACGAAATGGCCGTTTAAACCACTGAACCGATTGAAAACCGGAACTTGGACATTTTCCCCCAAAATCCCAATTCAAATCGGCAGGCAAGGACCGTTAAGAGGTGTGACCGGGGCAGCTATCCGCACCACCCATTTATCACTAAATGGGTCAGATGGTTGACAGATCGCTGCCACTGGGCCACCTGCGCTAATGAAGCCCCAGCTTGGGAGACACGGTTTTGAGCGGCTATTATTCATCCCCCTTTGAGCGGCGGCGGTCGGTGGCGGTACCGGTCGGCCGGGTCGCGGTTGGTGGCGGCAATCCAGTTGTCGTGCAGTCGATGACCAACACCGATACCGCCGACATTGATGCCACGGTTGCCCAGGTGGCAGCACTTCACAAGGCGGGCTCCGAACTGGTGCGTATCACCGTCGACCGTGATGACAGTGCAGCCGCAGTGCCAAAAATCCGCGACCGGCTCGACCGGCTCGGTATTGATGTGCCGCTGATTGGCGATTTCCACTATATCGGCCACAAATTACTGGCAGGGCATCCCGCCTGTGCGCAGGCATTGGCCAAATACCGTATCAATCCCGGCAATGTCGGTTTTAGGGAAAAGCGCGACCGGCAGTTCGTCGATATCGTCGAGGTGGCAATCCGGCATGACAAGCCGGTCCGCATCGGCGTCAATTGGGGATCGCTCGATCAGGAGCTTTTGACCCGCCTGATGGATGAAAACCAGAACAATGGCTCGCCGTTGACGGCTGTTGAGGTTACCCGCGAGACGATTGTGCAATCGGCGCTGTTGTCGGCGGAGCTGGCCGAGAGCATCGGCCTGCCGCGGGAGAAAATCATTTTGTCGGCCAAGGTCAGTCAGGTGCAGGATCTTATCGCCGTCTATACGATGCTGGCCGAACGATCGGACCATGCTTTGCACCTCGGTCTCACCGAGGCTGGTATGGGGTCGAAGGGGATTGTCGCCTCGTCGGCGGCCATGGGTATTCTGCTGCAACAGGGCATCGGAGATACGATCCGCATTTCGCTGACGCCTGAACCGGGCGGCGACCGGACGCGGGAGGTTCAGGTTGCACAAGAACTATTGCAGACAATGGGATTTCGCCAGTTCCTGCCTATTGTCGCGGCCTGTCCCGGGTGCGGGCGAACCACATCGACCGTGTTTCAGGAACTGGCAGAAACGATCCAGGCCGATATCCGCACCAATATGCCGGTGTGGCGGGAAAAATATCCGGGCGTCGAGGCGCTGTCGGTCGCGGTGATGGGCTGCATCGTCAACGGCCCAGGTGAATCCAAGCATGCCGATATCGGCATTTCGCTGCCCGGCACCGGCGAGACACCGGCCGCGCCTGTATTTGTGGATGGTGAAAAAGTGGCGACGTTGCGCGGAACGGACATTGCCGGGCAATTTAAGGCGATGGTCGTAGATTATATCGAAAGCCGGTTTGGAACAGGCTGATGCTATTTCCGCCGGCGGGTTTAAGCCCGCTATTCAGGCTGATCGGCTAGAGCGTGTCTTGTTTAAATGGAATCGTTTGAGCGCAGGGTATTTGTGTCCTGGCCCCCCTCTCGGCGGCGCTTCGCTTGCCTGCCGGGTCAACGAGGAGCGTGAAGCGACGCGGGTGCACACCCGTTAGCGTCGCGCGACGACATCCAGGGCGCAAAGAACCTGTGGTGTTTTGCGGCTTCTTTGGCCCGCAACAACGCCTTGATCCGCTTGGAGCAATCAAGGCATTATTCGCTATACGGCCTGCGGCCGGGCGAAAATGCCCTGGCTGAAACGATTTGGGTTTGCTGTCCTGTTTCAAAACCTCAACCTCACCTGCTTGGAGGTCTTTTTCACGGACAGTGTCGTCAAAATCCTCGCACGATCGTCTGATCGCACTCCGGTGTTTTCCTAACTGCCGCAAAAAATCCTCTCCATCAAACTGATCCCATTTAAGCAAGACACGCTCTAATACTATCGTCGGGTTTATGAGGTGAGCCATGACCTAGACAGATGTGTGCCAAAGTGTATTCATAGTATTCAGGTACCGGCGGCTTGACCCGTTCGGCGAGAAGCAAAGCCGGTAACCATAACAATTCCATCCACGGGAGGTTATTATATGGATCGTCGTTCATTTATTAAAAAAGCCGGCGTAACCGGCGCAGGCGCAGCCGCCGCAACAGCACTTGCCGCCCCGGCCATCGCCCAGTCGATGCCGAAGGTTACATGGCGCCTGACATCGTCATTTCCCAAAGCACTCGACACAATCTACGGTGCAGCCGAAACGATGGCCGGTTTCGTCCGCGACGCTTCGGACGGCAATTTCGACATTCAGGTCTTTGCCAGTGGCGAGATCGTTCCCGGTCTTCAGGCAGCCGACGCGGCGGCTACCGGCACCGTCGAAATGGCGCACACCGCATCTTATTATTACTGGGGCAAGGACGCCACCTATGCGCTTGGAACGGCTATTCCGTTCGGCCTCAACGCGCGGCTGCAAAATGCCTGGTTCTACCATGGCGGCGGTCAGGAGCTAATGGCTGAATTCTATGCAACCCAGGGCCTGGTCGGTTTCCCCTGTGGCAATACCGGTGCACAGATGGGCGGCTGGTTCCGCAAGGAAATCAATACCCTCGACGATTTGAAAGGCGTCAAAATGCGCATCGGCGGCATGGGCGGCAAGATTATCGAGAAACTCGGTGTCGTCCCGCAGCAGATTGCCGGCGGCGATATTTATGCGTCGCTTGAAAAGGGTACGATCGATGCCACCGAGTGGGTCGGACCCTATGACGATGAGAAGCTCGGCTTCAATAAGGTCGCCCAGTATTACTACTATCCCGGCTGGTGGGAAGGCGGACCTGTTCTGCATACATTCATCAACCAGGCGAAATGGGCGGAACTGCCGAAATCCTATCAGGCTATTCTCGAAGCGGCTTGCCGTGCGGCCAATTCCGACATGATGGCCAAGTATGATTCGAAGAACCCGGCGGCGTTGAAACGGCTGGTTCAGGGCGGCGCGCAGCTGCGGCCGTTCAGCCAGCAGATCCTTGAGGCTTCCTATGAGGCCGCCAAGGAGACCTATACCGAGATCTCGGGCGAGAACGCCATGTTCAAGAAGATCTACGACCAGCAACTGGAGTTCAAGAAGGATGCGTATCTGTGGATGCAGCTGTCGGAATACACATTCGACACCTTCATGATGATCCAGCAGCGGGCAGGCAAGCTGTAGGAACCGGACAACGTTAAAGGCGTTTTGCCGATCAAGCCCCGGGCGTCAAAGCGTCCGGGGTTTTTCGTTTGTGGCCGCATCGGGCAGGTTTGCAGACAGGCGCGCCGCGGTGATCTGCTTTGCCACGAACACCACGGCAAACATCGCCGACATCACCAGTACGATTGTGGGGGCCGGGGCGCTGTCGATAAAGAAGCTGGCATAGATGCCGATAAAGGATGCCGAACTTGCAATAGCCGTTGCGGCAAGCAGCATGGAGCCGAACCGCCTGGTTATCATGAAGGCAATCGCACCCGGCGCGATTAAAAGCGCGATCACCAAAATAATGCCGACCGCCTTCAGCCCGCCGACGATGGCAAGCGACATCAGTGCCAACAGCCCATAGTGCAAGAGCTTGACCGGAAGACCAATAGCGCGGGCGTGCTGACCGTCAAATGCATGCAGCAGCAGGTCCCGCCATTTGCCGGCAATCACAGCGACGACAATCACAGCGATGATTGCCGTCTCAACAACATCGCGCCAGGTAACGCCAAGCATATCGCCAAACAGAATGTGATGTAGATGAATACCGGTCTGGACGGTGGAATTGAGAACGATGCCAAGACCGAACATGCCTGAAAACACCACGCCCATGATTGTGTCTTCCTTGACGCGGCTGTTTTCCGACAGAAATCCCGTCGAAATCGCGCACACCATGCCTGCTGCAAAGGCGCCGATTGCGACGGGAAGCCCCAAAATATAGGCCAGCGCAATTCCGGGCAGCACGCCATGGGAGACGGCGTCACCCATCAAAGACCATCCCTTAAGCACCAGATAGCAGGACAACAGTGCTGCCGGCACGGCAACGAGCAGGCCGATAGCGAATGCCTGGCGCATGAAGGCAAAGGCAAATGGCTGTAGCGCGATATCGATGAATTCGAGCATCAACCTGCCCTCAAAGCCCGGCGGGCCTTGCGCTTTGCTGCCAGGTAACCGTGTTTGGGTGCGAACATAAAGGCGGTGAGGAACACCAGCGTTTGCAGCACGACGATAATGCCGCCGGTGGCGCCGTCGAGGAAATAGCTGAGATAAGCACCGGTAAAGCAGGTCACCGTGCCAATGGCGACGCTGATGCCGATCAGGCGCGGAAACCTGTCGGTCAGAAGATAGGCCGTCGCGCCTGGTGTCACCACCATCGCGATGACCAGAAACGCACCTACTGTCTGCAATGCCGCGACGGTCGACGCGCTGAGCAATATGAAAAACAGGGCCTTCAGCCGGTCGGGATTGAGGCCGATCGTACGGGCGTGATTTTCATCGAAGAACGTGACCATCAGGTCCTTCCACTTGGCGAGCAGTATCGCAAGCGTAACCCCGCCGATGATGACCAGCTGCAGCGTATCGGCAGGGGTTACGGCAAGCACATTGCCAAGCACAATGGTCTCGATTGAGACCGATACCGGCGACAATGAAATCATGAAAAGGCCAAGGCCGAAGAACGAGGTGAAAATCAGGCCGATAATCGCATCCTGCCGCAGTCTGGTGCGCTGGTTTAGAAACAGAATTGCTCCGGCCGCCAGTCCGCCAGAGAAAAACGCACCGATCGAAAACGGCAGGCCAAGCATATAGGCGCCGGCAACACCCGGCACGATGGAATGGGACAGCGCATCGCCAACCAGCGACCATCCCTTCAACATCAGATAGGCCGACAAAAACGCACAGACCCCACCGACAAGCGCCGACACCCACATGGCATTGACCATGTAGGAATAGGCAAACGGTTCGAGCAGACTAGCCACTGTTTTCGCCCTCATCCGGCGTATCATCGCTGTCGCCATAGATGACGAAGGGCCGCTCGTCGTCGGAAATCACAGTCACCTGGCGGGTGTCTTCATCGTCGTGCAGCTCTGCGCCGCCGAGCGTGAAGCGCCGCAATACGCCGCCAAACGCCTGTTCCAGATTGGACTGGGTGAACACATCGGCGGTAAGACCGGCTGCCAGCACCGTGCGGTTGATCAACACCGCCCGGTCACAGAATTCCGGCACGCTACCCAGATTGTGGGTCGAGACCAGCATGACGCGGCCTTCATCGCGCAGCGCGTGTAAAAGTGCGATGATCTGGTCTTCCGTCTTGACATCAACACCGGTAAACGGCTCATCCAGCAGGATGACGCGGCCTTCCTGCGCCAAGGCGCGGGCAAGAAAAACGCGTTTTTTCTGGCCGCCGGAAAGTTCGCCGATCTGGCGCTTGCGGTAGGCGGTCATGTTGACCCGCTCCAGCGCGGCATCAACCATGTCGCGGTCACGCCGGGTTGGTATTCGAAGCCAGTTCATGTGGCCGAACCGGCCCATCATCACGACATCCTCGACAAGAACGGGAAAATTCCAGTCCACGTCTTCGGACTGCGGCACATAGGCGACGAGATTACGCTTCAGGGCGTCTGCCGCATTGCCGCCAAGTATGTCGACCGATCCCCGGGCGAGCGGAACAAAGCCCATGATTGCCTTGAACAAGGTCGATTTTCCCGAACCGTTGATGCCGACGAGCGCGGTGATGGTTCCGGGCGGTATCGAAAAACTGGCGTCAATGAGTGCGGTATGGCCATTGCGATAGGTTACCGTGACAGTTTTGATATCGAGCCCGGCCCGGCCTTTTTCGCCGGCCGGGCTACTTCCCGCCAAGGTGGTTTGCAGGTTCACTTGGTCAATCCTTCAGCGATTGTGCCGACAGTAACCCGCAAAAGGTCCAGATAGGTCGGTACCGGTCCATCTTCGGTGCTGAGTGAATCCACATACAGCACTCCGCCATAGGCCGCTCCGGTTTCACGGGCTACCTGCCGGGCCGGTTTGTCGGATACCGTGCTCTCGGAAAAGACCGCCGGGATGTTGTGCTGGCGCACGGCATCGATAACCTTGCGCACCTGTTGCGGTGTGCCTTGTGCGTCGGCGTTGATCGGCCAGAGATAAAGCTCCTTCAAATCAAAATCCCGTGCCAGGTAGGAAAAAGCGCCTTCACTGGTCACCAGCCAGCGCCTGTCTTCGGGAATCGCAGCAAGCGCCTGTCTTAAAGGGGCGATAGCCGCTTCAATCTCGGCCAGATAGGTTTCGGCATTTTTGTTGTAATTGGCCGCGTTGCCGGGATCGTGTTCGACAAGCGCTTTGCGGATATTGTCGACATAAATGCGCGCATCGGTCGGGCTCATCCAGGCATGGGGGTTTGGTTTTCCGTCATAGGGGCCTTCGCCGATACTCATCGGTTCAATGCCATCGGTGATAACCACGCTTGGCACATCGTTCAGATTGGCAAAGAATTTTTCAAACCAGAGTTCCAGATTAAGCCCGTTCCAGATGATGAGATCTGCGTCCTGCGCACGCAGAATATCGCCGGGCGTCGGACGGTAATTATGGATTTCCGCACCGGGCTTGGTGATCGATTCGACGTTGGCGGCATCACCGGCGATGTTGCGCGCCATATCGGCAAACACCGTAAAGGTTGTCACCACCTTGAATTTTGCCTCCTGAGCCTGGGCAACAGTGGCGAAAAACATCGAAAAAACACATAGGAACACTAGGCTACGGCGCACGCAAATCTCCATAAAATCTCCGTTCGGCCTATCCATTAACCTGTTTAGAAAATTATGTCAATGCAAATGCAAATCGTTTGCAATTGGGGGCATTTGTGTAAATGTTCCAATCGCTTGTCCTGAACAATCAGATGCCGTTAACATTTTCTGTTCAGATGATTTGCAAATGCTTCTCAACTGGGTAGAAGGGTTTTCAGGAGCCACCATGACTGACCGCACCGCCAAACCCGACTATGAGACGCTACTGCGTGATGCCGGCGTGCGCATCACCCGGCCGCGCAAGATCATTTTGAAAATCCTGGCCGAGCGTGACGATCATCCAGATGCGATGGCCATTTTCCGGCGGGCGGTAAAGCTCGACGACAGTATTTCGCTGTCGACCGTCTACCGGACGATGAAGCTCCTGGAAGACAGGGGCGCCATTCAGCGCCACGCTTTTGAAGGCGGACCATCGCGGTTTGAGCCTGCCGATGGCGAACATCATGACCATCTGATCGACCTCGATAGCGGTGAGGTGATCGAGTTTCACTCAGAAAAGATCGAACAATTGCAAGACGAGATCGCCCGGTCGCTTGGGTACGACATCGTGCATCACCGGCTGGAGCTTTACGGGCGCAAGAAGCGCCGCTGACTGGCTTTACTCGATCTTCGGTGGCTCGGACAGATCGATCTTCGGCGGTTTGGACAAATCGTTGGCCTCGCCGTCTCCGGTCTGTTCCGGCGCGCCAAGCGGCGGAAGACCGAGCGCCGGTAATTGCAGGCTGCCATTGCTGCCGGACGTATCGGATCCACCAAGCGGTGGCAGGCTGAGACCCGGCAATCCCGGAGATGAATTATCGCCGCCGAGTGCGGGCAGCTCGATCTTTGCATTCGGATCGAAGGTTTTTTCGTCGTCCTTATAGTGGGTGACAAGGCGCGGAAATGCGATCACCAGCAGGATCATCAGGAACTGAATGAAAATGAACGGTATGGCACCCTTGTAGATTTCCGTGGTTTTGACACCGGGCAGCATCTTGCCGGTGACATCATCCTTCCATTGGCGCATCGGAGCGATGGATCTGAGATAAAACAGCGCAAACCCGAAGGGTGGAGTGAGGAATGAAGCCTGAAGATTGATCCCGATAATAATGCCAAACCAGATCAGGTCGATGCCAAGCTTGTCGGCCACCGGCGCCAGTAGCGGCACCATGATGAAGGCGATTTCGAAAAAGTCGAGAAAACAGCCGAGGATGAACACGATGATCGTGACGGTGATCAAAAAACCGGTCTCGCCACCGGGCAATTGCAAAAGAAGCTCTTCGACCCAGACATTGCCGTTGAGGCCGTAAAAGGTCAGACCGAACACCCGCGCGCCGATCAGGATAAACATGACAAAGGCCGACAATTTGGTCGTCGAATCGAGCGCCTGTTTCAACACGGTGAGATTGAGCCGGCCCTTGGCAATGGCCAGTATGAGCGCGCCTGTCGCCCCCATCGCGCCACCCTCCGTCGGGGTGGCTATTCCGAGGAAAATCGTTCCGAGCACCAGAAAGATCAGCGCCAGCGGCGGGATCAGCACAATCACCACCTGCTCGGCCAGCCGCGACAATATGTTGAGGCCGAAAAACCGGTTTGCCAGCGCAAACCCGTAGGCGATCAGCGTTGCCGTCGTCGCCGACCAGACGAAGCGGACCTCGTAGCGCATCTCGGCAAAAACGGTGTTGAACACGATAAAATGGATTGCTACGGCAACCGCCAGGATCACCACCAGCGACGTGACCCCGTGGCCCAGTGTGCGGATTTCCAGCGGAAGGGCCGGAGCCCATTCGGGCTTGATCAGCGTTACCGCGAAGACATAGGCGCAGTATAGGCCGATCATAATCAGTGCCGGCAGCAATGCGCCGACATACATGTCACCGACCGAGCGGCCGACCTGATCGGCCATGACGATCAGAACCAGCGATGGCGGCACGATCTGCGCGAGCGTGCCGGAGGCAGCGATGGCGCCGGTGGCAAATGAGCGATTGTAGTTGTAACGCAGCATGATCGGCAGCGAGATCAGCCCCATGGCGATCACGGAAGCGGCAACGACGCCGGTGGTTGCTGCAAGCAGTGCACCGACCAGCACGGCGGCATAGGCAAGGCCGCCGCGGATTGGCCCGAACAACTGCCCGATCGTGTCAAGCAGATCTTCGGCCATCCCCGACCGCTCCAGGATTAATCCCATAAAGGTGAAAAACGGTATCGCCAGAAGCGTGTCATTGTACATGATGCCGTAGATACGTTCCGGCAGGGCTTGCAGAAGCGGCCAGGATAGCCTGATTTCGTTCGACAGATGGGACAGCTCCACACCGATGGCAAAGAATAACAGACCGCCGGCGGCGAGACTGAACGCGACCGGATAACCAAGCAGCAGCATGGCCATCACGCTGACGAACATGATCGGCGCGATATTGTGGGCAATCAGATCAAGCATCGTTTCTGCCCTCCATCTTCAGCACTTCCTCTGCGTCGGGCGGAAGGTGATGTTGCGGTGTCGGATCATCGATAATGTCGGCCACCACGGCCACGCGCTTGATAATCTCCGAAATCGCCTGCGCCACCAGCAGGACGAAACCGGTTAGCACCGCCAGCTTGGCCGGCCATATGGTCAGACCGCCGGCATTGGCGGAGATTTCACCGCTCCGGTAGGACAAAAGGAACCATGGGACGCAAAGCCAGACCATCAACAGGACAAAAGGCGTCAGGAAAAAACAGTGGCAAAACAGATCGATCCGGTCGCGGGTTTTCTTCTTCAGCTGATTGGAGACGACGTCGATGCGGATATGCTCGTTGCGAAGCAATGTGTAGGCGGCGGCTAGCATGAAGACGGTGCCATAGAGATACCATTGCAGCTCCAGCCACATATTGGATGAAATGTCGAATGCCTTGCGAATGACGGCATTGCCGGCGCTGATCAGGACGGCAACCAGAATCAGCCAGGAGACATGTTTGCCGACGAAATTGTTCACCTGGTCAATTGCCGCCGACAATTTGAGCAGAAGTTTCATCTCCCGGTCGGCTGAAAATGCATGGATGACAGCGGCGATGGCAACGATCAGCAACACAAGATAGGCTTGTGTCGCCGGTTGATACGACATGAACGTGTCTAGCATCGCGGCTGATTTCCTCCCGATATGGGCCTGCGTTTTTGCATGTACCCCGCACGTTCTCTAGCGGAACAGGCCACAGGCTGCCAAGGCATCATTTTGCACTCGAAACGGCAAGCTCGACTTTCGGTGCACTAGTGTGGTGGATTTGACGTTCGCTTCATTTTTCCTGCGCACTCACAGGCGAACTTCAAATCCGAAAACCACACTAGAAACAAAATCTTGCTAGTGTCCTGATCGAATCCGAAGTTCGTACCAAGCGTGCAGTAGAATGTGACGAACTTCGGATTCGCGACACTAGTGTGGTGGATTTGACGTTCGCTTCATTTTTCCTGCGCACTCACTGGTGAACTTCGGATCGGGACACTAGTGATCGGATGCTGGCTCCATCCGGCCGGGTTGGAATGCATTAACCGTCAAAAAGATATGAAATATTCGGTCTTTTAGCGGAACGTTCCGGCAATCATATGATTGCAATTGGAATTTTCCTGATAAGAGAATTGTGAATTTACAATGTTGTTTGGAAAATGATTGACGTGAGGGCATCCTGGGCAAAGATATAAGAGATATGGCAGCGGCGGGCTTTGAACCGCATGACCTGACGCCGGAGATGCTTGATGACATTTCATGATGTCGATCTAAACGACAAATACGACCTGTCAAAGGAACGCATTTTCGTTTCGGGCGCGCAGGCGGTTGTCAGAATGCTACTGATGCAACAGGAGGCCGACCGCCGGGCCGGTTTGAATACCGCCGGGCTGATCTCCGGCTATCGGGGTTCGCCCGTAGGCGGCCTTGATCTCCAGTTCTGGAAGGCAAGGCGTGAACTCTCAAACGCCGATGTCATTTTCCAACCCGGACTGAACGAAGAACTGGCCGCGACGGCGCTTTGGGGAGCCCAGCAGAGCGAACTGACCGGCGAGGGCAAATATGACGGCGTGTTCGGCCTTTGGTACGGCAAGGGTCCAGGTGTCGACCGTTCGGGCGATGTTATTCGCCACGCCAACCTCGCCGGCTCTTCCAAACATGGTGGCGTGCTGGCCCTGATGGGCGACGATCACACTGCTGAAAGCTCGACGAGCGCGCATGCGACCGAATTTCTGTTCGTCGACACCATGATCCCGATTTTCAATCCGGCCGGTGTTCAGGAGCTTGTTGACTACGGAATCTACGGCTATGCCCTGTCGCGGTTTGCCGGCACCTGGTCGGCGATGAAATGCGTCAAGGACAACATCGAATCGACAGCATCGGTCGATGTTTCGCTTGACCGGCTGAATATCGTTCTTCCCGAATTCGACATGCCGCCCGGCGGTCTCAACATACGCCATGAGCTCAATCAGCTGGGCCAGGAAGAAAGGCTGCACAATTACAAGCGCGCGGCAGCGGCCGCATTCGTGCGCGCCAATGGATTAAACAGGATTGTCTTTAACGGCGGGCGCAAGGCCAAGCTCGGCATCATCACCGTCGGTAAAAGCTATCTGGATGTCCGCCAGGCGCTGGAGGATATCGGCATTGACGAAGCACAGGCCAACCGGATCGGCATCCGCCTGTTCAAGGTCGCCTGTCCCTGGCCGCTGGATCTCGAACATATCAAGGATTTTGCGCGCGGCCTCGATATGATCATCGTGGTCGAGGAGAAGCGGTCGCTGATCGAAGTGCAGGTCCGTGAAGACCTTTACGGGACCGCCATGCAGCCGGTCGTGGTCGGCAAACATGATGAACGCGGCGACTGGCTTTTTCCCGTTCGCGGCGCGCTTGATCCCAACGACATTGCCATCGCGATAGGCGAACGCGTGTTAAAGACCATCGGCCCGTCGGAGGAAATTTCCGGGCGGGTAAACAGGCTCCGCCAGTTTCAAGCGATGCTCGCCGAGACGGGCGATGTGGCCGTCAGAACGCCTTATTTTTGCTCAGGCTGCCCGCACAACACATCGACCAAAGTGCCCGAAGGGTCGATGGCGGGTGCCGGTATCGGGTGCCATTTTATGGCGCTGTGGATGGATCGCTCAACCGTTGGCTACACGGTCATGGGTGGCGAAGGCGCGCAATGGGTAGGCCAGGCACCATTTACGACACGCGACCACCTGTTTCAAAATCTCGGTGACGGCACCTATAATCATTCAGGGTCGCTGGCGATCCGGTTCGCGATCGCGTCGGGTACCAACATCACCTATAAAATCCTCTACAATGACGCGGTGGCAATGACCGGCGGGCAACCCCATGAAGGCGGTTTGTCGATGGATGCGATCGCCAGGCAAGTGCGCGCGGAAGGCGTTGAGCGCATTGCCATTGTGACCGATGAACCGGATAAATATGCAGGCCGGGCGGACTTTCCTGCCGGCGTGACGATTGATCATCGCGACGATCTCGACGCCATCCAGCGCGAATTGCGCGATGTCAAAGGCGTTTCGGTGCTGATCTACGACCAGACCTGTGCCGCCGAAAAGAGACGCCGCCGCAAACGCGGCACCTATCCCGACCCCGACAGACGCGTGATCATCAACGAACTGGTTTGCGAGGGATGCGGAGATTGCGGCGTTCAATCCAACTGCGTGTCGATACAGCCGATTGAAACAGAATTCGGGCGCAAGCGCAGGATCGATCAGTCGAGCTGCAACAAGGATTTTTCCTGCGTCAACGGCTTTTGCCCTTCCTTCGTGACCGTGCACGGTGCTGAACTGAAAAAACCCGACGGGATCGGCCTCACCGCCACCCCGCTTGACGGCGTGCCAGAACCGGATGTGCCCTCCGTCGAGGAGGCCAGCTGGTCGTCGATCATCAACGGCGTCGGTGGCACCGGCGTCGTGACGGTCGGGGCTGTGCTGGGCATGGCCGCTCATATCGAAGGCAAGGGTTGCGGCACCATCGACATGGCGGGGCTTGCCCAGAAGGGCGGTGCCGTCTTCACGCATTTGCGAATTGCCAAATCACCCGAACAGATCCATTCCATTCGCGTTTCGGCGGGCAAGGCCGACCTGGTGCTTGGGTGTGATCTGGTCGTCTCCGGCGCCAAAAACGTGCTGGCGGCTGTTCGCGAAGGCCAGACGAAATTCGTTGCCAATACCGCTGAAATCATGCCTGGCGATTTTGCCCGCTCGGCGGATTTTATGTTGCCGGCCGAGCGCCTGAAACGCGCGATAAGCAAAGCGGCAGGCGAGGAAAACAGCTTCTTTTTCGATGCGGCGCGTACATCGTCCACCCTGTTTGGGTCGACGCTCGCCGCCAACACGTTCATGCTTGGATTTGCCTGCCAGCACGGCGGATTACCGCTGTCACCGGCGGCAATAGAAAAAGCCATTGAGATCAACAGCCAGGCCGTTCAAATGAACATTCAGGCGTTTCGCTGGGGACGCCGGGCGGCGCATGATCCCGATTATGTCCGCGATCTGGTGGAAAGCCAGCGCAACCCCCAAGACGACCGCTATTTGTCATCTTCGGTCGACGAGGTGATTGAGCGCCGCGCGGCCTATCTGGCGGACTATCAAAATCAGGACTATGCCAACCGGTACTGTGAACAGGTTGCAAAAATCAGAGCTTTGGAAAAACAGGCCGGCAAAGACGACCTACAATTGACAGAAACTGTTGCGCGCAACCTGTTTAAGGCGATGGCGATCAAGGATGAATACGAGGTTGCGCGCCTTTACACCGACGGCTCGTTTATCCAGCAATTGAGCAATCAGTTCAAAAACTGGGACCGGCTTGAATTTCACCTGGCGCCGCCGGCTTTCCGCCGCAAAGGCAGTGACGGACTTGCCAGAAAATCGCGTTTGGGGCCATGGGTCATGGCCGTGCTGAAACTGCTGGCCAGGCTGAAGGGCTTGCGTGGTACGCCGCTTGATCTGTTTGGATATTCGAGCGAACGCAAAATGGAGCGGCAGTGGTTGTGCGATTATCTGGACGATCTCGACATGATCGCCAAGACATTCAGGCCGGACAATATGCAGCCGGCAATCGCACTTGCTGAAATTCCGTCAGCTATTCGCGGATTTGGTCATGTGAAGGCGGCCAATGCGCAAAATGCCAGCCGGGAACGCATTGTTCTGCGTGAGGCGCTGAATACGCCGGACCCTGCGGGGGCGACCCGGCAAGCTGCTGAATGAGTTGCGAAAAAAGTTCATTCCATACTAAGCAAAGCTAGAACCAAAAGTCCTGTTAATAAGGGTTTTTTAAGCTCGTTGTGCGATTGCTTGCCCACACCGGTAGGCAACGGACAATGAAAAAGCAGAACTACAACATTCCTGCCGATATTTATATCCCTTTTGTGGAAACGCTTTTTCGTGACGGCAGGACAATCGCGATGGGTCTTACCGCCCACGTGCTTCTTGCGCTTATCGTGTTTTGGAGGACCCCGGAACCGGTCTATCTGGGTGTCGCATCCGCCCTGGTGCTCAGCGGAGTACTGCGTTTCGTTAGCCTGCACCGTTTTCGCCGGGCCGAGAAGCTCAAAACCGCCGAACAGGCGCAGCGCTGGGAAAACGAATATATCGTTTTGGCCTGTATCCAATCGCTGGCATTGGGCACATTCTGCTTTTCAGCGCTTTATTTGATACCCGATCAGTTCGCCGAGACTGCGGCACTCAGCGTCACGCTGGCAACGGCAACGGCAATTGCCGGCAGAAACTACGGCTCACCGCGAATGGTGGTGATCCTGATCGTCACCCTGCTTGGCCCCATAGCCGCTGGCTTCATGCTGAAAGGTGGAATTTACTACTTCTTCCTCGGGCTTTTGAACATTCCGTTCTTCTTTGCCATCCGCACCTATGCGGGGACGGTTCGCACTGTTCTGTCCACTGCGATCTCGGAACAAAGAACCGCAAAGCGGCTGGCCCAGCGTTTCGACCGCGCCTTGAATACCATGCCGCATGGGCTGATCATGCTGGGATCCGACGGGCGCATCGTTGTTGCCAACGGCGAGGCGGCAACCCTGCTTTCGGCCAGTGGCCCGGAATCGCTTGTCGGCAGATCCCTGCATGCGCTGTTGCTCAGAGCTGTCGCGGGCGGGCTGTTGACAAGGGTCGAAATCGACTATCTCGAAGAGCAGCTCAATGAAGGGCTCCGTGGTGCCAAGGATTGCAAGATTCTGGTAAGCCTGGCCAACGAACGGCATTATGAATTCAGCGCCCGGGCGGGGAGTGAGGAACTCGGCGTCGTAACATTCGAGGATGTCACGAACCGGGTGACGACCGAAGAGAAAATGCGGTTCATGGCGCAATTTGACAACCTCACCGGATTGCCCAATCGCGGACATTTCAACGAGGTCGTCGACGAACTTATCTCCTCTGGTGATCCCAACCGAAATTGTGCGCTGGCAGTGCTGGATCTGGATGATTTCAAACATGTCAATGACACGCTTGGGCATCCTGTCGGCGATGGGTTGATCTATGCGGTGGCTGACAGGCTGGTTGAACATGCCGGAGAAAACACACGGATCAGCCGGTTTGGTGGCGATGAATTCATGGTCTATTTCGACTCTCTTGAGAGCGTGGACGAGCTCCAGACGATGATGGACCGAATATTCGAAGGCTTCAGGGGCGAGGTCGACGTTGCTGGTCATGCGCTGCGCATCCAGGCAAGCGCAGGTGCCGTGCTGGTCAAAGTCGGTGAGGCCAATGTCGAGGAATTGATCGTAAAGGCAGATCTTGCCCTCTACGAGGCAAAGGATGAGGGCAAGGACCGCTGGCGGCTTTTCGAGGCGGTGATGGATGCGGCCTTCCGCGCGCGCCAGACCCTGAAGGCGGAACTTCGCCTTGCCGTCGAACAGGATGCTTTGCGCGTCGTCTACCAGCCGATCGTCGGTACAAAATCGATGAAAATCGCCAGTTGCGAGGCATTGTGCCGCTGGGACCATCCGGAACTGGGTTCAGTTTCGCCGGCGGTGTTCATTCCGTTGGCCGAGGAGATGGGCATCGTTTCCGATATCAGCAATCTTGTTTTGAAACGGGCCTGCCGCGCCTGCCTCAACTGGCCCACCGACACCTGCATTTCCGTCAATCTGTCGGCCAATGACTTCCGTGACCGCAATGTCGTCAATGTCGTTCGCGAGGCGCTGGAAAGCACCGGTCTTGAACCACACCGGCTGGAGGTTGAAATTACCGAAACCGCATTGCTGGATGACAAATTACTGACAATCGAGCTTATCAAAGAGATAAAAGCGCTGGGTGTTCGCATCGCGCTTGACGATTTCGGCACGGGATATTCAAGCTTAAGTTATCTTCACGCCTTGCCTTTGGACAAGGTGAAGATCGATCAGGCATTTTTGAGCGACATCACCTTCGATGAGCGTTCGCTTGAACTGCTGAAGGGAATTGTCACCCTTTCCAGGCGGCTTGGTCTCATGATCACGCTCGAAGGTGTTGAGGATTTTGACCAGCTCAAGCTGATCATGAACCTGGCCGAGCCTGACCTACTTCAAGGCTTCCTGTTTGGTGCGCCGCTCCCAGAATCAGCTATTACGACGCTGACAAACACGGTTGCGCCCTTCTCCGAACAGTTCGAAGCCGTCGGCATCGCCCAGTCTAAATAGAACGTCGACCCTTTTTTTATTTTGCGCTGATCCGTTAAGGTTAACGGACAGTAAACGGGCTTATTCAAATTTTTTGTTTACAAAGCCCCTCATTTGCTAGTCATATTACTCTCTGAGAGCGGTTGGGTGCGCCTGTTGTACCCGTTGGGGGCGAGTAAAATGAATACCACAATCGAATATCCGGGCTCATCTGCATTCGTTCGTGGAGTTATGAATTTTCTTCGTAAAGTCGAATATCGCAGATGTGACCGGGGGGAGGATTACGAAGCTATTTGCCGGCTGCGCTATCAGGCCTACCACTCAAGCGGAATTCTGGACGCCCCGGCACAGTCGTCGATCGACAGGAGAATATCCGACGAGCTCGATGATGAGCCGAACTGCTTTAATTTCGGCGTTTTCGTCGATGAGCACCTGATCAGCACCATGCGGCTGCATTACCTCAGTGCCGCCACGCCGAACGGGCCCTCTTCAACCGCATATCCTGATCTGGTGCTGCCGCGCATTGAAGCCGGCGAGCGGTTTATCGATCCAAGCAGATTTGCTTCCGACCCTAGCTGGGCGGGCGAGTTTCCCGAGATTCCCTATGTGACCATCCGGCTGGCGATCATGGCAAGCATCTATCATGAAGTGCCTTACTGTTTGACCACGATCCGGCCAAACCATGCTGCATTTTACCGCCGTAATTTCGGTTCGCGGCAAATTGGCGGATTGCGGAGCTACCCGGAAGTCAATTGCCAGATTAGCATGTGGGAGGCGGATGTCGGGAAATTCTGTGCTGAAACGCTGCCCAAGCGTTCGTTTTTTGACTCAACAGAACTGGAGCGGCGTCTGACATTCAACCGCCCCAATATCGGCGAGACGGCCCCATTGACGATTTTGCCAAGTCTGTCGGCGTTGCAGCTAGCGGCCTGATCTCCCGGTTACACCGTTGGCGCAGGCCGGTGGCTTAAGCTGCTGACCGGAGGTAAGCGCCTTATCCAAAAGGTGTACTTGCGTGGCGGATAGTCATTGGCACAATATGTCGAACCCCGTGGCAAAATCCGGGGTATGGGAGGAAAAAACAAAAAATGTCAGGCGCCAGCAGCGCATTGCTTGATACATTTCCGAAATACCTGCTGTTGAATGCCAAGCGTTTCGCAAGCCGACCGGCCATGCGGCACAAGGATCTGGGCATCTGGCAAAGCTGGACCTGGGCAGAACAGCTTGACGAGGTTCGGGCGTTTTCCGTCGGGCTGCGCTCAATGGGGGTCAAGCCCGGTGAACGTATCGCGGTGATCGGGGCCAATCGCCCGCGCCTTTACTGGACGTTCACGGCAGCGCAGGCTCTTCGCGCCATTCCGGTACCGGTTTACGCCGATGCCGTTGGCGAGGAACTTGCCTTTGTGCTCGACAATGCAGGCATCACAATCGCGGTGGTGCAGGATCAGGAACAGGTCGACAAACTCCTGACCTTCAGGGAAAAGATTCCGACCCTGAAGCACATCATCTATGACGAGCCGCGCGGCCTTCGCGACTACGATCACACCGATATTCACGCTTTCGAGGCTGTTCAAGCTCATGGAAGATCGCTTCTGGCAGACGATGCCAATGTGGCTGTTTCCTGGCAGGATGCGATATCTAAGGCCGATGGCGACGATGTTTCGGTCATCCTCTACACTTCGGGCACGACCGGCCAGTCCAAGGGTGTCATGGTCAAGGCGTCCGCTGCCGTCAACGCATCGAAGGATACCGTCGTTTTTGACGGGTTGAACGAGCAGGATGACGTTTTGGCCTACCTGCCGCTGGCCTGGTCGGGGGATCACTATCTGAACTATGCGCACGGCTATGTTGCGGGCTTTTGCATGTCCTGCCCGGAGAGCGTTGAGACGGTATCCCACGATCTGAAGGAAATCGGCCCCAGCTTCTATTTCGCACCGCCGAGGGTTTTTGAAGGTCTGCTGACTGATGTCACCATCCGGATAGAAGACGCGAGCAAACTGAAGAAGCGATTGTTTGCCTATTATCTGGGCGTTGCAGAAAAGTATGGCGAGGCCATACTGGAAAACCGAAACGTGCCGCTGGCGGGCCGGCTTGGCTACTGGCTTGGGGAATTACTGGTCTATGGTCCGTTAAAAAATGCACTCGGATTGTCGAAGATCCGCGTCGCCTACACGGCTGGCGAGGCGATTGGGCCGGATCTGTTCTCGTTCTTCCGCTCACTGGGTATCAATCTGAAGCAGCTTTACGGCCAGACGGAAGCCTTTTTGTATGTCACCGCGCAGACCGACAATGAGGTTCGTGCCGATACAGTCGGAACGGCGATACCGAATGTCGATATCCGCATTTCGGATGATGGCGAAGTCCAGTTCAAGTCGCCCGGCATGTTCTCCGGCTATTACAAGCAGGACGAAAAGACTAAAGAAACGCTGACCGAGGACGGGTTCATCAAAACCGGTGACGCCGGCTTCTTCGACAAGGAAGGTCAACTGAAAATCATCGACCGGGCAAAGGATGTCGGCAAGCTGACATCCGGCGCCTTGTTTGCACCAAAATATATTGAAAACGCCCTGAAATTCTTCCCCAATATCAAGGAAACCGTGACCTTTGGTGATCAACGGGAATTCGCTGCCGCGTTCATCAATATCGATCTGCAGGCGGTCGGAAACTGGGCCGAGCGCAATAATATCGCCTATGCCTCCTATCAGGAGCTTGCCAGCCATCCGCTTGTCTACGAGATGATTGCAAACCATGTGGATGAAACCAACCGCAAACTGGCGGGAGAACCGATGATGGCCGGGGGCCAGATCAAGCGGTTTTTGATTTTGCACAAGGAGCTCGATGCCGATGATGGCGAGCTGACCCGCACCCAGAAGGTGCGCCGCAACTTCATCGCTGAACGCTATGGCGAACTGATTGAGGCCTTGTACGACGGATCGGCAGAAAAATATGTCGAAACCGAAGTGACGTTTGAAGATGGCCGCAAGGGAACAATCAACGCAACGATCAAAATCGCCGATGCCGGGGTCTATACCGCAGCTGACAATGCGCCGGTAAAGGAGGCCGCAGAATGAACGCCCCCTTCGACCCGAAGAAGCTCGGGATCCCAGCGCCGGAGTTTACACTGTCTGCGCATGAGGATGGTGTCGCCAAGGGCGACGTGCTTTTGAATGTTGAAAACGTATCGCTGTCGTTTGGCGGGGTAAGAGCCATTCAGGATGTCAGCTTCGACATCCGCAAGGGCGAGGTGAGGGCGATTATCGGCCCGAACGGCGCCGGTAAAACCTCGATGCTCAATGTCATCAACGGGTTTTATCATCCTCAACAGGGCACGATCACCTATCGGGGCGAGCAGCGAAAGGCTATGCGTTCCACCGCTGCGGCGAAGCAGGGCATCTCGCGAACCTTTCAGAACATTGCGCTGTTTAAAGGCATGTCAACGCTGGACAACATCATGACCGGCCGTATCACGCTGCAAAAACGCGGACTTTTCTGGCAGGCGCTGTGGCACGGACCGGCGGCCAGGGAAGATCTCGAACACCGCCGGGCGGTCGAACACATTATCGATTTTCTGGAAATCCAGCATATTCGCAAAACGCCGGTCGGTCGGCTGCCCTACGGGTTGCAGAAGCGTGTCGAGCTCGGCCGGGCGCTGGCGGCCGAACCTGCCCTGCTTTTGCTGGACGAACCGATGGCGGGAATGAACCTTGAGGAAAAGGAAGACATGTCCCGGTTCATCCTCGATGTGAACCATCAGTTCGGGACGACCATTGCCTTAATCGAGCATGATATGGGCGTGGTGATGGACATTTCCGACCGGGTGGTGGTGCTCGATTATGGCCGCAAGATCGGCGACGGAACGCCCGACGAAGTATCCAAAAACCAGAATGTCATCGATGCCTATCTCGGCGTTCCACACGAATAGGATGCTGTCTTTATGAGCCCTGCCTTTCTCTATTTCGTCGAGACTGTTCTAAACGGCCTGATGGCCGGTGTGATGTATTCCCTGGTAGCGCTTGGATTTGTGCTGATCTTCAAGGCATCGGGTATTTTCAATTTTGCTCAAGGCGTGATGGCGCTGTTTGCAGCACTCACACTGGTCGGCTTGCAGACCGGGCAGGTTCCGTTTGCGCATCTGATCAACGCGATTTTCGGCACCGAAGTTCATCATTTCGGCTGGGAACTGCCGTCGATTTTCGCCATTTTGGGCACACTCGCGGTGATGGTGGCGTTTGCCTATCTGTTTGAGGTGCTGGTTTTAAAACATCTGGTCAATCAGGAGCCGATCATCCTGTTCATGGCGACCATCGGTCTGGCCTATTTCCTTGAAGGGTTCGGCGATCTGATGTGGGGCGCCGACATCAAGACGCTTGATATCGGCATTCCCTCCGGCGGCTCTTTCTGGTTGGAGGATGTGACCCGGGAATGGGCGGTAGAAGGTGCTGACTACTACGGCATGTATATCGACAAGCTTGACGTTGTCGCGGCAATTGTGGCGATCGTTCTCGTCGTAGCGTTGACGATGTTCTCGCAATATACGGCAACTGGCCGGGCGCTGCGTGCCGTGGCCGATGATCATCAGGCGGCGCTGTCGGTTGGTATTTCACTGCGTTCGATCTGGGTGATTGTCTGGTCTATCGCCGGATTTGTCGCGCTGGTTGCGGGCATTATGTGGGGGGCGAAATCTGGGGTGCAGTTCTCCTTGTCGCTGATTGCGTTAAAGGCGCTGCCGGTTTTGATCCTGGGCGGCTTTACCTCAATTCCCGGAGCAATTGTCGGTGGTCTGATCATCGGTGTCGGCGAAAAACTGGCGGAACTATATATCGGCCCACTCGTCGGCGGTGCGATCGAAAACTGGTTTGCCTATGTCGTGGCGCTCGCCTTTCTTCTGTTCAGGCCTCAGGGCCTGTTTGGCGAAAAAATCATCGAGAGGGTTTGACGGATCATGCTTTACCGCGAAACCGGGGATTTCAAGACCAGCTATCTGAAAGATCAGCAGACATTTCCGATCAAATCGGAGCGCTATCTGTTCTGGGCGCTGATCCTGGTGGCGTTTTTTGTCGTGCCCTTTTTTGTCAACGACTACTGGGAAAAGTCGGTTCTGGTGCCGTTTCTGGTCTGGGCGATGATCGCGCTCGGCCTCAACATCCTGACCGGTTATTGCGGACAGGTATCGCTTGGAACCGGGGGGTTCATGGCTGTCGGCGCCTTCGCCTGCTACAAGCTGATGACCGCTTTTCCCGATTTGAACATCATGATCGTTATCGTGCTGTCCGGTGCCGTGACGGCCTGTGTCGGCGTATTGTTCGGCCTGCCGTCACTCAGGATCAAGGGGTTTTATCTGGCGGTCGCGACACTGGCCGCGCAGTTCTTTCTCGTCTGGATGTTCAACAAATTCGCCTGGTTTTACAACTACTCCGCATCGGGCCAGATCACGGCTCCCGAACGGACGGTCTTCGGCTATGCGGTCACCGGACCGAGTGCCGCGCCGTGGGCAACTTATCTCGCATGTCTGTCGATCGTCTTTGTCTTTGCGTGGATTGCACGAAATCTGACGCGCGGGCGCGTGGGCAGATCGTGGATGGCGATGCGCGACATGGACATTGCCGCAGAGATCATGGGCGTGTCGCCATTTGCGGCCAAACTGTCGGCTTTCGCGATCAGTTCGTTTTATATCGGCGTTGGCGGCGCGATGTTCTTTTCGATCTATCTGGGCGCAGCCGAAGTCACCGAAGCTTTCGGGATCGACAAGTCGTTTGATGCGCTGTTCATCATTATCATTGGCGGACTCGGGTCCATTCTCGGTTCGTTTCTGGGCGCGGCATTTATCATTCTGTTCCCTGTCCTGCTCAAAAATGTCATGGTGAATGCTTGGGGCTGGCCAACGGATCTGGCTGCCCATATCGAAATCATGACCGTTGGGGCTTTGATCATGTTTTTCCTGATCTTCGAACCGCACGGACTTGCCCAGATTTGGAGACTGACAAAAGAAAAACTCAGGCTCTGGCCATTCCCTCACTAGGGGATTTTTTGCTTCGACCGGTGCGACAGCGCGCCGGGGAAGTTCAACCTTGAAAACATCAATGGGAGGAACCTTGATGAAAAAGACAACAGTTCTCGCAACTGCAGCAATTGCGGTGATGATGGGCGCGGGGCCGGCGCTGGCCGACCTTGTTTTTCCGTCACTGAGCTACCGCACCGGACCCTATGGCGCCAACGGTATTCCGTTCGCCGATGGATATGCCGACTATTTTACCCTTTTGAACGAGCGTGATGGCGGTATTGAAGGGCAGAAAATCCAGGTTATCGAATGCGAGACCGGATATAACACCGAAAAAGGTGTGGAATGCTACGAGTCGACGAAGAACCAGGGCGCGCTGGTCTACCAGCCTCTTTCGACGGGTATTACCTATCAGTTGATTCCGAAGGCCACCGCCGACGGCGTCTCGGTTCTGTCCTCCGGCTATGGCCGGACCTCTGCCTCCAATGGCAAGGTTTTCGAATGGATCTTCAACTTTCCCGCCACTTACTGGGATGGCGCCTCGATTGCGATCAACCATATTCTCGATCAGGAAGGCGGCAACATAGACGGCAAGAAAATTGCGCTGGTCTATCACAATTCCGCCTATGGCAAGGAGCCTATCCGCACGCTGGAAGAGCTGGCCAAGAAGCACAAATACGAGCTTAGCCTGTTTCCCGTTGACCATCCTGGTCAGGAGCAGAAGGCGACATGGCTGCAAATCCGCCGCGACAGGCCCGACTATGTGCTGATGTGGGGCTGGGGTGTGATGAACCAGGTGGCCATTCAGGAAGCAGCGAATATCCGCTTCCCGATGGATCACTTCATCGGTGTTTGGTGGTCCGGTTCTGAAAACGATGTCCTTCCGGCGGGCGACGGAGCCAATGGCTACAAGTCTCTGGCGCTTCATGGCACAGGAACCGATTATCCCCTCTACGATGACTTGAAGAAATACGTGCTGGATGCCGGCAAAGCCGCTGGCGATGGCAGTCATGCAGGTGAGGTGCTTTACAGCCGCGGAATGTATTCGGCGGTGCTCGCTGTGGAGGGTGCACGCGCGGCCATGAAAATCCACAACACCACCGACATCACGCCTGCGATGATGCGCGATGGTCTTGAAGCCATGGACATCACCGATGAGCGGCTGGCCGAACTGGGACTGCCGGACTTCGGTGCCCCCTTCAAGACAAGCTGCGCCGACCATGGCGGTTCGGGGCTTGGCAAGGTGCAGCAGTGGGATGCGTCTACCAAGAAGTGGACCCTGATCACCGACTGGATTGCGTCTGACCGGTCGGTTATCGATCCGCTGATTGCAGAAGATTCGGAAGCGTTTGCTACCGAAAACAACATCACGCCTCGCGCCTGCGAGTAGTGAAACCCGCGGCCCCGGCATTGCTGCCGGGGCCATTTTTACCGTTTTTGGAGAAACGCCATGGCCGACGCTGCCAGCGCTGCTGAGCCCGCTGAAAACCTGCTCGAAGTCAACAATATCGAGGTGATCTACAACCATGTGATCCTGGTGTTGAAGGGCGTTTCGCTGTCGGTGCCGCAAAGCGGGATTGTCGCCATTTTGGGTGCCAATGGTGCGGGCAAAACAACAACGCTGAAAGCCATCTCGAACCTGTTGCAGGCCGAGCGCGGCGAGGTTACCAAGGGCAATATCGTCTTCAATGGCGATCAGGTCGAGGCATTGTCGCCCAACGAGCTGGTCAGACGCGGTTGTATTCAGGTGATGGAAGGCCGCCACTGTTTCGGCCATCTGACAATCGAGGAAAACCTGATGACCGGCGCGTTTACCAGGCGCGACGGCGGTGCAAAGGTCAAGCAGGATCTGGAGATGGTCTACGACTACTTCCCGCGCCTGCGCGAACGCAGATCGAGCCAGGCCGGCTATACGTCCGGCGGTGAACAGCAGATGTGCGCCATCGGCCGGGCGCTGATGTCGCGACCGACCATGATCCTGCTCGACGAGCCGTCAATGGGATTGGCGCCGCAACTGGTCGAGGAAATATTCGAGATCGTCAAGAAACTGAACGCGGAGGAAGGCGTTTCCTTCCTGCTTGCCGAACAAAACACCAATATTGCGCTTCGCTATGCGGATTACGGCTACATTCTCGAATCAGGGCGTGTGGTGCTTGACGGCGCTGCCAAGACGTTGCGTGAAAATGAAGACGTCAAGGAATTCTATCTCGGGATCGGCGGCGAGGGCCGCAAGAGTTTTAAAAACGTAAAGCACTATAAACGCCGCAAGCGCTGGCTTGCATAAGGCGCATTGTTTCGACGTCAGCAGATGGTTTGAAACCGTGCTGCGATGATGTCCAAGACCTCGTCCGGGGGGCGTTGCCACCAATCGTCGGCCGAAAAGATCTCGGCCTCGCAAAAACCGGTGTAGCCTGCATCCTCGACGGCGGCCCGGATCGCTTTCAGATCGGCCACGCCGTCACCCATCATGCCGCGGTCTAAAAGCATGTCGCTTGTGTTTTCCAGCCAATCACACAGATGATAGCCAAGGATCTTCCCCCGTGCCGCCAACAGGCTTTCGCGCAGGCTGGTGTCCCACCAGACATGGTAGACATCAACGGCGATGCCGACATTTTCAGCGGCGGCCATGGCGCAGACATTAAGCGCATCGCGCACGCTCATCAGGCAGGTCCGGTTGCCGCCGAACATCGGATTAAGCGGTTCAAGAGCAAGGTTCACGCCCCGGTCCATCGCATATTGCGCGTGGACAGACACCCGTTCGGCAAGCCGTTTCTGGCTTTCAACCACCCCTTTTGTCCCGGGTTCCGTGCCGCCGGAAACGATGGTCAGAACGGACGTTCCAAGCCCGGCGGCCATGTCGATGCTGGCTTTGATGTCATCATCGGACCCGGCATCAGACCCCGTCAGATAGGGGGTGCGGCAGAGCCCGGCGGCCTTGATGCCTGCCCGGCGCATACGCTCGCCGATCTCGACGGCCCGTGCGCCTATTTCACGGCGCCAGAAGACGATACCGCCATATCCGCGCGCAACACAGGCGTCGATCACCTGCTCCGGCGACCAGCCGGCCCCGTAACCGTCCAGATTGTGGCCAAGCGTGGCGGTGTTGAGTGCCAGCGCGGAGCAATCTTTCGAGAAATCCCGCATCACGCCACGCCATAGATGGTGAGAAGCCGCTTCATACGGCTGACAGCCAGTTCCGGATCGCGCAACAGACCGCAGGCATCGGCCAGCTGAAATGTTTTTATCAAATCCGGCAGGGGCCGTGCGGCCTGGGCGCCGTTCAGCATGATGAAATGATCCTGAAATCCGTTCAGCCACGCCAGGAAGACGACGCCGGTCTTGTAATATTGCGTTGGCGCGCGGAAAATATGACGGGCCAGCGGCACGGTCGGGTCAAGCGTGGCGCGAAAGCCTGCTGTATCGCCTGCGCTTAGCCGGTTTACCGCATGGGCCGCAGCCGGTGCCAACGGATCAAAAATACCCAATAGCGCATGGGAATAGCCTTGATCGTCGCCCTCTATCAGTTCGGGGTAGTTAAAATCGTCGCCGGTATACATGCGCACGCTTTGGGGCAGCCGGCGGCGCAAGATGATTTCCTTGTCCTTGTCGAGAAGCGAAATCTTGATCCCGTCCACCTTGGTGTGGTTGAGCTCTATGATCTCCATCACGGTTTGAAGCGCCGCGTTAAAATCCGATGCGCCCCAATAGGAGGCAAGCGCCGGATCGAACATATCGCCCAGCCAATGCAGGATGACCGGCTGGTCCGAGGCCGACAACAATTCACCATAGAGCCGCACATACTGTTGCGGTGATCCGGCCACTCTGGCCATCGCGCGGCTGGCCATCAGGATCACGCGGGCGCCGAGGCCTTGTACAGCGTCCAGCTGATCAAAATAGGCACGGCGCACATCGTCAAGCGAGCGCGCCTCTGCGGGGTCGAGGTGGTCGGTGCCGACGCCATTGGCCACCAGTGCGTCTGGAAGCTCCTCGCGCGTGCGGGCGATGAGCTCCAGTGCGCCCGGCCAATCGAGCCCCATGCCGCGCTGTGCGGTATCCATTGCCTCGGCGATGCCGAGCCCCAGCCCGGCGAGATAATGGCGAAACGACAATGTCGCCTGCCAGTCCACTGCGGCAGGCCCATACGGATCATTGGCCGAAAAAGGATCAGCCACCACGTGGGCTGCGGAATAGATGATACGCGCTGGATTATCGCCCATCGGACTGACGGGGACCGGCGAGCCCGTCAACACATAGTCGCTCATGCGGCCTTCAATATCGGGAAGTGCGATCTTCATGAACAGAGCCTCAATATCGCGGTATCAAAAGGCCGCCATCGACCGAAATCACCTGGCCGGTGGTGTAGGGCAGTCTGCCTGCGGCGACAGCGGCAATAACCCGGCCAGTCTCTTCAGCGGTGCCTACCCGCGGTAATATGGTGAGCCCGTCCTTGGCGCGCTGCTGGTAACTGTCGATCACCGGGGCTGTCATATCGGTCGAGATCAGGCCGGGCTGAATGTCATAGACATGAATGCCCTCACCCCCCAGCCGGACAGCGAAACTTTTTGAGATCATCGAAGCCGCCGCCTTGGAGACCGCGTATTCGGCGCGCGGCAAAGCAACCGCCACGGCATTCGACGAGGTGACGTTGACAATGGAGTGGAAAAGATCGTTTGACCGTTGCCGCGCAATCAGCCGTTTGGCGAAGGCCTGGGAAAGAAAGAACATCGCCCTGGCATTGACGGCCAGGCAGCGGTCATAACTCTTCGCGGTCACGTCCAGGATGTCGCCGCGCTCCTCAACGCCGACACCTGCATTGTTTACCAGCGTGGTGAGCGGACCGATTTCCGCCTCGATCCGGGCCAGGTGCCGGTCATGTTCGGATGTGCCGGTAACATCGAAGGGGGCTGCTATAACAGGCACGCCCTCGGCGGCCACAGCCGTAACCGCGCGGGAAAGCTCATCATCATCGGCCGGGCCGTTTATCGCGATGGCAAAGCCCTCGCGCGCCAGTTCGACCGCGGCGCCAAGGCCGATGCCCCGACTTGATCCGGTAATCAGTGCCGCCTGCCTTTTCATACCGCCGCCCCGTTTTTCAGCAACTCACGGGCAATGATCATGCGCTGGATCTGGTTCGTGCCCTCGTAAATCTGGGTGATCTTGGCATCGCGGTAAAGCCGCTCGACCTCAAAACCCCTGATGTAACCCGAGCCGCCAAATACCTGCACCGCATCGGCTGAACGCGCCACCGCCATATCACCGGCAAAGCATTTCGCCATCGAACATGCCATGGTCGCGTCCTCGCCAGCGTCGATCTTGGATGCCGCCGAGCGCACCAAAAGGCGCGCCGCCTCGATATCCTTTGCCATGTCGGCCAGGAGCCATTGCACGCCCTGGAACTCGGCGATCGGGCGTTTGAACTGTTTGCGTTCTTGTGCGTAGCCGACCGCTGCCTCAAGCCCCGCCTGTCCGATGCCGACTGCGAGCGCGGCAATGCCGACGCGGCCTTTGTCGAGCACGCTCATCATCATGTGAAACCCGCGTCCCTCTTCGCCCAGAAGCGCATCTGCGGGCAGCTTGACATCGTCGAAGGTGAGCGCCCCCACCTGGCTGGCGCGCTGTCCCATCTTGTGTTCCTTGGGCCCTTTGATGACACCGTCTGCATGCAGATCGACAATGAAGATCGACATGCCGCGATGCCCGGCCTGCCTGTCGGTCCGCGCCAGTACAAAGGCGAGGTTTGCCACCGGTGCATTGTGTATCCAGATCTTGCCGCCGTTTAATACCCAGCCATCGCCATCCCGTCTGGCATCGGTGCGAATGCCTGACACATCGGTGCCCGCTTCCGGCTCGGTGATGCAATAGGCAACAAGCGTTTCGGCGGCCATCACGCTGGCCAGATATTTTTCACGCTGCACATTTGTGCCATGGCGCACCAGCAGGGTCGAAATCAATTCAATCAACCCGCATTGATCGGCAACCGAAGCATAGCCGCGACTGAGTTCCTCCA
Organism: Rhizobiaceae bacterium; assembly: GCA_963669455.1. Taxonomy (GTDB): domain Bacteria; phylum Pseudomonadota; class Alphaproteobacteria; order Rhizobiales; family Rhizobiaceae; genus JAWKWH01. The sequence goes on from OY770026.1 coordinate 358,445, forward strand.
TTACCAGGGCATAGGTCAATGTGTCGAAGCCCGGCCCGCCCATCTCCTCAGGCACGCCGATGCCAAACAGCCCGAGTTCACCCATCTGTAGATAAAGCTCATGCGGGAAGCGTTGCTCGTGGTCCAGTTCCCCGGCAACCGGCCGAATGATGTCATTGGCAAACTGCCGCGCCATGTCGCGCACCTGTTTTTGTGTTTCGTTCAATTGCATGAAAGAACCCTGATGTAACTAATTGGTTACTTACTATGCAACAAGCCACCCGCCGTCAAGCTCTGACTGGAACCCGCGCGTAAACGGATAAGCCCATGTGCCGTATCATGTTTCATCATCCGCTTTGAAATCCGGTGGCCGTTTGTCGCGAAAGGCCTGCGTTCCCTCGGCAAGATCGGGCGAGGCAAAAGCGGCTGCGCCGGCCAGCGCGTCAAGCACCCGTTCACGTTCTTCGCCCTCTGCCGCATTTATCATCATCTTGGCGATCTCGGTCGCGCGCGGGGACCGGACGCATAAGACCTCGGCAAGCTTTTGCGCCTCGGCCAAGCCCTGCCCTTGCGGGGCGACGCGGTCGACAAGCCCGAGGCGAAAAGCCTCCTGCGCATCAAAAACCTCGCCGAACAGCACCATGCGCCGAACGGTCTGTGCGCCAAACCGCCGCGTTGCCCGCTGGGTTCCGGACCAGCCGGGAATAACGCCCAGGCCGGTTTCCGGCTGTCCGAGCTTGATCTGCGCTTCGGCGATGCGGTAGTCGGCACAGGCGGCCAGTTCCAAACCGCCACCCAGCGCGTGCCCGTTTAACACCGCGATGACCGGTAGCCGCAGCCGCGCCAGCGCATCAAAGGCATCATGCCCGTCGCGCACCCAGCGGCGGCTGAACTCAGCCGTATCGAGGCTGCTCCATGCATCGATATCACCGCCGGAGCAAAAGGCCTTGCCCCTACCGCTCAAAATGATGGCGCGCAGGCCCGTGCTGCGCTCGATTTCCCGGCAGGCCGCCAACAACGCATCGACCATTTCCGCATCGAGCGCATTAAACCTGTCCGGCCGGTTCAGCTGCAAATAGCCAATCGGTCCTTCTGCATTCCAGCTGATTGCCGCCGTATCGCTCATCTAGAGCCCGCCTTGTTTAAATGGAATTGTTTGAGCGCAGGTAATTTGTGTCCTGGCCCCCCTCTCGGCGGCGCTTCGCTTGCCTGCCGGGTCAACGAGGAGCGTGACGCGACGCGGGTGCACACCCGTTAGCGTCGCGCGACGACATCCAGGGCGCAAAGAACCTGTGGCGTTTTGCGGCTTCTTTGGCCCGCAACAACGCCTTGATCCGCTTGGAGCAATCGAGGCATTATTCGCTATACGGCCTGCAGCTGGGCGAAAATGCCCTGGCTGAAACGATTTGGGCTTGCTGTTCTGTTTCAAAACCTTAACTCCACCTGCTTGGAGGTCTTTTTCACGGACAGTGTCGTCAAAATCCTCGCACGATCGTTTGATCGCACTCCGGTGTTTTCCTAACTGCCGCAAAAAATCCTCTCCATCAAACTGATCCCATTTAAACAAGACGCGCTCTGGCCAGCTCCAGTTTGAGCCCCATCGGGCGGTCATGAAACAGGCCAGCATCCATTTCGCGCAGATCGTCAGCAATTTTTAATGGCGCGGCGGCCTGATCCAGCACGTCGCGCTGAAGGTCGACACCAGGTGCGATTTCCGTGACGGTCAGCCCGCCGGGTTTAAGTTTCAGCACACAGCGCTCGGTGACGTAAGTGACATCCTGTCCATTTGCCAATGCACGTTTGCCCGAAAACGAGACCTGATCAACGGCATCGACAATCTTGGCGATTTTGCCTTCCCTGTCGATCACCAGTTTTCCATCTGAAATATGCATCCTGGCTCCGGCATTGAAATTGCCCGAAAACACGATCCTGCCCGCGCGCGCGGTGATGTCGACAAATCCGCCGGCACCGGCGGTACGATGCGGCACCGCCGAAAGACGCGAAACGTTGACCGAGCCGTTTCTGTCGATTTCGAGGAAGGACAACAACGATGCGTCGAAACCGCCGGTTTGGAAATAGGCGAACTGGTGCGGCGAGGCGACAAAAGCCTCGGCATTGGCCGAACAGCCGAATTTGAAATCAAGCAGCGGTACGCCGCCCACAGCCCCTTGTTCGATGACCCATGTCACGGCACCGTGACACCCCTCCTCCAGGAAAATCCGCGGCACATTGGCGGAAATGCCAAAGCCGATATTAACCGCCCAGCCCTGTTTTAGTTCCTGCGCAACCCGCCGGGCAATGACTTTTCCAATGCCGAATTCGGGCAGGTCAAAACTGTCAAGCGGGCGGATAAGCTCGCCGGAAATCGCCGGGTCATAGCTCGTCGCAGTGGTTTGCAGCATATCCGGCGCCTCGACGATGACATCGACAAAAATGCCCGGAACCCGGACATCATGCGGGCGGATCGAGCCGTTTTGTGCCACCCGGCGCACCTGAGCGATCACGATACCGCCATTGTTGTGCGCCGCCAGCGCCATTTCCATCGCACCAAGATAGGCGCCTTCCTGTTCGAAGCTCAGATTGCCGCGCTCGTCTGCCGTGGTGGCCCGGATAATGGCGACATCGGGTCTGATGGAGCGAAAATACAGCCAGTCCTCGCCATCGAAACTTTCGCGCCGGACAATCGGGTCGGCGCGCGCGGCATCGTTCATCGCACAACCTTCCAGCTCCGGATCGACAAATGTCTCCAGGCCGACCTTGGTCAAAACACCCGGGCGCATTGACGCCCCTTCACGCAGCATGTCAAAAACAATGCCTGATGGAACATTGTAGGCCGCCAGCTGATTGGCGCTGATCATCTGCCAGATTTTTGGCGGTTCGGCATTGCTCGGGCCGGAGATAAAAGAGCCGCCAATGATTTTCGACAACAATCCCGGCTTGGCGATGTGATCCGTGCCCAACGTTCCAAACATGTCGCCTGCGGCGATCGGATGGACTGAGGTCAGATTGCCAGGCGTACCGGTTTCATCAAACCGTGTGCCGATCGCCTCAAGCACCGCATCGGGGCAACATAGACCGCTTGAGGAATTGACCGCGACCACCGCATTTTGCGCAATCAACTTAGCTGCCTGCCGAGCCGTCCTGACCTTTGACATGCGTCATTCCCGTCTGCATGATTTTCTAAGTAACTATCTGGTTATTTAATTGCATATCATATAGTCTGAATCAAGCGCCTCGGCGGGATCGAACCGGAATTGTTTTTTTGTTTTAAAAATGGAATGCGCATAGTGGAGATCAGCAAATGAATATCCTGTTTCAAAAAACAAACCAGCGGGTGTTTGGTACGTATCCGTTGCGAGGCGATGCGTTGAACGACGCGGTGACAGCCGCGATAAATGCGGGTTACCGGGCTTTCGATACGGCACAGATGTATGGAAACGAGGCCGACACCGGCGAGGTGCTGGTGGGCTGTGGCGTCGCGCGCGAGGAAACATGCATCATCACCAAAGTGCATCCCGACAATTATGCGCCAGAAAAATTCGTCACGTCGGTCGAAAACAGTCTGAAAAAACTGCGCGTCGACAGTTTGGACGTGCTGCTATTGCATTGGCCTCCCGCCGGTGGCGCGGTCGAGGCGCCGCTGAAACTGTTGCAGGAAACGCACAATCGGGGGCTCGCGCGCACGATTGGCGTGTCGAATTTCAATGCTGCGATGATGCGAACGGCAAAGGCGGTCGTCGACGCGCCGCTTGTCGCAAACCAGGTCGAGTTCCACCCGCTTTTGGACCAGAGCAAATTGCTGGCGGCAAGTGCGGAGACCGGTATCCCGCTGATGTCCTATTGCTCGGTCGCGCGCGGCGAAGTGTTCAACTATCCGCTGTTTGCCGAAATCGGGGCCAGCTACGGCAAAACCGCCGGCCAAATCGTACTGCGCTGGATCCTGCAAAAGGGTGTCGCCACGAACACCATGTCGACCCGGCCTGAAAACATCCTGGCTAATTTCAATGTGATGGATTTCACCTTGTCATCGGTCGATATGGCCCGGATCGACGCATTGGGCGTGACCGGCCACCGGATCGTAACCGAGGACATCGTGCCCTGGGCGCCCAATTGGGACTGACAGAAAACAGCGCCATATCAGCCCTGTTTATGAGCATACGCTCTAATAATTCCCGCGGATCATGTCGGCGGCTTTTTCGCCGATCATAATCGTCGGCGCATTGGTATTCGAACCCACCAGGCTTGGCATGACAGAGCTGTCGCAGATGCGCAGCCCGTCGAGCCCATGCACGCGCAGTTGCGGGTCGACCACCGCCATCTCGTCGGTGCCCATCTTGCAGGTGCAGGTTGGATGATATGACGTGCGGCCATATTGGCGCGCATAGTCCTCGAAATCTTTCTGGGTCTTCACGCTGTCATCGGGGAAGCGGAGATGGCGGATATATTTCTGCATCGATTTCTGGCGGAACATGTCGACCGACAGTTTTACGCCTTCAACGGAGGTTTTCAGATCGTCGGGATGGCTCAGATAGTTCGGGTCCACCAAAGGGGCATCGGCCGGATCGGCCGAGCGCAGTTTTACCGTGCCGCGCGCCTTGGGGCGCAATGTGTAGGAGTTAAGCGTCACACCCGACGAACCCGGCGGTACGCTCGGCACGCCCTCTTCCGCGCCGGCGCCGGCAAGAAAATGAAACTGAAGATCCGGGACAGTGTTTTCGGGAGTATGGTCCCAGAATACCCCGCCCTCGACTACATTCGAGCATACAGGGCCGGTCCTAAACAGCACATATTGCATTCCCGCCCACAGCATCCAGTGGAATTTCTGATATTTATCGAGGCTATAATGGCCGTTGAGCTCGGCCACGATGTCGATGCCGAAATGGTCGTTTAAATTCTCGCCCACGCCGGGCAGATCATGCACCACCTTTATCCCGTGATCGGCTAGGTCGCCGGCCGGACCCACGCCGGACAACAGCATCAGTTTAGGTGAACCGATCGCGCCGGAGGTAAGCAGCACTTCCGAACCGGCCCGCGCCACCACTGTGTTGCTGCCGGTTGAATATTCCACACCCACCGCGCGGGTACCTTCAAAGACTATCCGTTTGACCAGCGCGCCCGTTTCTACGGCCAGATTGGGGCGCTTCATGGCTGGTCTGAGATAACCAATGGCGGCCGAGCAGCGCCGTCCGTTTACAACGTTTACCTGATAGGCGCCGCAGCCCTTTTGCACAGGACCATTAAAATCCGGATTATACGGAATGCCCATCTCCTGGCACGCGCGGATGAAGGCGCGTGTCATAAATTGCGGATCCTGCAGGTTCGAGACACCCAAGGGGCCTTCCGTTCCGTGCCAGTCGCCGGCGAGGATCGTATTGCCCTCAGCGCGAAGGAAATATTGCTTGATGTCGTCAAAGGCCCAGCCTTCGGCGCCCTCCTCATTGGCCCAGCGGTCGTAATCGGCCGGATTGCCGCGGGTGAACACCTCGGCATTCACCGACGAGCCACCACCCAGCACCTTGCCCTGGGCATAGGGGATTTCGCGATTGTTGGCGTGTTTTTGCGGCACCGTGTTGAACCCCCAGGTGCGCGGTCCGGCGGTCAGCTTGGAAAAGCCCACAGGCATATGGATGTATGGATGGCTGTCCTTGCCACCGGCTTCCAGCAGCAATACCTGAACATCGGGGTTTTCGGTCAGCCGGTGGGCCAGCACGCAGCCTGAGGAACCGCCGCCGATGATGATGAAATCATAGCCCTTATCTGCCATCACCTTACCCAATGGTTGCGCTTGCCGATTTCGATATGGACCGACTTTAGCTTGGTGTATTCTTCGGCGCCATCGATATGAAATCCAAATTCGCGCGGCTCAATAGGCAGGCAAAGGCGGGAGCTGTTCAGGTTCATCATGGCCTCAGGTCACTTAACGATTTTGAGTTTGGAGCGGTCGATGGTGAGCGCGATGGCGACAATCAGAACGATGCCGAACACCATCTGCTGCTGGGTCGCATCGACTTCGAGATAGACCATGGCCACGCGGATCACCATTACGATGAGCGTGCCGATGGCGGTATTGACGACACCGCCGACACCACCGGTGAGCGGCGTGCCTCCCACCAGCACCGCGACAATCGCCAAAAGAAGAAATCCGTTGGCCAGGTTGGCATCGCCGCCTGACAATTTGACCGAAAAGACCAGCCCTGAGATCGCTGCCAGCGCACCGCTGAGCGCAAATGCCAGGATTTTGACCCGGTCCACATTGATACCAGATGCGACGGCGGCAAGCTCGCCTGCGCCGACCGCTTTCAGCGAGCGCCCGAAGGTCGTGCGGGTCTGTAAAAACCAGCAGACGGCCAGGAGAACCCCGGCGATGATCAGTTCGTTTGGAATGCCTGCGGTATTTTCGAACATCCATCCGAAGCTTGCATCACGTTGCTCGGCATCCATATGCAGCGCCCGCTGACCCGACAGCCATCTTGCTGCCGATAGTGCGACAAAACCCATCGCCAGTGTCGACACAAAGGAAGGGACGTAAAGCCGTGAGGTGACAAATCCGGAAAGTGCGCCGAAACCGGCACCGGCGAAGATGCACAAAACTGCGACGCCGATACCGAAATCCATCAGATAGACCGTGGCGATCACGGTAACCAGATTTGCTAATTGCTGCACCGACAGATCGATCCCGCCAATATAGACCGCAAAGGTCATGCCAAGCGCCATGACAAAAAGCGGCACCACATCTGCGGTCAGCACGATGAAGCTGGCCGGGCTTAAAAAAGCCGGGTTGGCAATGCCGACCACAGCAATCAGCGCAACCAGGGTGATCCAGGGAAGATGCGGTTTGATACGTTCCATGTTCACGGTTCTTTTTCAGATCATGTGGTGGACAAGGTCATAAAGCGATGGTTTTGATCCGGGGGCGCCAGCGAAATGCTTCTGCACCTCGCCATCCTTCAAAACGATGATGTTGTGGGAAAGGCCGATGGCCTCTTCAAGCGTGTCGGCCACGAGGATGATCCCGGCGCCTGCATCCGACATATCGCGGATGGTGTCATAGACGTCTTCCTTCGCCCCGATATCGAGCCCCCTTGTGGGGTGATCCATCAGCAGGATATCCGACCCGCCCGAGCGCCATTTCGCCAGCACCACCTTTTGCTGGTTACCGCCCGACAACCCGCCGCAATCCTTGTAGATATCCGGTGTCTTGATTGCGAGGCTTCGAACCTGCTCCTCGGCCAGTGCCTTTTCCCTGCCGATGTGCAAAACGCCGAGGGATGCAAAATTTCCCATCTGCGACAGGGTCATATTTTCATAGACATTCATGCCCGCCACGATCCCCTCGATCTTGCGTTCACGCGGCAGGTAACCAATACCGCAGGCGACGCCCTTTTGCGGGCTGAACCGGGCGATCTTGTCTCCCTTGATGGTCAGGACGCCGGTGTCGGGGCGTTCGATCCCGAATATGGTGCGCAAAATTGCCTCGCGTCCCGAGCCTTCGGTGCCAACGAGGCACAAAACCTCGCCGGCGTGCAGATCAAGCGATATGTCACGGTATTTCCCGCCCATGCTGGCGTTTTTGAGCGACAGAAGCACCTTGTCCGCATCATAGGGTTTTTGCTTTTGCTCGCGGTAATATTGCTTGTCGACGTCACGGCCCACCATCTTGCGCTGGATCGCGTCGATCTCTGCCTCGTCATGGCTCACCACATCCACGACCTCACCGTCCTTCATCACGTAGATGCGGCTGGAAAGCTCCAGCACTTCATCCATACGATGGCTGACGAAGATGAAGCTTGCCCGGTTGGTCAGTTCGCGCACGATGGTAAACAACAGCTCGACCTCTTCGCGGGCTAGCACGGATGTCGGCTCGTCCAGCAGGATAACCAGATCGCCGTCGATGCGTTCCTCCAGTGTCAGGACCTTGGCAAGCTCGACCAGCTGGCGCTGCGCAAAGCTCAGTTTCGAGGTGACGGTGGCCGGATCGATGTCGAGTTTGACCTTGGCAAGCTGATGCCTTGCTGCCTCTGTCATCGCCTTCCAGTCGATCACGCCGAAACGCACGAATTGCTGTTCGAAGCCTAGAAAAATATTCTCCATCACCGTGAGGTTGGTGATCAGCGACTGTTCCTGGAACACCATGCCGATGCCGTGATCCATGGCCTGGCGCGGATTTTGAAACCGCACCGTCCTGCCGTCGATGGCAATCACGCCGCCATCGGGCTGATAGGCGCCGTAGATGATTTTCATCAGTGTCGATTTGCCGGCGCCGTTTTCCCCGACCAGCCCGACGATCTCGCCGCGGTTCACTTTGAAATCAACCGCCTTGAGCGCATGAACTCCGGGAAAGCGTTTGTCGACATTCTGCAATTCGTACATCCGGGCCTCCTATTTGACGAAGCTGACGGATTTTCGGTCGGTCGATAAGATAACCGCCGCGATGACGAGGATGCCTAAAACAGCCGATTGAATGTAGCTGGGCAGGCCGATCACAACCATGCCATTGTTGATGACGAAGACGATCAACACGCCGGTCAGCGTATTGAACACCCCGCCAATACCGCCCCACAGCGCGGTACCGCCGACCACCACGGCGGTGATCGAGACGAACATGAAATTCGCGCCGGTCACGGTTTCGGCGATGCCTATCTTGCCCACGGCCAGAAGCCCGCCCATGCCGTAACAGATGCCGGCCAGGGTAAAGCCCAGGATGCGCACCTTGTTGACATTGAGCCCGCTGGCAATTGCCAGTTCCTCGCCGCCGCCAACGGCATAAAAGTTGCGGCCAAGCGTGGTGCGGGTCTGGATGAACCAGGCGATCAGCAAGAACGCGCCAGCAACATAGATCATGATGGGAAAATTGAGCCAGCGCTCGGTCAGAAGCGAGCGGAACAGCGGATCTTCTACCCGGACCCGGTCACCGCCGGTCAGCAGCAGAGCAAACCCGGTGCCCACAAACCCCATCGCCAGCGACGCCATGAAGCTTGGTATCTTCAGCTTGACGTGCACCAGCCCGGTCATCAGGCCAACCGCCGCACCGACAACAAGTGCTAACGGCAGCGCCAGCCAGGCCCAACTCGCCAATGTGGCTCCCATGGCGATGAAAGCATAGGCAAATACCACCGCTGTTACGCTCACCGTTCCCTCCATCGACAAATCGATCGAGCCCATGATGATGATGAAGGTGACACCGATGGCAACCATTAGGGCAGGTGCCGCGGCAATGGCGATGCGCGCAAAATTGCGGATCGACAGAAACCGGCTGTCCAGAAGGTAGATGTGATCCTTACCCTTGGCCCAAGCATTGGTCATCTCGAAGACCGGAAAGGCCAGCAGCAATACACCAAGCACAAATAGCGGCGCCCATTTCAGCAGTGTTTCCCTGGTCAAATGGCCGCGCACGCCCGTCTCCCGAGTGCTTTGTTGATTTGTCTGTTGTTACAAATATAGCGCATAGATGCGATGAGACCGCCCCGGCTAAACCGGGGCGGCAGAAAATACCTCAGCTTTATGCAGCCGGTGTGGTCGGGCCCCAAAAGTCGGTCCAGTCGACATTCGGAGAACCGTCGATGTGATCGGCGATAAATTTGTCGACATCGGCTTTTGACACGACCAGTGCCGGACCAAAGAACTCGCGGTGGCCTTTCGGCTCGTCCGACGGTTTGAAGGTGCCGATCGCGGCATGGTAGGCCAGCGAACAGGCGATGCCACCGGCCCATGGCGGATCGGTATAGACGGTGCCCTGCATCTCGCCCGATTGGATGTATCCGGCGGCCTGGGCGGTGCCGTCATAGCCGACAACCGGAACCTGCCCGGCCAAACCCTCGGCGCGCAGCGCCTCAATGGCACCGAAGGCCATCGTATCGTTGGCACAAAACACGCCTTTGATCTCATCGCCGAAACGGGTGAGGTATGATGACATGATCTCGGCGGCCTTCTGGGTATCCCAATCGGCGGCCTGATAGTCCAGAAGCTCGGTCTGACCGTTGGCAGCCATGGCGTTGTCGAGGCCCTGACGGCGCTCAATTGCCGGGTTGTTTGACGGAATGCCGCCGAGACCGACGATGCCGCCCGATCCGCCCATCGCGTCAATCAGGATATTGGCGACGGTTTCAGCCGGCTTGGTGTCGGACCACGAGATGTGCGCCACATAATTGTCGCCAAAATCCCACGGATGCAAATCGGCCGTCTTGTTCCAGATCGTGGTGACATAACCGCCCGCTGCCTGTACCGATTCGACGATGGGACGCGCGTTCGGCGCATCGTTGGTGTCGATGCCCAAGGCGAGATTGCCACCGGTTTTGGACAGGAGCGCTTTGACATCGGCCAGGGATTTTTCGGACGAGCCTTCGTTCAACAGGTGCACCAGATCATCGGCCGGTTTGCCCAGGCTTTCGACAAAACGGACACCGCCGGAGACGATCGCATTCCAATACGGGTTGGTCCGGTTGCGGTAGCTCCAGGCAATCACCGGCTCAGTGGCCGCTGCCGCCCTGCGCACGCCAAGCGCGCCCGAAGCAACCACCCCACCTACACCATAGGCGGATGCGAGAAGAAAGTTTCGACGACTGATCGTCTGCTTCTCGATATAGTTTTTGATAAATGACATAAGGTCCTCCCTTTTTTCGCCGTCAATCCAAAGATGTGATGCCAAGTCTGCCCCGTACAAGGCTGCCGGTGGCAGCTTCGCAACATGCTCGAATTTTGTAACTCACTAGTTAGTTACTTAATTGAATGCTATTCTGTCAAGCGCTACAATCAAAGTGTCGTTCGGTTTTTTTGACCGGTTTCGTCAAATCGCGCTACGACACAGATCACGACTATCCAAAGGCGGTCCGGCAATGCAGAAAATTTTGAAGAAGACCAGGGATGCGGATGCAACCAGGGCAAGAATCCTTGCCGCGGCAAAACAGGAATTTGCCGAAAACGGCCTTGCCGGCGCACGGGTCGACGTAATCGCCGCACGGGCCAATTCCAACAAAAGGATGATTTATCATTATTTTGGCAACAAGGAGGACCTGTTTAAAACCGTTCTGATCGAGGCCTATCTCGACATCCGCACCGCCGAACAAGCCCTGCGGCTCGATCATCTCGCGCCCACCGAGGCGTTGAAAAAACTCGTCACATTTACCTGGAACTACTATCTCGACAACCCTGAGTTTTTAAATCTCGTCAACAGCGCCAATCTTCACAAGGGCCGCCATTTAGCGGATTGTGAAGAGGTTCAGATCATCAGCCGCCAATATGTGGGTATGGTTGGGATGATATTGGAACGCGGTGTTGAAGACGGCTCGTTCCGCCCGGGCGTCGATCCAGTTCAACTCAATGTCACGATTGCGGCGATCGGATATTATTACCTGACCAACCGGTTTACAGGGTCGATCCTGTTTGAAAGGGATTTCATGTCACCCGGCCGGCTGGAGGAGCGTCTGGCGTTCAACATCGAGACTATCCTTAGAATGGTCAGAGCGAAAGATTCCTGACCGCCTGGCAAGCCGATAGATCGGGTCTGCTCTATCCATATCCAGTCGAGTCAGAAGACCCAAATTTGCAATTTGGCAGCAAATCCTATATATAATGCCAAAAGGCAAGAAAGGTACCACGATGCCTCAACTGCAACTGGTGGAGAAAACGGCTTACCGGCCTTCCGCGCCGGATATTTCCGATGCAGAGGGCGAAGCCATGGCCCGGGCGGTGGTCAATCTGTTTGCCCGGTGGGGCCTTACCGATGCCCAGGCCTCTATTTTGCTGGGCGGATTATCTGCCCGCACATGGGCGCGGTGGAAGGCAGGAGCCATTGGCCGTATTCCACGCGATTTGAAAGCCCGTCTTTCCAATCTGATGGGAATTCACAAAGCGCTGCGGCTGATCTTTACCGAAGCCGAACGCGGATATGGCTGGATCAAGCGCCCAAATGCGGCCTTTGGCGGCACTTCGGCGCTTGATATCATGCTTGCCGGTGAACTGACGGACCTCATGCGTGTCAGACGCTACACCGATCATGTCCGAGGCGGCTAATTTTGCATGATCCAAAAACGGTCCGGGTTAGCTGGATCCGGACACACCGGATCATCCGGTCCCGGTTTCCGCCAATCGATCTTTTCGAAGACATTGCCGATCCGGCCGACTGGGATGCCATATTGTCGGCCGAAACGAAAACCAATCCCCGTATCGCCGAAAGTGTCGGCATGCTTGATCTCGTGCCCGAAGACCGGCGTGTCGCCGGCGATGGCGCGTCCTGGACCATGGCGCCATTCGTCCACATATCGACAGACCGGCCAAGCCGGTTTAGCGATGGCTCCTATGGCGTCTACTACGCCGGAGACTGTGTTGAGGTGGCGCTTTTCGAGACCATCCATCACCACGGCCGGTTCATGGCAGCCACCCGGGAAGCGCCCGGCTGGACATCGGATTTTCGCGAACTGGTCGGGGCTATCGATGCTGAACTGCACGATGTTTCCAGCGAGGGTGCTTACGACGACCTTCATGACCCGGATGATTATGCAAAGCCCCAGCAATTAGGACGACGGCTGCGTGAGAACAACTCCAACGGTGTCCTTTATAAAAGCGTCAGATATCCCGATGGTCTGGCCGTGGCGCTGTTCTGGCCTGATGTTGCGGGCATTCCGAAACAGGGTCAGCATTTTTCCTATTATTGGGACGGTGCGAGGGTTTCGCGGGTCAAGAACCTTGGGTCTGGCGAGGTTTTTTCGGTCGAACCCTAAGCAGATCCGCTCATCTCAACGCCTTGATCTCCTTGCTGAATGTCTGAAGCGCGTCCCTGCCCTTCGGCGTCATTGTGTAAATACCGGTGGCGACACGCTCAAACCAGCCATAATGATCATCGGCCATGATCTGCCGCGCCCTTGGCACTGAAATCGATTTGGCGACGTTGGAGGCTTTCGTCGGGCCGTTTACCGCCAGATGGTGCAGACAGCGCAGCGCATCCTGCCGGTAAGCGGTCATCAGCCGTTTGCGGGTCTGCCCGCCGGTGTTGGGATCACCGACGCGGTGCTGAAACTCGCGCAGCATGCGCTCGCGCCGCTTCGGTGACTTTCTTGGCGCATAGGGGCCCGGATCGAGATGAACATCGACCTGATTGTCGGCAGGTCTTACCGTCATCAGCCCCAGCCCGAGCCGGCGGCACAGCGTGCGGTTGGCAACGAAACTCTTCCACCCACTGCGGCCGCTCCATTCCAGAACCGCGACATAGACCGCATCGGTCACTTTCAGCCGTTCGATTGCCTGATGAAACAGCGTCAGCGAAAACTTGATCTTCAACTCGACGATGACCGGAGGTTCATCGCCGCGTACAGCGACCACGTCGGCGGCAGCCACCTCACTCTTGACAGAATAACCCTGCCCCTCAAGCAGTGTCTTTACCGGCGCGTAAAGGTCCGATTCGCTGATTTTCCGTTTTGCCGCCACGATAAGATAAGACCCCTTTGATGATTGCTGCGGCGCTTTTCCGTCAAACCGGCCATGATCTGGGCGCGCCTGTCGATTTCATGGCAAAAACCGGTAGAGCCACTTTGGAAGCATAATGCGCAATGAATTGTCTTTCAGCCGGTAATGGCGCCAGATGTGAAATCCCGCGTGCAACAAAATCAGCAACCCGAGCGCGTAAAACTCGATAATATGGGCAAGACCGATCCAGGCATTGGCGTCCTTGATTCCGAGCGGTGGAGCGATCGGCAGAAAGCCGCCGGCCTTTAACAGGCGCGATGACGTCAGGCCAAGAAGAAAGCCGGCAAGCGCTATCCCGAACAATCCCCATATGATGGCGCGGTGCATCCACCAATGTACCTGCTTTGCCCAGGGAGGCAGTTTCGGCGTTCGTCTGGTTGCCATTCCGCGCCAGAGAAAATCTACCGTCCAGGCAATGCACAGGATAACGAAGATCAGCGCCAAGTTCGAATGAAGCAAAAACCCCCAGGGGCCGAGCGCATGGGCTTCCGGCGGACCTATCAGCATGAACCAGATGACCAGCGGCAGCATAGTCCAGTGTACCAGTTTGAGTATGGTTCGACGGGTCATGGCTAAGCGCACTTTGCGTCCGGCATTATCCCGGCAAAGCTGCCAGATTGTATGACGCTTCACAATCCAGCAACCGCCCGGCGGCATTTACCCGATCAAAGCCTCGAAGCCATCACACCCGCTCAAGCGCCACGGCGATGCCCTGACCAACACCGATACACATGGTTGCAAGCGCCAGCCTGCCGCCGGTTTGAGCGAGCTCAATTGCGGCGGTGCCGGCGATCCTGGCACCGGACATGCCAAGCGGATGACCAAGTGCAATTGCCCCGCCGTTGGGATTTACATGGGCTGCGTCATCGGCAATGCCAAGATCGCGAAGCGTTGCCAGCCCCTGCGAGGCAAACGCCTCGTTGAGTTCGATCACGTCGAAATCCTGCGGTTTAAGCCCCAGCCTCGCGCATAGTTTCTTTGTCGCTGGAGCCGGGCCAAATCCCATGATCCGGGGCGCAAGCCCGGTGGTGGTGCCGCCCAGAATACGGGCAATCGGTGTCAGCCCATGCTGTTTTGCCGCTGCCTCACTGGCGACGATAATCGCCGCTGCGCCATCATTGACACCGGAGGCATTGCCGGCGGTCACGCTACCGTCCTTGCGAAACGGCGCCGGCAACCTGGCCAGTTTTTCAGCGGTTGTGCCAGCGCGCGGATGTTCGTCGGTATCGACGACAAGCGCATCGCCCTTTCGTTGCGGGATCGTCACGGGCACGATCTCCTTTGCCAGCCTACCGCCTTTTTGCGCCAAAACAGCCTTTTCCTGGCTGCGAGCGGCAAACTCATCCTGGTCGGCACGGCTGATGGAATAGTCCTCCGCAACGTTTTCAGCGGTTTCCGGCATCGAGTCGATGCCATATTGCTGCTTCATCACCGGATTGACGAAACGCCAGCCGATCGTCGTATCGTAGATTTCCGCGTTGCGCGAAAAAGCCGTGCCGGCCTTCGGCATCACGAATGGCGCCCGCGACATGGATTCGACACCACCGGCAATCATCAACTCCGCCTCGCCGGTTTTGACCGCGCGTGCCGCATCGATCAGCGCATTCATACCGGACCCGCAAAGCCGGTTGATCGTCGCGCCCGGCACGCATTCGGGAAGGCCGGCCAGAAGCAGGCTCATACGCGCCACATTGCGATTGTCCTCGCCAGCCTGGTTGGCGCAACCATAAAGGACGTCATCCACCTTTTCCCAATCGACCGCACCATTGCGCTCCATCAGCGCCTTCAGCGGGACCGCTCCCAGATCGTCGGCCCTGACAGATGACAGCGACCCGCCAAACCGGCCGATCGGTGTTCGGATATAGTCGCAAATATAAGCTTCATTCATTCCAGCTATTCCCGTTTGAGCAAGTCATTTCTATCAATGCAGGGTTTTAGAGCGTATCCGGTTTAAATGGAAACGTTTGAATGCCGCTAATTTGTGCCCTGACCCCCCTCTCGGCGGCGCTTTGCTTGCCTGCCGGGTCAACGAGAAGCGTGGGGCGACGCGGTTCAGGGTGCAAACGAGCAAGTTCAAACGATTGCGGTTTATTTGGATATCTCAATGCCCTGGCCTTCAATCGGCTTGGGCGGCTTTTCCGCACCATCAAACCGCTCTCATTTAAACCGAATGCACTCTAAGGTTGCGTTCCACGCCTGTCACCAGCCGGCATAACAATTCTCCGATACATCAACCTGTAACGGCCAGTTTAATCAACATTTCACAGGTTTCTGCTACCTGTTTCATGATCAAGATTGGTACTTTAATGCATTTGGCCTTTGTCACATCCCTCGTCCCCGATGGCGCTCCGTCGACAGGTTACGAGATCGCCAACGCTGCGATCATCGACGCCTTGAGGCGGCAGGATGTTCGCGTCAGCGTTGTCGGGTTCGTCCGGCCAGGCAAACAACCATTGGATCCCGGCAACACAATCGTGCTCGGCGCACTTGACCCGACCACCGATGATGCAACGCTGGCGCTGAAAATCCGCTGGCTTATCCGCTCGCTTAAGACCGGTCTGCCCTTTTCATCGGCAAAGCTTAAAACCCTGCCCGACAGCGCGTTTGAAGCAGCGCTGGCACAGGCGGGTGAGGTGGATGGTTATGTGCTCAACGCCGTGCAGATGAGCGCCGCCTTCGAAGCGTCGCTGTTCGACAGGCCGGCAATCTATCTGGCGCATAATGTCGAGCATTTATCCGCTACGGAAAATGCCCGCTCCGCCAAAGGCATGATCCGCCGCGCTCTTTATGCACGCGAAGCCCGCCTGCTCAAAATCATCGAGCGAAGACTGTGCAAAAAGGCGCGTTTTGTTTTCACTTTGGCCGAGCCGGACCGGCAGGCGCTTGGCGTCGCCAATAGCGGGCGCTCATCGGTTCTGCCACTGGTCACCCGAAAACATGCCGCCCCAGCGCTTAACCGCCGCGCGACAAAGTATGATGCGGGTTTGATCGGAACATGGACCTGGCAACCCAACCGGGTAGGCCTCGACTGGTTTTTGCGTGAGGTGGTTCCGCATCTCGACCCTGATTTTAGGATTGCGGTTGCCGGCTCGGTTCCCCGGGATTTGACAACGGGACATGCCAATGTCGAATTTTTGGGCCGGGTCGAATGTGCTGACAGTTTTGTGCGGACGGCAGGCGTGATCCCGCTCATCAGCCGTGGCGGTACAGGTGTGCAGCTCAAAACCATCGAAACTTTCGAACTTGGCCTGCCTGCGGTGGCTACGAGATCTGCCGTGCGTGGAATTTCAATGATCCCGGATAATTGTGTTGTCACCAATGAGCCGGCAAAATTTGCCCGCGCGATGGAAACCCTGTGCCGTTGCAAAAACAACGAGGCGGACGGTTCGGTGTTCTTCTCGTCCCAGCTTGCAAGCCTGGACAAGGCTATTGCCACAGGCGTGCATGCCCTTGGCCGCATTCGGGAGGCCGAACCAGCATGAATATTCTAACAACACCATCGCCGGAAAACAGATTGCGGGTGCTGAACATTCTCGGCGTCGAGGTCAGCAATCTCAGCCAGCACGAAGCGATTGCCATGCTCGAAACGGCGATTGCGACAAAGAGCTTCACGAAGGTCGCGTTTCTCAACGCCCATTGCGCCAATACCGCCGTCAATGACAATTCCTTTGCCGATATTCTCGCCAATTTCCTGGTTCTGCCCGATGGGATCGGCGTCGATATTGCAGCTTCGGTACTTTACGGACATCCGTTCAGCGAGAACCTGAACGGCACCGATTTCGTGCCGGCGCTGCTCATGTCGATGAATAGACCATTGACCATCGGTGTTGTCGGCGCCAGCCACGAAAATGGCAATCTTGCAACCGTCGATCTGGTGAAAAAGATACCGCAACACCGGTTCGTTTATCTCAATGACGGGTTTCTTTCTGCCGAGCAGGAGCCGGAGGTCATCGCGCGGATACGCGATCTTCGACCGGACATATTGCTGGTTGCCATGGGTGTGCCGCGCCAGGAAAAATGGATTGCCAAAAACCTCGATAGTGCTTCCTGTACCGTGCCGATCGCGGTTGGGGCATTGCTGGATTTTCTGAGCGGATCGGTTCCACGCGCGCCCAAGATAATGCGGCAGCTGCGGATGGAGTGGGTGTTCAGGCTTTGTGTTGAACCCGCCCGGCTCTGGCGCCGCTATATCATTGGAAATCCGGTATTTCTAATACGCATCGCCGCACAAAAACTGCGTGGAAATACCGGTAAACGGGCGCTCTAATGACGACACGTGGTCAAAGCGTCGACCGGCGCGGCAATCATGGTACGGTTTCGATTGTCACTGCCAGCTATGCCGGCGACTTTGAGCGCTGCCGGCTGCTTTGCGAAACCGTGGACCGGCATGTTACCGGATTTGATGAACATCTGATCCTTGTGGCAGCGCATGATGTCCGGCTTTTCAGACAATTGGAAACGCCAAACCGGCGGATCATTGATGAGCGCGCCCTGCTGCCAAATTGGCTCCATGCCGTTCGCGATCCGGCAAGCCTGTTTTCGCGTCATCTCTGGCTCAGTTTCCGCACCATGCCGCTGCGCGGCTGGCATGTGCAACAATTAAGGCGCATGGCAATTGCCGAGCATGTAAAAGGCGATGCGTTGCTTTATTGCGATTCCGATGTTGTTTTTCTTCGCGATTTTGACTGTTCGGGTCTTTGGCTGGAAGAGGGCTTGCGCTTTTTTAGGCGTGAGAATGTCTTGCAGGATCCCAAGCTTGGCAAGCAGCGCCGCTGGATGGCGAATGCCGACCAGGCATTGGGGCTTGGCGACGCCGGGAACTGTCAAAACGACTACATCGCCACCGTCATCGCCTGGCGGCGTGAAACGCTTGCCGCTATGTGCCGTCACATTGAGGAACTCCATGGCCGTCACTGGGTGGAAGTCATTGCCGCCAGCCGGGATTTCTCCGAATGCATGCTCTATGGGCGGTTTGTCGATGGTGTGCTGAATGGAGCAGGTCACAGCCCGACCGATGACGGGCTTTGCCACATCTACTGGTACGGTCCGTCGCCCGGCGATGGCGATCTTGCGCGGTTTGTGGACCATATGACACCCGGCCAGGTGGCCATCGGACTACAGAGTTTTATCGGCACCGACATTGCCAGCATCCGCCGGCTGATCAAAGCCGCCTAGTGTGGTGGATTTGACGTTCGCTTCATTTTTCCTGCGCACTCACTGGCGAACTTCAAATCCGTAAACCACACTGGAAACAAACTCTTCGCTGTGTCCTGATTGCATCCGAAGTTCGTACTGAGCGTGCAGTAGAATGTTACGAGCTTCGGATTCGGGGCACTAGAGCGTGTTTCGTTTAACATAGTCAAAGTGGTGTTGCGGGGCGGCGGAGTGCCGTATAGGTGAGCGCCGCCGATGTGACATAAAGAATGGCAAAGGCAGCGTTGAGCCAGACCAATAACGGGATGGTACCCGTCACGGCCGTCATAAGTGCAATCAGCAGCACCGCCTTGGCGCCGGCCAGCAATGCGAGGTTGATTGCGCGAAGCACGGTCTGGCCCCGGGCGTAAAGCAATTCGGCCTGATATTCGATCAGATTGCGAAACCCCGGCACCAGCAGGGCAAATCCGATAACCGGTGCAATTTCGGC
Organism: Rhizobiaceae bacterium; assembly: GCA_963669455.1. GTDB lineage: Bacteria > Pseudomonadota > Alphaproteobacteria > Rhizobiales > Rhizobiaceae > JAWKWH01. The sequence goes on from OY770026.1 coordinate 377,526, forward strand.
AATATTTGCCCCCAAAATAGTGGGATAGACATGGAAAATCCCCGTCAGAACGACGAGCGCGGCGACCGAGAGTGCGAATACACACGCTTCGATGCCAAGCTTGAGCCAGAACCGACGCAGCAGGTCCGGCGACCGCATGATAGCCTGCGTCAGCATCATGGTGAAAACGCGGATCGGAATTGCCGTCAGATCCACCAACCGCATGACAATCGCATAGATGCCGGCAATCTGAGGGCCGCCAATGGCGAGCACCAGCAGCTTGTCAAGTTCCATCTGTATATAAAACAGCACTTCGGCGCCCGAGACGGCAACCGAATCAATCAGGCGGCGGCCATAAAGGCCAGGTGCAAAGCGTAACCGGTGGCCCGGATAGAAGAACAAGGCCGCGACCATCAACGACACGCCATTGGCGGCAAGGTAATACCAGGCCCAGGCATCGATTGTTTCGGCTAAATAGGCAAAACCAAGGGCCGCTGCGGCACGAAATACAGTTCCCAAAATAACCAGTATGGCGGCCCGGCCAAAGCGACCCAAACCATTGTTGACGATGATGATGGCCTCGGCCAGGCGCCAAAAAATGACTTCGCTGATCATCACCAGTGCAAAGGTTCCCGCCGCCATGTCTCCGGCAAAGACGGCTGCGTGAACGACCCAGCCGATTGCCGCAATCAAAGGCAGGGAGACGGCGCCGAAGGCCAGAAATCCCGCAGCGTAAACGCCTAAAAGCCGGGATTTGACGGTGGAGATGCGATAAAGCGGCGACACAAATCCGAAGGCGAACAAGCGGGAAAGAACAACACCGGTCGCCGAGGCGGTGGCGAAAATGCCAAATTCGGCGATGGATAGCGTGTTGGCGAGCAGGACGAAATAGGCCAGCGAGAAAATAAGGCGGCCGACCGAACCGCTGAGTGCCGAGCCATAGCCTTTCAGCAATCCGGCCCTTGCGGCCAAAAATTCGGAAATCCTCGTCATCTGGCCTTCGGATGCTGACATGGAGGCAAATCTAGCTAACAAAGCTTAATCTGGAGTTCAAACACCGAATTCAGCCGGCAAATCCACATATTTTCGGCCTGCAACCGGGGCGCTGGCGGGCAAAAAATTAACCTTTTGTTTCCCATGAATGTTTAACTTGAGTTAACCAGAGCGTATTGAGACTTGAGGTTTTGCACCACGCCCGAAACCTGAACCTCAACTAACCCTAAAGCGGCAGGCCAGATTGCCAGTCGCGAGCACAAAATGCCGATCAACCGCAACCTTGAACTGCAAGCAGCCTATGCCAGATCATCAAACTACCGGTTCTGCCAGGCGTGGCGGGTCACTGCTTTCAGCGGCAGGCGAACGGGAAGAAGATCAGCTCCAGCGTCACCGGTTAGCAAGGCCCAGGCAAGAAACTCGGCCCAATGCGCTGCTGCACGAATTGGCAACGAGGCCCGACCCGCAAGAACTGCCCGGCGCCGGGATTAATGCGGATGCCCAGGGCGAGCTGAGTGCGGATATTGAAGCTGGGACAAGAGATGATGAGCCGGCTAAACCCCAACACATTGAGCCCGAACACGTTATGTCCCAACACGGGCAAGGCAACGCTGGCGGCGATGAAGCAAGCCGCCACCGCAGGGATGTGCGCTATGACGATCCCCGGCCGCTGATCGACCCGGCAAAGGTCATTGGTGGGATCCGCCGGTCAAAACGGCTGATTGCGGCAACGACGATCGCCGGTGCGCTGCTTGGTGTGCTGGTTGCTCTGGGAACGCCAAAACAGTATGTTTCAACCAGTGAAATACTGGTCGATCCGCGCGATATCAAACTGGTAGACCGGGAACTGGTTTCCAGCGATCTCGCGCCCAGCACTGCGATCGCTGTTGTCGAAAACCAGATGCGGATCATGACATCGGGGCGCGTGGTCAACGAGGTGGTCAAACGTCTCAATCTTGATTCCGACCCGGAGTTCAACGGGTCGGCGAAGAGTTTTGGCCTGCGGGACATGATTGGCGAGTTACGCTCTTTATTGACCCGCCGCGACACCGCCGCAGATGGGCGCCGCAACCGTGCGCTAGCCGTTCGATATCTGGTGGAAAACCTCGCAGTATCCAGGGGTGGAAAAACCTTCGTCATTACGGTCGACGTCACATCGCAAAACCCGGAAAAATCCGCTCTGATCGCCAACACACTGACCGATGTGTTTATCGATTATAGCAGCGAATATCTTTCCACCACCGCTGGACGGGCAGCTGACGAACTCGGCGCGAAGTTAGAGGAATTGCGCGATAGTGTCGAAGATGCAGAGCGAAAAGTAGAGGCGTTTAGAAGCGAAAATGACCTTATCGACGCCAGGGGGCGCCTGATCTCCGACGATGAGATCATCAAGATCAATGACCAACTGGCCACCGCCCGGTCGCGAACCATTGAACTGAGTGCCAGGGCCGCCTCGGCGCGTGCGCTTGACTTAAACTCGGTTGTTGGAGGTTCTCTTCCCGAAGGTGTCAGTTCCAATCTGATTACAGAATTGCGAACCCAGTATGCAGATCTGGTGCGAAGCGCTGACCAGGCGGCGGTCAAATTTGGCACAAAACATCCCGAACGCCAGGCGATCGAGGCGCAGCTTGCCGGTGCGCGCGAACAGTTGCGCAGCGAATTGCGGCGGATCGCGGCGTCGATGCAGATTGAATTGAAACGCGCCGTCGAACTGGAACAGAAATTGGCAGCCCGGCTCGCAGCCTTAAAGGCGCGGCAGGCCGATGCCAGCGATGACATGGTGGCGCTGCGTGAACTGGAACGCGACAGTGCTGCAAAACGGGCGGTCTATGAGTCTTATCTTCTGCGCGCACGCGAAACCGGCGAGCAGCGGGATCTGAACTCGGCCAATATCAGGGTGATTTCTCCGGCCGAGCCGCCTCTGGACGCGCTGGCGCCGTCGAGGTCGACAATTGCACTGGCCGGATTATTGAGCGGGTTTCTGCTGGGCATCGGTCTGGCAGGTATGCGGGGCGCTGCGACGGGAATGTTCGGTGGGTCACCAGTTGGACCGGCCGACCCAGGACATCAGCCGGCATCGCCAAAAAATGATCGCACCGGTGACAGAACACGACGTCGCTGGACGAAAGAGCCCGGCGAAGAAAGCACCCGGCCGGAAACGGCAGCAGAACAGCAGCCAGACACTTCACTTTCGATGACGGGGCAGGCTCCACCCGATGGTCCGCCCCCATGGGCGGCCACCGCATTTGCGCAGCACCACCCCGCATCACCATACCATCCGGTGCAAGCGGCCTACCCGCCGGCTGTGGCCTTTGGCGGACATGTCTACCCACCTGTTGCTGCACCGCCTCCGCCGGGTTACGGGATGCCCGTCATGGCACCAGCCGCGCAACCGCCCTATTCAGCAGCGATGGTACCACCTCAACAGCAGGTACCGCCCTTTACCCAGCCGCAGGCCCAAACACCGGCACCCGATCCGGTCAGACCCAATGAGCGCGCGACAGACCCAAAACCGCCTTATGACAGAGACGGGGTGGAAACCCTTCGCGATGATCTGCGCGAGGTTAAGGCTGCGATCTATGATCTAGCCGAACGGCGCCGACGCCGGGTGGCTTGACGCGGCCGGAGATTGCCGCATGTAGGGAGTTGGTTGGAAAAACCCGGTTTCGGATTGCCAATCGGTTTGCTGGTGAAGTAGCTTTTCAAAAAAGCCTGTTTCAACCATGACCACCTTTATTAGAAGTCTCCGCGATGTCCGATGCGATCACAACGAACCGGCAGTTTGTTTTTCTGCTGGTGGACAAATTTTCAATGTTTTGCCTGGCTGCGGCAATCGACGCCTTGCGCTCAACGAACCGGTTATCGAACCGTGAATTTTATCAATGGACGACGGTGTCGGCGGACGGGGAAGCGGTGTTTGCCTCCAATGGCCTGCCGATAAAGGTCGACTATGCCGTATCGGATATGCCCGCTGGCGATATTTTGTTCATTTGTGCCGGGCTGACGACCGAATTTCCCGAAAAGAGCAAAGTGTTGGGTGCGCTGCGCAGCTGGGGCCGCCGTGGCGGCATGATAGGCGGCCTGTCACTCGGCTCCTACGTGCTTGCCGAGGCGGGGCTATTGGAAGGCCGCCGCTGTACGATCCACTGGGAAAACCGCGCCAGTTTTCAAGAGCGTTTTCCCGATATTGAGTGCACCGGAAATGTGTTTGAAATCGATCACAAGCGCTACACATGTGCCGGCGGCACCACATCGTTCGATCTCATGTTGGAGATCGTTCGCGGTGATTTCGGCGCCGGGCTTGCCAATGAAGTTGCAAACCAGTTTCAGCACGAACGTATCCGCACCGCTACCGACCGCCAGCGCGTCGGGCCGGAGCGGGATCTGGCGGGCAAATCGGAGAAACTGCGCAAGATCGTTGAGCTGATGGCCGACAATCTCGACGAGCCTTATTCAGCCGTGCAACTGGCCAAATCGGCCGGTCTTTCCGTTCGCCAGGTGGAGCGGTTGTTTTTGCGTCATCTCCACATGACGCCGGGCCGCTATTATATGCGGCTCAGGCTGGAGCGTGCACGCGAACTTTTGCGCCAGACGAACCTGCCGATCCTGGATGTGGCCATCGCGACGGGCTTTACCTCACATTCCTATTTCGCCCAGAGTTACCGCACACTGTTTGGCAGGCCGCCAAGCGAGGAACGCAGAACCGCATATTAGAGCGGTTTTCGACACGCTCTAAAATACCGCTGCGCCCTCATCAGCCGGACCGACACGGTTTCTGAAGCCGGCAAATAATTCGCGGCCAAAGCCAAATTCATTTTCCGACAGGTCGGGTTCCGGTGCCGGGCGCGCGTCAAGTTTGTCTTTTTCGACCAGCACTTCAAGCGTTCCTTTATCCGGATCAAGCCGCACAATATCGCCGGCACGAACCTTGCCGATCGCCCCGCCATCAAGCGCTTCCGGTGTCACGTGAATGGCAGCCGGTACCTTGCCGGAAGCGCCTGACATACGCCCGTCGGTTACAAGGGCAACCTTGAATCCACGATCCTGCAATATGCCGAGATAAGGGGTCAGTTTGTGCAGCTCCGGCATGCCATTGGCGCGGGGGCCCTGAAAACGGACAATCGCCACCAGATCGCGATTAAGTTCGCCCGCCTCGAATGCCTTTTGCAAATCCTGCTGGTATTCGAAAATCACAGCGGGTGCTTCCACCAGCCGGTTTTCCGGCTTTACCGCCGATGTCTTGATGATTGCCGTTCCAAGATTTCCGTTGAGCACCTTTAACCCGCCGGTCGGCTGAAAGGCCTGGCTTACCGGAGATACGATTTTCAAGTTCCCGCTTTCGGCAGGCACCGGATTGCGCTCCACCTGGCCATCCTTGCCAAGCCTGGCTTCGACCGCATAATCGCGCAGTCCGGCTCCCCAAACGGTCGCGGCATCCTCGTGCAACAGGCCTGCATCGAGCAACTCCTTGATGACGAAGCCGAGCCCGCCGGCAGCAGCGAAGTGATTAACGTCGGCAAGGCCATTGGGGTAGACCCGCGCCAGCAATGGTATGGTGTCGGAAATGTCGGAAATATCCTGCCAGGTGAGCTTGATGCCGGCGGCCGCGGCAATGGCTACCAGGTGCAGCGTATGATTGGTCGACCCGCCAGTGGCGTTAAGGCCGACAACGGCGTTGACGATGGATCTTTCATCGATCATCCGGCCTGCCGGGGTAAATCCATCGCCAAGAGCGGTTATCGCCAGCGCTCGTTTTGCCGCCTCCCGGGTCAGCGCATCGCGAAGCGGCGTTCCCGGATTGGCGAAGGAAGAACCCGGCGTGTGCAGACCCATAAATTCCATCAGCATCTGATTGGAGTTGGCCGTGCCGTAGAATGTGCAGGTACCCGGGCCGTGATAGGAACGCGATTCCGCCTCAAGCAACTGGCTGCGGCTGGCCTTTCCCTCGGCATAAAGCTGGCGGACACGCGCTTTCTCGTCATTCGGCAGGCCCGAGGTCATGGGACCGGCGGGAATGAAAACGGCAGGCAGATGACCGCTGGTGAGGGCCGCGATCATCAGGCCCGGTACGATCTTGTCGCAAACGCCCAGATAGACGGCGGCATCGAACATGCCGTGCGACAGGCCGATTGTGGCGGCCATGGCGATCACGTCACGGGAAAACAGCGACAATTCCATTCCCGGCCGGCCCTGTGTCACCCCATCGCACATGGCCGGAACCCCACCGGCCACCTGGGCGACGCCACCTTCATCACGGGCGGCCTGCTTGATCAGGGCGGGAAAGGTTTCAAATGGCTGATGGGCCGAAAGCATGTCGTTGTAGGCGGTAATGATGCCCAAATTCGCCACTTCGTGCCCGGCAAGGCGGGCCTTGTCGCCGGTTTCGCTGGCGGCAAAGCCATGTGCAAGATTGCTGCAGGAAAGCGCAATTCGCTTCGGACCTGCATCAGCGGCGGCGGCAAGGCGTTCAAGATAGGCCTGCCTGCCGGGCCTGGATCGTTCGGCAATCCTTTTGGTAATGGCTGCGATTTTTCTGGTAACTGTCACCCTGTTTCTCCCGGTGCCCAATAGATATCCACCGCGCCGCCGGCATGTTTGATGACATCAAAGATCGGCGATTTATCGTCATTGGCCAATACGCCAAGAAGATGTTCTTTCTTTTCCAGCCCCTCGATGTGCACAAAAATATGGTGCGCTGAGGTCAGTTTCGACAATGACAGTGTGAGGCGGGCTTCGCCGGCCCTTGTTGACTGAACCGCATGAACGGTGGTGCTGTTTTCAGGATCGAGTACGCCAGCGAGATTGGGGTCGTCGGCAAAGAAAGAGGCCGTGTGTCCATCGGTTCCCATGCCAAGAACGACAACATCAATGGCACCCAGCGCGGCAATGCGCGCATCGGCCCGCGATGCGGCATCAGTGATATCGCCGGGGCCGAACAGGCCGGTGAATTTGGCCGCCGCCGCATCGGCCTGGAGCAGGTTCAGCGTCACCAACCGCTCATTGGACCGCTCGGATGATGGCGGAACGAACCGTTCGTCGACAAGGACGACGGTAACCGAACGCCAGTCGAGCGGTTTGCGGGCAAGTGCACGAAAGAAGGTTGCCGGTGTCGATCCACCGCTTACCGCCAGAACCGCCTGCCCTTTTTTACCGATTGTCTGTCGCAGTCTTTCGGCTACCGCTTCGGCAAGAGCTGTAGCCAAAAGCTGCGGTGCTGCAAATTCGTACCATTCAGCCATCTTTGCCTCACTCACTTTCGTGCCAGGTGCGGCCATCGCGCTCGATCAGGGCAACGGAAGCAGATGGGCCCCAGGTTCCAGAGGTGTAGCCCACGACCTTCTGATGCGTTTCGCTCCACGAGGACAGGATCGGATCAATCCAGTGCCACGCAGCCTCGACCTCATCGCGGCGCATGAACAACGTCTGATTGCCCCGAATGACATCCATGATGAGGCGCTCATATGCGTCCGGATTGCGAACATCGAATGCCTCGGCAAAACTCATATCAAGCGGCACATGGCGCAACCGCATTCCGCCGGGGCCGGGGTCCTTGATCATGATCCACTGTTTTACGCCTTCATCGGGTTGCAGCCTGATGACCAGCTGATTGGCGCTAACGTGGCCGGCATGTTCCCCGAAAATCGAATGGGGTATGGGCTTGAACTGGACGACGATTTCGGACACGCGGCTTGCAATACGCTTTCCGGTTCTCAGATAAAACGGCACGCCGGCCCAGCGCCAGTTTTTTAATTCGGCCTTGATGGCGACAAAGGTTTCCGTGTCGCTTTCGCCGCTTTCCAGTTCTGACAGATAGGCAGGAACGGCGCCATCGGCAGACGCGCCTGCCTGATATTGGCCACGGACCGTCGCCCTGGCGGCATTGGTGTTGTCGATCGGGGCAAGCGCGCGCAAAACCTTTAGCTTTTCATCGCGAACATTATCAGCATCCGTCGAGGCGGGTGCCTCCATCGCTACCAGACACAGAAGTTGCAACAGGTGATTTTGCACCATATCGCGAAGGGCTCCGGCGCGATCATAATAATCGGCGCGGTCCTCCAGGCCAACGGATTCGGCAACGGTGATCTGAACATGGTCGATATGCGCCGAATTCCACAACGGCTCATAAAGCGCGTTGGCAAAACGCAGCGCCATCAGATTTTGCACCGTTTCCTTGCCGAGATAGTGATCGATACGGAAGATCTGATGCTCGTCAAATACCGCGCCGATTATATCGTTGAGTGCGATGGCGGATTTCAGATCGCGACCGATCGGCTTTTCGACAACGATGCGGGTTTTGTCCGTAACCAGACCTTCACGGGCGACGTGTTTGCAAAAATCGCCGAACAGCGAGGGACCAACCGCCAGATAAAAGGCGCGGATATTGTCGCTTTCGCCGATTGCGGCCTTGATATCGGCAAACCCGCTGCCTTTGCTCGCATCAACCGGCACATAGGACAGGCGCTTGAGGAATATTGACAGCCCGGCCTCATCGATTTCATCGGCCGCAATGTGTTTGCGCAGCGCCTGTTCGGCAAATTTGCGGAATTCCGCGTCGCTCATCACCGACCGGGAGGCGCCGATAACGCGGCTCGGCTCGCTAAACTGACCCGCACGCTGCCGCTGGTAAAGTGCCGGCAGAAGCTTGCGTTCGCTGAGATCTCCCGTTGCACCGAAAATGATAAAGTCAAACGGGTCGACCGGTATGATTTGACTACTCATAGGATCTGTTCCAATTCGCCACCTGGACACTTCTAAAAAACCCATCTTTGGCTTTTGGAGGTGTCCAATTGCAATAATCTAATCGATTTAAAATATCCAGTGCAGCGTTGTCGCATCTATGCGGTTTGTGCAAAAACAGCTATTTAGACGGCTTTGGATTGCCTCATGCCAATCCTAACCACGACCTAAAAGGAATTGTCCGATGAGTGTTCACCTTTCGCGCATAATCGCCGAAGGCAAGGCGTTTCAGCAGCTCATCGGCGGCAAAACCGCTGACAGTGTAGATGGCGAGCGGATCAATGTCACTTCGCCGTCTGACGGCCGGGCGTTTGCATCGATCCCCGCTTCCAGTGCCGTGGATGTCGATATTGCTGTTCGTGCGGCGCGCGCGGCGTTTGACACCGGACCATGGGGGCGGATGCCGGCTTTCGAGCGCGGCCGCATACTGACGCGGCTGTTTCAGCTGGTGGAACAGGCAGGTGAAGAGCTTGCCGCATTGGAATCGCGCGATACCGGCAAGCCGGTTCGTCAGGGCATTGCCGATGTCGCGGCGACGTGCCGGTACTATGAATATTATGGCGGCGCAGCCGACAAGATACATGGCGACACAATTCCCTTTCTGGAAGGCTATACGGCACTGACATTGCGCGAGGCGCACGGTGTGGTGGCCGCAATTACCCCGTGGAACTATCCGTTGCAGATCAGCGCCCGGGTGATCGGCGCCGCACTTGCCATGGGCAATACGCTTGTTGTCAAACCGGCTGAAGACGCATCGCTGACAACGATCCGTATCGCCGAGCTGGCGATTGAAGCCGGTCTGCCGGATGGCGTTTTAAACGTGGTGACCGGCTATGGCGCAACCGCCGGCGCAGCACTGAGCAGCCATCCACTGGTCGACTATGTGACATTTACCGGTTCGCCGGCAACCGGCACGGCGATCCAGTCCGCCGCCGCTGCAAACAATCGCGGCGTGACGATGGAACTTGGCGGCAAGTCGCCACAGATCGTGTTTGCAGATGCCGATCTTGATGCTGCCATGCCGGTGCTGGTCAACGCCATCATCCAAAATGGCGGGCAAACCTGCTCGGCGGGAAGCCGGGTGCTGATCGAACGGCCGATCTATGCGGAAATCGCAGCCGAACTCGCATCGCGGTTTGCCGCGCTGGTTTCCGGTCCGCACGATGCCGATCTCGATCTTGGCGCGCTGATCAACGCAAAACAGCGCGAGCGGGTTGCAGGATATGTCACCGCTGCAAAGGAGGCCGGGATAGATTTATTGGCTGAGGGAAAGATCGACCCTGGCGCACCAGCGGGCGGGTATTATTTTCCAGCGGCTCTTTTTGGCGCGGTCGATCCCGCAGCAGCACTCGCCCAGGAGGAAGTGTTCGGCCCGGTTTTAAGCCTGTTTGCCTTTGAGGCCGAGGCTGACGCCATCAGGCTTGCCAATGACAGCGCCTTCGGGCTGGTGGCCGGTGTCTGGACCAAAGACGGTTCGCGGCAGCACCGGGTTGCCAAAGCCATTCGCGCCGGACAGGTTTATGTCAATGGCTACGGTGCAGGAGGCGGTATCGAATTGCCGTTTGGCGGGTTCAAGCGATCCGGTCACGGCCGCGAAAAAGGGTTTGAAGCGCTTTATGACATGAGTGCTGCCAAAACCATCGTCTTCAATCACGGGTAATACCGGAACACGACATCGGGGAGAATGATATGGGACGCCTCTACGGCAAGACGGCAATCATCACAGGCGCAGCCGCCGGCTTCGGCGAGGGCATGGCAAAACGGTTTGCCGGGGAAGGTGCGACCGTTATCGTGGCTGATCTCAATACCAGGGAGGCGGAACGGGTCGCCGGCGATATCGGTGATGCCGCCGTGGCGATTACCGCAGACGTGTCAAAAAAGGATGACATTGATGCGATGGTCGCGGCAGCCATGGAAAAATCGGGCCGGATCGACATTATGGTCAACAATGCCGGCTTTACCCACCGCAATGGCGGCCTCGAAAATGTCGATGAACATACGTTCGACCTGATCTACGACATCAACATGAAAGCGATCTATTATTCCACGCTCGCGGTAACACCAATCATGGAGGCGCAAGGCGGCGGATCGATCATCACCACCGCATCCACCGCCGGGCTGAGGCCAAGGCCGGGACTGACCTGGTATAATGCATCCAAGGGCTGGGCGGTGACTGCGACCAAATCGATGGCGGTGGAACTGGCGCCGAAAAAAATCCGTGTCAATTGTCTCTGCCCGGTCGCCGGTGAAACCGGGATGCTGGTTCAGTTCATGGGTGAAGATACGCCGGAGATCCGCGAGAAATTCAAATCGAGCATCCCGCTTGGCCGGTTTTCAACCCCGCTTGATATTGCCAATGCGGCGCTTTGGCTGGCCTCGGATGAAGCGGCGTTCATCACCGGTGTCGCGCTGGAGGTTGATGGCGGCAGATGTGTCTGATCAGATGGCCGGTATGATTCTCTTGTCCACATCCGTTGTACGTCGTTTCTCATGACCGGTGAGCAAATTTTTCTTTTTGCGCTTTTAGGCGCCATGTTCGCGATGCTCGTCTGGGGGCGGGTCCGCTATGACATGGTCGGTTTCGGCGCGCTGATCATCGCGGTCATCGGCGGTGCCGTCGATCCTCACGACGCGTTTAAGGGATTTGGCCATGAGGCGGTGATCATCATCGCGCTGGTGCTGGTGGCCTCGCGGGCGCTGATCAATTCCGGCGCGGTTGAGCTGCTGGCCGGCTTCGTTGTTTCCGCCACGCGGCCCTTGCCGGCGCATATTTCGATCATGGCTGTGGCCGGTGCTGCACTTTCGGCGGTGATCAACAACGTCGCTGCCCTGGTTATTTTGATGACGCTCGACATGGAAGCCGCCCAAAAGGCCAAGCGCGCGATCTCGCTGTCGCTGATGCCGTTATCGTTTGCAACCATTCTCGGCGGTATGATCACCATGATCGGTACACCGCCCAATATCGTTATCGCGCAATACCGCACCGGTGTTTCCGGCGAACCGTTTGCCATGTTCGATTTTGCGCCGGTGGGCCTGATATGCGCCGCCATCGGTATTTTGTTCGTCGCGGTGGTGGGCTGGCGGCTGATCCCGCAGCGCGGGATCGTCACCATTTCCAGCACCGACGACGCGCCACGGTTTCTGGCGGAAGCCAAAGTGTTGGAAAAGTCGCCGGCAATCGGCCAGACACCGCGCGACCTCTATGAACTGGGCGAAGAGCATGACATTTTAATCGCCGGTCTGGTGAGGCGCGGCAAACGATTGCGCGGTCTGGCCGCCAATGAGGAAATCCGCAAAAACGATTTTCTGGTGCTGGAAGGCCACCCAAAGGCCATCGAGGCATTTGCCGGTGCCGCCAAACTGCAATTTGCCGGTGCCGAAAAACATGGCGGCATGACGGGAAAATCGCTGAAGCTGGTTGAAGCGATGGTGCCCGACACGGCCCGGATTGCCGGGCGGACCGCATATGATCTGCGGCTGCTCTACCGGCGCGGTGTCACTCTTTTGGGCATATCCAGGCAGGGCAAGCGGATAGCCGATCGCGTGCGCAAAACCACCGTTCACGCCGGCGATGTCGTGTTGCTGATGGGGACTGAAAACCGCGTCAATGAAACCATCGACTGGCTGGGCGTGCTGCCGATTGCCGACAAGCGCCATGCGGTTATCCAGCGTTCAAAGGCGGCAATTGCAATCGGCCTGTTTGCGGCGGCGATTGCATGTTCGGTCTTCGGCCTGGTCGAATTGCCCATCGCGCTTGCAGCCGTCGTTGGCGGTTATGCGCTGCTTAATATCGTCGGTCCGAAGGAAGTCTATGAATCGGTGGAATGGCCGGTGATCGTGTTGCTGGCCTCACTGATACCGCTTGGCGCGGCGCTAGAGGAAAGTGGTGGCACGAAGCTGATCGCCGAGGCAATCGTCTGGCAAAGCGGCGGCCTGCCCACATGGGCCATTTTAATGGTGGTCATTGTCGTTACGATGACGCTGTCTGATTTCCTCAACAATGTTGCAACCGCGCTTATCGCCGCCCCGGTGGCTGTCGATGTCGCCAATGCGCTTAATGTTTCGTCCGACCCGTTTTTGATGGGTGTTGCGGTTGCCGCTTCCTGTGCCTTTCTCACCCCGATCGGGCACAAGAACAACACCATTATCATGGGGCCGGGTAATTATCAGTTTGGCGATTATTGGCGTATGGGCTTGCCGCTGGAGATCATTATCGTCGTCGTGTCAGTTCCTTCGATCCTCTATTTCTGGCCGCTATAGCGTTCCAGCACGGATGTCCTTAAACAGCGGCGCGAAATTTTTCAAAGCGGTTTTTATCTGACGATTCGAAGCTTGCTTATTAAACGGACCGAGATCAAAATCATCGAGCCATTCAATGATTTCTTCCCGATCCGGGTGGCTTTCGTCATTTAGAATTTCCTGCATGTCAGCCCAACCCCAGGGGCCGCCGCTATCATCGGGCGGGCATGGATTTTCGCCGCCGATACAGCGAGGCGGTTTGTCGCTTTTGGTTTGCACTCTGTGGTCGATAATCCCGATCTCATGCCACCAGTCATCGCCAAAATCGTAATGATATTTCGCCTTGTCGCTCTTCGCGAATACGTCCTTGCAAATTACGCCGGCAACATTTTTTTCATCGTCTTGGTCAAAGGGGCTGTCATTTATCTTGACGGCATAGCGATTGCCTCTGATTTCGAATGCAAACATGTGCGAGCCATTCCATCCCATGGCGCCTTGTAATACCGCATGCAGATCAAGCAATGGCAGATCTTCGGGGATCAGGACAATCCGGTAGACCGCAGGCTCAACGTCCAAGAGTTGGATTTTCAGTTCGAACAAGTTTCCCATTTTGATCGTGTTTTCAAAATTATCATCACATAAAACCGTTCTGACACTGATGAGATTTTTGACATCGGTGTCAATGCTAAGCTTTCGCTTGAGCGCCATATTCCGGCAGAATAACCAGCGCTATTCGGCTGCAATCCGGTCTGCCCGGCGCGCCAGCTTTGCCGCCAAGTTCAAACCGACGCCCGGGCGCGACCATGGGCAGGCGGCGATGCAAATGGCACATCCTGATGTTTCGGCAAAGAAAGGAATGCACTTGTCGAAATTGACATACCAGCGCTCCACACCACGGACCATCTGTTTTTGCGAGCCAATGGCGAATGGCGGGCAGGCATCCTCACATACCCGGCAGCGGGTACAGAAATCATCGACCCCAAAACTCCGTTTAGGTGTGTAGGCAAAGGGAGCATTTGTGAGCACCGCGCCAAGACGGAAAGCAGAACCAAATTCCGGATTAATCAGCGAACCGTGTTTGCCAAGTTCGCCAAATCCGCATTCAAGTGCCGGCGGGATCATCAATATCTTGCCGACCATCGGTCCGGTTACCGGATCGGCGTCCCATCCCTGCTGCCTGAGCCATCCGGCAACCTGTTTCGCCGCCGCCGCCGCACGACAATATTGCCGGGTTACCTCAATACCGCCGCGGGTTTCGGGCACATGTTTCAACTCTTCATAATCGTGTTGAACACCGAGCATGACGACCGTTTTGAAGTGCGTCTCATGGTGATCGAACACCCATTCAGGCCTGAGCGCGGTCGCACCGACCATCTCGCAATCGCCACCGGCAATGAACTGATCAAGAGCCCCGGTCCATTCCTCGGGGCTACGTTCTGCCGGGCGTTCCGCGATATCGGGCAGCGGCGCATCGATGATCTCGCGCCGTGTTTGCCGGTGCTCCATCAAAACCGGGTCTTTGGGTTCATGGCCATAAAACCATTTTTGAACCTTACCGAATGCAATCTCGTCGGGGTCTGGCGCCCAATAGACCATTTTCGGGCGCCTGACTTTTGTTTCGCCCAGGCCATTGATTTCATTGCCAGTAATTTCTGGGCGGCAGGCAAGCATCTCGGGATTTGGCTTAAAAGGCCGATAGGGATTTGATTTTACCATGGTCGCCCAATGTAGGAACAACTGTTCAAGGAAATCAAGACATTGAAGTGATTCTGCGGTGCTCTCCCTTACCGGAAATCAAACGCGCTTAGCCCTGTCACCATCTCGTCCAAACCCAGCGGTCTCGTTACCGGAGGTTCGGCGCGTGCCAGACAGGCCGAACGCTCGCACAGCCGGCAGGCCGGACCCACGGAGATGGCGGGAACCGTATCGCGGCCGGATTTACCGGCGGTTCCCGGTGCGACGCCCGGAAGCGCTGCGCCATAGATCGTTTCATCGCGATAGCCGATGTCGCAGCCGATCAGGATCGCGGTTCGCCGCGGGCGTTCTGAAAAAGCGCCTTGCGGTCCTTCCAGCGTGCGCGAGACGGTCAAAAACTCAGCTCCATCCGGCATTTCCACGGCTTCGACGATGATCTGGCCCGGCTGGGTAAAAGCGGCATGAACCGACAGTTTCGGGCAACTGCCGCCGAAACGTTGCTGTGGAAAGCCCTGCGCACCGGCGCGGCGAAACCGATGGCCGGAATTGTCGACCTCAAGCATGAAAAACGGGACACCGGCGGCACCCGGCCGGGCCAGCATGGTCAACCGGTTGGCCGCCTGCTCGAATGACACGCCGAAGCGGGATTTCAAGACATCGATGTCGTAGCGCACGCGCGCGCTTTCGGCCTGGAACGCACCATAGGGCATCATCAGCGCGTGGGAAGCGTAGCGGCCCAATTCGAACCGGGCCAGCCGCTTTGCCTCCGCACTTGCCAGCTTCAGCGCCTCGATTCCTGCGGTGATCGCGACGTCCATGCGGATCATCGCCGCTTCCACAGCAATCTCACGCAACTGATCGAATGGCGACAGGCGCTCGGAGATAAAAAGCCGTTGCGAATGCCGGTCAAACCGGCGGCGCCAGTCCGGCATTACAGAAACCGGCAGCAGCCGAACGGAAATACCCTGTTCCTTTTTCAGCCAGCTTTCCAGTGCGCCGCGTAAATTGCCATGGGGCTGGAGCAGTTTGGAAAAGCTTTCAGCCTCCTCTTCGATTGCGGCAAAGAAGTTCGGCCTGGCGGCAAGAACATCGCGCACCTCGTCAATCGGCAGACGCGCGGCCGACAGAGCAGGCGCGTGACCCTCGCGCGCCAAAATCTCCGACAGGTCCGACAGCCGCTCTCCCTGTTCGCGATAGGCCCGGTAGAGCTTTGTCACGGCGGCGGCGGCATTGGGCGCGTTTTCCGCCAATTCGATCATTTCCTGATCACCTGGCAATTCGCCGGACAATAACGGGTCTGAGAAGGTTTCGCGCAAGGCGGCCAGCATGGCGCTGCCGCTGCCTTCGCCCTGCAGTTCCTCCGGCTCGACATGGTAGACCGATGATAATTTGAGCAGCAGCTGGACCGTCAGCGGGCGCTGATTGCGCTCGATCAGATTGAGGTAGGATGGTGAAATGCCAAGTTCCGCCGCCATCGCCGTTTGGGTTAGCCCCTTAGAATTACGGATACGGCGGATACGCGGGCCGGCAAATATCTTCTGCTCGGCCATCAAACTATTCCCGATTGTGCAATCATTTGGCCGGCCGCCGGACATCGCGTTGATATGAGATCATTTGTATCCATGGTCTGATCATTTCAATTTTGCCGCGACTGACGGATATTTACAGTTCTTTACAGAATTTTTCTCAAATCCGTGCGATTGGCTTTTTACAATTATGACAATTTTACAATAGTATTTTGTCACATGCAATACAGACTAACTTGTTTTCAAACCCCAAAAACATTGATTTTTCTCGCATGATTTTGCGGCGCAATGTAAATTAAGTCACATGCGGATCGTCTTCCAGCACAGTTATGACGATCCACTCTAGTAAATTTACCGTCTGATGGAGAACAACCATGACCGATTTTTACAACCTCGTCCCTTCGGCGCCGGAAGGGCGTTTCGACGGCATCGACCGGACCTATACGCCGGAAGATGTGCAAAAACTGCGCGGATCGGTGCAGATCAAATATTCGCTCGCCGAAATGGGCGCCAACCGGCTTTGGAAGCTCATCCACGAGGAAGATTTCGTCAATTCGCTGGGCGCTCTGTCCGGTAATCAGGCCATGCAGATGGTTCGCGCCGGGCTGAAGGCCATCTATCTGTCGGGCTGGCAGGTTGCAGCCGATGCCAATACCGCTTCGGCCATGTATCCCGACCAGTCGCTTTATCCGGCCAATGCCGGTCCGGAACTGGCAAAGCGCATCAACAAGACGTTGCAGCGCGCTGACCAGATCGAAACGGCAGAAGGCAACGGCCTTTCCGTCGATACATGGTTTGCGCCTATCGTGGCCGATGCGGAAGCCGGTTTTGGTGGCCCGCTCAATGCTTTCGAACTGATGAAAGCCTATATCGAAGCGGGTGCTGCGGGCGTTCATTTCGAAGATCAGCTGGCATCTGAAAAGAAATGCGGCCATCTCGGCGGCAAAGTGCTGATCCCGATGGCGCAGCATATCCGTAACCTGTCGGCAGCCCGCCTTGCTGCCGATGTTATGGGCACGCCAACGCTGATCATCTGCCGGACCGATGCGGAAGCGGCAAAGCTGATCACCTCCGACATTGATGACCGTGACAAACCCTTTGTCGATTACGATGCCGGACGCACACCGGAAGGTTTCTACAATGTCAAAAACGGCATGGCGCCCTGCATCGCCCGCGCGATCGCCATGGCGCCCTATTCCGACCTGATCTGGATGGAAACTTCAAAGCCGGATCTGGATGAGGCCCGCAAATTCGCCGAGGCCGTGCGCAAGGAATATCCAAACCAGCTTCTGGCCTATAATTGCTCGCCATCGTTCAACTGGAAAAAGAACCTCGACGATGCAACGATTGCCAAGTTCCAGCGTGAACTGGGTGCGATGGGCTTCAAATTCCAGTTCATCACGCTGGCCGGCTTCCATCAGCTCAATCACGGCATGTACGAACTGGCGCGTGGCTACAAGGATCGGCAGATGGCGGCTTATTCGGAACTGCAGGAAGCAGAATTTGCGTCAGAAGCCAACGGCTATACCGCGACCAAGCACCAGCGCGAAGTTGGAACCGGCTATTTCGACGCGGTTTCCATGGCCATAACTGGCGGACAGTCGTCAACGACGGCGATGGGCGAATCAACCGAAACCGCTCAATTCCGTCCGGCTGCGGAATAGTATTGCCTTTTTATGTCCCGGGACGTTATGTCCCGGGACATTGAACATACCGATCAGCCAACAGGCAGAATGGAGATTGAAATGGCACCTAAAACACGCGTCAAGGAACGGGCCGAGGAACAATCCTCGACGATGAACTCAGACCAGCAGGCGGTGATCCGGATGGTGGCCAATGACCTGCACCGGCTCAACCAATCGGTGATGAAGGCGGTGGATGCAGGTGTTTCCGTCGAGCTTGTTCGTTCGGCCCGGCATCATGGCGGTGACGGAAACTGGGGCGATCTGCTTATTCCGGTGATCGTCACCCAGGGCTGATACGATATAATTGGCCAATTGAAGCCGGCCCTTGTGGCCGGCTTTTTGCGTATGGCAGATCATCGACAGCAAATAGGCGGTCGGGCCTTCGATCAGACGCTGCCGGGACCGGTAAAAACAGTATTGTTTCAAAATTTCTCCTACAACCTAATCGAGAGGTCCAAGTACAAACGAAAGTAGTTATTAATGGTTTTGGACTATCTAACTGCAACCATACATTGAGTACGAATGAGACAGGGCCTTATCGATGTCCGCGGGGAAATCTAGTCGCTTGCCGATTGCAAATCGGGCCGTCGCTTATAAAGAGCATGCGGTCAACGGTCCCTATGGGCTGGTAATCAGCAAATCGCCGATTAATCGGATTGTTGTCTCGCGCATCCTGCAGGATTGCGGCATCAAGCCTGCGGCAATGGAAGTATGCGCCGCTTTGGCACTGCTCCAATCGTCTGTTCCACTGCTGATTGTTATTGACGCCGGCCGGGATCTGGCGGCCTTTGATACATTGTTCGTAAATCTTGAGACACTGGGTGGGGGCGCTCCACCCACGATATTTCTCAAACAGGATCATGAGGCGGGTCTGCCGCCCTACCCGTTCAACGGGGTCACGGCAATGCCGGTGACGGTGGAAACATTTAGGCCATTGATCGACAATTGCCTCTCGTCGACCCCGGCAGTTCTTCAGGAAGCCTGATAGGACGGGCAGGAGCGCATCCTGTTTTGAGACCTGCATCATGAACCGATAGTCCGGTTCAGCGTTGGCGATCCGTTCCTTTCATGAACTGATCGAAAATCACTTCCATTCCACGCCGGTAATTGTCTTGTGTCTTTCGGCTGGTTTCGAACATCTGACCGAACAGCTCCTCATGCGGGGTTTTTTGTGCCGGCCCTGTTGAGCGTTCTTCGTCGCGCGATTGACGCGCCGTCTCGTTAAAATGGCTACCGTCACGCCGCTTTTCACCCGGACTAACACCCATTTGGCCGGACAGCATGTTTTCAAACATCCGCCCAAATGGATTGTCGAAGGGATCGGGCGTTTTTGCCCCGGAACTTGGACTATGGTCCGTATGCGAGCCAAAACCACCCATTGCCTGGCCCTGACGCATCATCTGCTCGATCATCTCACCAAAGATGTTTCCGCCTGTGCCAAACCCGCCGGAGGCGGCGGAGTTCATTTTTCCGGTTGATTGCTGGAACAATCCGCCCATCAGCATTGAAGCGAGAGCGGGCAGCATCTGCTTTAAGATGTCCTGGCCGATTCCGGTCGCGCGTGCTGCATGATCGGTCACCGCTCGGCTCACCTCCTTCGATCCGAACAAGAACCCCAAAATGTCGTTTCCATCGGAAACCCCGCTTTGCGAAAAGGCTTTCGACATATCTTCCATGTATTTTGCGTGATCGCCACCGGCAAGCGCCTGCAGAAACTGTGTCATTCCTTCAGGCGTCGTGGCGGAACGTTTTAAGCCCTGACTGAAAGCGGGAAGCAATGCCTCCATTGCCGCAACTGTCTGATCGCGCGTCAGATCGAACTGGCGCGAAACCATGCCGATTGCAGCTCCGTTTTGGGCCTTGAGCAACATGTCATCAAGCGGCATCATCGCAGCATTCTCCTTGGAGCGTGTCCGGGCTACCGACTATAACGCGGAATAACGGCGGTGGAACAGGTTAATAGGCGTGTTCGAGAAATGCCGGCTCGATAGAACCGTCCCAACGGGTCTGGTAAGCCTTGATCATCTCCTCGGCGCTGGTGGTGCCCCGGGCGACGATTTCCTCCAGCGGGCTTAAAAAATCGGTTTCATCAAAGCCTTCGGCGTTGAGCCGCGCCCTGTTTTTCAAACCCTGCCGCGACAGGGCAAGCACCTCGCGGGCAATCCGGCCAAGCTCTTGTCCGCATATCCTGGCATTTAAACCCTTGGCGGGGACCGTGTCGCGCAAGCTCAAAACATCCTGATAGGTCCAGTCCCTGGTCAATGCTTCGGCACCGTCCAGCGCTTCGTCATCATAAAGAAGACCCACCCAAAACGCCGGCAATGCGCAAATGCGCCGCCAGGGGCCGCCATCGGCGCCGCGCATTTCCAAAAACCGTTTCAAGCGCACATCCGGAAACAGGGTCGACAGATGGTTGGTCCAATCGCCCATTGTCGGCATGCCGTCTTGAAGCTCGTCTTTCAAAGCGCCATCCATGAACTGGCGGAACGTCACATGGGTAACGTCAAAATAGCGGCCCTCGCGCAGAACAAAATACATCGGCACATCAAGCGCCCACTCCACATAGTCTGCGTAGCCGTAGTCCTCTGCAAAGGCGAATGGCAGCAATCCGGAGCGCTGATTGTCGGTATCGCGCCAGATATTACCGCGCCATGACAGAAGGCCATTCGGTTTGCCCTCGGTGAAGGGCGAATTGGCGAACAGCGCCGTCGCCAAAGGCTGCAGCTTCAAGGAAACCTGCATCTTGCGCCGCATGTCTGCTTCGCTGGAAAAATCGAGGTTTACCTGGATCGTACAGGTGCGGTACATCATATCGAGGCCTTCCCTGCCAACCTTGGGCATATAGGCCGTCATGATGTCATAGCGGGATTTTGGCATACGCGGCGCCTCGGCAAGCGTCCATTTCGGACTAGCGCCCAGGCCAAGAAAGCCGATACCCAAAGGTGCTGCGACTTCGCGCAATTGAGCCAGGTGGGCATTGCCCTCGCGGCAGGTCTGATGGATGTTTTCCAGTGGCGCGCCGGACAGCTCGAACTGACCGCCCGGCTCCAGCGAGATCGCACCTCGTCCTGTCGGTTCGACAAGGCCGATAATATGGTCGGCATCCATGATCGGATCCCAACCGAGTTTTTGCTGCATCTGTTCCAGGATCACGCGGATTCCCTTGTCGCCGCCATAGGGAACTGGCCGGTTGCCATCAATATAGAAGAGAAATTTTTCGTGTTCGGTGCCGATACGCCAATTAGCTTTCGGCTTCTCGCCGGCCGCGATGTCCTCGATTAGCTGGTTTATCGATTCAACCGGCCGGGTGTCCATTGTGTCGCGCGCCATGAATAGCCCCCTCGCCATCAATCCGGCCGGTTTTTCTTTGCGCGTTGATGGACAATGATGCAATGAGGATCAAGCAAAAATTCCTGTTTGCCCGATCAACGTTTTTTGTCTTGCCAATCACCAAGGGTCGCCTGAACAACCGTCATAGCCGCAACGGCGGCGGTGTCGGCGCGTAGGATCCGCGGTCCAAGCGGTATCGCCGTAACAAAGGGCAGTGCTTTTAGTTGCAGCCGTTCATCGTCTGAAAACCCTCCTTCGGGGCCGATCAGAATGCCAAGCCGACGCTGTTCCATCGCCGCAAGCTTCTGCAATGGATTGTCGGTATCGGCTGCCTCATCGCAAAATATCAGGTGCCGCTGGGCGTCCCAGCCTCTCAAAAGTGCGTCAAAACGCAGCGGTTCACGGTATTCGGGTACCGCCAGGACACCGCACTGTTCTGCCGCCTCAATGATGTTGGCGGCCATGCGTTTGTTTCCCATCTTTGTCAGCTGGGTGTGATGCGTGATGACCGGCTGAATGATGCCGGCGCCCATTTCGACTGCTTTTTGCACCAGATAATCGAGCCGGCCGGTTTTGAGCGGCGCAAAGCAGAACAGAAGGCCGGACTGTTCCGGCTGCGGCCGTTCGCGCTCGCCGATGACAAGCGAGGCCTTTTTGCGCCCGTGCAGCCTCACCGTTGCCCGCCACTCGCCGTCGCGGCCGTTGAAGACCAGTATCTCAGACCCCTGGCGAAGCCGGAGAACGCTTACCAGGTAGTGGCTCTGTTGCGGCGCCGGGTCGATCGAACCGCCTTCAGCCAGCGGCAGGTCGCAATACAGTCTTTGTAGCTTGTAATTCGCGCGCATGGGTCTTCATCGGTCATGGCATGCCCGATGGTCAAGGTCTCAAACCGGGGCCACGCTGCTTGGATGCCAAACCGGCCGGTAACCGTCTGCCAATATTGCGCATGTGGTGGCAGGGGTAAGCCGCTTAATCTGGCGTGCACCGGTGGTCTGGAGGTCTATCGGGTGTCCATAGCCGGCAAAGGACCACGGCAATGCCTTGCCGTTTCGCATCGCTAGGGGATGGCCATCAACCGTAATCATGGCGCCGTCGGGCAGAGTTGATGCCTGTTTTGGCGTGATTGCCTCAGGATTTGCACCAGCCGCCAGCCGCTCGGAATGCAACCTGATGTCGATATCGGGCGCGCGCACCTTTATCAACGCGTTTGTTCTGGCAAACCGGCCGGCAAACTCGACGGCTCGCGCCCGGCTGCAATAAAAGCAGGGCCGATGGCCGGCCGCTAGTGCGGTAACCTCGTCGAGGAAGAACAGCTCGGTCCACGAGCCATTACCGTTTTTGCCCGGCCCCATAAGCTGGCGGCGGCGGCCACGAAAGTCGCAAACACATATGATCCAGGCCCTGGTGGTCCAGCGGCGCGTGAGCAGGCGCCTTGTCGCCGGGTCATGAATGACCCCGCGATTGCCGGTCAGTAATCCGCGATCGGCAACGGCTTTTATAGCACCAAATGGATCGACACGATTTTGCAGGGGCATAATGTTGTCATAACAGAGATTTGTACTGGATTCACCTGAGACTCACGTGTAGGTCACGCCAATCGGCTTAGGTCCTGGTGGTTCTTATGATTCCAACATTTGCTGATGAGCGTGCGGCAAGTGGGATGCAAATGTTGGAATCGAACCACTGGCAGAACGTTATGTGCGGCAGGACACAGATCGGACCCCGACATTCCCGGTAAAAAGCCGGACAACAGATAGATAATCGTCGAGCAAAGGTGTTCGGATAACCGAACGGTAACCATAGCTGTGGCAAAAGACATAAAGAGTGAAACGAGAAAATGACGCCCGTGAAAGCTATCCTCCTTACCTTATTCATGTTGTCGGCAATCGGATTGTGGGGCTTTGGCATTTATTCCGCCGATGCCGGCACACAGCACGCCGTTGTCGATGGCTATGGTGTGATCGCATCTCGCGATTAAACCTGTAATAAACGCATGTCAGTTGGAGCGTTTCCACTGAATATTCCAACCAGCCCCCTGCCCGCTTGGCCTGTGCGCACATGTCGGCTATAGCCGTTGGATAAAATTCCACGGGAAACCAACCATGGCCGTCGTTACCGACATTCACGACCTGCAGGACCTGGCACGGCGGCGCGTGCCGAAAATGTTCTATGACTATGCTGATTCAGGGTCGTGGTCGGAGGGAACCTATCGCAACAATGAGGCCGCGTTTGGCGATTATCGTCTGCGCCAGCGGGTCGCCGTCAATATCGACAAGCGATCGCTTGCGACCAGCATGATCGGACAGGATGTGTCGATGCCCGTGGCGCTTGCCCCGGTGGGGCTCACGGGCATGCAGCACGCCAATGGCGAGATACTGGCAGCGCGGGCGGCGGCCAAATTCGGTGTTCCATTCACACTTTCCACCATGAGCATTTGTTCTATCGAGGACGTCGCCGAGGCCACCCGCGTGCCGTTCTGGTACCAGCTCTATGTCATGCGCGACCGTGGTTTCGTGGAAGACATGATTGCGCGCGCCAAGGCTGCCCGGTGCTCGGCCCTGGTCTTGACCCTCGATTTGCAGGTTCTAGGCCAGCGCCACAAGGATGTGAAAAACGGGCTGACTGCACCACCAAAGCCAAAGCCTTCGGTGTTGCTTGACCTGTTGTTCAAGCCGCGCTGGTGTTTTGAGATGCTTGGCGCCAAGCGGCGCACCTTCGGCAATATTGTCGGCCACGCCAAAGGCGTCGACAACATGTCGTCGCTGTCGGAATGGACCCATGAGCAATTCGACCCGCAACTGGACTGGAAATCGATCGAGTGGATCAAGGAGCGCTGGGACGGCCCACTGATTTTGAAGGGCATCAATGATGTCGAGGACGCAAAAATCGCAGCAAAAACCGGCGCGGATGCGATCATCGTATCAAACCATGGCGGCCGGCAGCTCGATGGGGCGGCTGCATCGATCGATGTTCTGGCAGCGATTGCCGATGCGGTAGGCGACAGAATTGAGGTTCATTTCGATAGCGGTATCAGAAGCGGGCAAGATGTGTTCAAGGCCATCGCGCTCGGCGCCAAATCCACCTATATCGGCCGCGCCTATATTTACGGACTCGGGGCCATGGGCGAAGATGGCGTGACAAAGACGCTGGAGATCATCCGCAACGAGCTCGACATCACAATGGGGCTTTGCGGCGAGACTGACATCAACAATGTGGGCCGGCACAATCTGTATGCCGGCTAAAATGTAAAAGACCGACCGTGGCAAAGACGGAAAAACTGCGCAATGGAACCGCTCAGAAGGGCGGCGTGCTGGGATTTGCAACCCATTCGGGACGTTCAGCTGCGCTGGGCGAGGTGCATTCACGGCCAAGCCCGCTGATCGAGGTTCCGCGCATACTGGTGCAGTTGTCTTTCATGACAGAGGCCGGTTCATCGGTTGATCATGCCGTTCTGGCCGATCTTTCGAGAAGGCTCGGCATCACACCACCAGACAAGCAGGCACGCCATCACACGATGACGTGGGGCGACAACAGGCTTTTCTGGGAGCGGCATACGGAGTTCTCCACCTATCTGTGGGACGGGCCGCTTAGAGCCGCCGATAAGGATCCCATGCAGGGATCACCGTTCGGCAATGGGTTTTCCGTTCCAGGCGTCGTGATCGCCGGCGTCCGGCTGGAGCTTCGAAAGTGGACCAAATCGGCTGAACGTCTGGTGTCGAAATTCGATGAAACAAGCTTGTGCTACTCGCTGGTCGAGGGCGGCAAGGCCGCGGTCATTACCGATTTTCGCCAGGATGGCGACGGGCTGACGCAGATCCTTGTGCTGGACAACGGACTGACACCGGCGCGCGCCGGCGCACTTGCCAAGCGGCTGATTGAAATCGAAACCTACCGGACGCTGGCGCTTCTCGGCCTGCCGCTGGCGCAATCGCTTTCCCCCAGGATCCGGCGCATCGAAGACAGGCTGGCGGGTCTCACCAACGAAATGCGAACCGCCGCCGACCGCGAAACACTGCTTGGCGAATTGACCGAACTTGCCGCCGAAATGGAGGCGGATGCCGCCGCCTCACTCTATCGTTTTGGCGCAAGCCGGGCCTATGACGGGCTGGTTGATGAGCGGCTCGGCGCGCTGGGAGAAGAGGCGGTCCCGGGCTTTGACACTTGGGCGGGTTTTCTTCAGCGGCGCGTTGCGCCGGCCATGCGCACCTGCCGTTCCATCGAGGAGCGGCAGGCCAATCTGTCGCAAAAGCTGTCTCGTGCGACAACCTTGTTGCGTACCAGGGTGGATGTGGAGGTGGAGCGGCAAAACCGCGACGTGCTGGCGTCGATGAACCGGCGCGGGCATTTGCAATTGCGCCTGCAGCAAACGGTCGAGGGCCTGTCGGTCGCCGCGGTCTCCTATTATGTGGTCGGGCTGATCGGCTATCTCGCCAAGGGAGCAACGCTATTTGGATTTGATCTTGCGCCTGAAACGGTGACCGCACTTTCGGTTCCGCTGGTCATCGCCGGCGTCTGGCTGATCGTGCGGCGGATCCGAAAGTCGCACAACGATAGGCAACAGAGTTGACCGGTGTGTTTGCACCGGCTCGATGCGGGCGATAAATTAGCATTGTCTATAGTCACGGGGCCGCCATGAGCGATATTGCCTTTCTGGAACCTGATCCTGCGATCCTGGCGCGGCGGGGCGAAATTGCCGATGAACTTTCGCGGCTGGTGCCGGCCGATTGCCTGATTACGGCGAAGCGCGAACTGATCCCGTTCGAAACCGACGGGTTTACCGCTTATCGCCGGGTTCCGCTGGCGGTTGTCCTGCCGGAAAACACCGGGCAACTGGTCAAGGTGATGCGCTATCTTGCGCATGAGAACATTCCGGTGGTGCCCCGTGGTGCCGGCACATCGCTTTCCGGTGGCGCCATTCCGCAGGAAGATGCGGTTGTTGTCGGTGTTACCAAAATGAGCCGCATTCTTGAGATCGACCTGCCGAACCGGATCGCCCGGGTTCAAGCCGGTGTGACAAATCTTGCCATTTCCGAGGCGGTTGATGGTGACGGGTTTTTCTACGCACCCGATCCGTCGTCACAGCTCGCGTGCACGATCGGCGGCAATATCGCGATGAATTCGGGCGGCGCCCATTGCCTTAAATATGGCGTGACCACCAATAATTTGCTCGGTGTCACGATGGTTCTTTATGATGGAACGGTGGTCGAAATCGGCGGTGCAGCCCTTGATGCTCCCGGCTACGATCTGCTCGGGCTGGTATGCGGCTCGGAGGGTCAATTGGGTATTGTCACCGAGGCAACGGTGCGGCTGATCGCAAAGCCCGCGGGTGCCCGGCCGGTGCTGTTCGGGTTCGACAAGGCGGAAGATGCAGGCGCCTGTGTTGCCGGCATCATCGCCGCCGGCATCATTCCTGTCGCCATTGAATATATGGACAAGCCGGCCATTGAGATATGCGAAGCGTTTGCCGGCGCCGGCTATCCACTGGATGTGGAGGCATTGCTCATCGTTGAGGTGGAGGGGTCGGCCGGCGAGATGGACGCCATGTTGTCCCGCATTATCGTTATTGCCGAAAAGCACAATGTGAAAACTGTTCGCGAAAGCCAGACGGCAACCGAAGCGGCACTGATCTGGAAAGGCCGTAAATCGGCCTTTGGCGCTACCGGGCGGATCGCCGACTATATCTGCATGGATGGCACCGTTCCGCTTGGTAAGCTCGCCTTTGTGCTGGCGGAAACCAGTAAGATCGTTGCCAGATACGGATTGCGGGTCGCCAATGTGTTCCATGCCGGTGACGGCAATATGCATCCGCTGATCCTCTATAATGTCAATGACCCGGATGAGGCCCGGAAAGCCGAAGCCGCCGGCATGGATATTTTGAAGCTCTGTGTCGATGCGGGTGGATGTCTGACTGGCGAGCATGGTGTGGGGATCGAAAAACGCGATTTGATGCGGCACCAGTTTTCCGATGCCGATCTTGATCAGCAACTGGCCGTCCGCGCCGCTTTTGATCCTGGCTGGCTGCTCAATCCCTCAAAAGTCTTTCCGCTGGACGGGCGCGATCCCGGCCGGGACGCCGCATGAGTGCCGTTGCAAAACCAGCTACGGAAACGGAAG
The DNA here is from genome assembly GCA_963669455.1 of Rhizobiaceae bacterium. GTDB lineage: Bacteria > Pseudomonadota > Alphaproteobacteria > Rhizobiales > Rhizobiaceae > JAWKWH01. The sequence goes on from OY770026.1 coordinate 404,824, forward strand.
CCGCAGAAATTGTCCGCGCTGCAGCCGCCTCGGAGACGACTTTGTCCATCGAGGGGGGCGGGACGAAACAGGAGCTTGGCGGACCAATCGTCGCTGATCAGACTATTTCGTCGGCTAATTTATCCGGGATTATCAATTACGATCCCGCCGAAATGGTCTTTACCGCTTTTGCCGGAACACCGCTTGGCGATATTGAAACTGAGCTGGCAAAGCATAATCAGCGGCTCGCCTTTGAACCGATTGATTATCGCCCATTATTGGCAGCCAATGGTAGTCCAACCATTGGTGCTGTGGCGGCGATCAACAATTCTGGCCCGCGGCGGTTCGTGTCGGGCGCAGCGCGCGACAGTTTGCTTGGCGTCCGCTTCATCAATGGCCGGGGTGACATCGTCAAAAATGGTGGCCGGGTGATGAAAAACGTCACCGGGCTCGATCTGGTCAAGCTGATGGCCGGGTCATGGGGCACGCTCGGGTTCATGACAGAGGTGACATTCAAGGTTCTGCCCGTGCCTGAAACCGAGGCGACGCTTCTGCTTCGCGGTCTTGATGACGAACAGGCAACCAATGCGATGGCCCACGCGATGGCAACATCGGCAGAGGTATCGGGGGCTGCGCATTTGCCCGAGACCGTGGCTGCGCAGGTGCTGGATGGTCAGGCGGCAACCGCATTCAGACTGGAGGGATTTGCCGATTCAGTGGCAAGCCGGATTAAACGGCTGACGGCGGTTTTTTCCGCTCCTGGGCTGGAAACCGTGACCGGGGATCGCTCAGCCGGCCTTTGGAAACAAATTCGCGATGCCGGTTTCTTTGCCGGAAAACCGTCGATTGTCTGGCGTATTTCCATGCAGCCGTCCGAAGCGCATAAATTTGTCATGGCGCTCAGGATGAACGCCGCCATCGATGCCAGTTACGATTGGCAGGGCGGACTGGTCTGGCTTTCTATCGAAGACGGTAATCCGCACGATGATTTGATACGAGCCGAGCTTTCACGCCATGGCGGCGGACATGCAATGCTGGTTAGAGCCGGCAGTGATATCAGGGCGCTGGTTCCGGTTTTCCAGCCGCAACCGGCCGGGCTGGCAGGCTTGTCGGAGCGGATTGGGAAAGCGTTTGATCCGCATGGTGTGTTCAACACCGGCCGAATGGTGATCTGATAGTATGCAGACCAATTTTTCCATCATCAACTCGCCGATCCGGCCACCGCGGAAGTGGAACAAATTCTGCGCAAATGCGTGCATTGCGGGTTTTGCACCGCAACCTGCCCAACCTATCTTTTGCTCGGCAACGAGCTGGACAGCCCGCGAGGGCGTATTTATCTGATCAAGGACATGCTGGAAAACGGGCGTGCCGCCGACCGGGAAAGCGTGATCCATATCGATCGCTGCCTTTCCTGCCTTGCCTGCACGACGACCTGTCCGTCGGGCGTCGATTATATGCATTTGATCGATCATGCCCGCGCCCATGTCGAAAAAACCTATCGTCGTCCGGTTTTCGAGCGTGCCTTGCGTCATCTTCTGGCGATGATACTGCCCTATCCATCCCGATTCAGAGCAGTTTTGACGTTGGCAAAATTTGCTAAACCGGTCGCCAAGGTGTTTGCGCTCACCCGGCAAACGAAGCCGCTTGCGGCCATGTTGACCCTTGCGCCGGCCTCCGTCCCGGCCAAACCGGCTTCCGCGAAAGTTTTAATCCACAGTCCCCCCGGAATCAGGAAATATCGTGTCGCTCTGCTACGCGGTTGCGCACAGTCGGTGCTTGACCCTGCGATCAACGAGGCGGCGATTTCGCTTTTGACCCGGCTTGGCGTCGAGGTCATCACGCCCGAAGGTGAGGGATGTTGCGGCGCGTTGGTGCATCATATGGGCCGCGAGATGCAGGCGCTCGCTCAGGCGCGAAACAATGTCGATCTATGGACCGGTGAAATCGAGGGCCAGGGTCTGGATGCGATAATCATCACCGCGTCGGGCTGCGGTACCACGATCAAGGATTATGGCCATATGCTGAAACTTGATCCGGACTATGCCGGAAAAGCCGCCAAAATATCGTCGCTTGCGAAGGATATCACCGAATTCCTGTCAGATATTGATCTGCACGAACCATCGACAAAAACCGGTGTTACAGTGGCCTATCACTCGGCCTGCTCCATGCAGCACGGCCAGAAAATTTCCGTTCAGCCCAAAAAACTGCTGCAGAAGGCCGGTTTTGAGGTCCGGGAGCCGCGTGAAGGCCATCTTTGTTGCGGCTCGGCCGGTACCTATAACATTATGCAGCCGGATATCGCGGTTAGGCTGAGAGACCGGAAAATCGCCAATATCGAGGCCACAGGCGCCGATATCATCGCCGCAGGCAATATTGGTTGTATCAGCCAGATTGATTCGGCTTCGAAACAACCGGTCATTCACACGATAAAATTGCTTAATTGGGCGTTTGGCGGTGCAAAACCCGTAGAGCTGGAAAGCCGTTAGAAAACCAATAAACGGGGAAGCACAAGAGCCCGAAACCGTGCTTCCCCTGTTTGACCCGGCTTGCCACTAGCCGGGTCTACAGCCCTTCTTAGGGCCTTTGTCAGACTGGTCAGATGACGATGACCCTGGTGCCGACCGGCACACGCTCATAAAGATCAACAACATCTTCGTTACGCATTCGGATGCAGCCCGACGATACCGCGCCGCCAATGGTCCAGGGTGCATTGGTGCCGTGGATGCGATAGAGCGTCGATCCCAGATAAAGGGCGCGCGCGCCAAGCGGATTGGCTGGTCCACCGGGCATATGAGCCGGCAAAACATTGCCCTTCTTGCGTTCGCGGGCAATCATCTCGGCTGGCGGGCGCCAATCCGGCCAATGCCGCTTGAGCGTCACGTTGTGGGTGCCTGCCCATTCAAAGCCCGGCTTTCCGACGCCAACACCATAGCGGCGCGCCTTGCCGCCCTTCAAAACCAGATAGAGATAGCGCTCATTGGTATCGATGATGATCGTGCCGACCTTATGCGACCTGCCATAATCGACAACGGTCGGCAGATATTTCGGATTCATGCGCGGGGTCGCTGCTTTGCGCGGCTTGGGTGCGGCGGCAGCAGCCGTTCTCACATCATTTCGCTTGCGCTTTCGAAAAATCGACCGGCGCGGTGCAGGTTCGGCGGGACGCATGACCGCGCGGCGATTGGAGCTTCCCACCGGTGTCCGGTGCATTTGCATGACCCATGGCGCCGACAGGTCCGGGCTGACAAGAACCGGCGGTCTGTCCCGGTACCGGTCATTGGCCTGACTGGATGCTATGGAAAGGAGTGAAACGGCAGCCGCTATTGCGGCCAGAAATAATAATCGCATCGGACGTACTCTCTACTGGATCGTCACTTTTTTGAGGCGCGGCAAGCATACCGCTCCGGCTGAGACAGGTAAACTGCCGTGTAATCAGAGTCCGAAAGGTGAATCGATTTTGATAAAATGCGAAATTGTCAGGAAAGATTTTGGTGTGGTTACCTCATGGTTCAGAAATCTGGTAAAGGGGTGATGAATCCAGCCGTTTTTGCCGTTAACCATGGGGTTTTGATCGTTGGAAAACAATAACGAACCCGAAACGACCGGCCTGTTGGAGGGTTCGGATGGAAAATTGCGTTGTTTTTGGCATGGTGGCCTGAAAGACTATCAATCCTATCATGACCGCGAATGGGGCCGACCCGTTGATTGCGATGTCCGGTTGTTTGAGAAACTGTGTCTGGAAGGATTTCAGTCGGGCCTGTCCTGGCTGACGATATTACGCAAACGCGAGAACTTTCGTGCCGCATTTGATGGTTTCGACTTCCACAGGGTGGCGGAATTCAACGATAATGACGTGGAACGGCTTTTGGGAGACGCCGGGATTGTGCGCCATCGCGGCAAGATCACATCAACGATCAACAATGCCAATCGTGCAATCGAGATGCAAAAGGAGTTTGGTTCACTGGCTGCCTATTTCTGGGCCTATGAGCCAGGACCCGAAGACAGGCCAGAAAAACTCGACAAGGCAACGCTCATGACACTCGGCAAGACCGAAATATCGACGCGGATTTCAAAGGATTTGAAAAAGCGCGGCTGGTCATTTGTCGGGCCGACCACGGTCTACGCCTTCATGCAGGCGATGGGTCTGGTCAACGACCACATCGAAGGCTGCTGCATGCGCGACATATGCGAGGCCGAGCGGGCGGCATTCAAGCGGCCCGGCAGGCGGCCTGGATAATGCCGGCACGCCGTCCCTTCGAAGTTCCCGGGATCGAGGCTGCCTATCAGGCGTTTCCCGGCGACATAAGGCAAAAGCTTCTTAGCCTGCGTGATCTCGTTTTCGAGACAGAGGCCAATACCCCCGGCGCCGGGCCGATCGTCGAGGCGTTGAAATGGGGGCAACCGAGTTTCGTGACGGTTGGCCGTCACGGCAGTACCTTCCGGCTTGGTGCAATCGATGAAGGCCCGGCGACGCACGCGCTTTACTTTTTATGCCAAACAACGCTGATTGGCACATTCCGGCAACACTACAGCCAGGTTCTTGATTTCAAGGACAACCGCGCAATCTTGTTCATGCGCGGCCGCGATTATCCGCGTGAAGCGATATCGCATTGCATGGCGCTGGCCATGACCTACCGTTTGAGATCATCCGTCAATGGCTGAAGCGGCAGTCCTGATTTACCTTGCCTACTGTTTCAGATGCCTGAGCGCTTGCCGGTTTAGGGGCAATCGCCTATAAGTCCGCGCCCGTTGTAAAAAGCGGGGTTTTGCCCAGCTGGACGCGGATTTCATGGCCGACAAGAAGAAAAAACCACAAAAGATCAAAGCCCGCCTGCCGCGTGGCTTTGTCGACCGGTCGCCGGATGATATCCGCGCCACCAACCGCATGGTCGCAGCCATCGCTGAGGTGTATGAGCGCTACGGGTTTGATCCGGTTGAAACGCCGCTGTTTGAATATACCGATGCGCTTGGGAAATTTTTACCTGATTCCGACCGGCCCAATGAGGGCGTGTTTTCGTTGCTGGACGATGACGAGCAGTGGATGTCGCTTCGCTACGATCTGACCGCGCCGCTTGCCCGCCATGTGGCGGAGAATTTCAATGATATCCAGCTTCCCTACCGCACCTGGCGGGCAGGCCTAGTGTTTCGCAACGAAAAACCGGGGCCGGGGCGCTTCCGCCAGTTCATGCAGCTTGATGCCGACAGTGTCGGCGCGCCCGGCGTACAGGCCGACGCTGAAATGTGCATGATGATGGCCGATACGATGGAGGCGCTCGGGGTAAAACGCGGCGATTATGTGATCCGCGTCAACAACCGCAAGGTGCTCGACGGGGTGATGGAGACAATCGGCCTTGGCGGTGCTGAGAACGCCGGACGGCGGCTCACCGTGCTGCGCGCTATCGACAAGCTTGACCGGCTGGGCATTGAGGGTGTCGAGCAGCTTTTGGGTGCAGGGCGCTGGGACGGCGGCAGGGAAGGCGAGGGCGATTTTACCAAGGGTGCAGGGCTTGATGAGGGGCAGATCAGTTCGGTCTTGGTTGGGATCGGTGTTACTGAGGATAATTCCAGCGACTATCAGGCCTCTGAGGCCTATTCCGATGGTATGGGCGAGCTGGCAAAAATCGAGCAAATTGCCCGATCTTGCGATTATCAGCAGGATCGTATCAAGATCGACCCTTCCGTTGTCCGTGGGCTCGAATATTATACCGGGCCGGTCTATGAGGCTGAATTGCTGGCCGAAATACCCAATGAAAAAGGCGAAATCGTCCAGTTCGGTTCGGTCGGCGGTGGCGGGCGCTATGACGGGCTGGTATCGCGTTTCATGGGCCAGCCGGTGCCGGCAACCGGATTTTCCATTGGCGTATCACGGCTGATGACGGCGCTTAAAAATCTTGGCCAGCTGGACACATCCGACAAAATCGCCCCGGTGCTGGTGACGGTGATGGATGGCGATGTGCAGGCGCTTGGCCGGTATCAGAAAATGGCGCAAAATCTCCGCAATGCCGGTATCCGCGCCGAGATGTATCAGGGCAACTGGAAGAAATTTGGCAATCAGCTCAAATATGCCGACCGGCGCGACTGTCCACTGGCGATCATTCAAGGCTCCGATGAGCGTGCGGCAGGCGAGGTACAGATCAAGGATCTGATCGAAGGCAAGCGGCAGGCCGAAGCGATCAGTTCCAACGAGGAATGGCGGCAGGCCCGGGTAGCGCAAACCACCGTGCGGGAGGCGGAGCTGGTGGAAACGGTCAAAAAACTGCTGGCCCAGCAGGATGCAGACCGGAAAGCCGGCCTGTGATACCCGTATGAACAACCGCTACCCAGCCATTTCGCCAGCCATTTTGGTGCTGATGTCGGCACGGGAGGCGGAGTACGCCGATATTCCGGTGTTGCAACCGGCCGATCCGTTTCTTGACATGGCCGGAGAAGAATTGCGCAGCCGCATCTTTCTCACCCAGAACGAGAAGGGCGAGTCCTTGTGTTTGCGGCCCGAATTCACCATCCCGGTCTGCCAGAAATATATCGCCAGCGGCAGCGGTGCCCACAAACGCTATGGCTATATCGGCGAAGTGTTCCGGCAGCGGCGCAACGGCCAAACGGAATTTTTCCAGACCGGTATTGAAGATCTCGGCGATCCGGATCATTCGGCCGCCGATGCGCGTGCCGTTGGCGATGCGCTGGCGGTCTTGCGGGTGGCGCTGCCCGATGAGCCCATGCGGGTGGTAATTGGCGATCAGGCGATATTCGAGGCGGTGCTCGGCGCGCTTGGCCTGCCGAATGGCTGGAAAAAGCGGTTGGCGCGCTCATTCGGCTCGCGGCCTTCACTTGAGGCCGCATTACATGAATTGCAAAAGCCCCATAGCGGCGGCCGCTTTGAGCCGCCGGTTTCCGGTCTGATCGCTGCCGAGGACGAGGCTGGCCTTACCGCCCATATCGCCGCTCAGATGGCAGAGGTCGGCATGCACCCGCAATCGGGCCGTTCTGCGAAAGAAATAGCCAACCGGTTGATTGAAAAGACCAAACTGGCTGAAACCAGACTGCCGACAGGGGCAATGAAAACGCTAAGAAGTTTCTTGTCTATCAAGGTGCCGCTGGCCGATGCTGCATCGGCGCTCAGGGATTTTGCCAGCGAGAACGATATTGATATCGTAGATGCACTGAAACAGTTTTCTGCCCGTGCCGGCGCGATATCCATGCAAAAGTCCGACGGGGCGGAGCTTCACTACGACGCCACATTCGGCCGGCCGCTTGACTATTATACCGGCCATGTTTTTGAAGTCTTTGCAGATGGTGTTCGCCAGCCGCTGGCAGGCGGTGGCCGCTATGACCGCCTTTTGACCATGCTTGGCGCATCTGAGACCACGCCCGGCGTCGGCTTTTCGGTATGGCTGGACAGGGTTGAAACCATTACAGGTGCCTGGACATGAGTATCACACTGGCATTGCCGTCCAAGGGCCGGTTGAAGGAGCAGGCCATCAGTCTGTTCGGGAAAGCGGGATTTCCGATTTTTCTGCCCGGCGACGACCGGAAGTACCGGGCCCACATCCAGGGGCAGGACAATATCGAAGTCATTTTCATGTCTGCTTCCGAAATCGCAAGCGAGCTTGGAAACGGGTCCATCGATATCGGCATCACCGGGGAGGATCTGATCCGCGAGACGCTTGCCGATGCTGACGAACGGGTCGAAATTGTCGCCGGGCTTGGTTACGGCCGGGCCGATGTGGTCGTCGCCGTGCCGGATGTTTGGATCGATGTCACCACCATGGCAGACCTCGATGATGTGGCTGCCGATTTTCGCCAGCGCCACGGGCGGCGGCTGAGGATCGCGACCAAATACTGGCGGCTGACGCAGGCGTTTTTCTCGGCCAAACACGGTATTCAGGTTTATCGGATCGTTGAAAGCCTGGGCGCTACCGAAGGCGCGCCGGCAGCCGGATCGGCCGATATTATCGTCGATATCACGTCGACCGGATCGACGTTGCGCGCCAATCATCTAAGAGTGCTTGATGACGGGGTTATCCTCGAATCGGAAGCCTGCCTGGTCATGTCGAAGAAAAAGCGTGCTAAAGCCGATCAGTCGGCTTGCCGCGTGCTTGCCGAAACCGTGGCACTTTCGCTGTGACAGGCGATCATTGGCCGAGCCTGTACGATTGGGCGGCAAGGCTATAAAGAAATCAGGTGCTCAAAAGCGGGATACATCTTATGTCCACAATCATCGCGCCATCGGTTCTGGCATCGGATTTTTCCAAACTCGGCGACGAGGTCGAGGCTGTCGCTGAGGCCGGTGCTGACTGGATTCATCTCGATGTCATGGACGGTCATTTTGTTCCCAACATCTCCTTCGGCCCGCCGGTCATCCAATCGATCCGCGATCGCACCGACAAGATTTTCGACTGTCATTTGATGATTGAGCCCGCCGATCCGTATCTTGCGGCGTTTGCGGCGGCCGGTTGCGATATCATCACCGTTCACGCGGAAGCCGGACCGCATCTCGACCGCTCACTGCAGGCAATCCGCGATCTGGGCAAAAAAGCCGGTGTTTCGCTGAACCCGTCAACACCGGAAAGCGTGATCGAATACGTACTCGACCGGCTCGATCTGATATTGCTGATGACGGTCAATCCGGGGTTTGGCGGTCAGGCCTTTATCCCCGCGGTGGCCGACAAGGTTGCCCGCGTCAAGGCGTTGATTGGCAGCCGGCCTATCGACATTGAGATCGATGGTGGCGTGACGCCGGAGACCGCGCCTTTGGTCGCGCGTGCAGGCGCCAATGTGCTGGTTGCCGGATCGGCGGTGTTCAAGGGCGGTTCGGTTGACGCCTATCGCAGCAATATCGATGCGATCCGCACAGCCGCCGATCTTGCCAGCGGTGCGGCGGTCTAGTGGTCTGTTCGAAACGCTTGCATCCGGTTACTAGTCATAGTCTTTGATATGGTTTTTGCAAAATCTACTGCGCCAGTATGGTGACGATTGCCGCAAACATGATCAGGATCGTTGCAAGCGATCCAATAAATCTCGGAAAACGTCTCATCTCCACCGTGTCCAACCCCAGCGGATGAATGACACGTGCCGTGAGCAGCACAACCCCGAGCAGATGCAGCCACCAGCCCGGCGCTCCGTTGATTTCAGCGACGACAAGAAGCAGTAATGCAAGAGGCACTTGCTCGATGAAATTTGCCTGACGTCTTATGGCTACCTGCAAGCGTGTATCGCCACCATCACCCAATGAGATCCCGGATCGAAACCGCTCCCGCCCCACGAGCAATTGCAGTGTGATCCCAATAATAGCAAGCAGTGCACAGTAAAATCCTGAAATTTCTACCGGCATGATATCTCCTAACGACAGCCTCCAGAGCATCTGCGCATAATAATTAAGTTGATACTTACGTAAGAAATGACTAAACTATTTGAATGTCAACCAAGAAGTTCGAAATTACCCATTTCGTAAAGGCACCGCGCGAGGTGGTGTTCGACTATTTCACGGTGGCTGAGCGAATGATCGAATGGCACGGGGTTGAGGCAGAGCTTGACCCCCGCCCTGGCGGACGGTTCCGAGTTCGCCATGCCGATGGCTCGGTCCTCGAAGGCGAGTTTGTCGAAATAGAAGCTCCCTGGCGCATCGTGTTTACGTGGGGGTTTGCAGAAGACCCGGAACGGACAGCTGAGCACACACCCGCAGGAGCGAGCCGTGTGGAGGTGCGCCTTTATAAAGAGCCTGACGGCACGCGGATCGAGTTGCGGCATTCTAACTTTGATGCCGCAGACGACGTTGGCCATGGTTGGGAATATTTTTTGTCGGAGTTGAGCGCTGCCCTATAAAGCCGAAAACACCGGGGATGATCATCTCGATCGTCAGATGCGTGCCCTTGCCGACCCGACTCGTCGCAGGATCATTCAGTTGGTTCGCAGCCGGGAGGTCGCCGCCGCCGAACTTGCAGCATCATTCGAACTCACACGACCAGCTATTTCGCAGCATTTGAAGGTTCTGGTAGATGCCAACCTCATCACGGTTCGCAAAAAAGGCCGCCAGCGTCTTTACAATGTTCGGCAAGAATCCCTGAAAGCATTGTTCCTTAATCTCGATGACTACTGGTCTCTTGGCCTGTTGCGATTGCAATTGGCCGCGGAAGCCCGCGCCGGGAACACACTAAAATGAGCCTCAAATTGCTTGGGACGCCCATTTCTCCCTACTTCCGAAAGGTGCGTGTCGTGCTGGAGGAAAAATCTATTCCTTATGAAACCGAAGAACTGGTGGCGGCGCCCAAGACCCCAGAATTGCTGGCAATGAACCCCCTCGGCAAAATCCCCATCGTGATCGATGGCGAGAATATCATTCCCGATTCGTCGGTGATCTGCGCCTATCTGGAGCGAATATACCCAGGGTCTTCGCTCTACCCGGAGGAAGCCGGGGCATATGCGCGGGCGTTGTTTCTTGAAGAATATTCGGACACACGGTTGTGCGAAACCATCAACGCGATTTCCTTTGAACGCTTTGTGAAACCCAATTTCTTGCAACAAGAAACAGACGAGCCTCGTGTGAAGGCAATGCTCAAGGGTGAATTACCGTCTGCTCTCAGTTACATCGAATCGCAGCTAGATGATCGCCCGATGCCATTTGAGCACTTCACCGTCGCAGATGCGGCTATTGGTTCTGCGCTCGCCGGCCTTTCCCCTGCACAAATCTCCATAGATGCAGACACGTATCCCAGAACCGCGCGCTACGCCGAAACGCTCTTGGCCCGACCGTCCTTTCAGCGTGCCCTAGAGCAGAATTGACCTGAATGGGTCAAAGCTGCTCTAGCTAACCACCAAGGCACGTTTTGAACGAACGGGCCATTTCCAACATCATCGCTTCATAATGGCCTGGTCCCGCCTTGATTTCTGTTCCAAGCGGGTCCAGTTCATCGATTTTGAGCTTGCTGGCACCGGCAATGGCATGTGCAATGCGAGGCGAAAACTGCGGCTCGACAAATGCGCATCTGATATTGTGTTCGGTGACCATCGCGCCCAGTTCGGCAATTGTCTCCGCACCGGGCGGTGTTTGCGGATTGACCAGGATCGAGCCGGAAACCTCCAGCCCAAAACGATTTTCGAAATAGTGATAGGCGTCGTGAAACACCAGAAACGGCAGGTCGCGAACAGGTTTCAGTTCGGCATTGATTGTTGCCGAAAGGCTTGAAAGCCGCGTTTTCAATGCATCGGCATTTTTTTCGAACCGGGCGGCATTTGCAGGGTCGGCCTGGCCCAGAACTTTTGCGATATGGCTGGCCATCGCTTCGGCATTTTGCGGATCGAGCCATAAATGCATGTCGATGGCGCCCGGTTTATGGTCGTGATCATCGCTATCGCTATCGTCTTCCTCATCATCATGGTGCTCATCTTCATGTTGATCGTCATCATGGTGCTCATCATCATGGTGCTCATCATCATGGTGCTCATCATCATTGTGCTCATCATCATTGTGTTCATCAAAAGACCCGCCCGCCCTGACCTCCAGCGTCACAAGGGTCTTGATCTCGGCCAGATCGACGATTCGTGCCTTTCCGCCAAGCGACGCCAGTGGTTTGTTCAAAAAACTTTCCAGCTCCGGGCCTACCCGAAACACGATAGCGGCGTTTTCGAGCATGCGGGCTTCGGAGGGTTTAAGCGCATAGGTGTGCGGAGAGGCATGCCCCTGAAGGAGCAGGGTTGGTTCACCGACACCATCCATCACCGCGGAGACAAGAGAATGGATGGGTTTGATCGAGACGACCACGGCTGGCGGCTCATCGGCCCGCGCAATGGAAACAGTCAACAAAAACCCTAAAAATCCAGCAATAATCCGGTACATTCCGATCAATGATCCTACTTGTGTTCGAGGTATGTAATGTTATACTATTACACATATCGGGATAGTCCCGCAGTGTCAAACGGCGATCGGATTGCATATGACTGAAAACGCACGCGTGCTGCTGGCTACCACCAATCTGGGTGTTTTTCGCCATGGGCGCTGGCTGATACGGGGAATCGATCTTACTGTCAGGGCCGGGGAGATTGTCACGCTGATCGGACCGAATGGATCGGGTAAGACGACAACCGTGCGGGCAGCGCTTGGTCTTTTGAAACCTGACGAAGGAACCGTTCACGGCGCTGGCCAGTGCCGTATCGGTTATGTGCCGCAAAAACTGATGATCGACCGAAGCCTGCCGCTCAGTGTCATGCGGTTCATGCGGCTGACCGGGCCATTGCCAAAATCAGAAGCCATCGCTGCGCTGGGTGAGACCGGGACCGCGCATCTCGCCAATGCGGCGGTTCAGGACCTTTCCGGCGGTGAGTTTCAGCGCGTCATGCTGGCAAGAGCCTTTGCGCGTAAGCCCGATCTGCTGGTTTTGGACGAACCGGTCCAGGGGGTCGATTTTACCGGCGAGGAGGCGCTTTACCGCCTGATTGGTGAATTTCGCGACCGCACCGGGTGCGGCATTTTGATGATTTCGCATGATCTGCATGTGGTGATGGCAGCGACAAACACCGTTATCTGCCTAAACGGGCATGTTTGCTGTTCCGGCTCACCGCACAGCGTTGCGGCCAGTCCCGACTACGCCAAACTGTTCGGACCACAGGTCAGCGATACGATGGCGATCTATCAACACCGCCATGATCACACCCATCTGCCAGATGGCCGGGTTCGCCATTCCGACGGCACGATTTGCGATAATCATCACAGCCATGGCGACCATTGCGATCACGGGGGCGAGCACGGGGGCGAGCACGGCGGCCCGGACGATCATCGGGGCTTATCCGAAACTGAAACAGTTACATCAGGAGATGGCCGATGATGGACAGTTTTTTTGCCCGCGCGCTTATCGCCGGTATCGCGATTGCAGCCATGGCAGGGCCGCTCGGCTGTTTCGTAGTCTGGCGGCGCATGGCCTATTTTGGCGATACGATGGCGCATTCGGGCCTGCTTGGCGTGGCGCTGGCGCTGCTTTTCAATCTCAATCCGGTTGTCGGTGTCTTTGCCGTGGCTGCCGCAGTCTCGTTTGCCATGCTGGCTTTGGAAAAGGCGCCGGGACTATCGACCGATTCGGTGCTCGGCATTCTGTCGCATTCTACCCTTGCCGCAGGGCTTGTGCTGATTGCGCTTACGGGTCTTGCCCGGCTAGATCTTCACGGCCTGCTGTTCGGCGACATTCTTGCCGCATCAAAAACCGATATCTTGATTACCTATCTTGGAGGTGCGGGAATATTGCTGATTTTGATTTTAATATGGCGGCCATTGCTGGCTGGAACCGTCAGTCCGGATATCGCCGAATCGGAAAGCATGCCGACAAGAAGGGTGCGGATGATTTTCATGCTGATAATGGCGCTGGTCATCGCCCTTGCCATGAAGCTCACCGGTGTGGTGCTGCTTACCTCCCTTTTAATCATTCCAGCCGCGACCGCCAGGCGCTTTGCGCCAACGCCTGAACTCATGGCTGTTCTCGCCGCTTTTGTGGGTATTGCAGCCGTTGTCGGCGGTCTTTACACATCGCTTTGGCTCGACACGCCGAGCGGTCCATCGATCGTACTGGCGGCGGCGGTTCTGTTTCTCGCAAGTCTTGCCGCCGGTGCCATTCGAACCTTGCCTAACAGGCATCGCATGGAGGGCAGGGATAATGACTGAAGCGCGAAAACTCACCCGCAATCAAAGCCTCGTGCTTGAGAAGCTGAAATCAGCGGCCGGGCCGCTCAGCGCCTATGATTTGCTGGACAGGTTGCGCAGCAATGGTTTTCGTGCGCCGCTGCAGGTCTATCGGGCTTTGAAAGTGCTGATGGAAAGGGGCAAGGTTCACCGGCTCGAGAGTTTAAGCGCCTTCGTGGCTTGTTGTGGCAACCATGGCCATGATGCCGTGATGGTCGCTTTTGCGATCTGCGATGAATGCGGGCAGGTGAGCGAATTTGCCGACGAGACCGTGTCGGACCGGCTGCAACAATGGGTTGGCCGGCGTGGGTTTACTGCGGCAACGGCGGCGATTGAAATCCGCGGTTTGTGCGAAGCCTGTTCGCCGCAGACGAATTGAAGGCCAAATTGAAGGCAATGTCAGCCAGACAGGACGCTAGAGCATTTTTCGCTCAAACGGAGTCATAGAAGCGAAAAATGCTTCAATAGTTCCATGCAGATACAGGCGTTGTCTCGGTTCAAAGGAACCGCAAAACGCCCTAGTGCGCCTCATCCCAATTGTCGGCCGCCGTTGCATCCACGGCAAGCGGCACGGCCATCGAAACCGCCGGCATGGCGGCATTTTCCATCACATCACGGACGACCGGGATGGTGGCATCGATTTCGCCTTCCGGCAGTTCGAAAATCAGTTCATCGTGAACCTGCAACAGCATGCGGGCCGACAATCCGGCATTTTCGAGCGCGCTTTCGATACGGATCATGGCGCGCCGGATGATATCGGCGGCCGAGCCCTGAATGGGAGCGTTGATGGCGGCGCGTTCGGTAAAGGCGCGGTGCTGGGGATTTGACGACTTGATTTCGGGATAGTGCGCACGGCGGCCGAAGATTGTTTCGACATAACCGTGCTGGCGGCAATAATCCTTGGTGCTATCCATATAATCGCGAATGCCTGGAAACCGCTCGAAATACTGTTTGATGTAGTCGCTGGCCTCGCTGCGCGGGATTGAAAGCTGATTGGCCAGGCCAAAGGCCGAGATGCCGTAGATGATACCAAAATTGATCGCCTTGGCGCGCCGGCGTATTTCAGGCGGCATGTCCTTTACCGGTACGTCAAACATTTCCGATGCGGTCATGGCGTGAATATCGATGCTGTCGGCGAAAGCCTGTTTGAGCTGCGGAATATCGGCAATATGGGCCAAAACCCGAAGCTCGATCTGCGAATAGTCCGCCGATAATAATTTGTTGCCGGGTTCGGCGACGAAAGCCGTGCGAATTTTTCGGCCCTCGGCGGTGCGAATCGGAATGTTCTGCAGATTGGGATCGGATGATGACAGCCGCCCGGTTGACGTTGAGGCGAGCGCATAGGAGGTATGAACCCGTTTCGTATCCGGGTTGATGAATTCCGGTAGGGCGTCCGTATAGGTGCTTTTCAGCTTAGTGAGCTGCCGCCAGCCGACAATCTTGCGCGGCAATTCATGGCCCTCGGCAGCCAGATCCTCAAGCACTTGCGCGGATGTCGACCACTGACCGGTTTTGGTTTTGGTTCCGCCTGGCAGGTTCATTTTTCCAAACAGAATTTCGCCGAGCTGTTTTGGCGAGCCGGGATTAAAACTTTCCCCGGCAAGTTGATGGATTTCGGCTTCCAGCGCGGCGGCGGCCTGGGCAAAATCTCCCGACAACCGGCTTAGAATCTGACGATTGACCGAAATACCGCGCTGCTCCATGCGGGCCAAAACCGGCACCAGCGGCCGTTCAAGCCGTTCATAAACCGAGACAAGGCCATCGGCAGCCAGCCGCGGTTTCAGCGCCAGCCAGAGCCTGAGCGTGATATCAGCATCTTCGGCGGCATAGGCGGAAGCCTTTTCGATCTCAACAAAATCAAAGGTGACCGCCTTTTTTCCGCTTCCGGTCAGATCCTTGTAGTGGATCGTCTCATGGCCAAGCCAGCGCTCTGACAAGGCATCCATACCGTGACCACCTTTGCCGGCGTCGACGACATAGGAAATCAGCATGGTATCGTCATAGGAAACGACATCTATGCCGCGCTGTTGCATGATCACCAGGTCGTATTTCAGGTTTTGCGCGATTTTCAGAACCGACGGGTCTTCCAGCAGCGGTTTCAGCTTCGCCAGCGCATCGGCTTCCCCGATCTGACCCTCGACCAGACCACCGCCCAACAGGTCGCCGGTCCCGGTTTTGTGGCTGATCGGCACATAGGCCGCCCTACCCGGGGTGATCGCCAGTGAAAAGCCTACCAGTTCGGCCTGCATCGGATCGAGCGAGGTGGTTTCGGTGTCGAACGCCACCAGTCCCGTTTCGGTAGCCTCTGCAATCCATTGGTCCAGTTCCGCCGGATCGAAAATCGTCACATAGTCCGACCGGTCGATTTTGGCGGTTGCCGCTTTTTCCGCCCGTTTTTGAGCCAGTGCAGCCGGTGTTTTGGTGCTGTCGTCGCCTTCACCCGTTTTAGATGCAGCACCGGACGATGATGATGCCGACCCCATATCGGGACCGTGGGCGCTACCGCCCCATTCCACCTTGATTTCAACGGGTTCGATTTCAGCAACATCCGTTTCGGTCGCCGCGCCTACCCGGCGGGTGAGTGTGGTGAATTCCATGGCCTTCAAAAAGGCGATCAATTTCGGCCCATTCGGTTCGTTAAGCACAAAATCGCCCAGTGAACCGGCGATCGGCACGTCACATTTCAATGTCACCAGCTGGCGCGACAACCGCGCCAACCCCGCGTGTTCGATTAAGTTTTCGCGCCGCTTGTTCTGCTTGATCTCGCCGGCGCGTTCCAAAAGCGTATCGAGATCACCAAATTGTTCGAGCAATTGCGCGGCAGTTTTGGGTCCGATTCCCGGAACGCCTGGGATATTGTCGACCGAATCGCCGGTCAACGACTGCAAATCGATCATTTTATCAGGGGTTACGCCCCATTTTTCGACCACCTGCGGTTCGCGGATCTCGCGGTCCTTCATCGTGTCATACATGCTGACATTGGCGGTCACGAGCTGCATCAAATCCTTGTCGGAGGAGATGATGGTGACATCGGCGCCAGCCGCTTCGGCAAGTTTTGCGTAGGTGGCGATCAGATCATCGGCCTCAAACCCCTCGATTTCGATTGAGGGAAGATCGAAGGCTTCTGTCGCCTGGCGAATCAGTCCGAACTGGGGAACCAGATCCTCCGGCGGTTCGGACCGGTTGGCTTTGTATTCTGGATAGAGCTCTTTTCTGAAGGTTTTCGACGAATGGTCGAAAATAACCGCAAAATGGGTTGGCGTGACGCCGACGGTGGTGTCACGGGCCTCAGACAGAAGTTTCCAGAGCATGTTGCAAAAGCCCGACACCGCGCCGACGGGCAAACGGTCCGATTTTCGCGTCAGCGGCGGCAGGGCATGATAGGCGCGGAAAATATAGCCCGAACCATCGACAAGAAAGAGATGATCACCTTTTTTCATGGATCAAGTGCGTAACGCGCCGAACGCTAAGTGTCTATCGAAAGCGTTTTGGGACTGTTCAAAATCCGTGAAAATTGGCGATCTTCCTGCCATCTCCGGTGTTGCCGGCGCCGAATCAGATCACGACCATGTTACAAAACATTAATCTTGTGATCATTGAAATGCCGCATTTGATTACACAAATGTCTGTCATCGGCAGTTTTTGCCGAGCTCCGGACAAAGGCTCGTCCCCCGCCTTTCCGGAAAATTAACGGCAGCCTCATCCCCCCTCTCCGGGCTGCCGTGATTTTACAGCATGGCCGTCGTGATTTCCCCTCCATCACGGCGGCCTTTTTCATTGGTTTTCATACGATCGCGGCTTTCCGTTTCCTGCCAACCGGTCTACGGTTTGCCTCCCGCCCATCAGAAAACAGGTCCCTCTCGCCATGCACCAGCTTGATCCGGTATTGACCACCATTGACGATAATCTCGATGCCAGTCTTGACAGGTTGTTTGCGCTTTTGCGCCTGAAATCCATCTCCACCGATCCTGCCTATGCCGCTGAGTGCCGCAAGACCGCAAAATGGCTGGTGGCGGATCTTGAATCGATTGGATTTTCAGCCAGCGTCCGCGATACGGCCGGCCATCCGATGGTTGTCGCCCATCATGACGGGCCGTCGCCGGATGCGCCGCATGTCCTGTTTTACGGCCATTATGACGTTCAGCCGGTCGATCCGCTTGATCTTTGGGAAACCGACCCGTTTGAACCGCAGATCCGCAAGCTCGCCGATGGCAGCAAGGTTATCGCTGCGCGCGGAGCGTCGGACGACAAGGGGCAGCTGATGTTATTCGTGGAAGCCTGCCGCTCGTGGAAATCGGCCCATGGTTCATTGCCATGCCGCATCACACTGCTGTTTGAAGGTGAGGAAGAATCCGGTTCGCCATCGCTGAAACCGTTTCTGGAAGCCAATGCGGAAGAGTTGAAGGCGGATTTCGCTCTCGTATGCGATACGCCGATGTGGGGAACCAAAACCCCGGCCATCTGCACGACGCTCAGAGGCCTTACCGGTGAGGAAATCACCATCCGCGCCGCCAACCGTGATCTTCATTCCGGCCATTATGGCGGTGCGGCTGCCAATCCGATCCACATTCTGACAGAAATTCTGGGCGATCTTCACGATCAGGACGGGCGGGTGATGATCCCCGGATTTTACGACGGTGTTGAGGAAACACCGCAGCAAATCCTTAAATCGTGGGACAGGCTGGCTGAAACCGGGCTTGATTTTCTGGGCGAGATCGGGCTTTCGATCCCGTCCGGTGAAAGCGGCCGGTCGATCCTTGAACTGACCTGGGCGCGGCCAACTGCCGAAGTCAACGGTATTACCGGCGGCTATACGGGCGACGGGTTTAAGACCGTTATCGCCGCCGAGGCTTCGGCCAAACTTTCGTTCAGGCTCGTCCACAAACAGGACCCGGATGCAATCCGGGCCGCGTTTCGTGCATTTGTGCGCGAGCGGCTGCCGGAAGATTGCAGCGTGGAATTCATCGAACACGGCACGTCCGGCGCCATTCAGCTTGACTATGAATCACCGCTGGTCACAAAGGCGGCGAGTGCACTTTCAGACGAGTGGCCCGAAAAAACCGTGCTGATCGGCATGGGCGGCTCAATCCCGATTGTCGGCGATTTTCAAAGCATGCTGGGGATGGAATCGCTGCTCACCGGATTTGCCAAGGATGATGACAATATTCATTCGCCGAATGAAAAATACGATCTGCAATCGTTTCACAAAGGACAGCGGTCCTGGGCGCGGATTTTGCACGCCATCAGTCAATAGGCCGTGGTCAGGATTTAACGAATGGCCTTGTTCACATCTCGAAAAGAAATCCGCGATATGCGATAGGATAGCACTATAATGATCCGGTTGTTTCCAAGCCGGCCGCCAAAGAACACACCAGATATGAAAGCAGGACAATGACGGTCCGATATCACAGGGGCGATCTGCCCGATTTAACCCACTACCAGGTGGATGCTGTTGCAATCGATACCGAAACGCTCGGATTGAACCCGCATCGCGACCGGTTATGCGTTGTCCAGCTTTCACCAGGCGACGGAAGTGCCGATGTCGTGCAAATCGCGCGCGATCAGACAGAAGCACCCAACATCGCCAAGCTGTTGGGTGATGAGACGATTGAAAAACTCTTCCATTTTGGCCGTTTTGATCTCGCGGTGCTGAATCACGCGTTCGGCGTGATGCCGGAACCGGTTTTCTGCACCAAGATCGCCTCCCGGCTGACACGCACCTATACCGACCGGCACGGGCTGAAGGATATCTGCTCCGAATTGCTGGATGTGAGCATTTCGAAACAGCAGCAATCATCTGACTGGGCAGCCGATACGCTGACGGAGGCGCAGCTTGAGTATGCCGCGTCCGATGTTTTATACCTTCACCGGCTTCGTGATGCGCTCAAAATCAGGCTGGAACGGGAAAACCGGCAAGATGTTGCCGCCGCCTGTTTCAAATTTCTGCCAAGCAGGGCCAGGCTCGACCTGATGGGTTGGCCTGAAACCGATATTTTCGCGCACAGCTAAGGTATGAACTTATTCCGCCGGGGCGGGCACTGGTGCTTTTGCCCGTGAAGCCGGCGCCGGGATATCAATTTTTGCCCAGCCGGGCCGTTCAAACAGGAACCTGCCCCAGCCGGTAAACTGCACCATGTGATACAGAACCACCGGGCCTGAAACACCTGCTACCAGCGTCAGCAGCGATATCGTGCCAATATCGGTGATGAACCCTGTCTTGATCAAAACCACCCTTGTTACCGCCATCGGCAGGAAAAACGCCAGATAGACGACGATTGAATGCCGGCCCAGCCAGTCCAGCCAGCCGCTTAGAGCCTTGCCGGACAAAAGCGAGGCAACCGACACGATCGACATCGCACCGGCAAAGCCAAGCGCAAGCGAGACAAAGGGTAACTCCGACAGGCCGCCGGTTGCGCCGGCACCGCCATTTTCAACGCCCTGGATGAACCCGGCCATCGCATCTGGTGTCGGGGTGAAGACCAGCAACGCATTTACCGGTGCCCAGGCCGCCAGCATCGAAATCGCGACCATCGGCCGGTCTTTCAGCCATTTTGCGAGTGTGAACACCCGCCCAGCCAGAACATAGCCGGCAAAGAAATAGACATATCTGGAGCAGAACTCATCGATTATGATCCAACCGGTGTGGACCGGCAGTATTTCAAGCAGTGCGGCAACCATGAATGTGAGGACGACCGGAAACGGTTTCAGCCACCGTGTGACCATGAACATCAATGGCAGGAGATAGATGAACCAGAGTGTTCCGAACGGTTGCAGAAATGATATCAGATAGGTTTTGAGCGCATAGAAAAAACCGTGTTCCATCGCCATTCCTGGCGCCTTGAAGGCAAATTGTATCGTCAGCCACAGAATGTAGAAATAGAAGAAGTGCACCACTTTACGGTCAAAATAGCGCCGCCAGGGGCGGTCGATCACCAGGCCCAGGAAAAGGCCGGAAATCAGGAAGAAATCCGGCATGCGAAACGGCCGCGCGAAGGCAACGACATTATGCATCCAGCCGGTTCCGCCGGCGGCTTCCTCCACGCCGAGCACGGAATGAACCATCACCACAAAGATGATGCAGATACCCTTGGAAATGTCGACCCATTCGGACCGTTTCGATGCGGCGGCGGTGACCATCTTTGCAATAACCCCGGAAAAATCGCTCAATTTTGACGTCCTATGTACCGGCTTTTCTGTTTTTTGCCGGTTAAAACCGCCGAAACGGCTGATCACGTTGCCGGACGTGCTTAACTACCCTTTAAAGCGCCGCATTTAATCTCCATTCAGACACCCACACTGAAACGGGAATTTGGCGATGGCGCGCGCACGCAAAGGCCGGCGTATTGAACCGACCTTCGAAGACAGTCCACGCCGGCGGTCCAAGAGGAAACCGGCCGCTACCAAAAAAGATCGCCGGGCGGGCGGGCCAGCACACAAGCGGCGCAAAGCCGGGCGTAAGGGGCCGCGGAAAACGCGCAGGAAAGCGCGCGGCCTGTTTGGGGTGTTGCGGCGGCTGACCTATTGGTCGCTGGTGCTTGGGCTTTGGGCCGGCATCGCTGCTGCGGGAATCGTTATCTGGTACGGCGCGAAAATGCCAAGCGCCACCACATGGGCCATTCCGGACCGGCCCCCGAATGTGAAAATCGTTTCCGTCAACGGCAATCTGGTGGCAAACCGGGGCATGACAGGTGGCGAGGCAATCGGCCTGCACAAAATGTCGCCTTATATACCGCAAGCCGTTATCGCCATCGAGGATCGCCGCTTCTACAGCCATTTCGGGCTTGATCCCATCGGTCTGACGCGCGCCATGGCCACCAATCTGATCAAGAGGCGGTTTGTGCAGGGCGGGTCGACGCTGACGCAGCAGCTTGCCAAGAACCTGTTTTTGAGACCGGACCGCACCCTGGAACGCAAGGTTCAGGAAGTGCTGCTGGCATTTTGGATCGAGCACAAATACACCAAGGAACAAATCCTCGAAATGTATCTGAACCGGGTCTATTTCGGTTCCGGGGCGTATGGTGTTGAGGCGGCTTCCAGGCGCTATTTCGACAAGCCGGCGCGCGATGTCACCCTGGCGGAAGCAGCCCTTCTGGCCGGGCTTTTGAAAGCACCATCGCGCCTGTCGCCGGCGCGCGACCCTGAGGCGGCCTCCAATCGGGCGCAACTGGTTTTGTCGGCCATGCGTCGGCAGGATATGATTGGTGACAAGGAATTGACGGCAGCCGTCAGCGCGCCTGCCACGCGCGCCGCCGCTTTCTGGACCGGTTCTGAGCACTATGTCGCCGACCGGATTATGGAGGAACTGCCGCTGCTGATCGGCGAGGTGCGCGATGACATCATTGTCGATGCAACGGTCGATTTGACGCTGCAGAAGCTGGCCGAAAGCTCAATCCGGCAACTGATCAGAAAAGAGAGCAAGAAAAGCAAAGTCAGCCAGGGAGCTCTCGTGTCGATTGATTCTTCCGGGGCGGTGCGCGCCATGGTGGGCGGCTACGACTATGCCAACAGTCAGTTCGACCGCGCTTCAGAGGCACGACGTCAGCCGGGTTCCGCCTTCAAGCCTTTTGTCTATCTGGCCGCCCTGGAACGGGGGCTAACACCGGACAGCGTTCGCAATGACGCGCCGGTTCGGATCGGCAAATGGACGCCGGAAAACTATGGCGGCAAATATTATGGCCGGGTTACGCTTGCCGAAGCGCTGTCAAAATCGCTTAATTCGGTGGCCGCGCAGCTGGCCATGGAAGCGGGACCGTCACGGGTGGCCGATACCGCCCGGCGGATGGGTATTCGATCCGAGCTTAAGGCCAACGCCTCAATTGCGCTTGGCACATCGGAGGTCACGCTGCTGGAACTGGTCTCCGCATATGTGCCCTTTGCCAATGGAGGATACCGGCCGCCGGTCCATTTCGTCAGGCGCGTGACAACGACCTCTGGCAAGGTTTTATATGAGCATGGCCATGCATCCGAACCCCGCGTGTTAAGGCCGGACATTGTCGGCATGATGAATGCGATGATGTCAAAAACCGTCGAAACGGGGACCGCGCGCAAGGCCAATTTCGGCTGGCCTGCTGCCGGTAAGACAGGAACCAGCCAAAAATCGCGCGACGCCTGGTTTATCGGTTACACATCCAACCTCACCACCGGTGTCTGGTTCGGCAATGATGACGGGGCTCCGACGAAAAACGTTACCGGCGGAACGCTTCCAGCCATTGCGTGGAAGGAATTCATGATCGCCGCCCATGAAGGTGTGCCGCTGGCTGGCCTGCCTGGCGGCTGGACGGCCGGTACCGGCATTACGCCGGTGCCAAGGCCGCGTAAGGAAATTGCCCGCTCAGATTCCCGCACCGACGATCGGGGCAATAGTCTATCCGCAGAGAAGACCGGTTCGGTCGACAGACCCGCACCGCAGGTGGATGTGGGTGGTGGCGAACCCCGCAAAACGACCATACTGGATATTATCTTCGGGCGGGACCGATAGTTTCCGACCCATCAGACCGGCTTTTCAGCTAGAGCGTTTGTTCCAGATCGCATTGTCGCCAAGTTGCTCGACAAGCTGTTGATGCGCGGCCTGTTCTTGCGTTGTCAGACGGGATGGCAAAGGTTTTGGCCGTTCTTTCAAAACAGGCCGTGAGGCGGCCGATACACGGTCATCGGTCTGCTGCCGGGCGGGATTGACCTCCAGCCCAAGTGCTGCCTGCTTGCCGCCGATCATCTCGATATAGACTTCCGCCAGCAATTCCGCATCGAGCAGGGCGCCATGCAGTTTGCGATGCGAATTGTCGATCGCATAGCGTTTGCACAAGGCATCAAGCGAATTTGGACCCATCGGGTGTTTTCGGCGGGCGAGCGCCAGCGTATCGACCACAAGGCCCGGATCGATGGCCGGCCGGCCCAGCCGTGCCAGTTCGCTGTTGACAAAACCCATGTCGAAATTCGCATTGTGAGCAACGAATTTCGCCCCTTCGAAGAAGCTTAAAAATTCGTCGGCTATGCCGGCAAAGACCGGCTTATCGGCGAGATCCTCGAGGCTGATGCCGTGAACCGCCTGGGCATCGGGGTGGATGGGTTGGCCGTCGGGATTGATGTAGACGTGAAATGTCCGGCCGGTTGGAAACCGGTTGTCCAGCTCCACCCCGCCAATTTCGATGATCCGGTCACTTTTCGAATTCAGGCCGGTGGTTTCGGTGTCGAAGACGATTTCGCGCATTTGTTGTTCCTAGAACATTTTTCGCCCAAGCAGAATCACATGTGCGAAAAATGCTTCGATAGTTCCAAGCGGATAAAGGCGTTGTCACGGTCAACAATGGGCAGAGACGAGGCCGGAAGGCAAACCGTATCGGCGTTTCAGGCCGCGTCATCCCCTGAAAGTTCGGCGATTATCGCCAACACTGCCTGTTGGGCCACATCCATTCCAAGGCCGGTATCAATGATGAAGTCAGCGCGGGCGCGTTTTTCGCTATCCGGGGTTTGCCGGGCCAATATCGCTTCGAATTTTTCAGCCGTCATACCGGGCCGGGCCATTACCCTTTCACGCTGGATTTCCGGCGATGCCGTCACCACCAATATCTTGTCGACAAGCTTTTCGCCGCCGGTTTCGAACAATAAGGGAATATCGAGCACGGCAATCGTCTGACCTTCCAATTTGCATTTTTCGAGAAACATCTGCCGTTCTTCGGCGACCAGTGGATGGACGATTGCCTCCAGCTTTTTCAACGCGTCATCGTCGTTGAGAACCGCTTTTGACAAACGGTCCCGCTGAACGGTGCCATTTTCGACGGTTTTTGGAAAAGCCACTTCGATCAAAGGCGCGGCGCGGCCGGAATAGAGCTTGTGAACGAGTGCGTCAGAATCGAGAACCGGTATTGCGGCGTCAACAAACATCTCTGCCGTTGTCGATTTGCCCATGCCGATTGATCCGGTGAGGCCCAAAATGATCATCGATTGCTTTCCATATCGGCGGCAATCAGATCCCGCAGCTCTTCGGTGACTACCGGTCTGACGCCAAACCATTGTTTGAAGCCCGGGACGGCCTGGTGCAACAGCATGCCGAGACCGTCTACGGTGATAAGGTTTTGTGCGGCGGCGGCTTTCAGAAGCGGGGTTTCAAGCGGGACATAAACGATGTCGGAGACCACCGCACTGTCCGACAAGGATGACAGATCCGGCACCGGTGCATCATGCGATCCCATCCAGAGCGAAGTGGTGTTGATCAAAAGACCGGCATCCTGCAAAGCTTCTGGCATCGAGCCCCAGTCATGGATATCGATGCCCGCTGGAAACAGATGGGAAAAATCACCCGCCAGTGCTTCGGCCCGGCCAAGCGTCCGATTGACAAGCCGGACACTGGAAAAACCGCGATCATAGAGCGCATAGAGAATTCCCCGTGCCGCACCTCCCGCGCCCAGGACAACGGCATTTTTGCGCCCATCCCAACCGGGTGCAGCAGCATCCAGACTGGCTGCAAACCCGGACCAATCGGTATTCATTCCGCACAGCGTGCCACCTTCAAGCCAGATGGTATTGACCGCACCGATCTGTCTGGCAGCGTCATCCATTTTTTCGACCAAACCAAACACGGTCTGTTTGTGCGGAATTGTGACATTGCCGCCGACAAAACCATCTCGTTTCATCCCGGCAACGAAATCAGGAAATGCCTCCGGGGAGATATTTGCAATCTCATAGGCACCGGCAATTTCATATTTTTTCAGCCAGTAGCCATGAATGGCCGGTGATCGTGAATGGTTGGCCGGATAGCCGCAGACAAAGGCGCGCCGGATTTCTTTAGCCATCAATCAGACCCCTGGTTCTCAATTCGGCAAGGAGCGGTAAAAGTGGAAGGCCGACGATGGTGAAGAAATCTCCCTTAACCGTCTCAAACAGATTTATGCCTTCGCCTTCAATCTGATAGGCGCCAACACTGCCGAGTATCGCATCGGACATCCGGGCCAGATAGCGGCCGGTATAGGCGGCATCGAAGTCGCGCATCGTCATTCGCGCCACACCGGTATGCCGCCACAGTGTTTTGCCGGCTAGAACAAGGACAACCGCGCTGTTGAGTTGATGGGTTTTGCCGGAAAGGCGTAGGAGATTGCGCCGCGCCTCTTCCATATTCGCCGGTTTGTGAAATATCTCGTCGTCAAGGGTAAGCGTCTGATCGCAACCGATCACGATGGCCTCCGGCTCGCGTTCAGACACATCCATAGCCTTGGCCTCCGCCAGGATGGCGGCGAGTGTTTCACCATCGGCTGCCTCATCGCCAAGTGCCTGTTCGATGGCGCGCTCATCGATTTCAGCGGGTATCGCATCGACCGGCAGGCCGGCACTCTCGAGCAGTGACTTGCGATGAGGGCTTGCCGATGCAAGCACCAGTTTTTTAGTCATGCCAGTCTCCAGATTGCACCAAGCGCGTTAGCGCGCCTTGCCAAACAAAGCAACGACTGCGGCAGCTGTCTCCTCGATAGACCGGCGTGTAACATCAATCAGCGGCCAGCCATGACGGTCGCAGAGTTGCCGGGCATAGGACAATTCTTCGAAAATCTGGGTCCGGTCGACATAATTTTGAGAATCATAGCCTTGTGCGGTTCCCAAAATGCGGTTTTTTCGTACCTGGGCTATGCGGTCGGTCGACGCAATCAAACCGACGATCAGCGGTTTTTCTGCTTCAATCAGCGTTTCCGGCATGGGAACGCCAATGACAATCGGGACATTGGCGGTCTTCAGGCCGCGATTGGCGAGATATATGCTGGTCGGTGTCTTGGACGTCCGGGAAATGCCGATCAGTATGATGTCAGCTTCTTCGATATTGCCGGGCAATTGGCCGTCATCATGTTCCATTGTGAAGTTTAAGGCGTCGATCCGGCGAAAATAGTCGGCATTGAGTACATGTTGCGCACCGACCCGCCTGCCGCTTGGAATACCGAGATAAGACTGAAACACATTCATCACTGGTTCCAATACCGAAACGCAAGGAACACCGATCTCGGCGCAACGGCGATCCAATATGGTGGACAGGTTTTCATCGATTACCGTGTAGAGAACGATGCCTGGTTCGGCGTCGATATCCTCCAAAACTTTCAGCAATTGCCGCTCTGAGCGGATTAACGGATATATGTGCTCGATCGATCGTGCATTGGGATATTGCGCCGCCGCCGCGCGGCCGGCAGCAATCAGCGTTTCTCCCGTCGCGTCAGAGATAAGATGCAGGTGAAAGAAGGATTGGGGATTATTCACGGATAAATTTCAACGCTGTTGATCATTGTGGACAAACCGGGCCGGTTCGGGATGTTGATGCTTTTGACTGTATCAGAAGCCCGGTTGTCCACAATGCCGGTGATTGTTGATCACCGTTTCCAAGGGTTGGGGATTACGGGGATTGATTTCCTATTTCCCGGTCATCCACAGTTTCATTGAAATAGGTGCTTTGATAAGCTATTGTTTTTAAATAGATAATTATTGATATCCTCGTTGTTGTTCAAATTGGCAATGCCTGCTAGGAAAAGCGCTGTCTGTTCGTTCTATGGCTTAACCTGTGAACTGATCGCAATCCCCGATTCTGACAGACTCAAAGAATCAAAAGACTCTTTTAGAAACATTGTTTCTTTAAGGGTGCCCTTGTTGAGAAACCGAGCAGATGGAAAATTCAAAGAAAGTCATGAAAGTTCTCGCTGGCGAGACAGTCTTTCCGCCACCGGTCTGGCTTATGCGGCAAGCGGGCCGTTATCTGCCGGAATATCGGGAGGTTAGGCAGCAGGCAGGCAGCTTTCTTGATCTATGCTACAATCCGGATCTTGCCGTGGAAGTGACGCTACAGCCGATCCGCAGATTTGGTTTTGACGCTTCAATCCTGTTTTCCGATATTCTCGTGGTGCCCCATGCTTTGGGCCGCGATCTACGCTTTGAGGAAGGCCGGGGACCGCTGATGACGCCGATTTCGGCTGATGAGATTAACAGATTGGAAGCTGATCGGTTTCACGATCATCTAGCGCCGGTTTATGAAACCGTGTCACGCTTGCGTTCAACATTGCCGGGCGAAACGACATTGCTCGGGTTTTGCGGCGCGCCGTGGACGGTTGCCACCTATATGATTGCCGGACATGGCACACCGGATCAGGCACCTGCACGGCGATTTTCCTATCAGCATCCGGTTGAATTCAAACGGCTGCTGGAATTGCTGGCGGATATATCGGCCGACTATCTGCTTCGCCAGATCGATGCGGGTGCTGATGCCGTGCAGATTTTTGATTCCTGGGCCGGCATACTTGATCATGCCAGCTTCGAACGGTTTGCGATCGAGCCGGTAGCGCGGATGGTGCGCCGGATACGTGAAACCCGGCCAACAACACCTATTATCGGGTTTCCAAAGGGTGCTGGAGCGAGATATCAGGAATACCGGGAAAAGACCGGTGTGAATGCGGTCGGGATCGATTGGTCGGTCTCTATGGAGCAGGCCAAGATGTTACAGGCACAAGGCGCGGTGCAGGGCAATCTCGATCCGATGCGACTGGTGACCGGCGGGAAGGCGCTGGAAGACGGGGTAGAAACGATACTCAAGGCGCTTGGAGACGGGCCGCTGATATTTAATCTCGGGCACGGGATTACCCCTGAGGCGCCGATAGTCCATGTTGAACAGCTTATCAAACTGATCAGGGGTGCGGACCAATGAATGAGGCGGCCGGTCCTGGAGCTCGTGCTGCGGTGGCCATAGTCGTTTTGGTGGCACTAACCGCCGGTCTGTTTTTGTTTGATCCGGATAATTTCTTCCTCTGGGCGAAAGCCTTTCATATTATCGCGGTGATATCGTGGATGGCGGGTATGCTTTATCTGCCGCGATTGTTTGTTTATCACAACGATACCGAGCCAGGGTCGAAGCAGTCTGAAACATTCAAGCTGATGGAGCGCAGGCTTTTGAGGGTTATCATCAATCCGGCGATGATGCTCGCTTGGGTTTTCGGTCTTTGGCTTGCCTGGGAGGGGTTTCGATTTCAGGGCACCTGGTTGTACCTGAAATTTGCCTGTGTGCTGGCTTTGTCAGCCGTTCATGGTCATTTTTCCAAACATGTGCGGTTGTTTGCAGAAGACAGGCGCGAAAAAACAACACGGTATTGGCGGCTGATGAATGAGGCACCGGCATTGTTGATGATTGCAATCGTGATATTGGTGATTTTCAAACCATTTCAATAATTTATGTTGTAGTTACTGCTCCTTGACAATTCCTGGCCTTTGAAAGCGCTTGCGCTTTTAAACAGGTGGGCGTAGAAAGCGGTCCTCCTCTTTTTTAAGGGCTGTCGCGGCCCGGCCTTCCCAAAATTCTCAAGACAGGCGACCACCGCGGCCATCCCTTTACAATCTCCCAGTCTGGATCTGAGCTGTCATCATGCAGGAAATGAAACTTCAGGAACTCAAGAACAAAACTCCAACCGATTTGATTGCTTTTGCTGAATCGCTTGAGGTCGAAAACGCCAGCGTACTGCGTAAGCAAGAGCTGATGTTTGCCATTTTGAAGAAACTGGCGGCACAAGACATTGAGATCATTGGCGAAGGCGTTGTCGAGATTTTGCAGGATGGTTTTGGCTTTCTGCGGTCGGCCAATGCCAATTATCTGCCGGGTCCGGACGATATTTATATTTCGCCGTCGCAAATACGCCGGTTTTCGCTGAAAACAGGCGACACGGTTGAAGGCCCAATCCGCAGTCCGAAAGAGGGTGAACGGTATTTTGCTCTTTTGAAGGTCAGCACGATCAATTTCGAAGATCCGGAGAAAATCCGTCACAAGATCCATTTTGACAATCTGACACCGCTCTATCCTGATGAGCGGCTGAACATGGAAACGGAGGATCCAACAACCAAGGATCTGTCTGCGCGGGTGATTGATCTGGTGGCGCCGCTGGGCAAGGGCCAACGTGGGTTGATCGTGGCGCCGCCTCGTACCGGTAAAACGGTGCTGTTGCAGAATATCGCCCATTCGATCACGTCAAATCATCCGGAATGTTATTTGATCGTTCTTCTGATCGATGAGCGGCCGGAAGAGGTGACCGACATGCAGCGCTCGGTCAAGGGTGAAGTGGTCTCTTCGACATTCGACGAGCCGGCAACTCGCCACGTACAGGTAGCGGAGATGGTAATTGAGAAGGCCAAACGCCTTGTCGAACATGGCCGCGATGTGGTCATCCTACTTGATTCGATTACCCGGCTTGGCCGGGCCTATAACACCGTGGTTCCGTCTTCCGGCAAGGTTTTGACCGGTGGTGTTGACGCCAACGCACTGCAGCGGCCAAAACGTTTCTTTGGTGCAGCGCGGAATATTGAAGAAGGTGGTTCGCTTACCATCATTGCCACGGCGCTGATCGATACGGGCAGCCGGATGGACGAGGTGATTTTCGAGGAGTTCAAGGGTACCGGTAATTCCGAGATCGTCCTTGACCGCAAAGTGGCCGATAAACGTATCTTCCCATCGATGGATATTTTGAAATCCGGTACGCGCAAGGAAGATTTGCTGGTGCCGAAACAGGATCTGCAAAAAATCTTCGTGCTGCGGCGTATCTTGTCGCCGATGGGAACCACGGATGCAATCGAGTTCCTGATCGACAAGCTGAAACAGACGAAAACCAATTCAGATTTCTTCGATTCAATGAATACTTGATCAGGCGCCGGTCAACGGTGTGATGATCGCCGTTTCAATTCCTGTTCAAGCTTATCTGGCTGGTTTATTGGCGGCAGACAGGTCTGGCCTTCACATAACCAGGCGCCCGGGGTGCTTGTATCGAGCTCAACATTTCCGGCGATAATCCCCGAGCCTAATTTTGCATTGTTGCTTAATGTTATGTCCACCCGCCGCGGATCAGGATAGCGCCTTGCTATCTGTGACAGGGCGGTATTTCCAGGTTCCTCGATAATGACGAGTTTTGCAGGGGCGGAGGCAAGGCTGACAGCGTTGAAAATACCGGCCTGACCATGGGTTTGTGCCATGGCGCGGCCAAGTGCGCTGGCGGCAACTCGATAGGCGCGATCGTGGAAAACCGGATCGCCGGTGGCGCTTGCCAGACGCACAAGAGCCTCGACAATTTGCGCGGTTGCTGAGGGTATTGCCTCATCAATGTCGCCGCGTGGCCTGATTGGAACGTCTTTGGCGTTGACGGAAGTCAGGAAATGGCCGTGATCGCCGTCGCCATGGTCGTCATCCAGGATTTGAGCCCATTGCTGTGCCTGGTTGAGATAGTTTTCATCTGATGTCAATTCAAACAGTGACACGGCGGCGTTGATCGCGGCTGCATAGTCTATGGAGAGAGCCGGAAAGCTTTTTGCATCACCATTGACCGAATGCGGCATGCGTCCGTCTGGTTCTTTTGTCTTTGATATTGCGGAAAATAGCCGTTCGGCTGTTTGAGCCCAATCATCATTTTGAAAATATTTGGCTGCTTTGGCTATTGCACCAGCGGTAAGCGCGTTCCAGTCGGTTAGAGCTTTGTCGTCACGGGTGGGCCTGATGCGACTTTGTCTCGTTGCGAGCAGCTTGTTGGTGATGTCTTCAAAGTTTTCACCATCAGAGGCAGCTCTGCGCCGGATAATTGGATTTCCCTGCCAATCTGCTGGTGCTATGAGTTCAAAGGTTTTGAAAAACTGTTGTGTTTGTTCACCAAGAACTTGCTCGATTTCCGATTCCGTCCAGAGGTAGAATTTGCCTTCTTCTCCCTCGCTGTCGGCATCGAGGCTGGATGCATAGGCTCCAGACGGCAGCCGCATTTCCCGTTCAAGCCAATTTATTGTCTCTTCGATTCGGCGCCGAAACAGATCGTGGCTGGAATATGCGTGGGCATAGACTGCCAAATCGATCAGTTGAGCATTGTCGTAGAGCATTTTTTCAAAATGCGGCACCAGCCATTCAGCATCGGTCGAATAACGGCATAAACCGCCGCCGATATGATCGTATATCCCGCCAAAGAGCATTGTTTTCAAACAATGGATGACTTGGTCTATTTTGGAGGTGTCGCCGGACTCCAGCCCGGAAAGCCAAAGCGCAGTCATATAGGGAGCATTCGGAAACTTTGGTGCACCGGTAATGCCGCCATGAACCGGGTCGATCAGGCTGGCGATCTGTTCACCCAAGCTGATAACAGGTTTGTTGGAAGGGTCTGCGGCTTGTTCAGTCGTGGATAGCTGCTTGGAAACGTGATCGATCAGATTTGAGGCGCCAGATTCGATGTCGGGCCGGCGTTCGACCCATGCTTGATGCACGTTTGTCATGACCTGCATGAAACCTGGCCGGCCATAACGGGGCAATTTCGGGAAATATGTTCCACCCCAAAACGGTCGTGCATCAGGGGTTAGAAACATGGTAAGCGGCCATCCGCCCTGCTCACCGGTTGCATTTAGGGCTGCCATATAGATCTGATCAATGTCTGGGCGTTCCTCGCGGTCAACCTTGATGTTCACAAACAGATCATTCATCACTGCCGCCACATCGTTGTCTTCGAAACATTCGTGCGCCATCACATGGCACCAGTGGCATGCCGCATAGCCGATGGACAAAAGGATTGGCTTGTCGGCGTGCCTTGCGCTATCAAGCGCCGCCTGGCCCCAGGGCTGCCAGTGAACCGGATTATCGCAATGTTGCAGCAGGTAGGGGCTGGTTTCTCCGGCGAGGTGATTTTGTCCGGTCATTTTTGGCTCTGCCTTACTTAGGACTTTAACTTCGCCGTCAAGGATGCCTGGAATGGGATTGACAATGCAAGATACAATATTCGCCCTGTCTTCTGGTTCGACGCATGCGGGTGTTGCCATTATTAGGCTGAGTGGCCCGAAAAGCCGATTCGCACTCGAAACGATGACTGGCAGGCAGGGGCAGGAAAGGTGCCTGGTGTTGAACAATATATGTTCATCCGACGGGGAATTGCTCGATCATGGCATGACAGTTTGGTTTGCCGGGCCGGCGAGCTTTACTGGCGAGGATTGCGCGGAGTTTCATCTACATGGAAGCCGCGCGGTTGTTCACGATGTCATCGATGCTCTATCGCGGATGGAGGGTTTCAGGCCCGCAGAACCTGGTGAATTTACCATGAGGGCTTTCCAGAATGGTAAGATTGATCTGACGAGTTCGGAAGCTTTGGCAGACCTGATCGATGCAGAAACGGCTGAACAGAGGCGTTTTGCCCTTAACAATTATGGTCATGGACATAATGATCTTTACGAAAAATGGCGGCGATCGATCATAGAAGCGCTCGCTGAAATGACCGCAGAAATCGATTTTGTTGACGAGGCGGATGTTGAAGACCGTCTGGATCGGGACAGGTTTTCCAAATTACGGAAATTGGCTGACGAAATCGATTCGCATATGAAACGGTTTCGTGCCGGGGAAATAATTCGCGAGGGCTACCGTATTGTTATTGTAGGCCGGCCAAATGCGGGAAAATCCAGCCTTCTGAACAGATTAGCGGAACGGGATGTGGCTATCGTAACGGATATACCCGGTACGACGCGGGATTTGCTTGAAGTCTCCCTGGACCTGAATGGCCGGAAGGTTACTGTTTTGGATACCGCTGGAATATGGGATAGCGATAATCCAGTGGAAGAAATCGGGATCGATAGGGCATTGGAAGCGGCAAAACATGCCGATCTGGTTATTCATCTGGTGGATGCGTCTTGTCCGGGCGATGGTTTGGAATTTGAAGATTTTGATGTTCCGGTGCTGGTTATTGGTAACAAATCCGATGTTGCTGGACCCAATGTTGACAACAGGTTTGATGAGTTGATCTCCGCGAAAGATGGCACGGGGTTTGACCGGCTGCTCGAACGGGTGAATCAGTGTGTTGTAGAAGCAGTGAGTGCTGAAGGTCCAATCCCTTTTAGGCAACGCCATATGCCGCTGCTGGGTGAGGCGCATCGCAATCTGGTAGAAATGTTGGATGATAAATCGCAACTGATAGAGATCCGGGCAGAATGCTTGCGATCAGCAGCGCACCATATCGGGCGGATTACCGGGCGGGTGGATGTAGAAGACATACTCGATGTCATATTTTCCCGATTTTGCATCGGTAAATGATTCACGTGAAACATTTGTGTGGCGGGCAATAGTTGAGTATCTGATGTTTCACGTGAAACCAGTCGTCAACCGAAGCCGGTTATAACGAACATTCAAAGCGAACGATTTCTATGGCTGATCTAAAATACGATGTCGTTGTTGTCGGCGGTGGTCATGCCGGCTGTGAAGCTGCCTCGGCCGCCGCACGCTATGGAGCTACGGTTGCTCTGGTCACGTTGCAGGCCAGTGGAATCGGCGTCATGTCCTGTAATCCAGCCATTGGCGGAATTGGTAAAGGCCAGCTGGTTCGGGAAATTGACGCGCTTGACGGGTTGATGGGGCGGGTAGCTGATGATGCGGGTATTCAATATCGACTGCTCAACAGACGCAAAGGGCCTGCGGTTCGCGGCCCCAGATCACAGGCAGATAGGACGCTTTATCGATCGGCAATGGCCGATAGAATATTTGCTCATAATAATCTGACGGTAATCGAGGGCGAAGCCGTCGGACTTGCCTGCGTTGAAGGCGTTAGTGAGCGTGTGCTGTTGTCAGACGGAAGAGAAATTCGTTGTGGTAGTGTGGTGCTGACAACAGGTACGTTTCTCCGTGGGTTAATCCATATAGGAGAACGTAGGATACCGGCGGGCCGGATCAATGAGCCATCATCACATGGTTTTTCCAAATTGCTGGAAAAGTATGGTTTTTCGCTTGGCCGCCTGAAAACCGGTACACCGCCAAGGCTGGATGGGCGAAGCATTGATTGGTCAGGCATTGACCATCAAGGTGCCGATGATGATCCGGTGTTGTTTTCCTTTATGACGGAAACGGTGAAAAACCGGCAGATTGATTGCGGTGTTACGCGAACGATTGATAAAACGCATAAAATTATTCGGGAAAATTTACATCGCTCGGCGATGTATTCAGGTGCGATAGAGGGAACAGGTCCGCGGTATTGCCCGTCAATAGAGGATAAGATTGAAAAATTCGGTGACCGGAACGGGCATCAGATATTTCTTGAGCCAGAAGGCCTTGATGATGATACCGTATATCCAAACGGGATCTCAACCTCATTGCCAGAAGATGTTCAACTGTCTGTGGTCCGCAGTATTCCAGGGTTGGAAAATGCTAATATTCTGCAGTGTGGTTATGCAATTGAGTATGATTTTGTTGATCCGCGTGAACTGAGGCATTCACTGGAAACAAAACGAATTTCGGGACTATATTTAGCCGGCCAAATTAACGGTACAACGGGTTATGAAGAAGCGGCTGCGCAGGGGATCGTGGCAGGCATCAATGCAGCGCGCCGATCTGGAGGACAGGATACCATCTCAATCAGCCGGGGTGATGCCTATATTGGCGTGATGATAGATGATCTGGTGAGCCGTGGGGTATCTGATCCATATAGGATGTTTACGTCGCGATCCGAATACCGGTTGCTTTTAAGGGCTGACAATGCTGATCGCAGACTTACTCCGCTTGCGGTGGAGCTTGGAATCGCCAGCAGCGAAAGGAGGGAGAGATTTGCTCAAAAGGCCAAGCAGTTTGAGGCTGCCATGTCAATTGTTCAAAGTGTCGGGATGTCGCCGGATGTGGCAGCAAAACATGGTTTGACCATCAAGAAAGATGGGCTTCGGCGATCTGCATTTGACCTTTTGGCTTATCCGGATATTTCGCTTGCAAATATCGTTTGTATTTGGCCGGAAATTGCCGGGTTTAACAGGCGAATCCTTGAAGATGTGGAAATCGAAGCGCAGTACGCTACCTATCTCGCGCGGCAGAGAATGGATGTTTCCACGATGCAAAAAGAGGAAGCGCGTTTAATTCCAGATGAATTCGACGTCAGTTGCCTGCCAGGGCTATCGAATGAATTAAAGCAGAAATTGTCTGTTGCCCGGCCGGCGAATATTGCACAAGCGCAGAAGATTGACGGTATGACACCCGCCGCCATCGGTATTATCCTTGCCTACGTTAAAAAACTGCAGTTGCAGCAGGACGCACCGTGACCGATAGGCGTCACGAAGTATTGCAACGGGCCTGTGAAGATGTTCCACGTGAAACATTTGAGCGTCTGATTCAGTTCGAACGGCTTTTTGTCGAGTGGAACAGCCGGATCAATCTGGTTTCCAGTTCAAATCTCAACCATTTATGGGATCGCCATATTGCTGATAGTGCCCAGTTGCTGCGCTGGGTTGATCAGGGCGTTCGGTGGCTCGACGTCGGATCCGGTGGCGGGTTTCCCGGCTTGATCGTGGCAATCATGACAATGGATCAGCCTGAAAGCCGGTTTCATCTGGTAGAGAGCAACCAAAAAAAGGCTGCTTTTCTCAGGCGGGTTTCCAGCCAACTCGGTGTTGCAGCGACTATCCATGCGTGCCGCGTCGAAACGTTGCACGACAGACTTTCCGGGTTGGATATTATCACCGCGCGCGCGGTTACTAATCTGGCAGGATTGCTAAGTTTGGCCCGGCCCTGGCTACAATCGGGTGCTAAAGCCCTGTTTCAAAAAGGACGGGATTACAGACGCGAACTTGAAGATTGCCGTGACGAATGGACATTTGATCTGATAGAACACCAAAGCGAGACAGACCCTGAAGCCGTCATCCTGGAAATATCCAATCTTGGGCGACAAAATCAGGCGCCGAGCTGAGCCAAACTGGAAAGTAAGTGACGATGACCGGTGATCTGCGAATCATATCGATTGCCAATCAAAAAGGTGGTGTCGGAAAAACGACCACCACCATCAATTTGGCAACTGCGCTGGCTGCAATAGGCAAGCGTGTGCTGATCGTTGATCTTGACCCGCAGGGCAACGCAAGCACCGGGCTGGGGATTGATCTGCAAGACCGGTTGATTTCCTCCTACGATATTTTGATGGGTCATGCGACCATTGACAAAGCTGCTATGCCAACCGCCGTTCCGGGGCTTTCGATCGTCCCTTCGACAATGGATCTTTTAGGCATTGAAATGGAAATCGGAACCAGCTCCGACAGGGCGGTGCGGCTGCGTAACACTCTACGGGCAAACAGGATCGCATCGGAGCGGTTTGATTATGTGCTGATCGATTGTCCACCGTCACTTAATCTGTTGACCATGAATTCCATGGCGGCTGCGGATTCCGTGCTGGTGCCGCTGCAGTGCGAGTTTTTTGCCCTTGAGGGATTAAGCCAGCTTTTGAGCACGATTGAACAGGTCAGGATGTCGTTGAACCGTGATCTGGAAATTCAGGGGATCGTGATGACGATGTATGATAGTCGAAACAATCTTGCAAATCAGGTGGTTGAAGATGTTCGCGCCCATATGGGAGAAACCGTCTACAATACCGTCATTCCCAGAAATGTGAGAGTGTCAGAAGCGCCATCCTATGGAAAACCAGCGATATTATATGATTTGCAATGTGCGGGAAGTCAGGCCTATCTCAAACTGGCCTCGGAAGTAATCAACCGGGAAAAGCGACTGGCTGCTGCGTAAGCATAGATTCGGACTCGAAACGAAAAAGCAGGTGATATGAACGAAGATCCGGCAAAAAAACGGCTTGGTCGCGGCCTCGCTGCGCTGATCGGTGAAATGGACAAACCCGATGCACCGGAGCCAATCGCAAATGACGGTCAGATCGGCATCGACTTGATCTCTGCCAATCCGGCCAATCCGAGGCGGCACTTTGCGGAGTCCGATCTGGCTGACCTGACGCAGTCGATCCGCGAGCATGGCATCGTACAGCCCGTGGTTGTCCGGCCGGCTGGCGGTAACGGAAATTACGAAATCATTGCGGGTGAACGGCGTTGGCGCGCCGCCCAGCGTGCCGGATTGTTGCAGGTTCCGGCTATTGTCCGGGAGGTTGACGACCGGGTGGCGCTGGAACTTGCAATCGTTGAGAATGTTCAGCGGGCTGACCTCAATCCGGTGGAAGAGGCACACGGGTATCGGCAATTGATTGATCATCATGGTTACACCCAGGCTGAGCTTGGTACGGTTATTGGCAAAAGCCGTAGCCATGTCGCCAATACGCTGCGGCTCCTGAAACTGCCGGATGCGGTGATCGATATGCTGGCGGATGGTTCGCTATCGGCTGGTCATGCACGGGCGTTGATCACGGCCAAAGACCCGCTGGCGCTTGCCCGCCGGATCATTGAAGGTGATCTTTCGGTCAGGCAAGCGGAAGCACTAAACCAGAGTGGCGGCGGCGTTGGTAAACCGGGCGCTGGCCGGGGGGCAGGGCAGCCGGAAAAGGATCCCGATACCGCAGCACTGGAAAAAGCCCTTTCCGATAATATCGGACTGGCTGTCACGATTGCCAACCGTGGCAATGGCGGGGAAATACGCATTGCTTACAGGTCTCTTGAACAGCTTGACGCCCTTTGCCGGAGATTGCGGGATTGAATAGCCGTTGCGCAATCAGTCGTCAGATCTATCTGCGCCTGGCGGTTCTGGCAGCTTCAAGGCAGGCTGACATCAACAGTTGACGGCATATCGGAGCGGCTAAATCAGCATTGCGCCGTGTTTTGAGTATGGCTTCCTGTAGCCGGCTCAGCATTCGAGCTATAAGGCTGGCATCCCATCGGACAAGTGCTTTTTCGACCGTTGTTCGCCGGGCAAAGAAAACCGGTGGTCTGGACCCGGCAACAAGCGAAGCCGCATTGCCCTTGCCGGTATCAAGTCGGTTTCGCAATTGTTGCAGCAACTGCAACTGCCGCATGATGGCCGACAGCACCACAAAGGGATTGGCACCGGTGTCGGTAAAGCGCCTGAAAGCCTGGTCGCAAGCCGGCAAATCACCTGCCAGAACGGCGTCGACGATCGCATCTTGGGACAGCATGGACACATCACCGATAGAGGCTTGAATATCTTCGGCCAGGACTTCCGTTTTGCCATGACAATAAAGCACCAGTTTTTCCAGTTCGCTGCGGCTTGCGAGCCGATCACCACCGAGTGAATTCTTCAAAAGCTGGCGGGCCTCCAGCCCGATTGTCAGGCCGGCCCTGGATAGTTCATCATCGATCAAACCATCGATGGCCCGTGCATTGTCCGCATAGCATGGCAATGCCATTGCGGCACCTGCCTGCTCGACAATCAGGCGCAATCGTGATCCTTTTTTCAGGTCGCCGGCCTCCAGCAATATCGTTGAATCAACCGGCGGCGTATCGCAAAGTGAAGAAACGGCATTGGCAAGCGCCTTGTCGTTTGACACGTTGCGCAACCAAACCAGCCGGCTGCCGCCAAACATGGAAATCGTCCTGGCTTCGTCTATCAACCGGCCGGCGTCACCAGCCAGGTCTGCCGCATCCAGCTTGAGCACAGCAAACGGGTCGTCGAGTGGAAGCTCTGTGGATCGGGCAAATTTTCGCGCGCGCTCCGACACCATTCCCCGGTCAGGACCGTAAATCAGCACGATGGGTGTTTGCGGGTTGGGTTTCGTCAGCCAACCGTCTACTTCATGGGCTTTTTTTTGTGCCATAGCTGGTGTCAGCCGGTAGCTGCGGTCTTTACTGTCAAATCGTTTAAGCCGAGAAGCATGGATATGTCCGGCTTCGCCTGTGCCAGATCATGGATACTGTGTTTTGCCAGGACTGCAAAGAAGGCATCAAGCGCTTCACGAAGCGCAATATTTAGCCCACAATTGGCGACCAGGGGGCAATCAGCATCGTCATTGTCAAAACATTCCGCCATTGAGAAGTTGTCTTCCGTGATTTTGACAACATCAAGAAGCGAGATATCCTTTGCCGGCTTAGCAAGTTTTACCCCACCATTGCGGCCCCTGACGGTTTCGACCAATCCGCCAGCTACCAAAGGCTGCAGGATCTTGAACAAAAACAATTCGGAGACATGGTAGGCACGGGCAATCTCGGGCACACGGCTGAGGCCATCGGGATTGGCGGCGCAATACATCAGCATTCTGATTGCGTAATTGGTTTGCTTTGTAAGCCTCAAATTGGCCTCCCGGATATCTGTCAGCATGAGCAGTTTAGAATCATTCTAGAAAAGATGATAAAGTTTGTCCACTTTTATCTTGACTCTTGGAGCGTTGTTTTTAAAAGGTGACGAAATCATTCATGTTAAAAACCGGAGCCATCGATGAATCCTCGTTCTTTCATATCCAAAATTGCGCTTTCCAGCTTAGTTGCATCTGTAACTATCGCCGGCGCCAAGGCTGCCGATCAGGTTAATATCTATTCCTATCGTCAACCTCAGCTGATTAAGCCGTTGCTCGATGCATTTACTGAAAAGACCAAAATTCAGACAAATGTGCTGTTCTTGAACAAGGGGCTTGTCGAGCGGATCAAGGCCGAAGGTCTCAACTCGCCGGTCGATGTGATTTTTACCGTGGATATCGGACGGCTCAGCCAGGCTAAGGCCGATGGCGTGACCCAGCCCGTTGCGGTGGACAAAATAAACGCCAACGTCCCGGAATCATACCGGGATAAGGAAGGGCACTGGTTTGGCCTGACGACGCGCGGCCGTGTCGTCTATGCGTCGAAGGACAGAGTTCAGCAGGACAAGATTACCTATGAGGAACTTGCCGATCCGAAATGGAAGGGGCGCATCTGTGTCCGCAGTGGCCAGCATTCCTACAATCTTGCCCTGATTGCCTCGATGGTTGCTCATCATGGTGAAGAAAAGGCGGAAAAATGGCTTTCCGGCGTAAAAGCCAATCTGGCGCGCAAACCCAATGGCAATGACCGTGCGCAGGCAAAGGGCATTTACTCAGGCGAATGTGATATCGGGATCGGCAACACCTATTATGTCGGCCTGATGATCACCAATGAAAAGGAACCTGAACAAAAAGACTGGGCCGATGCGATGAAAGTGTTGTTTCCCAACGCTGCAAATCGCGGCACCCATGTCAATATTTCAGGTATGGCGCTGGCCAAAAACGCGCCGAACAAGGAAAATGCCCTCCGCCTGATGGAATTTCTGGCTTCCGCAGAGGGGCAGGAAATCTATGCCAGGCAGGTGTTTGAATATCCTGTAAAGCCGGATGCAGCCGCCTCGGATATCGTTAAATCCTTCGGCGAGATCAACCCCGATACCCTGGCCCTGGGTGAAATTGCAAAAAACCGCAAGGCGGCATCCATTCTGGTCGACAAGGTTGGGTTCGACGACGGGCCGGGCTCCTGATAATATCCTCCAAGTTTGACGATGATGGCGCGGATGATCCCGCGCCATTTTCTTTTCAAAATTGCTCTAACCATTGCTGTCTGACACGCCGGCATCGGCAAAACTCGCCATCCCGTTGTGGCAGGCCAGCGCGGCTTTTAGCAGATTGATCGCCAAACAGGCTCCGGACCCCTCGCCAAGCCGCATATTCAGATCGTGAAGCGGCCGCATGCCGATACGGTCAAGCAAGGCGTCGTGTGCCTGTTCTGCCGACCGGTGCGCGCATTTGGTGTGATCCAGTCCGCCACTGTTCAAGACGGCGAGCGGAGCAGCGGCTGCGGTACAGACATAGCCATCGAGCAAAACGGGTATGCTGTGATGGCGGGCTGCCAATATCGCGCCAAACATGGCCGCCAACTCACGGCCACCGACCGCGGCTAGGATACGCAATGGATCATCCCTTGCAGATTGATGCGTTTTTAATGCGGCATCGACAACTGCAGCCTTGCGCGCCAGCCCGTCATCATCGACACCGGTCCCGCGGCCTACCCAATCGGTTCCGGAGCCGCCAAACAGGCCAGCGCATATTGCCGCAGCGGAGGTCGTGTTGCCGATCCCCATTTCGCCGATACAGATCAGATGGGCGCTGGAACGCACGGATTGATAGCCCTTGTTGATTGCATCGAGAAATTCTTCATCGGGCATTGCGGGCGCTTCGGTGAAATCCTGCGTGGGATTTTCAATGTCCAGCGCGATGACGCGTAAATTGGCGCCGGCCTGGCGTGCCAACTGGTTGATGGCCGCACCGCCGGCGGAAAAATTGGCGACCATCTGACCGGTGACTTCGGCGGGGAAAGCCGAAACGCCGCGGGCGGTGACACCATGAGAGCCGGCAAAAATCAGGACGTCGACCTCGTCAAGTGCGGGCATCTCGCGGCCCTGCCAGTGGGCCATCCAGATGGCCAGTTCCTCAAGGCGGCCAAGGCTGCCTTGCGGCTTCGTTAGCGAATTCTGGCGCGCGGAGGCGGCATTCGCCGCTTGCCTGCTTCCCTCAGGGAGTTCCATGCAAGCCTGGCGCAGACCTTCCAGTGATTTGAACATGCCTTCTCTTTCATCATTCATAGAGCGGGATTTTCAAGACTATTAATTAGCTGGCTAATAAAATGGCAGTAATCAGGATCAACATTTCACCACCTTGCTGAAGTGCGCCCATAACGTCGCCTGTGTGACCGCCGATCTGGCGCTCGCAAATAGTTTTAAGCGCAAAAAACCAGCCAAGCAGAATGCCCGCAGCTATGGCTGTAAATGCCAAACCGGAGGCCAGCAGGGCAGAAAGGCCGATTATCAGCGCAATGATTGCGGTTTGAGGGCCGATAACGCTGATCCCGGCCGATAATCCGTCGCTGCGGGCCGGTTTTACCAGGATCAGGAAGGCCGGGAACAAGGCCCTCGAAGCCATGTGCGCGGCCACGACGATTAGTGCGGCGCTTGCCGGGTGTGCCAGTGATGCAATGGCAGACCAGCGTATCAATATGATTAGGATCAGCGTCAAAG
Source organism: Rhizobiaceae bacterium (assembly GCA_963669455.1). Classification (GTDB taxonomy): domain Bacteria; phylum Pseudomonadota; class Alphaproteobacteria; order Rhizobiales; family Rhizobiaceae; genus JAWKWH01. The sequence continues at coordinate 447,123 of OY770026.1, forward strand.
TCCCGTAGGTGCCAATCCGGCTGTCGCGCATGATATCGAGTTTTTGCCCGGCGGTTTTTCCGCCACCAAATCCGTCCGCTGTATCGGCGGCACCATCTTCATGCAGCGCTCCGGTTACTGCGATCGTCGCAGCGACACAAAGTGCTGCAGCGAGTTGCGGTCCAAGCCCGGCACCGTGCGCCAGCAGCAATATTGCCGCGCCAATCGCCCCGACAACCAGTCCGGCAATTGGTGCTGCCCATTGCGCGGCGGCAAAATCCGTATCGGCGGACAACCAGCGTCCCGCGGGTAATCTGGTATAAAATGTCAGGCAGACCAGCACCTGTTGTAACAATTGTTTTGGGGAAATGGTCACGCGTCACTCCGCGCAATGGCGTGGAAGAATGTTCCGGTCACATTGCTGCGATGCCCGCCTGAAAGGCCGATTACATTTCCCAAACCATCGGAAATCTCGCCAAGCCTGTCGTCCGTGCCGGGATCGACGACACTGGCATAGTGGAATTCATGACCGCGTATTGTCTCACCGGCATTTCCGATCGGACAATCGGTGTGAAGAGCCGCACGGCGGTAGCCGAGGTTCATTTTTCGCCTGGCGAAACTGGTCGCATGATCGAGCAGGCCAAGCATTTGATGGGTTACACCGTCGGCGTCCTCAAGTGATTTGCCCAAGACCATATAGCCACCGCATTCTCCGTGAACCGGTTTGGCCGCGGCGAATTCCTTGATGCCGTGTTTGAAATTTTCCGCGCCAGCCAGTTTTCCGGCATGCAATTCCGGATAACCGCCGGCAAGCCAGCAACAGTCGCATGTCGAAGGTGGTGCTTCGTCGGCAAGCGGGGAAAAGAAAACCAGTTCTGCGCCGGCTTGCCGCCAGCCGGACAAAAGGTGCGGATAGACAAAACTGAATGCCGCGTCCTGCGCAAGTGCGATGCGCTGACCTGGTGGCGGAAGTTGGAATGTGCGGCTGTCGCCGTCTGGCATTTTTGACCCAAACGGTGCTGCCAGATCGCAAATCCGGTCGATGTTGAGCGATACCTCCATCGTGTCGGCCAACCGCTCGATAAATCCTTCGATCGCCTGGTGTTCACTTGCTTGCACGAGGCCAAGATGCCGCTCCGGCAATGCCATATCGGGGTTGCGCCTAATGGCGCCGACCACCGGCATGCCGATTTTTTCAAGCGCATCGGCACAATAGTTCTGATGCCTTTCGCTGGCGACCTGGTTCAAGATGACGCCGCCGACCGCCACATCTGGATCGTGGACCGAAAACCCGCGGGCGATGGCGGCAACCGTCTGCGATTGTCCGGAAACATCCAGTACGAGCAATGCGGGCAGGCCAAACAAGCGCGCCAGATCGGCCGCAGCTCCGGTCCGGCCCTCGCCGGCGGCTATTCCGTCGAACAGACCCATTGCGCTTTCAAGAACAACCATATCCGCACCGCTGGCTGTCTGGTCTGCAAGGCTGTTAAGCAGCGCCGGCGGCATGGCCCAACTGTCGAGGTTGATGCCGGGCATTCCGGTTGCCGCCGTGTGAAACCCCGGATCGATATAATCCGGGCCTGATTTTGCGCCTTTCACAATGACCCCACGCCGCCGCAAGGCGCGCATGAGGCCGATGGCGACACTGGTTTTGCCGCTGCCTGAGCGCGGTGCTCCGATAATCAAGCCGCGGGCCGTCATTGTGTTACTCCGATAGGTATGATCGACTGCAACTCGTCACGGAACGAGACTATTTTGCCATAAATCACCAGCGCCGGTGAGGAAAAGCCTTCTGCAACCGCTTGGCCGGCGATGGTTGCGGCGGTCGCTACCAATATCCGTTCATCGGGTGTGGTTGCCGATTGAATGACGCTTGCGGGTGTTTGTGGCGGCATGCCGCCCGAGATCAGGGCGTCTGATATTTTGGCGATGTTGGTGAGACCCATATAGACGATAACCGGTTGTCCGGTTCTGGCAAGTGCTCCCCAATCGACGTCACCTTCGCTTTTGGGCGCATGACCGGTTGCCAAAATGATCGCGCGGTTGGTGCCCCTCATTGTCGCGGGTATGCCAGCGCTGGCAAGTGCGGCGAAAGCGGCTGTTATTCCCGGCAGAACGCGAAAAGGGATTCCGGCCTGTGCCAGCAGCATCGCCTCCTCGCCGCCCCGGCCGAAGACATAGGGGTCGCCGCCTTTCAATCGCAATACGCGCTTTTTCTGCCGGGCGAGGCTTATCAGCAGATCATTGATTGACCCCTGTGTGGCGGAAACTTTGCCGCCGCGTTTGCCGACAAAATGCAATTCGGCATCGATTGCGGCATTCAGCGCGTCGGCATTGACCAGCGCATCATAAACAATGGCGTCGGCATTGGCGATTGCATCAACGACATCCAGGGTCAGGCTGCCGAGGTTACCAGGCCCTGCACCGGCCAGCCAGACATGGCCCGGTTCGAAGCAGTCCGGGCTGAAAGGCAGGTGTTTTAGAATTTGTTCCAGGCTCATGGCCGTTCCATTTTCAGATGACGGTTGGTCTGTGGGGGCTTATAGCTTTGGTGATGGGTGATGAGTTGAAAAATTTGCGACGTGGATGGACGACGGGTGCGTGCGCGGCTGCCGCGGCGAAAGCCGCCTGTTCGGCGCTTCTGACCGGCGAATTTCCAGATCCGGTGACCATCACGCTGCCCGGCGGGCAAAAACCGGCTTTCGCCCTGGCGCAGCATCGCTTGACCAAGACAAAAGCAACTGCCGCCATCGTCAAGGATGCCGGCGATGATCCGGACGTGACCCATGGCGCGCTGATCTGCGTGACCGTGAAACGAAACGCTAAGGGCGGCGGCCTTACCTTCAAGGCGGGAGAGGGTGTGGGGACGGTCACCCGCGCCGGGCTTCCGGTACCGCCGGGTGAGCCGGCAATCAATCCGATGCCGCGGACAATGATCGCGCGGGCCATTGCCGATATCGCCGGTGACAATACCGCGTTTGACGTCGAGGTGGCCGTACCGGGTGGTGAGAAAATCGCCCGCAGAACATTGAATGGCCGGCTTGGAATCGTTGGCGGGATATCGATACTCGGTACCACGGGAATTGTGATCCCGTATTCGTGTTCTTCCTGGATACACTCGATCCATCGCGGCATCGATGTGGCGCGCGCGGCCGGCTTTGACCATGTTGCCGCGTCGACCGGCTCGTCTTCGGAAAATGCGGTTCGCGCGCTGCACGGGCTTGAGGAACAACAGCTTCTGGATATGGGTGACTTTGTCGGCGGCACGCTCAAATATCTCAGAATGCATCCGGTCCGGCGCGTCACCATCGCCGGTGGGGCCGCAAAAATGACCAAACTCGCCCAGGGAATGCTGGACCTTCATTCGGCCCGCGGGGCACCTGATCTGACCATGCTTGCCCAGATCGCCATCAAACTGGGCGCCAGCGACGGGCTGGCTGGCCGTATCGGCAGCGCCAATACGGTAGCCGAAGTGTTCGAACTGGCGCATGGTGAGGGGATTGCGATCGGGGACGCGGTTGCCGGAAAAGCGTGGCGCACTGCCGCTCAGGTTTTGGATGACCCCACCGTGATGCTTGAGATCATCGTCTTTGATCGCGACAAAAACCAATTGGGCCATGCCCCGTTTGCGGCTGCATCCGGTCATGCGCCGCGACCTCTGAAGCGGCGCTGATAGGCTTGATCGTATAGCGCGCTTTCGGAAAATTCCTCGTCAGCCAGGCCGGGTCCGACGAAAATCAGCGCCGTCCGGTCGATCCCGCTTCCCGTCATCGCTGTTTCAATCGTGCCAAGCGTTGCGCGGATGATCTGTTGGTCAGGCCAGCTAGCGCGGGCGACAACGATAACCGGGCAATCAACGCCATAGTGCGGTGTCAGCTCATCGACGATCCGATCCAATGCGTGGATGGCAAGATGGATGGCCAGGGTCGCGCCGGTCTGCCCGAATGCGTCCAGCGTTTCCGTTGCCGGCATTTTGGAGGCCCGGCCTGACACACGGGTGAGAACGAGGCTTTGTGACACTTCGGGCAAGGTGAGTTCGCGGCCAAGTGCGGATGCGGCGGCAGCAAATGACGGCACGCCGGGCGTCATCGAATAGTCAATATTATGGCGCTTTAGCCGCCTTATCTGCTCTGCGACCGCACTCCATACCGACAGGTCGCCTGAATGAAGTCGTGCCACGTCAAGCCCGCTATCATTGGCCAGGACAAATTCAGCTTCCAGTTCGTCAAGCGACATTGGCGCGGTGTTTATGATCCTTGCATCCGGCGGGCAATGTTCAAGCAGGGCCTTTGGGATGATCGATCCGGCGTAGAGGCATACCGGGCATTGTGCCAAAAGGTCCCGGCCGCGCAAGGTGATCAGATCGGCTGCACCCGGTCCGGCGCCAATGAAGTGTACGGTCATGACGGCAATCCTTCCGCGATCGCACAGGTGACCGGGCCAATAATCTGCCTTGGGCAGACCAACAGCCCATCGTCGTCCAGTGCGCTAAGTGCTGCGGCTTCGCAAAGGCATTCGGTTCCCGTGTGGCGCAGCGAATGCGACGAGCGGGTGGCAAGCCTGCCATTCATCGCTGCCAGTCTTTCACTGTCGAAATATCTGACCGCGATGCCCAGATTTTCTGCCGCAGCATTAAGACCAGCTGAGCCTTTTTTAAAGCTGGCGGTGGCGAGAATATCGATGTCCTGCCGCCGCAAAGACCGGCTGGCGAGAACCGCATCGATAGCCGACAACATATCACTGCAACAGGTGCCACGCTTGAACCCTAGTCCGACCGAGATCATGGTTTTGTCCAGCGCCATTGCGTGACCGGCATGGCAGGCCGCCATCCGCTCATCGAACCAACAGGTTCGGCGCGGCTAACCGAAAATTTTGTCAACTCACCTCCCAGCCTCACATGGCAATCGAGCAGAACAGCCTCCATCTCCAGCGTGATGGCATTGGCGACAAGGCGGCCGCCATTGCGCAAACCGGCGATTGCGGCGTCGATAATGCCATCCTTGCTGCCGCCGCCACCGATAAAGATCGCATCGGGCGCCGGCAGGCCTTCGAGAGCCTGCGGGGCTTTCCCCTCGACAACATTGAGACTAGGTACGCCGAACCTGGCGGCATTGATTTTGATCCGGTCTGCGCGCTTGCTGTCTTGTTCAATCGCGATGGCCTGCATGGAGGGATGACGCAGCATCCATTCAATCGAGACCGACCCCGAACCGGCGCCGATATCCCAAAGGCGCTCGCCGCGTCTTGGTGCCAGTGCGGACAGTGTCAGCGCGCGGATTTCGCGTTTGGTGATCTGGCCATCGTGATCAAACATGTCATCTGAAATACCGGGCGCCAGCGGAATGATGGCGGCGTCCGGGCCGGCTTTGACCTCAATGGCGACGATGTTGAGCGGATTGACAGCCGGCAAATCAAAGGCAGTGGCGGTTGAGTGATGTGCCTTCTCATGTTCACCGCCAAGCGCCTCCAGCACGATAAACCGCGATCCGCCAAAGCCCGATCCGGCCATTAGACCGGCAAGCTGGCGGGGGCCATTTTCGTCTGATGTCAGGGCGATAATCCGTCTGCCGGGGTGAAGCAGTGGGCGAATATACCCAAGCTCACGGCCGTGCAGCGATACCGTGTCGATATCCTGCAGCGCCCAGCCCAGCCTTGCGGCTGCCAGGCTGAAAGCAGATGCATGCGGGATGACGCACATTTCAGCAGGCGATACGTGGCGCGCCAGGGTTGCTCCGACCCCGTGCATGAACGGGTCACCGGATGCCAGAACGCAGACCGGACTGCCATGATGCGCGAGAACGGCTTTCATCGCCGAATCGAACGGGGCCGGCCATTGCCGGGCGTCGCCCTTAATCAGGGGCCGCGCAAGGTCGAGATGCCGCTTGCCGCCAAACACAATGCGGGCGGCAGCGATATGTGTCTTTGCCTGTTCACCAAGGCCTGCAATGCCATCTTCGCCGATACCGATGACCGACAGCCATTTTGAGGTTGTGGAACCGGCTGATTGATCAGTAGAAGGCATTATGTCCTCCAGCATCCTCATCCTTGGCGGCACTACGGAAGCGCGCCGGCTCGCACAGACAGTTTCGTCCGACGGCCGATTTGTGGTCACCGTCTCGCTTGCCGGAAGAACCAAAAAACCCGTCTCGCATGCGGTTCCCGTGCGAACTGGTGGTTTCGGCGGCGCTCAAGGGCTGGCCGATTATCTGCGCGTCGAACATGTCGAACTGGTGGTCGATGCGACGCATCCATTTGCGGAAAATATCTCGGCCAACGCCGTTTCGGCCTGTGCCTTGGCCGGTGTGGGTCTGATCGTTCTTCGTAGACCCGCCTGGGTGGCCGAACCCGGCGACCGCTGGACCATGCACGAAAACATATTGTCTGCGGTTGCGGCGCTTGGAGTGCGCCCGCGCCGTGTGCTGGTGGCGCTTGGAAGGCAGGAATTGAAGCCGCTGGACGTTGCACCCCAGCATCATTACCTGGTGCGTAGTGTCGATCCGGTAGACCCGCCGCTGGCAATTCCTCATGTCGATTACATTCTTGACCGCGGGCCGTTCGATCTTGCTCAAGAACAGGTGTTGCTGACGGATCATCGGATCGACGGCATCATTTGCAAGAACAGCGGTGGCGAGGCAAGCCGCGCCAAACTCGTTGCGGCGCGTAAATTGCAGATCCCGGTTGAGATGATTGCCCGGCCGCAGGCCGCAGGTATCCCCGGGGTTGCTACGGTTGCAGAAGCGGTGGGCGCGATTGATCATTGGGCCTGCTCGCCTGCAAAACGCGGGGAATAGACGAGGGGGGATTTTTCTCCGCGCTCGATGATTCTCGTCTCTGCCGAACCGATAATAACGCATGTGGACATGTCGGCATTTTCAGGATCGGCCTGTTCAAGGCTCTGCACGGTGATTTTTTCGTCCGGCCGCCCGGCCGCCTTGCCAAACACCACAGGCGTTTGCGCTGGCAGCAATTTGCGCAGCCGGTCAAAGGCGTCTCCCAGTTGCCAGGGCCGCGCCTTGCTCAGCGGGTTATAAAGGGCAATCACGAAGCCCGCATTTGCCGCCGCTTCCAACCGTCTGACAATCAGTTGCCAGGGTTTTAAATTGTCCGACAGCGAGATCGTGCAGAAATCATGTCCCAGCGGTGCGCCCGAGCGCGCCGCAACCGCCAGCATAGCGGTGAGGCCGGGAATGATCTCGATATCAAGCCGTCGCCATTTTTCCGGTCCGTGGTCGATCGCCTCACACACTGCCGCCGCCATAGCAAAGACACCCGGGTCGCCGCCTGATATCACGGCGACATCGGCATCTGTGATTGCCAGCCTGATGGCCGCTTCGGCGCGGGCCAGTTCTTCGCGATTGTCGGATGCGTGAGCTATCTGGCCAGGTTTTAGCGACAGGCGTTTCAAATAGGCCGCATAGCCGAAAAAGTCCGTTGCGCGTTCAATTGCGGCTTTCGCTTGCGGTGTCAGCTGTTCGGCGCTGCCCGGTCCGATTCCGATGATGGTCAGTCGCCCGCTCATGACCGTCCCTCGCAGCCCGGAACCAGGATAATCGAGAAATAGGGCGCGATATCATCGGCTTTTTCGGTGAGCGGCATGAGCTGGCTTTCTTCCATTGTGCCACGCTCGACGTAGATTGCGGTGCCGATACGCCCCGCCTTTGTCAGCGCCCGGCGAATTTTGGCAAGATTGCGCCCGACCTTCATGACGACAGCAGCCTCGGTATCGGCAAGTCTGGCTGTTAAGCTGTCTTCAGCCAGCGTCCCCGGTATCACCGAAAGCACATCATTGCCTTGTGTGATGGAAGCGCCGGCCTGCGACCAGCATCCCGACATGGCGGTAATCCCCGGGACAACTTCGGTTGGAAAGAGATGCGCCAGGCGGGCATGCAGATGCAAATAGGATCCATAAAACAAGGGATCGCCCTCGCTGAGCACGACCACCGTTTCGCCGGCCAGCAAATGTTTTTTCAGTACCGCAGCGGATTGCTCATAAAATTCGTCGATCTGTTGTTGATATTCGGCGCTGTCCTTGGGCAATTCCGTCGTGACCGGATATAGCAGCGGCACTTCGCAAAGGCCGTCGTCAAGATGGTTCTGTACTGTGCGCCTGGCATTGCTGTTGTTGCCGCGCTTGGCGAAATAGGCCAAAACGTCGGCGCTGCGAATTGCATTGACCGCTTTTAATGTGAGCAGTTCCGGGTCACCGGGCCCGGTGCCAACGCCTATTAATTTGCCGGCTATGGTCATTGTCAAATTCCGGTCTTGGCAATGGCGTTGACGGCAGCAGCGCAAAGCGCGCTCCCGCCCATGCGCCCGCGCACGATTGCAAAAGGAATGTTGAAACGGTTTTCGGCAAGTGCCTGTTTCGATTCGATGGCGCCGACAAAGCCTACCGGCATGCCGATAATGGCGGCTGGCTTCGGTGCTCCGTTTTCGATCAGATCAAGCAGGTGAAACAGGGCAGTCGGGGCGTTTCCGATTGCAACCAGAGCGCCTTCAAGCCTGTCGAGCCACAGGGTCAATGCCGCAGCCGAACGGGTGTTCGACATGTCGGCGGCCAGTTGCGGTGTCCGTTCATCGCGCAGCGTGCAGATGACGTCATTATCTGCCGGCAACCGGGTTTGCGTCACGCCCCGGGCGACCATCTCCGCATCACAGAAGACTGGCGCCCCGTCCCGCAAGGCCTTCCTGGCGGTTTCGGCGAATTCCGGCGAAAATTCGAAATGCCGGGCTGCTTCGACCAGTCCACAGGCGTGGATCATGCGAATGGCGATATTCGCTTCGGCTTCGCTGAACCGCGTAAGATCCGCTTCCGCACGGATGATGGCAAAGGATTTTTCATAGATCGCATGGCCGTCCGTGATGTAATCATGTCCCGGCATCAGCAAGGTTCCGTCTTTTTGGGTGCGAAAATCGCGGCTCGCAGGTTTTTGAGAAAAATATCCGGCGGTTCGTCTGCGCCATCGGCTTGTGTGCTGCGATAGCGTTTTGCAAGCGTGCCGAAATGTTCCGGCAGGTCTTGTGCAGATGTTTTGGCAGTTTCGCCGTTTGTGGGACCAAATTCACCGATCAAGTCGCAGCCATCCGGCTGGCCGATAATGCTCACTTTCGGGCCTGCCGTATCGGCGCAGCGTTTGGCACAGCCGGAGATGTGGAGTGTAAACGACCCGTCAAGCAGCGGCGCTGCTTTGGCTGAAATGTCGCCGGCAAGCTTTCTGGTATCGATTTCGGCGGAACCGCAGCGCGGCGCGCCGATGCAGGCCGAAATCGCAAGGCGCGGATCGCCAGGATCGGTCACCAGGCCAAAATTACCGGCGATTTCAACAAGCTTTGCAACCGCAGCGCCATCCATGCCGGTAAACAACAATGCGCGGCCGGGCGCCGGGCGGACCGAAGCGATTTTCATCGCTTGCAGCGCTTCGATAAATCCGATCAGCTTTTTCGCATCGATCGCGCCAAAGGGAAGTCCAAGCCCGATGGCCGTCAAGCCATTGGTCTCAGCAAATGTGCCGACCGGACTTGTTTTGCGGTGTGCGGTCCGGGGTTTGACGGTTGTTTCGATCAAATCGGCAATCGTGCCGTGATCAAGATCGCGCCCGCGCGCGGATGGACCTGCCGATGCGATGCGCGTCAAAAGCTCGGTTACAACCGGTACGATGTCCGGTTGGTCAACAAGGCAAACTGGGGTTGCGGTATGGGCATCGCCGCCAACAGCGACATGCCACCTGGCCGATCCACTGTCTGCTATGGCCGACAACCGGATATCCGCACCAATGTTATCGATTGACAATTGTCCGCCGCCATCGACGACAATCGATGTTTTGGGCGCGAGGCCGGCTCTTAGCGCCGGGCTGACCGCGTTTTGAATGTTTGCCGCGACAGGGACCGGATTGGCGATTTCGTCGCGGTCGATACCGGCAAGCGGTCCGATGGCGATCGGCAGACTTTCTGACTGAAGGCCGAGCTTGCCAATTATGACAGCCAGCGCGTTGGCAGAGCCGGTGGTCAGTCCGCGAAGCTGCAGATTGCCGCGCCCGGTTATTTCCACCAGGCCGTTACCGTGTTTTAGCGCGCCTTGCAGAATGGCTTTGAATTGCTGAAGTGTCAGGATGCGGAAACCGGTATCGAGCCGCGCCAGCAAGCCATCGCCGGTCTGCATCGGCTGCAACAGGCTCGGACAGGCGCCTCTGCGATGAAAGCCGGTCATGTCGCCTGCTCCATCAACCGCGCTTCATCGGCCAATTCGTGAAGGTCGTTGTCGATCGAGTTTCTCAGCGGATGCCACAGGCCGCGGCGCCTTGCCGAAGAAAACCGGTCCGCCATCGCGCGTGCTGCGGCCGGATTTTCCCGCAAAAGAAAATCGCGCACCTCCGGGTCGCCGAGATAGGCGTCGTAGACGGCCTCGATCAGGTTTTCAGCAACCGCATCGCTCGTTTCGGCAAATCCGATCAGGCGATCAACGGTTTCGGCAAACTCCGAGCCGCCGCGTGGCCCGTGGCGCAACTGGCCCTGAATGAAGCGGGGATTGATGGCGCGGGCGCGAACCACCCGCGTGATGGCTTCGGCAAGCGACCGGGCCTTTGGGTTTGCCGGGTCGGTGGTGTCGAGCGCGATGATGTCGGCTTTGCCGCCAAGGGCTGCGACGGCCGCTGAAAATCCGCCGACGAATGCCACTTCCGCCGATCCTTCGAGAATATCACGGCCCGGATCATCGCCGGTGTGGACCAGAATATCGGCTTGCAGGACCTGTTCGCGAAAAATACCCGGGGTTTCACGACCGATGCCGTCGGCGCCGCCAAAACTATGTGTCGTGTTGGCGAGGTAAGCGTGACCTATTTCGTCGCGATGGTCCCAGTTTCCCGACTGCAGCATGTCTTCGATGCCAGTGCCGTAAACCCCGGGCGAGGAGCCGAAAATCCGCGCCGGATTTTTGCCGGTTTTTCGTCTTGCGGCGGCGAGCGGGTTTTCGTGATTTAGTTCATCGCGGGCCGCGACTGCCGCAATGGCGGCATCCATCAAGGCGATCTGGGTGGGGAACATGTCGCGGAAAAGACCGGATATGCGCCAGGTGACATCGACACGTGGCCTGCCGATCGATGCCGGTGGCAACACCTCGATACCGGTAACACGTCCGGTTGCCGGGTCCCATTGCGGCCGGCAGCCCATCAGCGCCAGGCCCTGGGCTATTTCCTCGCCGCCCGTGCGCAGGCTGGCGCTGCCCCAAAGGTCGATGACCAGCGAGCGCGGCCAGTCGCCATGGGTCTGCGTGTGGCGGCGCAGCACGGTTTCGCTTGCCGCCTTGCCGAGGTCAAAGGCGGTGGGCGTCGGCATGGCTCGCGGATCGGAGGCAAAAATATTGCGTCCGGTCGGAAAAATGTCGAGGCGGCCGCGAGCCGGTGCGCCCGAGGGACCGGGCCGGATATGGCGTCCGTCGAGCGCGGCTATCATCGCATCGGCTTCCGCCTTCGCACTGGTGATGCGGGTAGGATCGCTTTCACCGTCGCCGGCCTGGCCAAAGATATGCAGGCCGTCCTTGATTGCGAAATCCTTCACATCACACAGCCAGGCATCGATCTGCACGAGTGCGGTGTCGGGATCGTCGATGCTCTCGACGCCTGCCTGCGTGGCCAGACCCGTTTTGACGGCGGTATCGACGATGAGTTTTGCCAGCCGGTCCCGGCGCCGGCTGTCGAGGCCGTCGGCCTCGGCATATTCATCGACAAGGCGTTCGAGTTTTTGCTGATCGGGGCTGAGACCTGCCTCGGTCATCGGCGGCGGCAGATGGCCAAGCGTGACGGCTGAAATCCGCCGTTTCGCCTGCGCCGCCTCGCCGGGATTATTGACGATAAACGGGTAGATCACCGGCAGGCCGCCGGTCACCACTTCCGGAAAACAGGCTGAAGACAGCGCCACGGTCTTGCCCGGAAGCCATTCGAGCGTGCCGTGGGCGCCGACGTGAATGATTGCGTGACAGCCGAGCTGCTGTTTCAGCCAGAACCCGAAGGCAAGCAATTCATGACGCGGCGGCAAAACCGGATCATGATAATCCCCGCGCCGGTCTTCGCTTTTGCCCCGGTCGGGCGCAAGGGCAACGGTAATGTTGCCGAATTGCGCGAAGCGGAAATGAAACGCCGTGTCTGGCGGATTGCCCCAATTATCCGTCACCCGATCGCGTATTTCGCCGGCAAAACAGTTGAATTCACCGGCATAGGCCGCGCTTGCAAGTGCGACTGAAGGGGTGGACAGCATCCGGATGAGATCGCGCGGCTTATCTGGAATGCCGGTGATGTGATAGCCCTCCGCCTTTAAGCGGTGGAGCATTGCAAGCACGCTGGCTGGAACATCAAGGCCAACCGCATAGCCGGTACGGCCATCGGCACCGGGGTAATCGGGCATGAGGATGACAAGCCGCCGGTCTTTGCGCGCCGTGTTTCGCAGCGCCAGAAGCGCCTCGACCCGTTGAGCCAGTTGTTCGATACGGTCGGGTTCTGTGTGATTTATCTGCAGGCGAAGCCCGGTCTCGTCTGGTTCGTCGGGCGCATCTTTGAATGCGATGGCGCCTGCAAATATCCGCCCGTCAAGCTCGGGCAGCACGACATGCATGGCAAGATCGGCAGGCGCCAACCCCCTTTGGCCTTCCAGCCAGGCCTGCCGGCGGGTGGTTGCGATTGCTGCCTGAAATACCGGGACGCCGATACGGTCAAACAGCGGCGTGTCATCGCCTGGATGACCGGCGGCAAAGGCCGTCGTGGAAATGATTGCCTGGGCATCAAATGATTTCGATGCCTTTTCGACGAAGGCTGCAATCGATGGGTCTTTAAGACTTGAAACGAATATCGGCACCGGCGCCAGATTTCTCTTTTGGAGCGTTTCAAACAGGGCATCGATCGGCGCGACATCGCCTGCCAGCAACATGGAACGGTAAAACAGGATCGGAATGACCGGTTTGTTATCCGCATTGGCGTCTTTAAAAAATTTCGCCGAAACGATCCCGTGCCGGGGATGATAATATCCGGCGCGATCAACCATGTTTGCCGGCAAATAATCGGGTTTTCGGCCGATCAGAGCCGAAAGCCTGCCAAGCAGCGCGCTGGCATTGCCGGGCCCTCCCTCGCGGAAATAGGTCAAAAGATCATCGAGTTCTGATTGCGCCAGCGTTGATCGATCGATCAGCCGCTGATCCATATCGCGGCATTCGCCCGGCAAAAGCGCGAGCTTGATGTTATTGGCCTTGGCGATTTCGGCCAGACGGTCGCAGCCATAGGCCCACCAATCATAGCCGCCGAGCAACCGGACAATGATGATTTTTGCGTGTAAAGCGACCTGGTCGATCCACAGATCAACGGACATCGGATGGCGCAATTCGCGCAAAGGCGCAAGGCGCAAGGACGGCAAGACCGCCTGGTTGCGCTTCCATGCATCGGCCAAAACAGCCAGATCGCTGTCGGCAAATGACAGGCCCACCATATCCGCAGGCTCCTGGCCGAGATCGACAGGCTCGATCAGGTCGTCGAGCGAGGCAGAGGTGGTTGCCAGGATGTGCACGGTGTCAGGCCGCCAGCCTGGACTGAATAGCGCCACGGTCAATGCCGTGGACGCCGATGATCACGAGGCGGGTGGAGCGTTCTTCGCCGGTGTTCCACGCCCGGTCAAAATAGTGCTCGATACGCGTGCCGACCGCTTGCACCAGCAGCCGCATGGGCTTGCCGGCGATGTCGGCGAACCCCTTGATGCGAAGAACATCATCCGTTTCGGCAACAGCCGTGACGCGGGCCATCAATTCGTCGGCATTTTCGATCTGGCCAAGCTCGACGACAAAGGAATCGAAATCATCATGCTCGTGATCGAGCTCATCATCATGATGGGTCTTGCGGTTGTCGATATCATCTTCAACACCGATGCCGAGACCGAGCAATATGGCGCCATCAACCCGGCCGTTGACGGACGGGACGATCTTGACCGCGCGGGACAGGCTGGCCGATACGATCGCGCGCGCCTTTTCGGCCTCGCTTTTACTCAACAGGTCGCTTTTCGACATCACCACCAAATCGGCGCATGCGACCTGATCTTCGAAAACCTCTTCCACCGGGTTATCGTGATCGAGCGAATCATCCTGCTGGCGCTGGGCTTCAAGCGTTTCCATATCGCCGGCCACCTGGCCATCGGCCAATGCCCGGCCATCGACAACGGCGACAACACCGTCGACGGTGACCCTGTCCATGATCGCCGGCCATTGAAACGCCTGAACAAGCGGTTTGGGCAGGGCCAGGCCGGATGTCTCTATAAGGATATGATCAACCGCCGGCTGGCGCGCCAGTATCTGATCGAGGGCCGGAACGAAATCATCGGCCACCGTGCAGCAGATGCAGCCATTGGCCAGCTCGACGATATCGTCTTCAGAGCAATTGTCGATGCCGCAACCTTTGAGGATTTCGCCGTCAATGCCGATATCGCCGAATTCATTGACGATCACGGCCAAACGCCTGCCACCGGAATGTTCCAGCATATTGCGCACCAGTGTGGTTTTTCCGGCGCCGAGGAAGCCTGTTACGACGGTGCAGGGGACGCGCGACAATGAGGCGTTCATGTTGATTTTCCATTGAAAGATTGAGGAGGAATACGTGCAACCAGACCGCGCTTTAGGCAATCTGGCCGGCCGCGCCACGGGATCAGCCCGTTTTCGGCATCGCGATAAAGCTGTGCGCCTTTGACCAGATCGGCAGCGTCATCGGTGGAAAGGCCGCCAAAAACATAAGTCCAGCCGTCAGGCTTTACCAGCACAGCGCTGAGGCGCCGCTTGCAATTGCCGAGACACTCGACTTGTTCGACTATCAGGCCGTCCTGTTCAGCGATGTTGCGAACCTTGTCACCAAAAAGACGGCCCGGCCGCGGATGGCCGTCGGAACCGGCTTCATCGCGGCATGCGCTGCAGACGATGATCTTTGTTGGTGGGCGCGTTAAATCTTGAGGCTCGTCTGCCTGTTTGCAGGCCTGCGCGTCCGTGCGTTGGTCAATATCTGACATCTTCACTCCCCGCCTGGAAACCCGCCAGGCGCTTCAGGATTGGTCGGTCGACGGCAGGTCTCCTGGCTTGCGGATCATCATGTCAAACCGCCTTCCCGGGGCAATCCCAGTGGCTACCGGCTTGACACTTACCGCCTACAGTTGCGGGAACAGCTATGGATTTGCGGAAACTCCGCTCACCACATTCCCTCTTAGCCCTTCATTTCAGGTGAAAATCCGGGACCGTCGGGGGCCATTTAGGCCGCGTCATTCCACCTTGTCAACGAGGATCAGAATCTTATTGCTGCGCAAGGAAATTTCTCTATGATCACTGCGTCGCCGGTTCCCGTTCGGGAACAAGAGGGAATGCGGTAAAAGGTCGTAATACCTGAAGCCGCGGCTGCCCCCGCAACTGTATGCGGTCAGCCGGTTCCAATCGCCACTGGGGATTAATCCCTGGGAAGGCGGAACCGGATCAACCCGCAAGCCAGGAGACCTGCCGGCCGACGGAAACCACCAAGCCCTCGGGTGTGAGGGGAAAGGAATTGACGATGACGACCTCTTCGCAGACTGTTTTGACATCTGGCCAGACAACCGGGACCCGGAGCCAGTCCCGCTTCGCGCAACTCGGACTTGCCGCCATGCTTGGCCTGTTCGTGGTAGGCTTCGCCGGCTTTGCCAATATCGATGTCGTCCATAATGCCGGACATGATTACCGGCATTCAATGGGATTCCCCTGCCACTAGAGCGTGTCTTGCTTAAATGGGAGCAGTTTGATGGGATGGATTTTTCGTGTCGGCGAAGAGAATACCGCAGTGCGATGTAACATCGTGCGAGGATTTCGATGAAGCCGGCGCGGAAAAGACACCCAAGCAGGCAGAGGGTAATGCTTTGGACATAGATCGAAAACTGCAATCATTTGACCTTGGTTCTTTGCGCCCTGGATGTCGTCGCGCGACGCTAACGGGTGTGCACCCGCGTCGCCTCACGCTCCTAACCAGGACACAAATACCCTGCGCTCAAACGATTCCATTTAAACAAGACACGCTCTAACAGAGGCTCCTATCATGCGAATTTTTGGAAACGTCGTGTTCAGCGCGGCGATCGCCGGGCTGTTTGCTGGTCTGGTTCTGGCCGCGTTACAGAGTTTTATGACCACGCCGTTCATTATGGAAGCCGAAACCTATGAGGCTTCGGCGATTGCGCAAGAACCCGGTGGCCATTCCCATTCCGGCGAACATGCCGATGGCCATGAAGACGCCGCGCCGGCAGACCATCATCATGGTGATGGTTGGACGCCGGCCGATGGTATCGAGCGGTTCAGCTATACGGCCCTGTCCAGTGTGGTGACCGGTATCGGCTTTGCCCTGCTTTTGATTGTGGCGTCGGAATTTGCCGGCGGCATTGCCGGATGGCGCCACGGCCTGATTTGGGGGTTTGCCGGATTTGCCGTGTTTACACTCGCGCCGGGACTTGGCCTGCCGCCGGAATTACCCGCTATGCCGGCAGCGGATCTCGGAGCGCGGCAAAGCTGGTGGGCTGCAACGGTTCTGCTCACAGCCGGCGGGCTTGCGCTGATTGTCTTTTGGCGGTCCTTTTTGCTGGCGATGCTGGCGGTTGCAATGATTATCGCGCCGCATGTCTGGGGTGCGCCGCTCCCGGCAAGTTTTGAAAGCCCGGTTCCTGCCGCGCTGCATCATAATTTTGTCGTTGCGGTGACGGTTACAAACCTGATGTTCTGGATCGCGCTTGGTCTTATGGCCGGTTTCGTCCGCAACCGCTATGGGCTCAGAGCAGATGAGCCGGCTAACGGCATTGCCTGACAATCCAAATCTGACGCTTGTGATCGGCGGGGCGCGTTCCGGCAAGAGCAGTCACGCCGAGCAGCTTGTCCGCGCCTTTGATCCGCCATGGATTTATCTGGCGACGGCGCAGGCGTTTGATGAGGAAATGCGGGAGCGGATAGCGCTTCACCGGACCCGGCGGGATGATAAATGGCAGACGATCGAAGCGCCGGTGGATCTTACCGGCGCGCTCAGGTCGCAACCTTCAACCCGACCGGTGCTGATTGACTGTCTGACGCTTTGGCTGTCAAACAATCTGCTGGCCGGCAATGATATCGAGGAAGCTTCTACTTTGCTGGTCGAGGCACTTGACGCACGGCGGGGGCCGACATTTGCGGTGACCAACGAGGTTGGTCAGGGGATTGTGCCGGACAATGCGCTGTCGCGACAGTTCCGCGATGCGGCGGGCAGATTGAACCAGATGGCTGCTGCGGCGGCGGGCACCGTTATTTTGATGACAGCCGGAATTGCAATGCAGGTGAAATGATATGGGCAGGTGAAATGATATGGAAAAGAACAAGAAAAACTCTGCCGGTGGGCGTGATGCGGAGCGCCACAAAGCCAAGATGGTCAAGCGCAAGGCAGTTCAAGACGCCGAAGTTGCCGAAAAGACAATCGAAAAGGGATTGCTGATCGTCAATACCGGACCCGGCAAGGGTAAATCGACGGCCGCGTTCGGGCTGGCGTTGCGGATGCTCGGCTATGGCCGGCGTGTCGGTGTCGTACAGTTTATCAAGGGTGCCTGGCATGCCGGTGAAACCGATGCGTTTGGGCGATTCGGCGATCTCGTCGAATGGCACACGATGGGTGAGGGATTTACCTGGGAGACGCAGGATCTGGAACGCGACATCGCCGCGGCCAAACGTGCCTGGGACAAGGCGCTGGCGCTTATGGCCGATGAGACTATTAGCCTGGTCATTTTAGACGAACTCAACATCGCGCTTCGATATGACTATCTCGACATTTTGCCGGTTGTTTCGGCCTTGAAGGGGCGGCGCAGCGATCTGCACATTGTCGTAACGGGGCGCAATGCCAAGCTGGAGCTTTTGGATGCAGCCGATCTGGTGACCGAAATGACGCTGGTGAAGCATCATTTCGCCGAGGGGGTTAAAGCCCAGCAGGGTATCGAATTCTGACGGGTTAGAAAACCAGATGGATTACCGCAGCAATCAGGCCGACCGCGACGATCAAAACCATGTCAGTGATCCAGAACAATGTGATGGCGCGGCGTATATCAGCTTTCGTGGCGCTCAAGCGGCCGCCGGCGCCCATGACAGCGTCGTCGATCGTTTTTCCATCATAGCGCCGGGGGCCTGCCAGTTCGAGCCCGAGCGCGCCGGCGAAGGCGGCCTCCGGCCAGCCGGCATTGGGCGAGCGGTGCCGGCCGGCATCGTGTCTAATCGCGTGCCAGGCCTTTCGCGCCGAGGCGCTGGGAACAAGGGTTGCTGCGATCAGGACGAGAATTGCGGAAAGACGTGCTGCCGGCCAATTGACCAGATCGTCGATCCGCGCGGCAGCGCGGCCGAAATTGATGTATTTTTCCGATCTGTGGCCAATCATGCTGTCCGCGGTGTTGATGGCCTTATAGATGGCAATGCCGGGCAAGCCGCCAATCGCCAGCCAGAAAACCGGCGCGGTGATCCCGTCGGAGAAGTTTTCAGCCAGGCTTTCAATCGCTGCCCGGCTGATCCCGCTTTCATCGAGCCTGGCCGTGTCGCGTCCGACAATTTTGCCAACGGCCTGTCTGCCTGCCTCAACGCCGCCCGTTTCAAGCGCTGTGGCTACGGCGGCAACATGGGCGGCAAGACTGCGCTGCGCGATCAGGCTGGAGGCTATCAGGGCGATGACGAGCCATCCTACCCCGGTCTGATCGGCAAGCCACTCAACCAGCAGTGCGGAACCGGCCGCCATCAACATGATCAGGATCAATGCGATTTCACCGTTCCGCCGAAGTCTGGCGGGCGATGCGGTGATGTCGTTGAATTTTCGATCAAAGACTTCGATTGCCGCGCCGATCCAGATGACGGGGTGTCCGATCTTGCGCATGAGCCATTGCGGATAACTGATTGCCAGCTCGGCAATGAGCGCCAACAATGCAACAGTTACTGCCATGACGTTTAAGCTCTTTCCAACCGCCGGAGTTGCCGAACAGCATGGTGGCAGTCTTGCGCAGGGGCGAGCGCTGTTTCCACAGGCGCCCGAACCATGGATCGACCTTTCCACTGGTATTAATCCGCACTCCTATCCGGTTTTCGATCTCCCGGACAGGGCTTTGTCGCGCCTCCCAGAGCCGGAAAGGCTTCGGCAATTGATAAAAATTGCCGCTGCAACCTATGGGGCGGCGGGTGAAAACCATATCATTGCATCGCCTGGAACCCAGCCGCTATTGCCGCTGATTTACGGGCTGGTTGCGCCGGGCTGCGCGTGCATAGCGGGGCCAACCTATGGTGAACATGCCCGATGCGCGAGGCTTGCGGGCCATAGGGTAGACGAAGTGGCTGGACTACCGGCACTTGAACAGGCCGATCTGGCCGTGCTGGTCAATCCGGACAATCCGAGCGGCCGTCTTTTTGAACGCGCCCGATTGCTGCTGCTTGCCGACAAGATCACCGCGCGTGGCGGGCTTTTGGTGGTCGATGAGGCGTTTATGGATGTCGCGCCTCCGCATCATTCGCTGGCCGGTGACGTCAAAGGGCGCAATCTCGTCGTGCTGCGATCATTTGGAAAGTTCTTTGGCCTTGCGGGCGTTCGGCTCTCTTTTGCGGTCGCACCATCGCAGATTGCAGATTACCTGACCGCAGCGCTTGGACCCTGGCCGGTTGCCGTTCCCGCGCTTGACTATGGGTTGCGCGCACTTGGCGATCATGACTGGCAGGTAGATATGCGCCATAGGCTTGCCGAAGCGTCGGAGAAGCTGCGCCATCTGCTCAGCGGGTGCGGGCTTGAACTTGCCGGCGGCACGGACCTGTTTCAGTTTGTCCGCCACGAACAGGCGGGCCGTCTTTATGATCATCTGGGACGATCCGGCATCCTTGTGCGGCGGTTTGATGACCGGCGCGATCATCTGCGGTTCGGATTGCCGGGCCTGGAGGTCGAGTGGGAGCGATTGCAATCGGCGCTTGATGACTATGGGCAGAGCCGATGATGATCTATGTAACGCCTCAGTCGAAGCTGCCCGCCATCGTTCAAACGTCCGGTGCATCGCATCTGGTGACGCTTCTGACCGAGGGCAGCGAATTTTCCAGGCCGGATACTGTTTCCGCCAGGACGCATTTGCATCTGACCATGCATGATATTGCCGAGGCGCGAGAAGGGTTGAGCCCGCCTAATGCCGGGCATATCGAGACATTGCTGGACTATGCGCGAGACTGGAACCGGTCCGGCCCGCTGGTGATTTGCTGCTATGCCGGGATCAGCCGGTCGACTGCGGCGGCCTATCTGCTGGGATGTTTTTTCCAGCCTGATAGGAGCGAAGCCCGCCTGGCTGCACTGCTTCGTCGAAAGGCACCAAGCGCGACCCCCAATCGCCTGATCGTGTCGCTCGGTGACAGGGCGCTTGGCAGGAATGGCCGCATGGTTGCGGCGATTTCTGCAATTGGCCGTGGCGCGGAAGCTTACGAGGGCGTGCCGTTCAGTCTGGAAGTTTGATCCGGCTGTTGCTCAATATTTTCGCATTCTCCCATCTTCTTCCATCAGGATTGGAACACCCATAGCCATATATTTCTGTTCCAAATCTCGCCGACCTGAAAACCTGGCCACCTATCATTCCGGTTGTGTCTTAGTGGATGCAGGTGACGCTTTCGGACGCCAGCATGCCGCCGGCGCTTCAGGTATGGCACAGAACATTTTTGGTTGTGCCAGTTGGGCGATGGACTACATTTCCGATCATGGCGGTTCGTCGTGTTTGCCGGGGAGGCTGGCGCAAGAAGAATTCTGTTGGGGCTGCTGCATAAAACCCCGGGCGTGCTGCAATTTTCCCGCACTTTCTACCGGGTCTGCATTGCTTTGGCTTTGGAATGATGGTGCTGGCTTCCAGCAGCATCAAGAGAGGCGCTGGAAGATGGATAATCCTGACTTTTATCGGATATTTGCGAACTTTATCACTAGAAAGCCCGCCTTGACTTTTAAAAATCAATTGACTTTTCTGATTGGGGTCTCTTGCAAAAAAGAGGAGATAATCGGGATCATTGTTTTTATATTTGCCTGTTTTTGCAAAATAAAGGATCGGGATTGGCGCCAAGCGCGACAGGTTGGTCCAAATGCCGTTTCGTCTACAAAATACAGATCAGGCAAATCGTTGGATAACAACAATTGTGAATGAAGCGAAGGCTGATCAATGGCACGCTTCGACAAGGAGGAATAAGATGAAGAATTTGAACAAAGTTCTTGCAACCGCTGTTTGTGCTGCCGCACTCTCGGCACCGGCCCTTGCCGCCGATGTTGTGATTGGTGTGCCGAATTGGCCGTCGGTCAATGCGACGGCGCATATCATAGAGGTGATTGTCGAGGATAATCTTGGTCTCGACGTTGAACTGCAAAACGGCACCAACCCGATTATTTTTGAGGCGATGGATTCCGGTGCGATGCATGTCCATCCGGAGGTTTGGCTGCCAAACCAGCAGAATTTGCATGACACCTTTGTCAAGGACAAGAATACGGTCATGCAAAACATGAATGGTGTCGAAGCTTTCCAGGGCATGTGCGTGGACAAAGCCACGGCCGATGCCAACGGAATTACTGCTATTGAGGATTTGACCAATCCGGATGTTGCCGCCCTGTTCGACACCAATGGTGACGGAAAGGGTGAAATTTGGATTGGTGCTCCTGGCTGGGCGTCGACCAATGTCGAAAAAATCCGTGCAAAATCCTATGGCTACGATCAGATTTTCGAATTGACCGAGATCGACGAGACGGTCGCCTATGCCAATCTGGACACCGCAACCAAGGCCGGCAAGCCGTGGGCCGGTTTTTGCTATACGCCGCACTATGTTTTTGCGCTTCATGACATGCAGATTCTCAAGGAGCCTGCCTATGATGCTGCCAAGTGGAAGGTGTTGCAGCCGACCGATGATCCGGACTGGCTGGAAAAATCAGAAGCTGGCGTGGCATGGGATTCGGCTTATCTGCATATCCACTATGCGAAGTCTCTTGAAGCCGATCATCCGCAAGTGGCAAAGCTGATGTCCAACATCAAGCTAACCACCGAAGAAGTTTCGGCAATGACCTTCGCGCTCGTGATCGACAGCAAAGACCCGAAGGAATACGCCAAGTCCTGGGTTGCCGAGAACGAAGACAAGATTCTGGGCTGGTTGTCCGAATAGCCGGCTATTTTCATTGAAAACCAGGACCTGGTCTTTGGCAAGTGAGCCGTCGGACTTGTCCGGCGGCTCGTTGGCTGTATTGTGAAGACCGGTAGGAGTTGTCATGAGTGAAGATCCGGTCGTTAAACTGTCGGGTGTCTGGAAAATATTCGGTAGTCGAGCCGATGAGGCGATGGCCGCGGTCAAGGCCGAAGGGATCGGAAAACCGGAAGTTCTGGAGCGATTTGGCTGTGTCGTTGGCGTACAGGATGCCAGCTTCGAGGTGCCGCGCGGCGAAATCTTCTGCATTATGGGGTTGTCGGGTTCCGGCAAATCAACTCTGGTGCGCCACGTCAATCGGTTGATTGAGCCGACAGCAGGAACAATCGAAATACTGGACAGGGATGTTTCGGCCATCAGTGAGGCCGAATTGCGCGCTATCAGGGCACGGCAGATCGGCATGGTGTTTCAGCATATGGCGCTGATGCCGCACCGGTCGGTGCGAGACAATGTGGCCTATCCGTTGGAAATCAGAAAAGTACCAAAGTCCAAGCGCTGGGCGGTCTCCGACTATGCATTGTCGCTGGTTGACCTTACCGGCTATGAGGACCGGTTGCCGAAGGAGTTGTCCGGCGGCATGCAGCAACGCGTCGGCATTGCGCGGGCGCTGGCGTCGGATCCTGAAATCCTGCTGATGGATGAGCCGTTTTCGGCGCTCGATCCGCTTATTCGCCTGCAATTGCAGGATCAGTTCAAGGCGCTGGTGGCGCGGTTGCAGAAAACAACGCTGTTTATCACCCACGATCTGGATGAGGCGATCCGCATCGGCCACCGTATTGCGATCATGAAGGATGGCATTATCGTGCAGATCGGTACGCCGGAAGAAATTGTCATGCAGCCGGCTGACGATTATGTGCGCGAATTCGTCCAGGGCATTTCCAAGCTGAAGCTGGTCAAGGCGCATTCGATCATGAAGCCGGTGGAAAAATTCAAGAAAACGTTCAAGGGTTCGCTGAAAGACGCTCCGCGCGCCGATCACAATGCCGATCTCGATCAATTGATCGATTTATCGGTCGGGACCGAATTGCCCGTGGTTATCACCGAAGATGACAAAGATGTGGGTGTGGTCGACAAGCCACGTCTGCTGCGCGGAATTCAGGGGGGCAAGGATGGCTGAAGATATTGATCATGTGAAGGTCACCGCGGCCTCTGATATCGAGGTAGACCGTGATGAACTTGACGGTTCGATCCGTGAATTTGCCGCAGTCAGCGGCGATTATTATGTGCGGGCGTTTCACAAAATTCACAACGCTACGGGACTGCTTCCGGCGACATTTAACTGGTGGGCGGCTGTTTTGGGCCCGCTATGGGCGTCGTCGCGGGCGATCTGGGGCATGTTCTGGGCATTCCTGATCCTGGAAATCATCGCCTGGGTGCAGATCGGGCGCGGCGCGTGGGGCAATCCCGGCGCTGACCTTTTGGATCGCGCAAACCGCCAGATGACGCGTGCCGATGAACTCTTCCAACGGGCAGCCGAAGCGACGGTACAGGCCGATATAGACCGGTTCACCAAACTGGCGAGTAACATCAAGCGGGCTGCTGAAAGTAGTTTTGAGAAGGCGCAGGAAGCGCAGTCGGAAGCAGTCGGGATCCTGATTGGTGGTCTGGTATTGTTTGTGCTGGTTAAGCTCATACAGGGTCTTTACGCGGATCGCGTTTACGAAAAGCAATATTCAAACTGGCGGATCGACCCGGAAAAAACCGAAAGCGGCCGTTCGATGGCCAACACGGTGATGGGTGCGGTCCTTGCGGCCCTGATTGGTCCGCTGATCGTTTATAAATTCACCGTCAGCCAGTCGCTTGAATTGCTTGATGCGTTTCCCGAACGGCAGGTCTCCGCTTTTCTTATCGGCGAGGATAGCGGCACGCTGTTCTCTAACATGGCAAACTGGCTGGAGGCGCGGATCGATGCCGCAGCCGTGGCCGGTGGAGATGTGTTTGACGGTATCGTTGGCGGCGTTAGGGCCGTTCTCGACGCGCTGACAATCGCGCTGATCGGCTCGCCCTGGCCGGTTGTCATGCTGGTGATCTGCGTTACGGCATGGAGGGCGGCAGGCCCGCGGGTGATGATTTTCACCGCTGCGTCGCTCGCCTATATCGCGCTGCTTGGTTATTGGGAAGTCGCGATGGAAACCGTGGCGCTGGTCGGTGCTGCCGTGATCCTGTGCGTCGCCATGGGAATACCGCTGGGGATCTGGTTCGGCAAGTCGAAACGCGCCTATTCAGCCGCAGAGCCGGTGCTTGATCTCATGCAGACCTTGCCCGCCTTCGTGTATCTCATTCCGATTATCGCTTTCTTCGGCACCGGCAATCCGCCGGGTATCCTGGCGACTATCATTTTTGGAATGCCACCCGTCATCCGGCTGACAGCGCTTGGCATGCGCGGCGTGCCTGATAGCATCAAGGAGGCAGCCGTCGCCTTTGGCGCCTCGCGATGGCAGCTTTTGAAGGATGTCGAAATACCGCTGGCGCGGCCATCGATCATGACGGGGGTAAACCAGACGATCCTGATGTGCCTGTCGATGGTGGTGATCATTTCGCTTATTGGCGGTGGAGGGCTAGGCAAGGAAATCCTCGAAGCTCTGCAATATGCCGCCAAGGGACCGGGACTTTTGGGCGGTTTTGCGATCCTCTTTGTTGCCATGGTGATCGACCGCATCGTGCAGGGTGCTTTCCGGCGAGAAGGCTAGGGCGTTTTGCGGTTACTTGGAACCCGCAACAACGCCTGTATCTGTTTGGAGCTATTGAAGCATTTTTCGCACATATGATTCTGTTTGGGCGAAAAATGCCCTGGAAATTTTCCGGGCGTGCTGTTCTTGATGGAGAACCGTTATGACGGATCCGTATCAAAAATCGATGATGGACAATCTTTATTGGTGGGGGATACCCACCATGTTCCGCTGTCCTGCTGAAGAACCCGACGGCAAGGATATCGCACTTGTCGGTGTGCCGCATTCGGCAGGCAATGGCACGACAGAGCGGGACCAACATCTCGGACCGCGGGCGCTGAGGCATGTTTCGGCGGTGCAGCGGCGGGTTCATTCCGTGTTCGAGATCGATCCGTGGAACAGCGCGACAATCGCCGATGTTGGTGATGTGCCTTTCCCCCGTGCCAATGACAATGAGGACTGTATCGAACAGATCACGGATTTTTTCGGCAGGATCGACAGGGCCGGCGCCCGGCCGGTTTCGGTCGGCGGAGATCATTCGATTACCGGCGGCATCGTCCAGGCGCTGGGATGCGGGAACCTGACTGGTGGCGAACCTGTCAGTTTCCTACATCTCGATGCACACACGGATGTGTTTACCAAGGTGGATCACTTCCTGGGTGCAAAGAAATCGGCGGCCCATTGGGGCGCGTATCTGGCCGATCAGGGCCAAGTGGATCCGACGAGATCGATGCAGATTGGCCTGCGTGGTCATCCGCGCAGTCTCGACTGGCTGAAACCGTCCTACGATTATGGCTACAACGTCGTGACGATGCGCGAGTTTCGGCAGCGCGGACTTGATGATGTCGTGGCCCAGTGCCGTGAAGTGCTGGATGGCAGACCGGTCTATATTACGTTTGATCTCGACTGTCTCGATCCGACGATTGCGCCTGGCGTTTCCAATCTGGAGCCCGGCGAAAAGGGTTTTGATATCGATGAAGCGATCGGTATCGTACGCTCCGTGCGCGGCCTCAACATTGTTGGCGGCGATGTGGTCTGCATGATGCCGACCAAGGACAGCCCCAACAATATCACCGCGCTTACCGCCGCCGCCGTGATGTTTGAAATGATTTCGATGATCGCCGAAAATACCAGCAGGCGGTAGCCGTGTGCAGTAGGGGCTTTGCAATCCGGTCTCTATCTCATATTTGCGATGTGGATGTAGCTGATGCCAGACGATACAGGCTTGTCACCGTCTGGCATTTTTTGCCCAGGCAGATACAGGCGTTGTCGCGGTTCCAGTTACCGCAAAACGCCCTAATTTGGGACAATTCCTTCGGCACAACATACCGTGTACCATAAAACGGCAGAAGGGTCGGCTTTCCAATGCTGCAGCCCGGCCAAACCGGCCTGGAATGTTTCTTCGTCCAGAAATCCTTCTGACAGCATTGCGTCCTTGGCGCCTGTGATGGCGACAATCAAATTGTCGGCGATGGCCTGAAATCTTTCATTGCCCGCGCATCCCCCAAAGAACACGCAAGTATTGCGAATAGAGGTCAATCCACCGTCCCGAAGTAACGAGACGAGGCGCCGCCCAACATATGGATCATTGCCAAGCCTTTCATATGAACGCACATAGGCCTGCCAAATTGCTGGGAAATTTGGGGGTTCGGGCCATGGGCGGAAATTGTCATGATCGTCATCAGAGACAAAGATACGTCCGCCAGGGCGTACCGCGCGAACCATCTGTGCAACAATCAATTCCGGGCGCGCGATATGCTCCAGAAGGAAACGGCTATGGGCAAGGTCGAACGAACCCCATTCCGCCCCATCCAGCGGAGGATCAAGTGCATCACCCTTGCGAAACTCCACAAGTTCTGCCTCTTCTGCAATTCTGGCAAGGCTTTGCGCTTGCAGTAACTGATCCTGGTCCCGCTCTATGCCGACGACCGTTCCCTTGCTGGTCACTGTTCGTGCAATCAGCCTGGTAAACTGACCAAGGCCGCAGCCAAGATCCAAGACTTTCTCTGCGGGTTTGAGATTAAGTTCCCTTAAGCAGGACTCATTCAAAAGATCATTAAGCAAGGACAACCGATGTTGCTCTTCGGGCGTGCTGCCATGGATGTACCCAGAGGGTTCTGGCCTATCATTATTCATAAATTTTTTTCTCCAGAATATTTGATTAATGGCGCTGTTCTCAACTTGATTGATCATCGCCTCCTCATCGACATTATAGATAGGAAGCAAGCCACACCAAGGCTGCGCTGGCGATCCGGCGTCAAACCGCTCGACGACCTAGAACATTTTCCGCTCAAGCGGGTACAGGCGTTGTCGCATTGGAGCGGGTTGGCATCGGGCGCCCACCAATCGTATACCCTTTCGGGCCAAATCCACCGCGTTTGTTCGTGAACCTATCTGGATATACCCGGCAAACAAATGGGCGGGATTTCATGGTTCTTCATGCTCTGCAATGAGAAGCATGGTAGTACAAAGCCGTTGTTTTGTAAGGGTTTTAGGTGACTTATGAGAAAGTAAAATGGAGCGGGCGATGAGATTCGAACTCACGACCCCAACCTTGGCAAGGTTGTGCTCTACCCCTGAGCTACGCCCGCTCATAATGGCAATTGCCGTGAAGCGGCGCCTGTATGGCGCAGAAACCCGATGAATGCAACAGAGAATCTTCGCTAGGGCGTTTTGCGGTTTCTTTGACCGCGACAACGCCTGTATCCGCTTGGAACTATTGAAGCATTTTTCGCTTCTATGACTCCGTTTGAGCGAAAAATGCTCTGGCAAGATTGATCGGACGCACAATAGCGGCCATTAAAGTTTCAGGGTTATTTTAACTGACAATTTTTTGGACATTACATGATGCCTATCGCTCCTGACGATCTTCTCGCCCGGCTCAAAAAGGCTGGATATCAAACGAAAACGGCGACCCATCCACCTTTGTTTACGGTTGAGGATTCACAAAAACTGCGCGGCGAAATCGCCGGCAGGCACACGAAAAATCTGTTTTTGAAAGACAAAAAAGACAATTTCTTTCTCGTCACCGTTGGCGAGGATCGCCGGGTTAACTTGAAAGAGCTGCACAAGATTATCGGCGGAGCAAGCCGGCTTTCATTCGGCAAGCCGGACAGGCTGATGGAATTTCTCGGTGTCGTACCCGGCGCCGTGACAGCGTTTTCTGTGGTCAACGATACCGCAGGGCGGGTCAAGGCGATACTCGATAGCGAATTGATGGAGCATGATCAAATCAACGCGCATCCGCTGACCAATGAAGCAACCACCACCATCGGGCGCGATGATCTGATCGCATTCATGACGGCGGCGGGACACCGGCCTGAAATTTTGGATGTTTCCGATTGAGACTGACCGATATTGCGGTCTTGCGTCATGCGGCATACATAAAAGGCGAGTTTGAAGCATCGGCCGTTTGAAAACAGCCGGTCATGGCAATGAAAATGAGGTTGACGATGAGTGGTGGCAATAATCCATACGGTGGTGGAGGTACGTCTTATTCCGCCAATGTCAGCTTTGGCGGGGAGCAGCAGGCGCCTGCCGGGCAGACGCCGGAAAAGGCGCAGCCGGAAATCCTGATGGATGGAATACCGGCCTCTTCGGGTGGTCTGATCAAGGATACGACGACGGCCGATTTTGCCGTCGACGTGATACAGGAATCGCGCAATCAGCCGGTTATTGTCGACTTTTGGGCGCCGTGGTGCGGTCCATGCAAACAATTGCAGCCGGCTCTGGAAAAGGTTGTCAACGAGGCCGGTGGTGCGGTTAAGCTGGTCAAGCTCAATATTGATGATCACCCTTCTATTCCAGGGCAGTTGGGCGTTCAGTCGATCCCTGCGGTCTTTGCTTTCAAGGACGGGCAACCGGTTGACGGTTTTATGGGCGCTGTGCCGGAAAGCCAGATCCGCGAATTTGTCTCAAAGCTTGGCAGCGGCGAGGCCAAGGACCGCATCGGTGAAGCAATCGCTGTTGCCAAAACGGCGCTTGAGGCGGAGGACTTTCAAAGTGCGGGGCAAATGTTCTCGGCGATCGTCCAGCAAGAACCTCAAAACGCCGATGCGCTTGGCGGGCTTGCGGCGGCCCTTTACGGACTGGGCGAGGCTGACCAGGCCAAGAAAGTGCTTGAAACAGTCGCTGAAGCCGATCAGGACAATCCCGCCGTGGCCAGTATCAGAGCCCGCATAACACTCGCCGAACAGGTGGCTGAACTGGGTGATCCGGCGGAGCTTGAGCGACGTCTTGCAGCCGACCCAAAAGATCATCAGGCCCGGTTTGATCTGGCGATGATACAAAATGCGCTTGATCAGCGTCAGGAGGCTGCCGACAATCTGCTTGAAATTATCCGCCTTGACAGGACCTGGAACGAGGATGG
Organism: Rhizobiaceae bacterium; assembly: GCA_963669455.1. Taxonomy (GTDB): domain Bacteria; phylum Pseudomonadota; class Alphaproteobacteria; order Rhizobiales; family Rhizobiaceae; genus JAWKWH01. The sequence goes on from OY770026.1 coordinate 476,347, forward strand.
TGCGCGCGCCCAACTCCTGCAGTTTTTTGAAGCCTGGGGTGCGGCCGATGAGGTGACATCGTCGGCGCGGCGCAAACTATCTTCGCTGCTGTTTTCCTGAGATCAGGCCATTGAGCGTGGCATTCTACTTGAGTTTGGGCTGCGGTGCGCCAAATTATTTGATATTGTAGCCGTATCTGAGCGCCGATGGGGCGGAGAATGATCGTTGCAAGCTGGAAACGCACACTACACAAAGACAACCGACGTACCCGACAGGATAGCAGTTTTTCCTCTGGCGGCAGCGCTTTTGCTGCCCGATGGCCGCATGCCGCTCAATATATTCGAACCACGCTATCTGAAGATGATTGATGACGTGATCAGCGGCAACCGTGTCATCGGCATGGTTCAACCGCGGCTGGACGGCGCATTGCGCAAGGACGGTGAGCCGGAATTGTGCAGTGTCGGATGTTGCGGCAGAATTACGTCGTTTGCTGAATCCGGCGATGGGCGGTATCTGATCTCGCTTCAGGGGATTTGCCGGTTTCGCACAGTTGAGGAACTGACTGTCAAAACACCCTATCGTCAATGTCTGATAAAACCGTTCGGCGCGGATCTCGATTTAAGTTCCGGTGAGGAAGAGGTGGATCGTGAGGCTCTGCTGAAGGCGTTTCATGATTATCTGGAAGCCAATGGAATGGAGGCGGACTGGGAAAGCGTCAGCCGTGCGGAGAACGGAACGCTGGTCAATGCGCTTTCGATGATGTCGCCTTACGGGCCGGCTGAAAAGCAGGCCCTGCTTGAGGCACCGGACTTGAAAACCAGGGCTGAAACACTGGTTGCCATCACTGAAATGGCAATGGCGCGCGACAAGGGCGATCTGGATGTCGGGCTGCAATAGATATCGAAGGGATGGCAATGGCCAGGCATAAGCGCGATGCGATTGTCGATCCGAAGCTTCTGGACCTGCTGGTCTGTCCGCTGACCAAGGGACCGCTTGACTACAAGGCGGAGACAGGGGAGCTTTATTCACGCGATGCAGAAGTCGACTATCCGGTGCGTGACGGGATTGCGGTCATGCTGCCCTCGGAAGCCCAAGCGCATGACGATGATGTGTCCGGCAAATCAAGTTAAAGCCTTGCAACAGCCTTTAGCTGTTTTGACCAGTTCGGTGTCAGCCATGTTTGCCGACAGGTATGGTATATTGGGGACAGACCGCTTACCGGTCCGTGTGGCTGGCTGATGAAGCGAGGCGAAATAAATCGAACCGCGCTGGTTGCCGCCGCCGCCCGGCTTTTCTGGCAGCAAGGCTATGATGCGACCAGCCTCGCCGATATTGCCAAAGCGTCAGGTGTGCCCGTCGGCAACATCTACTATTATTTTCCAAGCAAGGCCGATTTTGCCCTGGCGGTGGCCGATGTCTTTGTCGCCGAAACGGGTTCGATGCTGTCTGAAATCGAACTTGAAGGTGATAAGCCGCGCGCGCGGCTGTCGATGCTGGTGGCACGATTGTCACGCAGTTTGAAAAGCCGCGTTGCGCATGGGTGTCCGATTGCGTTTGCGATACGCGATTTTTCAAGTTCCGCACCGGCTGCATCGAAACGGGCAGGCGAAAGCTTCTCGATGCTGACTGGTTTCATCGCCCGCGAATTGGGGCGGACGGGTTTGCGGCCCTCTTTGGCGCTCGGTACGGCAAGAAGTGCTGTGGCGGAGTGGCAGGGCGGCATGATGCTGGCTTATGCGCTGAAGGATGCAGCCGTGCTTTCGGAAAGTTTTCGCCGCATGGAACAAATGCTGAGCTAGTGTCCCGAATCCGAAGTTCGTAACATTCTACTGCACGCTCAGTACGACTTCGGATTCGATCAGGACACTTGGTCATGGGCCTGTTAACCTCATGCAATTCTGCTTGCCGATTGGAGTGGCGATCCGGTGTCAGGCCGCTCGACGGGCGGCGCTGGAGGATTTTAACATCAGATGTGAGCGGTCTTTCTGGGACGGGCTGGTGGAACAGGGGCTGGTGTGGGATAGAATGATCAGCGAATTCAATTCAATATCAGCGGTGCAAGCAAATGCCGAAACATCTTACCGAAGCCGAGCTGGATGACGGCCTGCCCTATATTCAAAGCGCGCCGAAAGATAATGGCAGACTGAAGGGTATCCTCATCAGGCCGGATGTGGGGGAGCGTCTTGAACTTCAGACCAGTGAAATCAGCCTTGAAAAGGGTGTTCATGGCGACCGCTGGGCGAGTGAGGACTGCTGGCTGAAAACCGATGACGGCAAACCGCATCCGGATGTTCAAATCTGCATCATGAACGCGCGTTGCATTGAATTAATCGCGCAGAAGCGGGATAATTGGGCGCCGGCCGGTGACAATCTGTTTATCGACATGGATTTGACGCCTGACAATACGCCGCCTGGAACCCGGTTGAGTATCGGAACCGCGACCATTGAGATCACCGTGGTTCCGCACAATGGATGCGCAAAATTCATCAGCCGCTATGGCTATGATGCCTGCATGTTCGTGAACACCGGTGAGGGCAAGCGCATGAGGCTAAGGGGGATTTATGCCCGGGTTGTGACCAACGGAACCGTGACGGTTGACGACAAGGTTTCAAAAATCAACTCGTGATCCTGGCTATCGGAAGTGGATGTCCGGCTAAAGACCAAGGGAACATAACCCAGGGCATTTTTCGTCCAAACAGAATCACATGTGCGAAAAACGCTTCAATAGTTCCAAGTGGGTGCAGGCGTTGTCGTGGTTTCAAGTAACCGCAAGACACCCCAAGTAAAACCCCGTCCGTTAGCCAAATGTTAAGCTTTACGAGTGTTTACTGTGTTCAATCCAATTTTTTGGATTCCTACCGGGTGGCTTGGCCACCCTGTTTGACGCCTCCCTGTTTAACTTTCAGAGCCGCGATTGCCGTGGCTCTTTTTTTGTGCCGCAAAACGCTTCGATAGTTCCAAGCGGATACTGGCGTTAACCCTTTATTAAACAAATTCTTGCTTTCGGCGGAAGTTAGGCGCATTTTATGGCCTGCCGGGGCTAAAGCGGGGGCGCTTTTGCGGCTATATGTGCTGGCGAGTAAAGTTTGGAAAGTGATTTCCGGTTTGATGGTAATGAGTAAAAGGGGCTTCAAAGCGGTATGATCGACCCCAAAAAATCCAGTTCAGTGATGATCAATCTGGCGGAACGGCGGGCATTCTCCCCATCTTTCAAGCCGCTTTACGACGAGGGTATGAAACTCGTCGAAGAGGCTGCTGAATATCTCGATGGCGATGGGCGTAAGGATGCCAAAATCCTGTCGCGGGTTGCCGCCGGGCTCTATGCGGCCGAATCCATGCGGCTGACAACGCGGCTGATGCAGATTGCTTCGTGGCTGTTGTTGCAGCGCGCGGCCAATTCTGGCGAGATGACGCGCGATCAGGTGGCATCGGAAAAATCGAAGGTCCGGCTCGACACTCTTTCTGCCGGGCAGGAAGCCGACGCATGGGCGGAAATGCCCGATGCCTTTCAGGACCTGGTCTCTCGCTCGCTCAGCCTGCAAGGTGTCGTGCGGCGCATGGACGAGGAAATCTACGGCGACCCGAAACCCACGGTGGCCGATCGTATCGGCGTCAATCCGGTCAACGATCAGATCTCCCTGCTTAGTACGGCATTCGCAGCCCGCTGATTTCAGATACCGGTCCACGACAAGTTTGACGTGGCGTTGCGATGTGCGCACGCTATTGTATCGGGCATGTCGGAAACGATTCGCATTATCGGCATTGATCCGGGCCTCAGGCGCACCGGCTGGGGGATTGTCGAGACAGTTGGCAACTCACTGCGGTTTGTCGCCTCGGGCACCGTTGTGTCCGATGCCAAGGCGGATCTGGCAACCAGGCTTTGCCAGCTTCATGATGGGTTGTCGGCCAAGCTGCGGGACTTCTCGCCGGACGAGGCAGCCGTTGAATCCACTTTCGTCAACCGCGATGCGGTCGCAACTTTGAAACTCGGCCAAGCCCGGGGGATTGCCATGCTGGTGCCGGCACTGGCGGGGCTTACCGTTGCGGAATATGCGCCCAATGCCGTCAAGAAATCGGTCATCGGTGCCGGCCATGGCGACAAGAAGCAAATCCACATGATGGTCAAGGTGTTGATGCCAAAGGCCAGTTTTGACAGCGATGATGCTGCTGACGCGCTCGCTGTCGGCATTTGCCATGCCCATCACCGGGAAGCGGCGGCATTGACCCGCCGCATTTTGGCCGGATGAGCGAAACAGGGGGAAATCTGGCCGCAAGTCCGGTCAGCCACACGCCCTATGACGGCAGTCATCCGCCGTTTCGAATCGGGCTTCACCCGCTTGATCTGAACGACTGGATCGAGGCCGATAAGCATCTCGATTTCTATCTGGACGAAAAAGAGCGCATCGCCAAACTGTACCCCGGTAAAACTTTCATGGCGGAGCCGGAAACCGATGCTGTTCAACACGAAGTGCTGCAATTGATCAGCACACATGTGGAAGAGCGGTTTCCGCAAATTTACCGCCGTGATGGCAATATCATGCGGGTCAATGGCCGGCAGGTCCATCTGGATGGTCCGGCGGCCAAACTGCAAATTGCCGCGCAATTGGTGCAGGAAGACCTTTTGATTATGCGCCGTGACGGCACCGGCTGGCGGCTGGCCGCCGGTTCACTTTGTTTTCCATCCTCCTGGTCGCTCGGCAAAAAATTCAGCCGGCGAATGGAAGATATTCATGCGCCGGTGCCAGGTTTCGGCCCGGCCACACGCAACGCAGCGATGATCAATCGCATCTTCGACAAGCTACAGCTGGAACAGCCGGTCTGGCGTATGAACTGGTCAATCTATTCCGACGATCAACTGTTTCATGATGACCGTCGTGCAGAGCATATGGAACGGCAGGAAATCGATGCCGGGGTATTTTTGCGGGTGGAATACCAGACCTTGCGCAAATTGCCGGAAAGCGGTGACCTGCTGTTCACGGTCCGTATACATATCGATCCATTGTCCTTGTTGTCGGAGCATCCCGACCGGCGGCAAATCTGCGCGCGGTTTTCCGGCCTGTTGGAGGCTCTCAATGTGGATCAATTGAGCTATAAAGGCTTGCTGGAGCATCGCGATACCCTGCTTGCCAAGCTTGATGAAATTGCCGGAGCGAAGGCACCGGCGGAGGTGGAGCCATGATCGGTAAACTGAAGGGCCTGGTCGACGAGATTGCCGAAGATCACGTGGTGATTGACATCAATGGCGTTTGCTATGTTGCCCATTGCGGTACGCGAACCCTGTCGACCCTGCCGTCTGCCGGCGAGGCGACAGTCTTGTTTATCGAGACATTCGTGCGTGAGGATCAGCTAAAACTTTTCGGCTTTACGACCGCGCTTGAACGCGAGTGGTTCCGGCTTTTGCAAAGCGTGCAGGGTGTCGGCGCCAAGGTGGCGCTAGCGGTGTTGTCGACGCTTAGTGCTTCAGACCTTGCCAATGCCATAGCACTTCGCGATATCGCGATGGTCACCCGGGCGCCCGGGGTGGGAAAGAAGGTTGCCGAGCGTATCGTCACCGAATTGAAAAACAAGGCGCCGGCGTTTGCCGGCGAGGCGGCCGGGTCTATGGGCCTGAAGCAGGAACTTGGAGAAGGTGCTGCACCAGCGCCAGTGGCGGACGCCGTCTCGGCGCTTGCCAATCTGGGCTATAGTCGCGACCAGGCCGCCAATGCGGTTGCCGCAGCCCTCAAGCAAGCCGGCGAAACCGCACCATCGGCCACCCTGATCCGGCTGGGGCTGAAGGAACTGGCACAGTGATTTGGTGCTTGTGCATCCACACGCTCTAGTGTCATTGGTATCTGCCATGGACAATCCTGACCGTATCATATCTGCCGATCAGCAAGGCGAGGATGCCGATAGCTCGCTGCGGCCGCAACTTTTGGACGATTTTGTCGGCCAGCAGGCGGCACGGGCAAATTTGAAGGTGTTCATCGAAGCGGCAAAATCGCGCGGTGAAGCGCTTGACCACGTGCTGTTTGTCGGCCCGCCAGGGCTCGGTAAAACGACGCTGGCCCAGATCATGGCCCGTGAGCTTGGTGTCAATTTTCGCTCCACTTCAGGCCCGGTTATTGCCAAGGCGGGCGATCTGGCGGCGTTGCTTACCAATCTGGAAGAACGTGATGTTCTGTTCATCGACGAGATCCACAGGCTCAATCCGGCGGTGGAGGAAATCCTTTATCCAGCGATGGAAGACTATCAGCTCGATCTGATTATCGGCGAAGGGCCGGCTGCCCGCTCGGTGAAGATCGAACTGGCGAAATTCACCCTTGTTGCGGCAACCACGCGGCTTGGCCTGCTTACCACACCGCTTCGCGACAGATTCGGCATTCCGGTCCGGCTCAATTTCTATACGACCGAAGAACTTGAGCATATTGTTCGCCGCGGTGCGCGCATTATGGGGCTGCCGATTGCCGATGACGGCGCTTTGGAAATCGCCCGGCGCGCCCGCGGTACGCCCCGTATCGCAGGCCGCCTGTTGCGCCGGGTGCGTGATTTTGCCGATGTGGCGAAGGTTGCCGAGGTGACGCGGAAGGTGGCCGATGAAGCTTTGTTGCGGCTGGAAGTCGATTCGCTTGGCCTCGATCAGCTCGACCGGCGGTATCTGACCATGATTGCCGATAGTTTCGGCGGCGGGCCTGTCGGGATCGAGACCATCGCCGCCGGTCTTTCGGAACCGCGCGATGCCATTGAGGATATCATCGAACCTTATCTTATTCAGCAGGGCTTTATCCAGCGGACACCACGCGGGCGTGTGCTGACCGCCAATGCCTGGCGGCACCTTGGCCTGGAAGCGCCGCGCGATCTGGCTGCGACACAGGCAAGCCTGTTTGAGGAAGAATAGCTTTAATATCAAAACGGAGGATTGACTGGTGGCGGTGACGACTTTGACTGCTGGATTGACCGGGCTACTGCTGTTGGCGTTGAGCGCTCGCGTTATCCTTGCGCGGTGGCAAGAAAAAAGCCTGGAAAACGGCGCTGACATTCTGCAACGGCGCATCCGCGGACAAGCCAATCTGATCGAATATGCGCCGATTGCATTAATCTTGCTGGCATTGCTGGAATATCAGCAGGCACCGGGCTGGTTTGTGTGGGCGATGGCCACGCTGTTTCTGGCCGGCCGGATATTTCACGGCTATGCCTTTGGGTTTTCCAGCTACAGCTCCATCGGACGTGTTGGTGGCACTGCCATGACATTGCTGGCGCTTGGGCTCCTGTCGGCCGGAGCCCTGGTTATGGCGCTGGCAGTGAAATAACGCCTGATGAGTAACCGCCGGCAGAATGGCTCCGAATGGGTCAAAATTGTTCTCGCCCTTGCCTGAACCACTTTACTGCGGATAAATGGCGCTGGACGGTCCCGTAGCTCAGCAGGATAGAGCATCAGATTCCTAATCTGAGGGTCACAGGTTCGAATCCTGTCGGGATCACCATTGTTTTGTTTGTCCGGCCCGAAACCCGGCCTCTTCGCAACTGCTCAAACGCCGCTACGACGCCTGTTTGACATCTTCGGCAAATGAATACCCGACCCCGTGAACGGTTTTGACAAAGCGCGGGTTGGCGGGATCCTCTTCGATCTTCTTGCGAAGGCGCATGATGTGGACATCAATTGCTCTGTCGCCAACAGAGGCGGCACGGCCTCGAACCTCGTCGAGCAACTGATCGCGGCTGAGCACCACATGCGCATTTTTGACAAGTATGCGCAGCAGGTCGAACTCCATACTCGTCAACTCGGCATTCACGCCTGATTTTCTGTCCACCAGCGTGCGCTGGCCGGCATTTAAATCCCAATTTCCAAATTGCAGGATGTCCTGCCGCCGAACTGCCGGGCCACGGCTTTCGCCGTCTTCCGTGCGTGTACGGCGCAAAACAGAGCGGATGCGGGCGACCAGTTCGCGCGGCTCGAACGGTTTGGTGACATAGTCGTCTGCCCCATATTCCAGCCCGAACACCCGGTCAAAAGCTTCATCGCGGACACTCAAGACGATAATCGGCAGATTGCTGTGGGCGCGAATTTGACGCGTCAGTTCAAATCCATCAGCGTCCGGCAGCCCGACATCAAGAATGCACAGATCGACCTTGGATGTTTCAATTGCCTTTTTCATCGCCTTGCCGGTGGCAACGCATTCAGCCGCAAATCCCTGTTTTTCCAGATAGCGTTTGAGAAAGGTGGTGATCTGCGGATCGTCATCGACAACAAGTATGCGATCGCTCATTTTGCCTCCGCTGCCATTTGCCGATGCCTTGCCATAATGTCCAGATCAGGGTCAGATGGCAAGATGATTGATCGTTCCAAAATTTCCACTTCCCATTTGAGGTTGATTGTTTCGAGCGTCGGAGCTGCGGTCCTGCTCGCGGCAACTGTGCTCACCGGTCTTTATCTTGGCGGTGAAACACAGACGAGATTCACTGCCATTGACACCAATTGGCAGGCCTATTCCGATGAAGCAGACAGACGCGGTGAATTGCTGAGCCGAATTCGCGGACATATTGGCTATGGTGGAATAATTCATAACTTCAAGAACTATGTGCTCAGGCAAGACAGTGCCTATCTTGAGCTGCTGGAGACCCAAATAAGTGACTTCACAGGCACATTGGAGGAATACCGAAAAAGCGGCGCGGAATCCACGGAGCTTGAACATTTAGCGGCGATCGAACGCACGATACGGGCCTATCAGGAACGTATTCCCCTCGCTGAACGCGCTGCACGGGAAGGCTGGCCGCCAGCCCATACCGACCAACTGGTCAAGGTCGATGATACCGAGGCGATACTATCGATCAGCGCATTGGATGCCTATTGGCGCGAAAAGCGGCAACAGACGACACGGTCTATTGGCGAAGCCGTCAGCGAAGGTAACGAACTGGTGACGGTCGGGTTTCGATTTTTGGCCGGATTGGCCATCGTGGCGATGCTTCTTTACAGCCTGTTCTTTCTTTTGCAGCGCGAATTGCGGCAGAGCATCGCACAGGTTTCGGCCGAGCTGAAGGAGCGTAAAATCGCCCAGCAGGTGGCCAAGAAATTCCAGCATGCGGTGGATCAAAGTCCCGCCACCATCATCATCACCGACACCGAGAGCAAAATTGAATATGTCAACGACAAATTCTGCTCACTGACCGGATTTAGGCCCTCGGAAGTCATCGGCAAAACACCGAAATTTCTGCAGTCGGGAGACGTCTCTCAAGAGGAATATTCGATTTTGCGCCAGCAATTGGCCCGCGGCGAGCCCTGGCATGGCACATTCCGCAACCGCAAGAGCAATGGCGATTTGTATTGGGCCAAGACCGCGATATTGCCGTTGCGGGCCAAGGACGGCAACATCACGCATTTTGTCGGCCTTGGCGAGGATGTCACCGAACGGCAAAAGGCACGTGAGCACATGCACCGGGTGCAGAAAATGGAGGCCGTCGGCCTGCTTGCAAGCGGTGTTGCACACGATTTCAACAATGTCTTGACCACGATACTTGGAAACGTCCACCTGGCGCGGCTCGATGCGCCGGAAGGCACCGATTTCGAGGAGGAACTGGAGCAGATCGAGATTGCAGCCAAGCGGGCCCGTAATCTCGTCGGTCAGGTGCTGGCCTTTGCGCGGCGGCAGCCCGGTGAAGCCAGGCCAATGAGGATCATGGAAGTGATGCAAGAGGTGGCGCGGCTGATGAAGGCGTCGAGCCAACCCAATATTCAAATCGAATGCGATGTTGGGGATGAGACCCTGTCGGTGAATGTCGATCCGACCAGGTTGCATCAGGTCATCATGAACCTTTGCTCCAATGCTGTGGAGGCGGTCGGCCCGGAAGGCGGCAGTATTCTGCTTTCAGCTGAAAGCGTACAAAGAACCGATGGCCCACGGCAGGTGGTTGTTCGCGTCAAAGATACCGGATCTGGTATTTCCGAAGACATTCAGGCCAGGATTTTCGATCCGTTTTTTACGACCAAGAAAGCGGGTAAGGGTACGGGGCTTGGCCTTTCGGTTGTCGCCAATCTGGTTGGCGAAATGAATGGCCAGATAGGTCTTGAGAGCGCGCCGGGCGAGGGAAGCACTTTCACCATCGAGTTACCGGCGGTCGCTTGCGCGCCGCCCGATGTTGCGCCCCCGCAAAAAGTCATCAAGGGCAGCGGTCATATTTTGCTGATTGACGATGAACGCGAGGTTCTTGCGACATGCGACAAGCTGCTGCGAAGCATGAACTACGACCCTCATGCCTTTAGCGATCCTGTGGCGGCTTTGGCGGCATTTGAGGCCGATCCGGACAAGTTTGCGCTGGTCATGACGGATTTTGTCATGCCTGGCATGAGCGGCGAGGAATTGTGTCGTGCGATCAGGCGCCTCAAGCCCGATTGTCCGCTGATCGTATATTCGGCCTACCAGCCGGGCGACACACCATTAAATACCCTCCAGCCGATCAAGTTTCTGGAAAAGCCACTTGAGCCTGCGATGCTGGCTCGCGCACTTGAGTCGATGCTGTGGGAACCGGTCTCCGCCTAGAGCGCGTCTTGTTTAAATGGAATCGTTTGAGCGCAGGGTATTTGTGTCCTGGTTAGGAGAGTGACGCGACGCGGGTGCGCACCCGTTAGCGTCGCGCGACGACATCCAGGGCGCAAAGAACCAAGCTGAAACGATTTGGGTTTGCTGTCCTGTCTCAAAACCTTAACTCCACCTGCTTGGAGGTCTTTTTCACGGACAGTGTCGTCAAAATCCTCGCACGATCGTCTGATCGCACTCCGGTGTTTTCCTAACTGCCGCAAAAAATCCTCTCCATCAAACTGATCCCATTTAAGCAAGACACGCTCTAGGTCCTGAAGTCACCGAAACAAATCCGTTACATTTCGTTGCAAGATTTCATCGTTTTTTGCTCGCCGGTTATACCGGCGTTACATCGCTTCGCTACGATGCCTTTCAAAGCCCAATACGGATCGCGGTATTTCAAGCCGTGATGCGTCAATGGGCCAGGATTACATTCACGGAACGGCAGCTGTGGGGGAAGTTTGATGAAGCGGTGTCCACCAAGTCGAGCATATGGCAAGCTGACAGCGATATTATTTGCAACGGCCGCGGCGTTCGGCATTTCCATCACTACCTCTAATGCCGAGGATTTCGGGCCTGTCAAACCACTGGAAGTGAAGGCTGAGTTAGCCGCTTTGGGAAAGCGTTTGTTCTACGACAATCGCCTGTCGGGTGACACCAGCCTGTCATGTTCCAGCTGCCATCAGCCCGGCAAGGCATTTACCGATGGCGAGGCTCTGTCGACGGCCTATACCGGATCTCAGCATTTTAGAAATACGCCAACCCTTGCCAATGTCGGGCACCGTGCGGCCTGGTTCCATGATGGACGGCTTGGCACCAATTTGAACGATGTGACCCGCGAATCCATCACCGAAACCTATTTCATGAACATGGATATGCGGATCATGCAGGAACGCCTGAAGCAGGACCCTGTCTATGTGGATATGTTTGAAAAGGCGGGTAAGGGCGAACCGTCAAATGGCGGTGCACGTTCGGCAATCCAGGAGTTTTTGAAATCGATTGCCTCCAGCGGGGCTCCGTTTGATACCGGTGATCTTTCCGCTTCCGCCAAGGCCGGTTTCGAGCTGTTTAAGGGCAAGGCCGGTTGTGCGGCCTGTCATACCGGACCGCGGTTTACCGATGACCAGCCTCATAATATCGGTGTTGCCGAAAACCCCGAAATATGGGCCAACCCGGACAGGCACGTGACATTCGTGACCTATGCGAAGTTCATGGGCATCGAAAACTACATGAACATCCGGCGCGATCTAGGTGCCTTCGTCCGTGACCACAGGCAGGAAAGCGCCGGCAAGTTCTTAACACCGACATTGCGCGAACTGACCTACACCGCACCCTATATGCACAACGGCACGATGGCGACGCTGGAAGATGTGGTGGATTTCTACAATTCCGGCGGTGGCAATTCGGCCAACAAGGACAAGCTTTTGCGCCCGCTTTCGCTGAGCGAGGAAGAAAAGACCAATCTGGTCGATTTCCTCAAATCGCTGTCCGGCGACAGTTTCGACGTGCCTGACTACAACCCCGGTGAGATCGATACCGAGTATCCGGTGATCGCCGACTGGCGCAACCAAAAGAATTAGGAGGGGTGGGAAACATGAAGCGCCAAATATTGAAAACGCTCGCTGCCGCGACCCTTGCAACAGGTTCCGTCCTGGTAATCGCGACATCGTCCTCCGCCCAGGAACGTCCGGCCATGCTGGCTCCGCTCGGACCGCCGCCTGAACCGGCGGATAATCCGACGACGGCTGAAAAAGTCGAGCTCGGCAAAATGCTGTTCTTCGATGGCCGTCTTTCCGGCAATGGGGCGATGCCGTGTTCGGCTTGTCATGCGCCTGATGCCGGATGGGATTTCCCCGACAAGATTTCTCTTGGCTACCCTGGAACGACCCACTGGCGCAACAGCCAGACGATTGTCAATTCCGCCTATTACGGCAAACTGTTTTGGGCGGGCTCTTCTAAGTCGCTGGAAGGTCAGGCGCGGTCTGCCGCCCGTGGTGGTGTGGCCGGCAATGGCGAAGACGATATGATGGAGGCAAGGCTTGCCTTCGTGCCGGAATACCGCAAGCGCTTTCGCGAAGTGTTCGGCGATATATGGCCGAATGTGCGTAATGCCTATCGTGCGATTGCCGCATTCGAGCGGACGCTGGTTCAGACCGATACGCCGTTCGACAACTACATGCGCGGCGATGACAGCGCATTGACGGGCGAACAAAAAAACGGGCTGAACCTGTTTGCCGGCAAGGCCGGTTGCGTAGAATGTCATTCAGGCGCGTTGCTGACCAACGAGAAATACTACAATCTCGGTGTTCCCGCCTATGATGGCTGGGAAACGGATGCGCTGGCACAGATAACCTTCCGATTTGAGTTATTCGCCAAAGGCGCCACTGAGGATAAGTACCGCAAACTCAAGGATGATCCGGGGCTTTATTTCCGCACCAAGGAAACGGCCGACTACGGCAAGTTCCGCGTGCCGTCACTGCGTTACACCAAATACACCGCGCCTTACATGCATAACGGCATGATCGCGACGCTTGAGGATGTGGTTGAGTTTTACAATGCCGGTGGCGGGGAAAATGACTTTTCTGCCACCAAGACCGACCTGATCAAGCCGCTTGGTTTGAGCGACACGGAAAAAAGCGAACTGGTCGCATTTCTCGAAAGTCTGTCAGGTGATCGCATTGAAATGGAAGAGCCTGACCTGCCGCCATCAGAACCATTGCCAGCCAGGTCCAACTGACGAATTCGCACGGAGAAAAATCATGGCCGAACAGATTGGTCTACAAGAAACCATCAACGGACCGGTGGAAGCGCGAAAAGGCTCCAGACCGTGTTTGATGAACCGCCGCAGTTTTCTTCTGACATCCGGGGTGACCACTGCTACGGTGATGGTGGCGATGCATACCAGCGAGGGAATGGCACAGGTGCCGGCCCTGGTTGCGACCTATCCGAAAAAACATGTCGCCAAACTGTCCGAGTTAAAGGTCGATGAGCCGGTGGACTTCACCTATCCCGATGAGGGCGCCTATGCGGAATCGATGATCGTCAAGCTCGGCCGCGAGGCCGGTGGAGGCATCGGTGACGATAAGGACGTTGTCGCCTTTAACTACACATGCACCCATCAGGGTGGTCCGTTGCAGGGCACGTATCAGGCCGGCGATAAAGCGCTCGGGCCATGCCCGCTGCATTTGACCACATTCGATCTGACCAGACACGGCATGTTCATTTCGGGTCAGGCGTATCAGAGCCTGCCGCAGGTGCTGCTCGAACTCGATGGCGACGACATTTATGCCGTCGGCATGTTCGGGCTTATCTACGGCCGTTACGACAATCTGCAAGGTTGAGGGAAAACAGTCATGGCCACACCTTATTACATCCCCGAAACCAATATCCCGCTGCCGCCGAAATCGGCGGATGTCATTTCAACAGCTTGCGATTACTGCATCGTGGCCTGTGGATACAAAGTTTTTCGCTGGCCGGTAAAAGGCGGCGATGTCGGCGGCCCTGAAGCAGGCCAGAACGCATTCGGTGTTGATTTCCCGGTAGACCCGCTTGGGCCATGGGTGGCGCCGAACCAGTATAATGTTGTGCTTCACGATGGCGAACCTCATCATGTCATCATCATCCCGGACAAGGACACCAAACACGTCAATCCGAACGGAAATTCCTCCATCCGGGGCGGCGCGATTGCACAGAAGGTCTATAATCCGCAGACACCAACCCGCGATCGGCTGAAATCGCCGATGATTCGCATGTTTGGCGTCTTGATGCCTGTGCCATGGGATTTTGCCATCGAGATCGCCGCAGAAGTCGGCAAGCATGTCATCGAGAAGCATGGTGCCAATGCGTATAGTGTGAAGACCTTCTCCTATGGCTATATGGAGAACACCTATGCGATTACGAAATATGCGCTAAGGCATATTTCGACAGCCAGTTTTACCTTCCACGACACGCCTTCCGACGTGACTTCCACGCCAGGTTTCCGTGATGCGGGTTTCGATAATTTCGGCCCCTCCTACGAAGACTGGGGTAGCGCTGAAACGCTGATGATCTGTGGCACCGATCCATATGAATCAAAAACGATCCTGTTTACCGACTGGATCATGCCGGCGATCCAGAACGGTCAAAAGACCATTTTCCTCGGGCCACGCCGGACCGGTGGCATTGCCTATGCGGAAAAGAACGGCGGTCTGTGGATCGATCTTCAGCCGGGCACCGATTTGCCGGTCGTTCTTGCGATCGCACGGGTCATTGTTGAAAACGGTTGGGAAGACAGCGACTGGATCAAAAACTGGGTCAACTCGAAGTTCGAGAGTTCGTCCGGGTTTGGACAGGGTACGCGCAATACGCCATGGCAGTGGCGCACCACCTGGGGCAAATTTCAGACCAAGGGTTTTGAGGACTGGAAAAAATGGCTGCTGGAGCAGGACTATGCCGAGCCTGAAAAGGCAGCCGAGATCGCCCAGATCGACGTGCAGAAAATCTACACGGCCGCCGAATGGCTGGCAAAACCGCGCGAAGACGGCTCGCGGCCCAAATCATCCTTCATGATCGAGAAGGGCTTTTACTGGTCGAACAATACCGGAAACACCAACGCGATCTCCGCGCTCGGCATTGTCTGCGGCGCGGGCGGGCGCCCAGGCCAGGTTGTTGGCCGTGCCGGCGGACACCAGCGTGGCGGGTTGCGTGGCGGAAAATATCCGCGCAACAAGTCGCCGGAAAAACTGCCCGGCCGCCGCCGCCGCGCGATGGATACCGACAGGTATCTGATGTCTGGTCATACGCGGCTTGCCCATGTGATTGGAAACACCTGGATCCAGGCGATGTGCGGCAGCCAGTCGCTTGCCTCGAAGTTCGACGAACTGACCGTGCAGAACCCGCACCAGATCCGTTCTTTCGACAAGCAGGAAATTATCGAAACCCTGAAAAAACGGGCCGATTCCGGCGGAATGGTGGTTTTCGATCAGGATATCTATCTGGTCGATCCGATCGGTGCGCGCTATGCCGACATCATCTTCCCGGCGGCAGGCTGGGGCGAAGACACATTTACCCGCGCCAATGGTGAACGGCGTATCAGGCTTTATCCAAAATTCTACGATGCGCCGGGCGAGGCGAAGCCAGACTGGTGGATTATCGCGCAACTGGCCAAGGCCATGGGTTTTGAGGGTTTCGACTGGAACAATTCCAACGATGTTCTGGAAGAAGGCGCCCGGTTCTCGCGGGGCAGCCGCAAGGACTTCTCGATGGTCAAGGTTGCAGCCAAGCGCGAAGGCAAGACGCTGCATGAGAAGATCGGCGAATTTGGCACCGATGGCATTCAGGGCCCGGTCCTGATGCTCGATGACGGCTCGCTGGCCGGCACGAAACGGTTGCACGACACCACTCGCAAATTGCCGGTTGAAGGTCCGGCAGGTGCGAATGTGTTCAACAAGAAGCTGACGCATTTCAATTCGCAGACCGGCAAATGCAATATCCAGAAAGCGCCATGGTCGCTGTTTTCGGATTATTGGGAATGGCTGCGGCCCAAGGGTGATGAGTTGTGGTGTACATCAGGGCGCATCAATGAGCGTTGGCAGTCTGGTTATGATGATCGCCGCAGGCCCTATATCGTCCAGCGCTGGCCGGAAAACTGGGTTGAAATACACCCCGATGATGCTGCCGAGCGCGGCATTGAGAGCGGCGATTATGTGATGCTGTTTTCCGAACGCATCCCAGTGCAGAAAGACACGATCATCGGTATCGAGGGTGATGACTTTACCTTCACCAAGCTGATGGAAAATGGTCATATCGAACTGCACAAGGCGGCGATCACTGCGGTCGCGATTGTCACACCGGCCCTCAAAAAGGGTGTGATGTATATGGACTTCCTTCACACATCACAGCCGGCCAATGCGCTTGCTGGCAGGGTCGTGGACTGGATCAGCGGCAATTACAATTACAAGATGGGTATCGGCAAGGTGAAGAAGATTGGCGTTTCGCCCTATAAGAACGACTATCGTTCGATGAGCTTCGCCCGTCGTGACATCGCATAGTCCGCGGCTGTCTCAAATGTTTGGCAAGGCGGTGCGCTGATGTTGGCAATATGCGAAACCAAAGCAGCTTCAGGTGACGGTGATGCCTTGCTGATTGAGCGGCTTGACGGATTTATGGCCAATGCCAGCGATCCCGAGCTCTGTCTTGTGGCGCAATTGCTGGGGTATATCTCCGCGCCGGCAAGCACGCCTTTGTTGGCAAAACTGTTGCGGCAGGCCGATCCGGATATCCGCATCGATGCGGCCCGGTCGGTTGCCAAAACCGGTGACGCATCGGTTCGCGATCTCCTGTCGGAAAACTTGCATATCGATCCGGTGGGCGAAGCCAAGGTCGAATATGTCAAAACCCTGCAGGTGCTTGGGGTATCCGGCGTGCTGCCGTCGCTTGTCAAACTGATTGCCGGGCGCAGCGAGGATGCGGAGATCGCCTGGGAGGAGGATGTTCTCGATTGGGATGACTGGCTCGATGTTCAGGTTGCCGCCATTGAAGCGGCTTCAGGACTTGCAGCCGAGGACCAGTTTGATGATGTGGTCCAGGCCATACTCGCTGCTCTTAACGATCCGGAGGGCCAGGACCTTTGGCCGGTGGCAACGTTTGCGCTGGCCAGGCTCGGCTCGCCTGGATGTGTGGCGCTGGGCAGGCTTTGCGATGGCGCGCCGCCGTTAAACCGCAGGCGGATTGCCGCCGCATTGTCAAAAAGTACCGATCCATCCGTTGCAGGCATGCTTGCGCATCTATGCCGCGACGAAAGTGCGGCTGTCCGCATCGCCGCTATTCGCGCTGCGGCAAGTCATGGACATTTCGAACTATGCGAAGCCGGCCTTGATGATCTTCTGCCGGAGGTTCGCGTTCAGACCTTGAGCGCGCTGCCGCATCCATCCAAAGCGCAGATCGCCAAGGCGCTGAACGACGCAAATGATGATGTGCGTATCGCCGCATGCCGGATCATCGAGAATACCGGCAAAAAATACGCCGGATTGTCATTGGCCGGCAGGGCCGAACGGTCGCTGCGCCGTGGATCGCCGGGGCTGATTTCCGCGTTCATTGGCGCCATGGCGGCGTCTGAGCCTGCCGACGCGGCAATATTCGTGGCGGATGTCATCAATCATCCGGCGACCAAACCCGAGGTCAGACGGAGCTGCATTCGCTGTCTGGTCCGGCTCAAGCCTGCCGAAACCGTGTCCATGCTTGGCATCGCTGCCGGGGATGGGCGTCAGGATATCCGGCTGGAGGCTATCGCGGCTCTGGGGAAAATCGCTGAAGGTGACAGTGCACATGCTAGTGCGGCCACCGGCGTCCTGATTTCGGCCATCACGGGCTCGCTTATTGAAATGCCGGCCGATTATGTGCCGGAAAGCGACAATGTTACCGAGTTCATTCCAAAAAAGGGCCGTAATGAAGAGGATGAAAAGTCCGGCAAACAGATAAAACTTGACCGGGACGGCAACCTCATCGATCCGATTCCAGCGGTGCAGCAAGAGGAAGCGGTTGCCGATGAACCCGATATCGCGCCGCCGGCACCCAGTTCGACACTGGATGCAATCTTGGCGGTCAATCCTAAGGAAAGCGGTTCACGGAGCAGCATAGAACTGGACAGCGAAGACATCGCCTTTCTCGAACTGACGCCATCGCGCGCTGGCAAACGCAAGCTCAATCCGGAAAAAGTTCCGGTGGCCCATCTCGATGTCCGCCGTCTTGCCGCCCGCATTGCCGGCGAAACCGGGCGCGCAGAACTTGTCGTTGCGCTGGCGGAGGCAACAGCATCTCGTGACGAGGAACTTTGTGATGCCTGCCTTGCAGCGCTGGCAAAGCTTGGCGCGGCAAATGCCGATATCGGCCCGGCCGAAGATGCCCTGCTCCGTCAGGCCGCTGCCGCCAATCAATCGCATCGCGCAAGAGCTATCGAGGCCCTCGCCTGGGTTTCAGGCAAACAATCGGCCAGTGTTATTGATGCAGCGGTCAAGGACGCCCCTGAAAATCTACGCGTTTGTGCCGTTACGGCGGCGGCTTGCCGCGAAGATGTTCCGATTGATCTGCCGGCTTTGATGAAGGACAAGGATCGCGGCGTTCGACTGGCAGCTGCGCGGGCCTTCGCCGGGGATATGGACGATGAGATGGGCGGGGACGCCGTCGCGCAATTGCTGGATTTCGCTGTGGCAGAAGATGCGGTTCATCTGCAACAGGCGTCACAGATGATGCGTCCATTTCGCAGCGAGGCCATCCTGGCCCTGCTTGATTGGCTTGACTGTGATGATGCAAAAAAACGGTTGGTTGCGTTGCAGATTATGGCCGCGCTGACCAAGTGAACATCACAATATGGATCCCTTTTAAGCAAAAAACGCTCTGGTTTACATCTATGCCCTGTCTTTAACGAACCGCACGCCGCGGACTGTTCCGCCTTCCCAAATGACCTTCGCCTTGATGGGTATTTCGAATCCGTGCAGCAGAATGCGGAACTCTTTCAGACGCAACACATCAGCATCAAGCAGAAGCCGGGCACCGGTGGTTGAGATATTCTTGATCACGCAGGTGGTTATGAACGTATCGCGATGGTAGATTTTGGCTGGCATATTCCAACATTTTCGCGAGGCACTGCGCCGCTCTATCTCGAGCCCGCTGGCAATTAGCTCTTCAATGGTGGTTTTGGCAGGCTGATTCACGGTTCACATCGCTTTTGCGGGGACTTAGAGCGTATCTTGTTGGCAGGTTTGAAAAGTTTTTGTGCAGAATTGACAGCAGGTTTTTATGGGCAACATTTCAGGGGCTGGATGTTGACTATTTGTTTACCAATTGCCGGGTTCATGACCTTAGAGCGTGTCTTGCTTAAATGGGATCAGTTTGATGGAGAGGATTTTTTGCGGCAGTTAGGAAAACACCGGAGTGCGATCAAACGATCGTGCGAGGATTTTGACGACACTGTCCGCGGAAAAGACCTCCAAGCAGGCAGAGGGTGAAGCTTTGAAAGAAAACAACAAACCCAAATCGTTTCAGCTTGGTTCTTTGCGCCCTGGATGTCGTCGTGCGACGCTAACGGTGCTCACACCGCGTCGCGTCACGCTCCTAACCAGGACACAAATACCCTGCGCTCAAACGATTCCATTTAAACAAGACATGATCTAGATGACGGGCAGGCATCGCCCGTCGAGCGGCTTGACACCGGATCGCCGCCCCAATCGGCAAACAGAATTGACCTTCAACGGGTCAAAACTGCTCCAATATTCGGTGGATACGCTCTAGATATCGAGAATGCCCTGCTTGATGGCCTTGACCACCGCGTGCGCCTTGTTGGTCGCGCCGAGTTTGGCTGCAGCCGCCGACAGATAATGGTTGACCGTGTTTTCAGAAATTCCAAGGATTTGGGCTGTTTCGGAACTTGTCTTTCCGGCTGCAGTCCAGACGAGACAATCTTTCTCACGTCCCGTCAGTATGCATTCATCCACCGGGTCGGTCTTTGTTATCTCAATGAGGCGGTCATAGATATGCAGCGACAGAAAACCAAGTTCGGCGAGCTGGTGATCGTTGATCCTGGTGCCTGATCCACCATATGTAACAGTGCCGCGGTCGTTGTGACGGCCCGGGCAAACCAATGAAAAACCGTTTGTCTGCCCGTATTGTTTGAACAGTTCAACAACCTCATTCGTCCGGCGACCGCCGTTTTCAGTATAGATCTGCTCGATGTCAAAAGCCAGCGGAAGACTTGATCGCCGCAAATGGTCGATAATCGGACTCTCCGCCATCAGCTCCAAAAAATCATAGGCGCGAATCAGTTCGGGGTGCCAGTTTGTGACAATGATCTTGTCGTTCAGAGACAGGTCCATCTGGTTTGGCAATTGCAGAACAATGAAGGAGTTGTATCCGTATTTCTTGCAAATGCCCTTCATAACGCCAAACACGTCATAGCTGGTCTTGCAAGATCTCAGCGACGCTATAAAGCCGGTTATGTTTTCCGGAGCATTCATTGCCCGGTTCGGGGAGCTGATCATCGGCGGTGTTCGTATTTTAGCTTTTTCTGCAAAAGATTGAATTGGAACAACAAAAAGGCAAGTTTTACCTTAACTACAAGACAATATGTCTCGCAAGTGAACAGATTGTCTTCATGTTGCCTACCTACTAGACGGGAGGCATCTTATTTATATCTTGTTTACCTGAGGTATGAAACCCATTTGCGCGTGGCCCTTAGGGGTTGGGCCAAAATTGCCTTATGCCCTTCGGGCGTTCGCCTAGAGCGTGTCTTGCTTAAATGGGATCAGTTTGATGGAGAGGATTTTTTGCGGCAGTTAGGAAAACACCGGAGTGCGATCAGATGATCGTGCGAGGATTTTGACGGTGAGGTCTGGTTTATCGGGCTTGCCCGACGAAAGGTCCAGTGGACCTTTCGCCAGCCGAACGCCCGAAGGGCCGACGTGAAAAAGACCTCCAAGCAGATAAGATTAAATCATTGAAAGAAGATGATAAACCCAAATCATTTGACCTTGGTTCTTTGCGCCCTGGATGTCGTCGCGCGACGCTAACGGGTGTGCACCCGCGTCGCGTCACGCTTCTAACCAGGACACAAATTACCTGCGCTCAAACGATTCCATTTAAGCAAGACGCGCTCTAGCGAAAGATCCACCGAGGTATTTTTGCCCCAACAGAATCATATGTGCGAAAAATGCTTCAATAGTTCCAAGCCGATACAGGCGTTGCCGCGGTTCTAATTACCGCAAAACGCCCTAGACCTTTCGTCGGGCAAGCCCGAAAAACCAGACCTCACTGTCGAAAATGCTCGACGGTGGGAGACACTGCGCCTCAAGTTTTTCTTCTATTCAGCAACGATTTCGGACACCAGCGCGTTCAATTGTTAAAACTGCTTTAGGGCAGATTTCGGACAATATCGAGCACGTCAGTCTCGGATTTTTGGCCGCCAAACGCCTCGACAATGCCGAACGCGCCGCCATAGCCCCAGATCGACCACGAAAACCCATGACGCTCAGCCAGCCTGGTCATGTCGGCGATATAGGCTGCGCGCCAGGTCGATTTCATGATTTGTGGCGTGCCGTATTCCTGCCGGATCATGCCGAATTCGCCGAGCAGGATTTTTCCGCGGTCGATACCATGCCGGTCAGCCCATCCCGCCGCGATCCCAAACGGCTCCGCCATAACATTTTCAAGCTCATCGGCGGTGTCCACTTCGGCCATCAATTCATCGAGATAGGACAACAGGCCCGCACGGCGGCCCACCGGCGCTTCCGTGCGAATTCGATCCCTGATCCTGGCAAGTGCGATATCGCGCTCAGCCTCGTTTTTGCCGAATGGGGGATAGGGAAGACCGGTAACATAGGGAATGAAATCGCCGGCCCATCCAGCACCCTGATGGGTAAGCAAAAACGGTGCATAGGAGTGAAATGTCCATAGCAAATTGTCGTCCGGATAGGTGGACGGATCGATTTCGGCCAGGCTTTCTGCACCTGACCAACAGCCGCCGGACATCACCAGGGTCAGTCTCGGTGCCGACGATCTGGCAGCGGCAAACAGCTGCCTTGACCGCTTTGCCCAGACGGCCGCGTTGCCGTCACAACCCGCCAACGGCTCGTTCATCAGTTCCATAGCAAGCGTTTTTGGGTTTTCGCGCGCCAGCATTCGCGCCATCGCGCGTACGAAATCGAGATATCGTGCAAACAGGGCTGCATCTTCAGCAATTTTCTTCGATCCCGATGACCGGGCATCGGACGGTATCGTGTGCAAGTCGACCACTGCTTTCAGCCCGGTTCCGGTGACCAGTTGCACCGATTGAAGCACCGATGCGTAGAGCGCATCGCGAAACGGTTCTGTCCGGGGCGACAAAAACGGCGCCGGATCAATTGGAATACGGACAAAATCAAAGCCTGCCGCTTTTAATTTCTTAAAATCGCGGACACCAAGCTTTCGCCGCCATTCGGGAAATGGCAGCAGGGTGGCACGTTCGTTCCAGCGGTCTTCCGGTGGCCATGTATCCCAGATATCGAGATTAAGCCCCCGTTTCAGCGACAAACCGCCGCCATGCGCTGGCGCAATGGCCGCCGCCACCAGCAATATCACCATCGCGCATATCTTGATCAATCGGCTCATATCTGCCACTGCCTCGTTGCCGCCATAGAATGATGCGGCCAGCCAAGGAAATAAAGCGCGATGGCAAATGATGGTAAACCTGCCGGCGACACGACCGGGCTATCCGGCCAGCTGACTGATTTCGGTCATAGGCTGATGGCACGGGTCTACTTTGCCGATACCGATTTTTCCGGCGTCGTCTACCATGCACGATATCTGGAATTCTTCGAGCGTGGCCGATCTGACTATCTGCGCCTGGCCGGTGTGCACCACAACGAGCTTATCGACGGCAAGCACGGCGAAAAACTGGTCTGGGTTGTCAGAAGAATGGAGATTGATTTCCGCGCCGCCGCAGGCATTGACGATGTGCTGACAATCGATACCTGGACCGAAGACATTTCGGGCGCACGTATTCTTATGGCACAAACAATTTGCCGTGATGACAAATTGCTTGTTCAGGCAAAAGTGGAAGCTGCGATCATCAGTGAAGGCGGACGGCCGCGGCGTTTTCCCAGGGAATGGATGAGCGTCTTCCTGCCGGCGAAAAACACAACGCCTGGCCGGTCCTAACCATCCATTAACCATAAAAGTCCATGAAAATAGGCAGGAAAACGGCTGGTTGGCGTTGCGCCTTCCTTTGACCAAATTTTGCCCGGACAAGCCGCCAGCCGGTGATCAGCGATAAATGGCCTGGATGTGTGGTTGCAAGACCCTGTGTGGGCCAGACAGAACGCCGGGGACAGGAGCTTGAACGATGGAAGTTAGCGCACTTGGTGGCCCAGGCGAGTTGTCGATCTGGGCGCTTTTCTGGCAAGCCGGCTGGGTGGTAAAGCTGGTCATGATCGGCCTGCTTGCCGCATCCGTGTGGACATGGGCGATCATCATCGACAAGGTTTTGAGCTATGGCCGCGCGCGCCGCGGGCTTAACCGGTTTGAAAAACTGTTCTGGTCCGGCCAGTCTCTCGAAGAGCTTTACCAGACCCTCGCCGAGAAAAAGACGACCGGCATGGGGCCGATTTTCATAGCAGCGATGAAGGAATGGAAAAAATCCTTTGAACGCGGCGTCAACTCGCCCATCAGCCTGCAATCGCGCATAGACAAGGCGATGGATCTGGCCTTGACACGTGAAGTCGAGCGGCTCGAAGGCCGGCTCGGCTTTCTGGCAACCATCGGTTCATCGGCCCCGTTTATCGGCCTTTTTGGCACTGTCGTTGGTATCATGACCTCGTTTCAGGCAATTGCCGGATCGAAGTCGACAAATCTGGCGGTTGTCGCGCCTGGCATAGCAGAAGCCCTTCTGGCAACGGCGATGGGTTTGCTGGCAGCCATTCCAGCCGTGATCGCCTATAACAAGCTGACATCCGATGCCGGAAGGATTGCAAGCCGTCTGGAAGGGTTTGCCGATGAATTTTCCGCCATCCTGTCGCGCCAGATCGACGAGAAGGTGGTGTCACGCCGCGAGGCAGCATAATGGCCATGTCGATTGCCAATGGCGGACATGTGTCGTCACGATCCGAACGCAGACGCGGCCGCCGGCAAAGGCTCATGTCGGAGATCAATGTTACGCCATTTGTCGATGTAATGCTGGTCCTGCTGATTATCTTCATGGTCGCCGCCCCGCTTTTGACCGTCGGTGTGCCGATCGATCTTCCAGAAACGGAAGCAAGGTCACTAAGCTCCGAAACCCAGCCAATCACCATATCGGTCAATGATGCCGGGCAGATCTATCTGCAGGAAACCGAGATCGCGCTTGGCGAAATCGTCCCCAAATTGGAGCAGATCGCCAAGACCGGATATGACGAACGGATTTATGTTCGCGGTGACCGAACGGCGGACTATGGAACCGTGATGAAGGTAATGGCGCGGATTTCTTCTGCTGGCTACGGCAATCTTGGTCTGGTCACATTGCAGGAGCAGGACGACCGGTAGAAAAATGAAAACGGGTCTGTCGACATCGCTGATCCTGCATGGCGCGCTGGTCGCGGCCGGCGTTTTTTCGCTGTCCGCACCGCCGGCGTTTGAAGTGTTCGACGTGGAATCCCTTCCGGTCGATATAGTATCGGTATCCGAGTTCGCCGAGATCGTACGTGGCGACCGCAAGGCAATCGCCGCCGAAAAGCCCGCACCGGTACCCACCAGCCGCGTTGACAAGGTCAAGGATGCCGAAAATATCGGTGACAACAAAGTCGATCTGAAAGAAACCCCGACGCCTGAACCCAAGCCGCGGCCGGTTGAAACGGCATCTGTTCGCGAACCGGTGCCTGTTCCGGAGATAAGACCCAAAGACGAGACCGTGAAAACCGCCAAAGCCGATCCCGCACCCGTTCCCGCCACCGAGGTCAAGCCCGAGCCGACGCCGAAGGCAGAGGTGGCGCCCAAACCGGTCGAGAAAACTGCGGTGTCCGAGAACCTTGAGGCTGAAACGGTCACCCTTCCCGAAACGGCTCCGGTTCCCGAGGCGCGGCCTGATCCTCCCGAGGCTGCCACCGCCAAGGCCCCGGAACGAAAGGATGCCGAAAAACCGGTTGTTGAGGCAAAGGCCAGACCGGCAACGGAGAAGACCGAGTTCGATGCCGATCAGATTGCCGCTTTGCTGAACAATGAAAAAGCATCAGGTGGCGGCGCCAAACGGTCGAGCAGGCAGGCGGCACTCGGCGGCAAGAAAAACACAGATGCCAAGAAACTGTCCAAGGGTGAAATGGACGCGCTAAGAAACCAGTTGCAAGGCTGCTGGAGCCTGCCGATCGGCATTGAGGGTTCCGGTGAATTTAAGACATCGGTGCAATTCAAAGTCGATGGATCGGGCAAGCTAAATGGTCACCCGGTTGTCGCCCGGTCGAGCGGTAACCGGCAGTTCGACGAAAGCGCGATAAGAGCGGTGCAGAAATGCGATCATAGCGGGCTTATCCTGCCTGAGGGAAAGCAGGCGGTCTGGGCGGATATCATCGTCAATTTCGACCCCAGTGAAATGTTTTGAAAAACAAGGGCAAAGCCAAGAACATGACAAACCCGCTTAAAACACTGTTTGCGACGATATCCATTGCCGTCGCCCTGGCTGTTGGCGCAACCGGTAGTGCCCGCGCATTGGTGGAAATCGATGTCAACAAGGGAGCGATCGAGCCTTTGCCGATTGCAATCACCGAGTTTCTGGCCGGCGATACGCTTGGCGCGGATATTTCCAGGGTTGTGTCAGATGATCTCCAGCGCTCGGGCCTGTTTGCGCCGATCAATCGCAAAGCCTTTATCGAAAAAATTTCCAATCCCGATGTTGCCCCGCGTTTCGAAGACTGGAAGGTGATCAATGCCCAGGCGCTTGTCACCGGCCGGGTCAGCCAGGAGGCCGGAGGGCGGCTGAAAGCGGAATTTAGGCTCTGGGACACGTTTGCCGGCGAACAGTTGATCGGCCAGCAGTTTTTTTCCGAAAAGGAAAACTGGCGGCGCGTCGCCCACATTATCGCCGATGCCATCTATCAGCGCCTGACCGGCGAGAAGGGCTATTTCGATACCCGTGTGGTTTTCGTCGATGAGTCCGGCAGCCGTACCGAGCGCAAGAAGCGCCTCGCCATTATGGATCAGGACGGGGCCAATGTGCAGTTTTTGTCGAATGGCAATGATCTGGTCTTGACGCCGCGATTTTCGCCGAGCCGCCAGGAAATTACCTATATGTCGTTTGCCGGCGGGCAGCCGCGGGTCTATCTGCTTCAATTGGAAACCGGACAACGCGAAATCGTCGGCAATTTTCCCGGTATGACCTTCGCGCCGCGATTTTCACCCGATGGCCAGAAGGTGATCATGAGCCTTGGCCGCGATGACGGCAATTCCAACATTTACACTCTCGATCTGAGAAGCCGGACGACGACACGGCTGACCGCATCCAATTCCATCGACACATCGCCATCCTATTCGCCGGACGGAAGCCGGATCGTGTTTACCTCTGACCGGGGTGGCCCTACCCAGATCTATGTGATGGGCGCCGACGGTTCCAACCAAAAGCGCATCTCATTTGGCGAGGGCACCTATTCCACCCCGGTCTGGTCGCCGCGCGGCGATCTGATCGCGTTTACCAAACAGTCCGGTGGCCGGTTTTCCATTGGCGTCATGCGCACCGATGGAACCGGTGAACGCATCCTTACATCCGGATTTCACAATGAAGGTCCGACCTGGGCGCCAAACGGCCGGGTGTTGATGTTTTTTCGCCAGGCTGCCGGGTCAAGCGGGCCTGCGCTTTATTCGATCGATCTGACCGGCCGCCATGAACGCTCTGTGGTGACGCCTAATTTTGGCTCCGATCCGGCCTGGTCGCCCCTGTTGGAATAGACTTTGGAAAATCTGCCCATCTTTCCGCCTTTTTTTGCTCATATCGGATGGCGATAAGACGCGTTAACCTTGTTTTTTGAGTTGCGGTTAACCGGGATGTGGTTACTGGATTATCAAGAAAATTCCCCTGATTTTAAGGAGAGGCCGCGATGCGTGGTTTGGCTATGGTAGGCAAAAGTCCGGTTGTTCTGGCTTTGGCGATGTCGCTGGCGGTTGCTGGCTGTGCGTCGAAAAAGGTGCCGAATTCAGCCGCCGATATCGGTCTTGGAGCCGGCGCGGAAACGCCTGGGTCAACCCGCGACTTTACGGTCAATGTGGGCGACCGGATATTCTTTAATACGGATTCTGCGGTCATCCGCCCCGACGCCCAGACTATTTTGGCCCGCCAGGCGCAATGGCTTAACCAGTATCCGACCTATCAGATAACGATCGAAGGCCATGCCGACGAGCGGGGAACGCGCGAATATAATCTCGGATTGGGTGCCCGCCGTGCTGCCGCAACGCGCGACTTTCTGGTCGCAAACGGCGTGGCAGGCAATCGTCTGAAAACGATTTCCTTCGGCAAGGAACGGCCTGTCGCTGCCTGTGACGATATATCGTGCTGGACGCAGAACCGCCGTGCCGTCACCGTGCTTGGCGGTCCAGCCAGCTGACCGGAGCGAAAACCGCTCTGGTCTTCAAAACATTTGTGACAGAAATCAAAGTTTGGCCGAACTTGTCTGGCCTGATGTGCTCTAGTAGCTCTTATGATTCCAACATTTGCCAATGAGGGTACCGTAAAGTGGTATGCAAATACTGGAATCGTATCACTGGTAACAAGATGTGCTCAACGGCATACAGGACAGGTGCATGAAGACATTCATTTTCGCCGCCATGGCTGCGATGGTTTTTCAATTTCCCGCTACGGGTTCAAGCGATGCCGCCGGGCTTGACCGCGGCTGGCATTCGGCCGGCGGCAACCACGCGAATATCATTCTGGCCCAGGCTTCAGACTTGCGCGTGATTCAGCTGGAAGAACAGGTTCGCCAATTAACCGGCCGGATTGAGGAACTGAATTTTCTGCTGCTTCAAATGCAGGAACAAGTCCGCCGCATGCAGGAGGATAATGATTTCCGGTTCCAGCAATTGGAGGATGCAGACCGGCCGGCTGATCCGGAGCGTAAAAGCGAGGCGCCGGCAGAAAAACGCAACCTGGCTGACAACGCGAATGACGCCGGCAATACCGGTGCTCCACCCAGGCAGCTTGGTGAAATTGTCATCGGGTCAGATGGCGCCATCAAGGGGGCAACACTTGATCAGCCGATGGATTTGCGGGCCGGTTCGACATCGGTTGTAGCCAATGGAACGCCGGACAAAACCCCAGATGAAACTATCGTTGCCTCACTGCCATCGACCAGCGATCCCGAAGAGCTTTATTCCAATTCCTACGAATTTATCCTGTCTGGAGATTATCGCACTGCGGAAGCCGGATTTCGCCAGCATATCGACCGGTTTCCCGATGATGAGCGCAGTGCTGACGCGCATTACTGGCTTGGCGAGGCAATCCTGTCGCAACAGCGTCCGGCGGAAGCTGCCGAGGTATTTCTGGCGGCAAACCGCGATTTTCCGCGTGCGCGCAAGGCGCCCGATACGCTGTTGAAGCTCGGCATGTCGCTGGCGGCCTTAGGCCAGCGCGAGGTTGCCTGCGCAACATTCAAGGAGATTAGCGTGCGCTACCCTTCCGCATCCGATCTGCTCAAGGGCCGGGTGTTGCAGGAACAGGCTATCGCCGGTTGTTAGTAGGGTAGTTTTGACCAAAGCCTGGACGCTTGATCCCGAGGACGCATTTGGCTGGATCGACCTGAACGGCCGCACAAGTGTTGTTGTGGCTTTATCCGGCGGCAGCGATTCGACCGCGCTGTTGCTGGCGTTCAAACGCTGGGCCGACCGGGCACAGCCGCAATTGCGGCTTGTCGCGGTCACGGTCGATCACGGATTACGGGCCGGTTCGGCAAATGAAGCAAAGCTTGTAGAAGCATTTTGCCGCCGTGCCGGCATCGACCATCTAACGCGGCGCTGGTCTGGCCAAAAGCCCGGCTCGGGAGTTGCCGACGCGGCGCGCAAGGCCCGCTATAAATTGCTGGCAGACGCGGCTCGCGAAGCCGGAACCGATATTGTTCTGACCGGGCACACGGCCGATGATCAGGCCGAGACCGTTTTCATGCGCTCGGCCCGAAGTGAAGGCCGCGGCCTTGCCGGTATGGCGAGGGCAACGCTTTTTGACGGGTCCGTCTGGATCATCCGGCCTTTTTTGGCTGAGGACCGCGACGCGTTACGCCGGTCACTGAAGTACGAAAATGTGACGTGGATCGACGATCCGTCCAATATTGATCCGGCCTATGAGCGTGTGCGCGCCAGACAAGCGCTTGGCGACGGCAAGGACAGGTATGCGCTCATCGAAACGGCACGGAAGAAAGCTGTTGAGCGGATGAAAGCCAACGCGGCGGCGGCCGGGTTGATCGGCAATGCCGCCAAGCTGGCAGCGCCTGGGCTGGTGAAGCTCGACGCGGCCTTTCTCATTGCCGATGATGCGGGCCTTGAGGCGTGGCGGGTGCTGCTGGCCTGTTGTGGCGGGCGGGCGCATTTGGCAAGCCGCGATGATGTATCAAAGCATCTGGAGCGGCTGGCTGCGGGCCGAACCTGTCTTTCCGGTACGGTTGCCGTGCAAAAGCGCGATGCGGCCTATCTTTACCGGGAACGCCGCCGTGGTCATCGGCTGCGGGTGGATGATGGTATCTTCGATGGGCGGTATCGATTGGACAGGCATGCGGTTGAAGCGGGATGGCGGCTCCGGGCAATGACGATTGAGGAGCAGGCATCTGGGGAGCAGGCACTGGCTGTCGCGGACGGTCCTGCACCGCGCGAACTGATGCGCAACGCGCTGGCCGGAGAGCCCGTGCTGGACAGCGGCATGGTCAAATCTGCCCGGTATTTCCGCGAAAACCCGCAAATTAGGCGAATTCTTGCTCCATTTGACCATTTTTTGCCTGAATTTGACCTGATATTAGCAAATGCAACGGCAAAATTGCTCGGACGGGCTTGCTTTCCATTGCCACCGGTGAGAGGACAAGCCAAACCGTCATTAACGTAATAGATGAGACAAGGTTGGCATCCTTCGGTTTGGTACCTATCTTGGGATGTAAGCATTATCGAAATCGCAAGTCATTCTTGCTTTGCCCACGGGATATCTGATGAACTCGAACTACAGAAATCTGGCCCTTTGGGCAATAATTGGCGTGTTGCTGATTGCGCTGTTTAACCTGTTCCAGTCGCCGCAGCAAAGAGGTTCCACCCAGGATATTGCCTATTCGGCATTTTTGCAGGAACTCGACAATGGGCGCGTCAAGTCTGTGACGATTGCCGGTGACCGCATTACGGGCAACTATGTCGACAGTTCGACCGGGTTTCAGACCTATTCGCCGGGTGATGATTCCCTCGTCGAGCGGCTCGAACAACGCGGTGTGACCATCAATGCCAAACCGGAGAGCGATGGTTCCAATTCGATATTCGGTTATCTGATCTCCTGGCTGCCGATGATCCTCATCCTCGGTGTGTGGATATTTTTCATGCGCCAGATGCAATCCGGCTCCGGTCGCGCGATGGGATTTGGCAAGTCGAAGGCCAAGCTTCTGACTGAGGCGCATGGCCGTATCACGTTCCAGGATGTCGCCGGTGTTGACGAGGCCAAGCAGGATCTTGAGGAAATCGTCGAGTTTTTGCGTGACCCGCAGAAGTTCCAGCGGCTTGGCGGCAAAATACCGCGTGGCGTGTTGCTTGTCGGACCTCCCGGTACCGGTAAAACGTTGCTGGCGCGTTCCGTCGCCGGCGAGGCGGATGTGCCTTTCTTCACGATTTCCGGCTCCGATTTTGTCGAAATGTTTGTCGGTGTCGGTGCCAGCCGTGTCCGCGATATGTTCGAACAGGCCAAGAAGAACGCGCCCTGCATCATCTTCATCGACGAAATTGACGCTGTTGGCCGTCATCGTGGCGCTGGTCTTGGCGGCGGCAATGACGAGCGCGAACAGACGCTCAATCAGCTTCTCGTCGAGATGGACGGGTTTGAAGCCAATGAGAGCATCATCCTGATTGCGGCCACAAACCGTCCGGACGTGCTGGATCCTGCTTTGATGCGGCCAGGCCGTTTCGACCGGCAGGTGGTGGTGCCCAATCCGGATATTATCGGGCGCGAAAAGATCCTTAAAGTGCATGTTCGCAATGTGCCGCTGGCACCGAATGTCGATCTGAGAGTGATTGCGCGCGGCACACCGGGTTTCTCCGGTGCCGATCTGGCCAATCTGGTCAATGAGGCTGCGCTGATGGCGGCGCGGCGCAACAAGCGTCTGGTCACCATGGCGGAATTCGAAGATGCCAAGGACAAGGTGATGATGGGCGCGGAGCGCCGTTCGACTGCGATGACGCAGGAAGAAAAGGAACTGACGGCATATCACGAATCCGGGCATGCCATTCTTGCTTTGAACGTTCCGTCGGCCGATCCGCTGCACAAGGCAACGATCATACCGCGCGGACGCGCTTTGGGCATGGTGATGCAATTGCCGGAAGGTGATCGCTACTCGATGAGCTACAAATATATGATCTCGAGGCTGGCGATCATGATGGGTGGCCGTGTCGCCGAAGAGATCAAATTCGGCAAGGACAATATTACGTCAGGCGCATCATCCGATATCGAACAGGCCACCAAACTGGCCCGCGCCATGGTCACGCAGTGGGGTTATTCCGATAAACTCGGTCAGGTTGCCTATGGTGAAAATCAGCAGGAAGTGTTTCTTGGCCATTCAGTTGCCCAGCAAAAGAACGTGTCGGAGGAAACCGCGCAGATTATCGATGCCGAAGTGCGCCGGCTGATCGACGAGGCCTATGATACGGCACGTAAAATCCTGACCAAGAAAAAGAAGGACTGGATTGTACTTGCCGAGGGTCTTCTCGAATACGAGACTTTGTCGGGCGACGAAATAAAACAGTTGCTGGCTGGTGAGAAGCCATCGCGCGACCAGGGCGACGATACGCCATCTCCGCGTGGTACTGCCGTTCCCAAAGCCGGTTCGGCCGGTGTAAAAGGCAAGAAAAAGGGTGATGAACCTGATTCAGGCATGGAGCCGCAACCGCAGGGTTGATTTTTCCATCCCACATATCCTTGATTCATGTTTTCCAAAAACGCCGCAATGAGTTGATTGCGGCGTTTTTTTGCAAATCCGATAAGATCGACCTGGCGTTAATGTCTTTATGTTATCCTGACCGGCGATGTCGTTGTATTGGCGCTACGATCTGATGTTTCAGACGCAAACATAAATTGATTGAAGCGTTTTTGATATTTATGGCACATGCCAACGGTTCAAAAAACACGGGTTAGTCACAGTAATGAGCAGGAAGTATTTCGGAACCGACGGCGTTCGCGGTCTGGCTAATTCCCACCCGATGACGGCGCAGATTGCAATGCGCGTCGGCATGGCGGCGGGGGTGACATTCCAGCGCGGCACACACCGTCATCGCGTCGTGATAGGCAAAGACACCCGTCTTTCCGGATATATGATTGAAAATGCGCTGGTCGCCGGATTCTGTGCGGCAGGTATGGATGTGTTTCTGCTTGGTCCGATGCCGACACCTGCAGTCGCAATGCTGGTGCGTTCGCTCAGGGCTGATATCGGCGTGATGATATCGGCTTCCCATAATCAGTATCATGACAATGGCATCAAGCTGTTCGGGCCGGATGGCTATAAACTGTCCGATGATCTGGAAGCAAACATCGAAGCGCTGCTTTCGCAGGATCTAGATTCGATGATGGCAGGTCCGGAGGAAATCGGCCGGGCAAAGCGCGTCGATGGTGTACATGACCGCTATATCGAATTTGCCAAGCGAACCCTGCCGGGCTCGATATCACTGTCAGGCATGCGCATTGCGATTGATTGCGCCAATGGCGCTGCCTACAAGGTGGCTCCGGCCGCCCTTTGGGAGCTCGGTGCGGATGTCGTGGCATTGCATGTGAACCCGAATGGCACCAACATCAATCGCGACTGCGGTTCCACCAATGTAAATTCGCTGCGCAAGAAGGTGCGTGAGGTTCGCGCCGATGTGGGCATTGCGCTTGATGGCGATGCTGACCGGATGGTGATTGTCGATGAAACCGGTTCGGTGATCGACGGCGATCAGATCATGGCCCTTATTGCCGATGCATGGCAGAACCACGGTCGTCTTATCGGCGATGGCGTGGTTGCGACGGTAATGTCCAATCTTGGGCTTGAGCGCCATCTGCAAGCATCCGGGCTGAAACTCTACCGGACACGGGTCGGCGATCGTTACGTCGTCGAGCATATGCGTTCACACGGCTTCAATCTGGGTGGTGAACAATCCGGCCACATCGTTATGTCCGATTTTTCCACCACCGGAGATGGCTTGGTGGCGGCACTACAGGTGCTGGCCTGCGTCAGGCGTGCCGACAAGCCTGCCAGCGAGGTGTGCCGCAAATTCGAGCCGGTACCGCAATTGCTTAAAAATGTCCGCATCAACGGCGGAGCGCCGCTGGAAAACTCTTCGGTCAAGGAGGCAATCGCCGAGGCCGAAACCCAACTCGGCGACACTGGCCGGCTGCTGATTCGGCCATCGGGGACCGAGCCCCTGATCCGGGTCATGGCAGAAGGTGATGATGCAGCGCTCGTCAGGACGGTGGTTGACGATATTGTCGGCGCGATTTCTTCCGGCTCACAGGCTCATTAGAGCAGTTTTGACTCCGAATGGGTTAAAACTGCTCTAGCCCCTGCTGAAATTTCAAGTCTGCCCCAACGCTGAACCAAGCCCGGTCCCAAGGCCGGAGCTGATCTGTGTTCGCCAAACCGGTATCTCCAGGTGATGCTTTGGATGCGCTGAGAGCCGCATGAATTTCCGGTGTGTTAAGCGTGCTGCATCAGGTGGGTATATTGTCACGCTCCTACGCGTGGTTAACCGGCATGGTGAAAAAACACAGTTAAGTTCGATTTAACCTTTGCAGTTCATTATCCATCCTCAAGTTCACACATGTCGTGGCAAGCGGCCGCGGCGCGTAGACTGAGGGTAACTAATATGTTTGAAACCGCACGTCCCGTTGTGGCGAGTTTGGCGTTGCTGGCAAGTACGTCTGTAGCAGCTCTGGCCGCCGATCCTTATGTTCCGCCGCCGCCGCCCGTTGTGTACGAGGAGCCGGAGCATGATTATGGCGGATGGTATCTTCGCGGCGATGTCGACTATCACTGGGCAAGCCTGCGCTCCACGCATTATATCACATATGGGCCGCCTGCGGGCACGGCATCGTTTACAAAGGCTGAACTGGATGAAGGCTGGTCGGTTGGCGCTGGTGTCGGTTATCAAATCACCAACTATCTGCGTACTGATCTGACTTTGGATTACTGGGCCAAGGCCGATTTCAATGGTATGACGACTGGAACTTGTGGCGTTCCCCCGGCACCTTGTATGTCGACGGATACATCAGCCTATCATGCCCTTTTAATCCTTGCCAACGCCTATGTTGATCTTGGCACCTATCACGGTATCACGCCCTATGTCGGTGCGGGTATCGGTGGTGCCTATATGAAATGGCATAATCTGAACAACACCATAGGTGGCGTGACAACGGTTCATAAAGGTGCCAGTGAATTCCGGTTTGCCTGGGCGCTGATGGCTGGTGCGTCCTACTGTCTGACCGACAATTTGGAGATGGATCTCGGCTACCGATATACTCGCGTCCACGGTGGGCGGATGTTTGAATATGCGCCAGTCGCCGGGCCCGGTTTCGACGACGGTCTGAATGTTCACGAGGCCCGCGCCGGCCTTCGGTGGAACCTCGGTAATAATACACGGTGCGCACCGCCGCCCAAGGTAGTCAGCTATCCGCCGCCGGTCTATAAATAGACCTGTCAGCGATACAGCATGAAAACGCCCGGCTAGTCCGGGCGTTTTCTATTTGGAAGCCTCCACCTATCGCTCTTTTTGTGCAGAGTTTTGCCAAGCGGCGATTTGTCAAAACATGCTTAACGGTGACTTAACCACTATAGTAAATAGTCGGGCCCGAGAAACAGTGATCAGCCTGCACCAAGGTGGGAGATCACGATATCCCGGAGCAGACAAGATGAGCAAAACTTCCCGACTATTGCTGGCTAGCGCCATGGCCGTAGTATTTACACCTTTAGCGTCTGCGCTTGCAGCCGATTACGATCCGCCGATCATTGTCGACAAGGCGCCGGAATTTGTTCCCGTCGAGGTCGGCAATGGCTGGTATTTGCGCGGAGACATCGGCTACACGTTTGGCACTGAAGCGGAAGGCCCGATCAGCTACCGTATGTTCAATGCTGGGGTCTACACACCGGCCGCGACTAGCATTTCTGCTTTTGACGACAACTATACCTGGGGTGTTGGAGCTGGTTACCAATTCAACAGATGGCTACGTGCAGACGCAACATTTGACGGTCAGGAAAATGATTTTGCCAGCATCGCTGCCGTGGCAGCCCCCTGTGCGGGCGGTGCGGTCGGTGACGTTTGCGGTGTTGGTATCGCATCAACTGCAACAACTTACTCGGTTTTAGCCAATGTCTACGGAGATCTTGGAACCTATGCCGGGTTTACTCCTTATGTTGGTGCCGGTGCCGGTATGAGCCGTGTGCGTTGGAACGATGTAGCAAGCCTCCAGACCTGTGTGGGTCCGGGCTGTCCGGCTGTTCCTGCGCCTGTGATAAACAGTCACAACGGAGAGGCCAGTTGGCGCTTTACCTATGCCCTCATGGCAGGCCTGGCCTACAATGTTAGCAAAAACCTCAAGGTTGACGTCGGCTACAGATACAAAAACATTGCTGGCGGAGACATGTTCAACTTCGATGCGGCGAGTGCGGCTGCCGGGGCTACCGGAATTCAGGCAACCGATGACGGGTTCAGTCAACACGAAGTTCGGGTCGGCCTGCGTTATTCGCTCTGGTAGAGCACGCCAATAAAACACGCTTCAAATGAAAAGGGCGGCCCGCAAAGGCCGCCCTTTTTATTTAGGAAGAAATTTATCCGGTGCTATTCGCGGTTGCCCAGAAACTGCAACAGGAACAGGAACAGGTTGATAAAGTCGAGATAGAGCCTGAGCGCGCCCATAATAGCCTTGCGGCCCATGACAGCGGCGCCATCGCCCTCATAGTACATTTCCTTGATCTTCTGCGTGTCGTAGGCCGTCAAGCCTGCGAACGCCAAAACGCCGATGCCCGAGATGGCAAACTGTAGCGCTGACGATTGCAGGAAGATGTTGACCACCATTGCAATGATTATGCCGATCAGCCCCATGAACAAAAACGAGCCCATTCCAGTCAGATCGCGCTTGGTCGTATAGCCCCACAGCGACAGCGCGCCAAATGATGCGGCTGTGATAAAGAAGGTCTGCACGACGCTTTCCGGTGTGTAGACGAGGAATATCGACGACAGTGAGACTCCGACCAGCGCGGCGTAGACCCAGAATGTCGTTTGGGCCGCCGAAACGCTCATCTTATGGATGCGGAAACTCAGGAAAAAGACAAAACCGAGCGGTGCAAGCATGATTACCCAGCGCAAGGGCGAACCGTAAATCAGCGCGCCGATTGATGTCAGCATCTTGCCGTTCGGCAGTTGTGCGACCGCAGTGGTTGGGTCGCCGGTCGTTGCCAGAAATGCCATACCGAGCGCAGCCACGCCGGTAATTGCCAGCCCCAGCGCCATCAGGTTGTAAACCCTGATCATATAAGCGCGCAGGCCCTCGTCGATGGAGGCGTCGCCACGGGTTCCTGCCCTGGCGGCCTGTGCTTGATAGTTACGAAGATCAGCCATTTCTATCCTCTTGTCACTCCAGTCCCGTCGGGTGTCGAGCCATCTATTGACCAGTCATGTATTTTCCCACGACTATCGGCGCCGCTGGCGGGACTCCAGCATGCCTCTCGCTGAATATGTGCTTTCTTTGCGGCAAGGACAAGGCCCCAAGCTATAGAATTCGCCGGATTTTGGCATCCTGGCTGCCGGAAACACGCGCTTGCACCACTATGGTTAACGAAATCCGGAGGTTTACAGATTTCTCAGCACCGGTGCTGCCTTGTGGCCAAGCACTCGCCATGTGCCGAGCAAGCCAAACCCGATGGTCAGCACCAGTGCCGCGACAATGGTTGCGGCCGCCACCTCGGGCAAAAAGGTTGATGGCAGCGTCATGATGCGCGAGACGACGAACCAGGCGGCAATTCCGCCGGCGGCCAGCGCAAAGATGGCCGTTGCAAAGCCGATCAGCAGATATTCCAGTGAAAACGCCAGGATCAGTGTTTTTCGGGTGGCGCCCAGTGTTTTCAGGACAACAGCGTCGTGAACCCGTGCCCGGTTTCCAACGGCAAGCGCGCCCGACAGCACCAGAACCGAGGCGATCAGCGCTACCGCTGCCGCTGCTCCGATGGCCGTTGCAAGCTGGCTGCTGATCCGGTTGACCACATCAAGCGCATCCTTGACCCTGACGGAGGTCACCGCCGGAAATGCTCTGGTCACCGCATTCAGCACCTTTGCTTCCTGCTTAACACCGGCATCGGGATCGGAAAGTGTTGCCAGCCATGAATGCGGCGCGCCGGCAAGCGTGTTGGGAGAAAAAACCATGACGAAATTAATGCCAAGCGTTTCCCATTGCACGGCGCGGAGATTGGCTATCTCTGCGGTAATGTTGCGCCCGAGTATATTGACCGTAACGGTGTCACCGATTGATAGGTCCAGTTCACCGGCCTCTTCGGCCGAAAAGCTTACCAGCGGCTTGCCGGTATAATTTTCGGGCCACCATTTGCCTGCCGCAAGTGTGGAATTTTCAGGAATGTTCTTCGCATAGGTAATGCCGCGATCGCCCCGCAGCACCCAGCCGCCTTCGACGGGGATTTCCATTTTGTTGACATCCGTGCCGTTCAGCGCGACCACCCGGCCGCGCAACATCGGCACCCGTACGACCTTGCCTTCCGGTGCTTCTGCGCCCAATAGCGCGGCAAATTCCTCAACCTCGGTATTTTGAATATCGACGAAAAAGAAATTCGGCGCGATTTCCGGGATATTATCGGAAATCTGACGCCTCAGATTGCCGTCGATCAGCGCCAGCGTCGCAAGCAACGTCAAGCCAAGGCCCAACGCCAGAACCACCGATGGCGTCAATGCGCCGGGGCGGTGAATATTGCCGATTGCCAGACGCAGCGCCGTTGACCGCACACGCGGCATCCGCCGGGCAATATCCTGTACAAGCTGGGAGACCAGACGCAAGACCAGGAACGAAAACGCTACCGCGCCGATAAAGATCACCGCGATTGTCTTTTGATAGGAGATGAAAATGGCAAGCGCTGCCAGAATCAGCGTGATTATCAAGGTGGCGGCCACATAGACCATGCGCGGAAGGCCACGGCCCTCAAATCCCATCTCGCGAAACAACGCCGTTGCCGGAACATCGCGGGCCCGGCCAAGCGGCAACAGGGCGAAAGCCAGGGTCACAAGAACGCCGAACAGTGCGGCAAGCACCAGCGCGTCAGGGTAAATACCGACCGAGGCCGGCAGCGGCAGCATGGTAGACAGGAATACGCCTGCAACCAGCGGCATGAGTACGGCAATTAACAATCCTGCGACGATGCCGAGCCCGGCAATCAGCAGGATCTGAACCATATAGATGGAAAACACCAGATTGCCCGACGCGCCCAGGCATTTGAACGTGGCGATGACACCGCGCTTTGAATCCAGATAGGCGCGAACCGCATTGGCAACACCGACACCGCCGACAACCAGAACCGTCAGTCCGACAAGCGTCAGAAATTGGGAAAACCGATCAATATTGGCGGCAAGCGCCGGGGCTGCCGACGAACGGGTGCGGATGCTCCAGCCGGCCTGCGGAAATTGTTCGTTGGCTTCTGCTTTGATCGCATCAATGGCCGCGTTTCCACCGCTCTCGGCGAGTTTTAGCCGGTAGCGGTGCGAGACCAGGCTGCCGGGCTGGATCAGGCCGGAGGCCCGCAACCCTTCAAGCGACACCATCAGCCGCGGCGCAAAGCCAAATCCGTCGGACACCAGATCGGGTTCGGAAACAATTTTCGACCGGAGCTGAAATTGGATGTTGCCGAGGCGGATTGTATCGCCGATTGCAACATTCAACCGGTCAAACAGGATGGGCGCAGCAGCGGCACCAAAAACATTGTCGCGGGCGGAGAAAAGCTCTGCCAGCGGCATGGCCGGTTCAACAAGAAATTTGCCATAGAGCGGATAGGAGCCGTCGACAGCCTTAAGCTCGACAAGGCTTTGGTCGGACCCATCATCAAGACGGGCCATTGAGCGCATGCCGGCATTGACGGCCAACGCACCCTTGCTGCGCAGAAATTCAAGTTCGCCGGCGCTTGCTTCGCGCTGCACCAGCTCAAAGCGCATATCGCCACCCAGCAGCGACTGGCCTTCGCTGGCAACGCCCTCGGTGATGGCGCGTGCGACCGAGTTGACGCCGCCAATCGCGCCAACCCCGAGTGCGATACAGGCAAGAAAAATTAAAAACCCGGAAAGGCCGCCACGCATCTCACGAAGGGAAAATCGCAACGCCAGCTTAAAACCGGTCATCGAACCGGATTGCCCGCTCATACAGGCACCGCCTCGGACACGGTTTC
The DNA here is from genome assembly GCA_963669455.1 of Rhizobiaceae bacterium. Lineage (GTDB taxonomy): Bacteria > Pseudomonadota > Alphaproteobacteria > Rhizobiales > Rhizobiaceae > JAWKWH01. The sequence continues at coordinate 515,970 of OY770026.1, forward strand.
AATGCGGCCGGAGCGCATGGCGACACGCCTGTCGCAGCGTTCGGCCAGCGAATTGTCGTGCGTGACCAGAACCAGCGTGGTCTGTCGTTCCCTGGCCTTGGTAAACAGCAGGTCGGTTATCTGCTGGCCGGTCGCCTGATCGAGATTGCCGGTCGGCTCATCCGCGATCAGGATTGCCGGCTGCGGTGCGAGCGCGCGTGCAATGGCGACGCGTTGTTGTTCTCCGCCCGACAATTCGCCGGGATAGTGGGTAAGGCGTTGGGCCAGGCCAACCGCTTCAAGCTCGGCTTCAGCTGCACCAAACGGGTCGTCATGACCGGCAAGCTCAAGCGGTACCGCCACATTTTCCAAAGCCGTCATATTCGGTATCAGGTGGAACGACTGGAACACGATCCCGACCGTTTTGCCCCTGAATGCGGCAATCTCATCCTCATTTCTGCCGGTCAGCATGACACCGTCTACCGCGACTGTGCCTGCATCAACGGTCTCAAGTCCGGCGATCACCATCAATAGTGTTGACTTGCCCGACCCGGATGGGCCGACAATGCCGGCGCTTTCACCACGCAAAAGGTCAAGCGAAATATTTTTGAGCACATGCACCGAAGATGCGCCTTCGCCAAGTGTCAGCGAAACATCGCAAAGCTGGATTACGGGTGTTGTCACGGAATTTTCGTCCTATATTAAACATGTCCAACCATGCCTCGCCGGCGGACATTCAAGCAGATATGGTGACTGTGTAATGGTTTTCAATCCGGATTGGCATGAGCGATACTCGCAAACATGGATGACTGTCCTGTTAATGGCGGCTTTTTTGATGGGTTCGGCCTTGCCGGCGCGCGCTGACCCGGTTCGTATCGTCGGTTTTGGCGACAGCCTGATGGCAGGATACCAGCTTGGGCCGGGTGATGGCTTTACCGACCGGCTTCAGGCCGTTTTGACGGAAAATGGCTTTGATGTTGCTGTCGCAAATGCCGGTGTATCGGGAGATACTTCTACCGGCGGTCTGGCGCGGCTTGACTGGTCGGTGCCCGACGGGACCGATCTTGTCATCCTGGAACTTGGCGCAAATGATGCGCTTAGAGGAATTTCGCCCGAGATTACCCGGCAAAACCTTGATGCGATGATATTGTCGCTCAAGAAGCGGGGCATCGCCATTCTGCTTGCCGGCATCCTGGCGCCGCCTAATATGGGACCGGACTATGAAGCGGCTTTCAATCCGATTTATCGGGATCTTGCCGACAAGCATGAATTAACACTCTACCCCTTTTTCCTTGATGGCGTGACGACGCAAAAAGACAAGCTTTTGGCCGATGGCATGCATCCGAACGTCGATGGCGTTACTGTGATGGTTGCCGGAATTCTGCCGCAAATAATTGGAATGCTTGAACAATTGTCGCGCTAGTGGTCTGTTCGAAACGCTTGCTAATGGCGTTGCGGTAACCGGATGCAAGCGTTTCGAACAGACCACTAGGAAAATTGGTGTGGTTTTGTCTTGCTGTCGGGCCAAATCAATGATTCGCTCAAGTTTCTGGAGATCGATTCGGGGGAGATGACTATGCCGCGTTTGTTTCTAGCACTCGAAATTCCCTACGACGCCACCCTGTCGCTTTCACTTTTGCGCGGTGGTCTGCCCGGCGCTCGCTGGATCGATACGGAAAACTATCATCTCACATTGCGGTTTTTCGGTGATATTGACGGCCATGCTGCCGATGAGATCGCGTCTGCCCTTGACCGTATCCACCGGCCATCCTTTCAGTTGCAACTGGCTGGAACCGGCGTTTTCGGATCGAAAAAACCGCACACGCTGTGGGCCGGGATCGCGGCATCGCCCGACCTGACGGCGCTTCAGGGCGATATTGAACGGACAAGCCAGCGTCTTGGCCTGTCTGCCGATCCACGGAAATATTCTCCGCATGTCACACTTGCCAGGTTGCGCGATGTTGCAGCAGTCGAGGTGGCGGCATGGTTGTCCGCGCGGGGAAATTTCAAAACCCCGCCGTTTTCCGTGTCCCGCTTTGTCATGATGTCGGCACGCAGTTCGATTGGCGGCGGGCCCTACATCATCGAGGAAAGCTGGGCATTGATGGCACCGGTGGCCTCGCCTCAGGCCAATTTTCGGACAAGCGATTGCGAGGCCGCCCAAATCGTCCGGTAGACGGCATCAAATCCGTCCGCCCCGCCATAATAGGGATCGGGTATGTCGGCGGTGCTGCCGGTGGCAAAATCCAAAAACAGATGGACAGCCCCTATCGCACCGGCTGGTGCCATTGTTTCCAGGTCGGTGACATTCGAGCGGTCCATGCCGAAAATATGCGTGAACCGGGAAAAATCGTCCGGCCTGATCTTGCGTGCCCGCTGACCGCTTAAATCGATACCGTTTTTTGCTGCCACGGCCATCGACCGCGGATCCGGCTGCGCGCCCTCGTGCCAGGCACCGGTTCCCGCGGAATCAATGACAAATTTTTGTTCAAGCCCGGCCCCGGCCACGACATGGCGAAATACACCCTCTGCCAGCGGTGAGCGGCAGATATTGCCGAGGCAGACGAACAGAACTGACGTTTGCGGTTTTGTATCCATAACAAACCCCCTATCCTGCCGGCACGACGCAGACAATGGGAAGCACTGTCATGAACCGGGATAAACTCTCAGATACTGAAATCTCAAAGGCACTTTCTGACCTTGAAGGCTGGGTGCTGGATGATGATGGTAGCGGTATTCGAAAATCATTCAAATTCAAGAATTTCAATGCGGCGTTCGCCTTCATGGCCCGTGTCGCGATGGTTGCTGAGAAGATGGATCACCATCCCGAATGGTTCAATGTTTACAATCGGGTCGATGTCAGGCTTTCGACGCATGATTGCGGTGGTGTGACTGTGCTGGACATCAAACTGGCCGGCAAGATGAATGAATTTGCCGGTTAGGCCGTGGTGAGAATATCGCGGGCCGGCATCTGTTCGGTCTATCGACATTTGCACGAAGATTGTTCAATCCCCATATCCATTACAGATAATAATGGGGTTTTTAACCATGGACGATGTCAAGATCGGAGAAATTCTGGCGCCGGTGGACAGTCAGGAGCAGACCCGGCGCGAGGAGCGCGTGCGTGCCAAATTGTGGCGCACGGCTAAGCGTGCCGCCCGCCAGGTTCCGTTCATGGATGAGGTGATTGCCGGCTATTTCTGCGCGCTCGATCCCAAAACACCGGCCAAAGTGCGCGGCGTGCTGCTGGCAGCACTCGCCTATTTCGTGCTGCCGCTTGATTCAATACCGGACTTTCTGCTCGGATTTGGCTTTGCCGATGATGTTGCTGTGCTGACAGCGGCCCTGTCAGCTATCCGGTCTCATATTACACCGGCGCACCGCTCGGCCGCCCGCACGGCGCTTGAGGACAATGAGCAGGACAGCTGACCGCATCGGACAGCCAATATTGCCCTTTCCATCAGGTGATTTCGGTTTTCAGACCGGTCGATAGCGTAAAAGTTGTATGCGCCCGGGACAAACAACTCACCGTTTATGACAAAGTATTGCCGTTTTCGTGCTGTTAATGGTCAGACACGGCAACATGCCGGTGTGCGGCATGATGGGGAGACTAGGGAGAAAGGAAAATGCTATTCCTTCACCGTTTGGTAACCCAAATTAATTCAAACTGAAGATAACCGGACCCAACCTGCGGGCGGTCCACTCTCATCGATGCGAATGACAGGGAAACCGGTTACGACCATGCGAATACTGATCACCACTCTCATGACCCTTGCTCTGGCGGGGACACCGGCGCTGGCACAATCGGCCAAGCGCATGTCGCAGCACAAGGACTGGGCGACCTACAGCTATAACGCAACAGCCGGCAAGGTTTGCTACGTCCTCTCGGTGCCATCCTCAAAGGAACCGTCAAACCTCGATCATGGCGATATTTATTTTTCCGTCAGCCAGAAACCGGGGCAGAATGTGGCTTTCGAGCCGCAATTTATCTCGTCTTATAATCTGCAGGACAAATCGAAAGTGACCATCACGGTCGATGGCACGCCGTTCAAGATGTTTACCAAAGGCAAGTTGGCCTGGCTTGAAAATGCCGCCGAGGAGCCCAAACTTGTCGCTGCGATGAAGGCTGGTTCCGAAATGAAGGTTGCCGCCACATCGGGCCGTGGCAACAATACGAGCTACATGTTCTCGCTTAGCGGTATCACTGCGGCATTGGATTCGATCAAGAGCTGCAAATAGGTCAATATTACTGTCTGAGGCCGAGTTCCAGCGCCAGATCGCCGATCCACTGGTCCTGAAATCCCTGCAGCCTTATTGTCGGCTGCTGGGCCATGACGCGTTCATACATTGGATCCTCGATGCGATTTGCCGTTCCCGACATCACCTCAAGCACAAGGTGGCCGCAAAACGGCACATAGGCCTCCGAATATCCGCCCTCATGCACCAGGACAAGCCTGCCGGCGCAAAGGTGGGCCGCAGCTTCCATTGTCATGGCCGTCATCTGGCCGAATGTGGTTGCCGAACACAGCATCCGGGCCAGGGGATCGGTGCCCGCCGCATCAAAGCCGCAAGCGACGATGATCACATCCGGCCTGAATCGGTTAAGTGCAGGCAAAACGATCTGTTCCATGGCAGCAAGATAGGTTTTGTGGCCGCTGCCGGGCGGAAGTGGAATATTGACATTAAACCCTTCACCTGCGCCGCTACCGCGTTGCCCGGCTGCGCCTGAATCAAAGGGAAAACAGTTTTCCTGATGCAGCGAGATGGTCAGCACATCGGATCGGTCAAGGAAAATCGCCTCGGTGCCGTTTCCGTGATGGACATCCCAGTCGATCACCGCAATGCGCAGATCGGGTTCGGTTACTTTGGCGGCCTCGATGGCGATGGCGATATTGGCCAGCAGACAAAACCCCATTGGCGTGTCCGGCAGGCAGTGATGGCCGGGCGGGCGGCTTAACGCATAGGCATTGTCGCTCCTGCCTGTGATCACCGATCTTAGCGCTTCAATAGCCAGGCCGGCGGACAGGGCGGCAATCTCGTATCCGCCGGGACCGAAGGGCGCGCGCAGACCCAGTTCACCGCCGCCAAGGTCGCTCAGCTGTTTGAATTCATCGATGTAAGACGCTGGATGGATCTTCAGAATATCCTCGCGTGCCGCCGGCTCGGCAGAGCGGCAATCGAGTTCACGCGCCAGTCCGGTGACATCGATCAAATTCTTCAGCCGGCGCTTGGTTTCGGGGTTTTCGGGCAATCCGCCCGCCGCCGGTGGTTGGACCAGACCGCCCACCGGAAACACGGAAGCATAATTGCCGCCAAAATGCCAAAAACAATGCTCGTCGAAAAAGAAACCTGTCATGATCCCGAATACTCTTAATGAAGCGGGATCAGTCATCGGGAACCAGTGCCGGGATGTCAATCAGGCACATGCATGACGGAGACGCACTCTTATGCTATCAGCTCCGCCAGCAATTGACTTTAACAGGGATTAGCGTGTGTCTGTAACGCTCGATTTGACGCATAAAATGCAAACCGGTGGAACCCGGCAAGCGCCAAAGCGTTCGCTTGTCGGTCTGTCGCGTGAGGAGCTGGGCCAGGCGCTGGCTGAGGCCGGCGTGCCGGAACGGCAGCATCGCATGCGCGTATCGCAGCTTTGGCACTGGCTTTACGTTCGAGGCGCATCGGATTTCGATGCCATGCGCAATATATCAAAGGAGCTGCAGCAAAAACTGGCTGACCGCTTTGATATCGCCCGGCCTGAAATTGTCGAAGAACAAATATCCAAAGACGGTACCCGCAAATGGCTGTTGCGATTTGCCTCCCGTGGCGCCGGCAAACCGGTGGATGTCGAGACAGTCTATATTCCCGAAGATGGCCGTGGCACGCTGTGTGTGTCGTCGCAGGTCGGCTGCACGCTTACCTGCTCATTTTGCCATACCGGCACCCAGAAGCTGGTCCGCAACCTTGAGGCCGATGAAATCCTCGCTCAGCTGCTGGTCGCACGCGACCGGCTTGGTGATTTTCCAGATCGCGATACGCCCGATGGCGCTATCGTTCCAGCCGAAGGCCGAAAAGTCTCCAACATCGTCATGATGGGTATGGGCGAACCGCTTTACAATTTCGACAATGTGAAAAAGGCCCTGATCGTCGCATCGGACGGCGAAGGATTGTCCCTGTCGAAGCGGCGCATCACCCTGTCCACCTCCGGGGTCGTGCCCGAGATCTACCGGACCGGCGGCGAAATCGGTGTCATGCTGGCGATTTCACTGCATGCGACAACCGACGAGCTGCGCGACAAACTGGTCCCGATCAACAAAAAATACCCGATCGCCGAACTGCTTCAGGCCTGCCGCGACTATCCGGTGCTTTCCAATGCGCGGCGCATCACCTTTGAATATGTGATGTTGAAGGGCATTAATGACAGTATGGAGGACGCCAAACGGCTGGTCATGCTGCTAAAGGGCATTCCGGCCAAGATCAATCTGATCCCGTTCAATCCATGGCCCGGATCGGCCTATCAGTGTTCCGACTGGCAGACGATTGAGCGCTTTGCCGATTTCATTAACGCGGCCGGTTATGCCTCGCCGATACGCACGCCGCGTGGCCGCGATATTCTTGCCGCCTGCGGGCAGTTGAAATCGGAATCGGAACGCTTGCGCAAGGCAGAACGGCTGGAACTGGAAGCGATGATGATTTCCGGCCACGGGGCCTGACAAATGCGCCGGGTCAAGGCTGCATTGTCCGTCATCGCGCGCTTGTTGGCCGGTTATGTGATTGCAGTTGCCGCAAGTGTGGCTATGGTCAAGTTTGTAATGGTCCTGCCGACGATTTTTCCCGATGACGGCCGATGGGGCCCTTTCTACGCCCATATGAGAGATGTTGGGTCGGTACTGATGATCGGCCTGAGTATAACGGGGGCGACGGCCTGGCCTGGTTATCTCGTCACCCTGAGGCTTAGCCTGACCGGCCCGGCCCATCTGACGAAACGCGGATTTGCGATTGCCGGTGCATTGACGGCAATCCAGGCCGTGTTACTGCTCTCATTGCTGGATTTCAGACCGTTGATCCGCGAGCTTTTTGTGCCTAGAATTTTTATCCCGATCCTGATTGGCGGTTTTTTTGGCGGCTATATTTATGGCTGTGTCCACCCTTTCCTGTTTCCCGGCAAATCGCGATACGCCTGACCAAAGGACTGACAGAAGAATGAACCGGTTTTTTGCCCTGTTTGCCCGCTTTGCAATCATCGTGATTGGCTACGCGGCGGCCTCGTTTACAGCCAGCCTGTTCATGAATGTCGTTCTCGCCGGTGCCCCCGGCATCGAAATGAGCGAAAGTGACGCAATCTACCGGATCGGCATGGTGCTTGCCGTTGGCGTTGGAACGCTGTTTACAGGCTATTATGCTTTTTTGCCGGCGATGGCAGCCATCATGGTTGCGGAAATTGCCGGCAAACGCGACTGGGTCTCCCACGCAATCGGCGGTGCCGTGATTGGCGCTGCGGCGGTGACGCTTTTTTGGGCAACCGACGAAAGGGCTAGCGATCAGGCTTTGATGATGATGGTGATCGCCGCCGGCATATCGGGCGCCTCGGTCTACTGGTTTATCGCCGGACGCAATGCCGGATCGTGGCACACCCGCGAAAAAACCGCGCCTGTGTCATCTTCGCCGGAAGAGCCGTGAGCGCAACGCACTGTCAGGACTTCAGCCCCTGTCAATTGTCCTGAGGTTCCTCGAAGGCGGGTGGCAGATATGTATTATCCATCCATTTCCAGACGATGATGTGGCCATCAAATGTCAGCGCCACCAGATCGGGCCAATCCTGCGACTGCGTCTTCGGATCGATATGCATGGCGACACCTTCGGTCTCGTAAACACGCGACCAGGCGGCATCGTGGCGTTGGGCATGAACGGTGATGTTGCAGCCTGAATTGCCGTAATACCAGCTCGATCCGCAGATCGTGGCGACGAGCAACCGTCTGCCATCGCCGATATTCTCCATTGCGGCTGCAACCGAAGGCGTAGATTTTGTCGCGGTCTTGAACGCCTTGATTTCGGTTTCGAGCAACTCGCGGGCTAGAGCTGTTTCAGGATTGAACGCGCTGGGAATGACCGCGCGATAGGCTGACATATCCCGCTTTGAACAGCGCGGTGCAATTTCTTCGATGACCCGGCGTGAGCCGATCAGCGAAAACCGCGCCTCATGGCGAACCTTGCCACCGGCAATGGAAATGGTCATCCGGATACCGGACCGTAATGACGGCAGGGCGTCACTGGGTATGTCGACCGATATGAAAGCGTCTTTTCGCGCCGCCTTGAGGTTGAACTGGCTGGAACCGATCGTCAAATCCGCCTGTCTTTCACCATTCTCACCAGCCGTATCCGGTGCCAGCGCGAGGTTGAGCGACCAGCGCTGTTCGGCACATGTAAACTTGCCGCCGGCGATGGTTTTTGTCCTTGTCGGCAATGGCAGGTCTGCTGACGCTTCACCTTCGACCGCCGCCCAGCGTTCAGCTGCTGTAGCCGGCAATAAAGGCCAACCGGAAAGACAGGCCGTCAAAACGGCCATCAATCGGATAGATGTAAACATACGAGAATTTCCAGACCCAATGAGGTCTATCAATCTGCCAGAAATTTCTTAAGATTTGACTGAATGGTCGCAGATATTACCAGTTGGGTCGGAGCGGATTTTCAAGCCATGCCGAAGCAAATCATCCGGTTTATGGCCACGCTGATTGTCTGCCTGTGTTTCGTCTCGCAGGCCAATGCCGCCCAGAAAGCAAAATTTCCAGCTTCGGCAAAATGGCGGGGGAAATCCATCGAACTGACGGGGCAATTCAGCCGCCCGCCGGGCGTTTCCAAAGTGCCGGCTGTCATATTGATGCATGGTTGCAGCGGGCTTGGACCAGCGGTCAGGGCCGCGCTCGGCGAACACGCCCGCCATCTGGTGCGCAACGGATTTGCCGCCCTTGTGCTCGACAGTTTCGGCCCGCGGCGGATTGCCGGCGGTTGGGTGTGCAAGGGGTTTGGCCGCCTTGCGCAAGCCCGCTCATACCGTTTGAAAGATGCCCGGGATGCAGCGAAATGGCTAAAGGCACGGCCGGACATCGATGGCCGTAACATCTTTGTCATGGGACAAAGCAATGGTGGCAGCGTAGCACTCAGAGCCGCCGCTGCCGGCGGGTTTCGCGCTGTGGCGGCCTATTACCCCTGGTGTGGTGCAGCGTCGGGCAACCGCGCACCACTGATCGTGTTCGGTGGCGGGCTGGATGACTGGGTTCCCCCTGATGCCTGCAAAAAGCGGCAGCAATCGGCCAGATACCGGTATGTTCACTATGCCAATGCGGCTCATTCCTTTGACGTAAATTCGGGGCTCACCCGTTATCTCGGCTACCGCATCGGCTACAATCATGCAGCCACAAGAGACAGCCGGACAAAAATGCTCCGCTTCTTTCGGCAACATATGCGTTGAGCACAATTGGATTCTGCTCTAAGAGGCCGTCAATAGTGACATTAGCGGAGTGGCATTCGTGACCAATCTCGACGGCGTAAAAAAGGTCGTACTTGCCTATTCGGGCGGGCTCGACACCTCGATCATCCTGAAATGGCTGCAAACCGAAATAGGCGCGGAAGTGGTGACGTTCACTGCTGACCTTGGCCAGGGCGACGAACTGGAACCAGCCCGTAAAAAGGCCGAGATGCTCGGCATCGGGGAAATCTACATCGAGGATCTTCGCGAAGAGTTCGTTCGCGATTTCGTCTACCCGATGTTTCGGGCCAATGCGGTTTATGAGGGCGTCTACCTGCTTGGCACGTCGATTGCGCGTCCGCTGATATCGAAGCGGTTAATCGAGATTGCCGAGGAAACCGGCGCCGATGCGATTGCCCATGGGGCGACCGGCAAGGGCAATGACCAGATACGTTTCGAACTGTCAGCCTATGCACTCAATCCCGACATCAAGATCATTGCGCCATGGCGTGACTGGTCGTTCAAATCACGTACCGATTTGATCAATTTCGCCCGCGACCACCAGATTCCCGTTCCCAAGGACAAGCAGGGCGAGGCGCCGTTTTCCATCGATGCCAATCTGCTGCACTCGTCTTCGGAAGGAAAGGTGCTGGAGGATCCCTGGCAGGAGGCGCCGGAATATGTCTATCAGCGCACGATCTCGCCGATGGATGCGCCCGATGAAGCAACCGAGATCACAATCGGATTTGAAAAAGGCGATGCGGTGACGTTGAACGGCAAAGCGCTGTCACCGGCTACCATGCTGCAAACGCTCAACGATCTGGCCCACGACAATGGCATTGGCCGTATCGATCTGGTTGAAAACCGCTTTGTCGGCATGAAATCGCGTGGTGTCTATGAGACACCTGGCGGCACGATCCTGCTCACCGCGCACCGGGCGATGGAATCGATCACGCTCGACCGCGGTGCGGCGCATCTGAAGGACGAACTGATGCCGCGCTATGCCGAGCTGATCTATAACGGGTTCTGGTTTTCACCGGAGCGCGAGATGCTGCAGGCGGCAATCGACAACAGCCAGCAAGATGTTGAAGGCGAGGTCAGGCTCAAGCTCTATAAGGGCAATGTCATGGTTGCGGGCCGCCAGTCGCCAAAATCGCTTTATTCTGACGAACTCGTCACCTTCGAAGATGATCGCGGTGCCTATGACCAGAAGGACGCTGAAGGGTTTATCCGCCTGAACGCATTGCGGTTGCGCACCCTGGCGGCGCGCGATCGGAACACATAAACGGGCAGGCGGCCTACCGGTATTTTACCGTAATATGTGCTTTACCCGTCGATCTGTGCTGCCATGATGGCGATTGCCTTTTGATAGACACCGGCAGCGTTCCAGCCCTTGATCGCCCGGAAATTGCGCTGTCCCGGCTGATAGCCGCCACCTTTTTTCCAGCCATGGGCGCGCAGAAAATTGGCGGTTGAGGCAAGCGCATCGGCTGTTGAACGTGACAGGTCGATGCGGCCATTGCCGTCGCCATCGCGGCCATATTTCAACACGCTGCCCGGCAGGAATTGGGTTTGACCCCATTCACCATGCTTGGCGCCCACCGTTGACGCTGACAGCACACCGCGATCAACCAGTTGCAGTGCTGCATATAAATGTCCGGTAAAGAATGCCGAGCGGCGGCAGTCATAAGCCAGTGTGGCCGTGGCCGAGACCAGTTTTGTATTGCCCTGGAAGCGCCCGAAACCAGTCTCCATGCCCCAAATCGCCATCAGGACACCCGGCGGCACACCATAGCGTGCTTCAAGATTGGCGAGCAGCCTGCCATGGGTCCGTTTCAGCGATCGGCCCCTTTTTATGATTGTGCTGGCACCGCGTACCTGCATGAATTTCTTCAGCGAGTATTTGAAACTCTTCTGTCCGCGGTCAGCCCGGATCGTCGAGGCCGAATAGCTGGTCGCGGCCAGAGCCTTCAATCCGCGCCGGCCGATACCCTCGGCGCGGGCCTCGGCGCTGAACTGTTTCTTCCAGGTTTCAAATCCTCCGGCACTGTTACCGCATTGGGCGGCCTGTGCGGCGCCAGTGGCAATCGCCAGCGCCAGAAAAGTTCCTGAAAAAAGCCCTGTTTTCCATGCAAACAACATGCCCGCTCCTCAATATGCTCGATGAATAGGTGTCCGGCCAGCAAACCGCCAACTCAGATCATATAAGTCGCCTACTGTACATATTTATATTCAAACAAGGTGAACGTGAGAGGCCCGTGATACAACCGGAAATTTCCGAAAAAGGGGCAGTTTTCGCCGAGGTTCTTTCCGCTTTCCTTTTTGGGGAATCCTGGCTTTGAAAAAATTGCTGGCTGAGCCGCTTGGTTGAAAGCAATCGATGGACTACCTATTGGTTCATGATTGATCCGTTGCGCCCGCTCTGGCTGATAATCGGTGCCGTTGCGCTCGTATTGGCGGTCGCAGGCGTGTTCCTGCCGCTGTTGCCGACAACGCCATTTCTTCTGGTTTGCGCATTTGCTTTTGCACGATCATCCCCGCGTCTGCATGACTGGCTGATCAATCACCGCCAGTTCGGTCCGATGATTGCGAACTGGCAGCTGCATGGCGCCATTTCCAGACGCGCAAAGCGCCTTGCCGTCGCCGCGATGGTGGCGGCGTTGCTTTTGTCCTGGATAAGCGGATTTCCCACCACCATCATCCTGATCCAGCTGGCGGTGATGATCTGTGTGGCGGCGTTTATTCTGACAAGACCGGACGCGCCGCCATCTGGTTAGAGTATCCGTCTTGATCAAGCCGGATACTCTAAGGGTTGAAAGATTGACTTTGCCGCCGTTTTGTTGTTAACAGCCGCCAATTCCGCGACGAGTTTCGAACTCCAAGCGCCGACCGGGACGTCGAGATGAATGATGATCCCGGAGGTTAACATCCGGCAGCGCGATGCGCCCCCGGGTGCAAAAGCGCTTTGAATTTGCAATCGCCGCTGTTCGACCCGACCTTTAGAAGCATTGGCTTTATGAGGATAGAGGACAAAGATGTTTGAATCGCTGCAGGAACGCCTTGGCGGCATATTAAACGGGCTGACCGGGCGCGGGGCGCTGTCCGACAAGGACGTTGCCGCCGCATTGCGTGAGGTTCGCCGGGCGCTGATCGAGGCCGATGTCGCATTGGAGGTGGTGCGCGGGTTCACCGATCGGGTACGCGAAAAGGCCGTCGGCGCCGAGGTTCTCAAAAGCATCAAACCGGGTCAGATGGTCGTCAAGATCGTCCATGACGAACTGATCGAGATGCTTGGCGCTGAAGGCGTGCCGATTGATCTGAATGCCCCGGCACCGGTTGTCATCATGATGGTCGGCCTGCAGGGTTCGGGCAAGACCACGACATCGGCCAAAATAGCCGGTCGCATGGTCGGCAAACAGGGCAAAAAGGTTTTAATGGCCTCGCTCGATACGCGCCGCCCGGCCGCCCAGGAGCAATTGCGCCAGCTTGGCGAGCAGACGGATGTGCCGACCTTACCGATCATCGAGGGCCAGTCGCCGGTCGATATCGCCAAACGGGCGGTTCAGGCCGGCAAGCTTGGCGGCCATGATGTGGTGATCCTCGATACGGCCGGACGCACCCATATCGACGAGCCATTGATGCTGGAAATGGCCGACATCAAAAAGGTGTCTGCCCCGCACGAAATCCTGCTGGTCGCTGATTCGCTCACCGGTCAGGATGCGGTCAATCTGGCCAAAAATTTTGATGAACGCGTCGGCATCACCGGCCTGGTTCTGACCCGCATGGATGGCGATGGACGCGGCGGTGCGGCGCTTTCCATGCGCGCCGTCACCGGTAAGCCGATCAAGCTGATCGGCACCGGCGAAAAAATGGATGCGCTGGAGGAATTTTTCCCAAAGCGTATCGCCGACCGCATTCTCGGTATGGGCGATATCGTCTCGCTGGTCGAAAAAGCCGCCGAAACCATCGATGCGGAAAAAGCCGCGGCGATGGCCAAGAAAATGCAGTCGGGCAAGTTTGACCTGAACGATCTTTCCGACCAGCTCGGCCAGATGCAGAAAATGGGTGGCATGGGTGGCATTATGGGCATGATGCCCGGCATGGGCAAAATGAAGGACCAGATGGCGGCTGCCGGTCTCGACGACAAGATGTTCGGCCGTCAGCAGGCCATCATCTCGTCAATGACGAAATATGAGCGTGCGCATCCCGAAGTGCTAAAGCACAGCCGCAAGAAGCGCATTGCCGCAGGCTCCGGCACCAATGCCGCCGAGATCAACAAGCTTTTGAAAATGCACCGCCAGATGGCCGACATGATGAAGGCAATGGGCGGCGGCAAGGGCAAGGGTGCCGGCATGATGCGCGGTCTGATGGGCGGCATGGCCAACAAAATGGGCCTCGGTGGTCTGGCGGGTGGCATGATGGGCGGCGGTATGCCGGATCTGGCCAATATGGACCCGAAACAGCTTAAAAAGCTGCAAAAACAGGCCGAAGCGGCGGGACTTGGCCCGGGCGGCGGATCGCCTGCCGGATTGCCGGGGGGCTTGCCCGGATTGGGTGGCCCGAAACTGCCGGGTCTTGGCGGGCCGTCACTACCCGGATTGGGCAAGAAAAAATGACGCTCGTTCCGACCCTTGAAACCGACCGCCTGATCCTGCGTGGTGTCAAATCCAGCGACTTTGAACCATTCGCAGATTTTTTTGCGTCCAAAGCGTCTCGTTTTATTGGGGGACCGCTAGATCGGGTATCGGTCTGGCGTGCGCTTTCAGGTTATGCCGGAAGCTGGTTCATGCGTGGATATGGCGAGTTTGCTCTGGAAGAAAAGGTGAGCGGAAAATTCGCCGGTCTCGTTGGACCCTGGTTTCCCGAAGGCTGGCCTGAGCCGGAAATTGCCTGGACAATTATACCGGAGTTTCAGGGCAAGGGCTTTGCCAAGGAAGCGGCATTGCGCTCGCTGCGCTTTGCCTATCAAGATCTTGGCTGGAAAACGGCCTGTTCGTGCATCGATGCCGACAATACGCCGTCGATCAAACTGGCCGAAAGCCTTGGTGCAATCTGTGAAGGCGAGACGGAAATCCAGCCACACGGCCCGGCGCTGCTTTACCGGCACAGGCCACCGTCGGACTTTCTGGGCAATGACGGGTTGGAGGCAGCGGCATGAGCAACATCGAAATGACCCAGCCGATGAACATAATCCCATCGCTTGAGACTGATCGCCTGATCATGCGGTCTTTTCGGAGCTCGGATGTAGAGCCAATGGTCTCATTCTTTGCCAGCGATGAATCCCGGTTTTATGGAGGGCCGCTGGACCGGTCGCAGTCGTGGCGTCGGACTGCAACCTATGCAGGCCAGTGGTTACTCAACGGGTATGGCGAATGGGCGCTGGAGAGCAAGGAAAACGGTAATTTTGTCGGTTTTTGCGGCCCTTGGTATCCGCCCGATCTGCCGGAGCCGGAAATCGCCTGGGCGTTACTTCCCGAATTTTACGGCCACGGCTATGCAACCGAAGCAGCCCAGCGCGCCCTGCAGTTTGTCTACCAGGAGCTTGGCTGGTCCACGGCAATGAGCCTGATCGAAGCTGAGAATGAAGCATCGATTCGCCTGGCGCTGCGACTGGGTGCAAAATTCGAGAAAAATTATACGGAGCATGGCTGGAATGCGCAGATATATCGCCACCTGCCGCCAGACGAATTTTGTGAGCGTGCGGCATGAGCAACATCGAAAAGGCCATGGCATCTTTGAAAGAGTATCGTCAGTCGATCGACAATTTTGATGCCATGCTGGTGCACACGCTGGCCGAACGGTTTCGCTGCACCAAGGCGGTCGGTGAATTGAAGGCAACCTATGATCTGCCGCCAGCCGATCCGGCGCGCGAGAAAATGCAAATCGAGCGTTTGCGGCGACTGGCGAAGGATGCCGATCTCGATCCGGATTTCGCGGAGAAATTTCTAAATTTCATCATTTCGGAAGTGATCCGCCACCACGAACAGGCAAAGCAACGAAATGGGTACTGAATTTCACGTAGCGCTGATCGCTTTTTTTGGTGTCGTGCTCAGTGCAGTCGTCTCATGGATTACGACCTGGTTTACATTGAAACGGGCTGGTTCGCAGAAGCTAGCAGAGTATCGCAAAGAATGGATTGAGGAGTTGCGAAAGAAAATAGCTTCTTTTGTGACTGTCACATTTGACCGTGAGTTGGAGAAAAAAACCAAAAAAATTGATGGTCCTATTTCTGAAGCAGAACGCAAGATGATATTAGACCAGACACATATCTATATGGAAATATTGATGTATTTGAATCCAGCCGAAGTTTCACACAGAAACCTAGAAGAACGTCTTGCACAAATGTCTGAAATGACAACCAACTATGTCGAAAATTCCATCATCCCCTTGTCAAGGGCAGTTCTTAAGACTGAGTGGGATCGTTTGAAGACCGAAATTTAATACAAGCAATCAAAGGGAAAAAGATGGCACTGAAAATCAGACTGGCCCGCGCGGGCTCAAAAAAGCGACCTTATTATCACGTGGTGATTGCCGATGTGCGCAGCCCACGCGATGGCCGTTTCATCGAGCAGGTAGGCTCGTGGAACCCGATGCTGCCAAAGGATGGCGAGCGGGTGAAGCTAAACGAGGAACGCATCAAACATTGGCTCGGCCATGGCGCGCTGCCCACCGACCGCGTGCTGCGCTTCCTCGACGAGGCCGGCATCGCCAAGCGCGATACCCGCAACAACCCGAACAAGGCCAAGCCCGGCAAAAAAGCAACCGAGCGCCTCGAAGCGGCCAAACAGGCCGATGAAGACGCTAAAGCCAAGGCTGAAGAGGAAGCCGCTGCCGCCAAGGCCGCTGAAGAAGAGGCAAAGGCAGCAGCAGCCGAAGCCCCTGCCAAAGAGGCTCCCGCCGAAGAAGCGCCTGCTGAAGCAGCGGCTGAAGAGGCGCCTGGAGAGGACGAAACCAAGAAGGAAGAAACCGCTTCCTGATTTGCGGTTTCTGGCCGGGCGGAAGATATTTCGCCTGGCTGACCTCCGGCACGATTTTATCCAAAATGACATAAAAGCGATGGCGAACAGTCATACTAACGCCATCGTAGCGTAACAACGCCGCTGCATATTTCCCCTCGTCAATTCACATTGAAGTATCCAGGGGAAACAACCATGTCATCTTTTAACGCGCTCTCGCGGCGCCGGTTTCTATCGTCTGCCGGTGCTACCGGACTGGTCGCGGTATCCACGCTTGCTATGCCTGCCATCTCGCGCGCAAGCTCGCGCCCGGTTTTTACACACGGTGTTCAGTCCGGCGATGTCGACATGTCGTCGGGCATGATCTGGACCCGCGCAGACCGTCCGTCAAAGGTTATGTTTGAGGTATCGACAACAGAAAGCTTTGCCAATTCCGTCAAACTGCCGCCGATGAATGCGCTTCCACAAAGTGATTTCGCGGTAAAGCGCCTGCTCACCAATCTGGCGTCGGATCAGGATATTTTCTATCGTATGCAGGCCTCAGATCTCAGTGACGTCAATGCCACATCGCAACCGATTGTTGGCCGTTTCAAAACCGCTCCTGCATCGCGCCGCGATATTCGCTTTGCCTGGTCGGGCGATACCGCCGGTCAGGGCTGGGGTATCGACGATACCGGTATGAAAACCTACACGACCATGGCCGGGCACACACCGGACTTTTTCATTCACTCCGGCGATACTGTCTATGCCGATGGCCCCATGAAGGACGAGGTCGAGCTTAAATCCGGTGATGTCTGGAAGAACACCGTGCTGATTGATGAAAAGCGCAAGGTCGCTGAAACACTCGATGAGTATCGCGCCCAGTGGAAATACAACATGATGGATCAGCATGTACGCACCATGAATGCGATGTGCCCGACCTTCTTCCAGTGGGATGACCACGAGGTGGTCAACAACTGGTCCGATGCCAAGGACCTGACAGCCGATGATCGATATACGGAAAAATCGGTTCATATGCTGTCAGCCCGGGCTGGACGCGCTTTCCATGAGATGACACCGATCCGCTACGCGCCAGTCGAACCGGGCCGTGTCTATCGCAAAATATCCTACGGCCCGCTGCTCGATGTGTTCTTTATAGATCTTCGTTCCTATCGCGGCCCGAACGGGGTTTCGATGGAAGACGAGATGACATCGGGAAGCCGGATATTCGGTGCCGAGCAGATCGCCTGGCTGAAGCGGGAACTGGCCGCGTCAAAGGCGACATGGAAAGTGATTGCCTCTGACATGCCGATCGGCCTGATTGTCTGGGACAATTGGAAAGAAAAGGCCGGTGCGGAAGCCATATCGAATGGCGATGGCGGCCCGGCAAAGGGTCGCGAGTTGGAAGTCGCTGACCTGCTGCGTTTCATCAAAAACGCAGGCATTGAAAACACCGTCTGGTTCACGGCCGATGTGCACTACACCGCAGCGCATCACTATGATCCCTCGAGAGCACAGTTTCAGGATTTCAAGCCTTTCTGGGAGTTTGTATCCGGTCCGCTGCACGCCGGTACATTCGGGCCAAACGATCTCGATATGACCTTCGGGCCGGAGGTCAAATATGTCAAAGCGCCCACACCCGATCAGGGTGTCAATCTGCCGCCATCCATGGGTCTGCAGTTCTTCGGTCTTGTCGATATAGATGGCCGGTCGGAGCAGATGACGGTCCGGCTGATGGATCGCGATGACAATGAGCTCTACAAAGTCACGCTCGATCCGGTTCGCGGTGTTTGAGGGGCGGACTACCAGCCAAGTGGGATTTGACGGTAAGGGCAGGCCTGTTTCAGGCCTGCCTCTTGTCTGATGCCGGTGTTTCATGGGACCATCCGCTGTCAGGAGGTTCAAATGCTGCCACCAATCGAAAAATCGAGGGTTTTGCCTTTTCCGGTTTCAGACGTGTATGCGGCCTGGGTGTCGTCTGAAACCATTATCCCGCCTGCAACCGCCATGGAGATCGAACCGCGTGTTGGCGGCCATTACCGGTTGATCATCAACACGCCTGATTTCAAATCCCGATGTGAAGGAACGTTCCTGATCGTAGAGCTGGAACAGCGCGTCGTTTATTCGTGGCAATGGCAGGGCGATGAAGAGGTAACAAAAATCGATGTCCGGTTCCATGAGGCTGGTGAGGGAACGAAGATCACAATCGTGCATTTAGGTTTTACCAGCGAGCAAAGCCGCACCAATCACGATCAGGGATGGGACAGCTATCTGGATGGTCTGGAGGCGCATCTGGCCCGCGTGTTGCGCGAAAGCGACGGCATCACCTGAAGCCAGCCTCTTTCGCAGACGCAAAAAACAGGCTATGTGCCCGCCAACATAGTTGCGATCCCTTCCGGTTCGCACCCAATCTCCGAGAGAAATTCGATGCCCCTCCGCAATATCGCGATCATCGCGCATGTCGATCATGGCAAGACCACACTCGTCGATGCGCTATTAAAACAATCTGGCGCGGTGCGCGAAAATCAACGCGTTGAGGAACGCGCGCTCGATTCCGGCGATATCGAGAAGGAGCGCGGCATCACCATTCTGGCCAAAGCGACATCGGTGGTCTGGAACGACACCCGTATCAACATTGTCGACACGCCGGGACATGCCGATTTTGGTGGTGAGGTCGAGCGCATATTGAACATGGTCGATGGCGCCATCGTTCTGGTCGACGCCGCAGAGGGGCCGATGCCGCAGACTAAATTCGTCGTCGGCAAGGCGCTGAAGGTGGGCTTGAAACCAATCGTCGCGGTCAACAAGATCGACAGGCCGGATGCGCGCGCCAGTGAGGTGATCAACGAGGTGTTCGATCTGTTTGCCAATCTGGATGCAACCGACGAGCAGCTGGATTTTCCAATACTGTATGGATCGGGCCGTGACGGCTGGATGAGCGCTGAACCCGACGGAGCGCAGGACGCTGGACTAAAACCCTTGTTCGATCTGGTGCTGAACCACGTACCAGCGCCCAATGTGGCTGATGGACCGTTTCGTATGATCGGCACGATCCTGGAGGCAAATCCGTTCCTCGGACGGATTATTACCGGACGCATCGAGGCAGGCTCGATTAAACCCAATCAGGCGGTCAAGGTGCTAGGCCAAGATGGCAACACCATCGAACAGGGCCGTGTGTCTAAAATTCTTGCCTTTCGTGGCCTGGAACGCCAACCGATCGACGAGGGAGTTGCCGGTGATATTGTCGCCATCGCCGGCCTTTCGAAGGGCACCGTTGCCGATACGTTTTGCGATCCGGCGGTCGCAGAACCCATGACCGCCCAGCCGATTGATCCGCCGACAGTGACGATGTCGTTCATCGTCAATGACAGTCCGCTCGCGGGCACGGAAGGCGACAAGGTGACCAGCCGGGTTATCCGCGACCGCCTGCTTCGCGAGGCGGAGGGCAATGTCGCGCTGAAGATCGAGGAGGCGGAAGACAAGGATTCCTTTTATGTCTCCGGGCGCGGCGAATTGCAGCTTGCAGTGCTGATCGAGACCATGCGCCGTGAAGGCTTTGAGCTGGCCGTATCGCGGCCCCGCGTCGTCATGCAGACAGATGATGCCGGTAACATGCTGGAACCGGTCGAGGAGGTTGTCATCGATGTCGATGACGAACATTCTGGCGTGGTTGTGAAAAAAATGTCCGAGCGCAAGGCAGAGATGGTTGAACTTAAACCATCTGGCGGCGAGCGGCAGCGGATTGTTTTTCACGCGCCGACGCGCGGCCTTATAGGCTACCAGTCCGAACTGATGACCGATACACGCGGCACTGCGGTGATGAACCGTCTGTTCCACGATTACCAGCCGTTTAAAGGGCCGCTGCCTGGCCGCACAAACGGTGTGCTGATTGCCAACGAGGCCGGCGAATCGGTTGCCTATGCATTGTGGAACCTGGAGGACCGCGGGCCGATGGTGATTGATGCCGGCGTTAAGGTCTATGCCGGGATGATCATCGGCATCCACTCGCGCGACAACGATCTCGAAGTCAATGTCCTGCGCGGCAAGAAGCTTACCAATGTGCGCGCAGCCGGCAAGGATGAAGCGGTAAAGCTTACCCCGCCCATCCGAATGACGCTGGAGCGGGCGTTGTCGTGGATCGAGGAAGATGAGCTGGTCGAGGTGACACCGCAGTCAATTAGGTTGCGCAAACTCTATCTCGACACCCACGAACGCAAACGTTTTGAGAAAACCCGTACCGGAAGTGCTTGACAATTTACCTGCCTCGGGAAAGTTGGGCATATAAGTTCGGACGGGATTCGATGACTCCAATCAACATTGCAAAATGGCCCAGGCGCAGCCAGTACCAGTTTTTCCGGACCTATCGAAATCCCCATTTTTCGGTCACGGCGACCGTTGATGTTTCGCGATTGATGAACGAGTTGAAGCCAAAGGGCACGCCGGTCTTCGTTGCCTGCCTTTATTCGATCACCGGGGCCGCCAATGAAATCCCGGAGTTCAGAACCCGCTTCGACGCGACCCGCGTTTATGATGCCGATCTTGTCGGCGCCTCGGTTACCGTGCCGATTGAGGGCCGGAAATTTGCCTTTTGCGACATTCCCTGGTCATCCAACTGGACGATTTTTAGCGAATCCTGCAAGCGCGAGATCGAAAGCGCCCGGCAGCAGTCCGATATGAAAAACAAAATCGCAGGCCAGGACAACTGGATATATATGACCTGTCTGCCATGGGTGAAATTGAGTGCGATGACCCATCCTGTCACCGGACCGGATGATTGTATTCCGCGTATTGCCTGGGGTAAAATCGACCGGGCCGGTGATAAATGGGAAATGCCGGTCGCTGTTCAGGTCCACCACGCGCTCGTGGATGGATTGCATGTCGGTCAGTATTTTGATGCATTGCAGACCCGGATAAACACCCTTTAAGTCATGGGCACGATTTAACGCGCCATGCCGTGATACTCCCGGTTGGGCTTCATGTCGGTCGCGGTAGCGACCCGGTTTGACATGTTATAAAACGCCGCGGTCGCGGCAATATCCCAGATGTCGCGGTCGGAAAATCCCGCATCCCGCAAGGCCTGCCGGTCGGCTTCGACAATCTTGTCGGGCATTTCTGTCAGCTTGACGGAAAACTCCAGCATTGCCGTCTGGCGCTGGTCGAGCCCGGCGCCACGCCAATTATGAGCGATTTCCTCGCCGAAACCCGGGTCGTTTGACAATTGCCGGACCGCAGCGCCATGCGCCGCCAAACAGTAGTGGCAATGATTGATCGATGACACTGCCACCGCGATCATTTCACGTTCAAGCTTGCTCAAACCTGACTCGCCAAGCATCAGATCATTGTAAAAATCTGAAAATGCGCGTAGCTTTTTTTCGTCGAATGAATAGGCCGTGAGCACATTGGGAACCAAGCCAAGTTTTTCGCGGCATTTATCGAAATAAACTTTTGTTGCGTCGCTTAATTCTTCATTCGGTTCAAGGTCAAGTGCTGTTGTTTGTGTGTTTTCCGATGTCATGAAGTTGAGTTCTCCGATTAGATTTAAGGTTTCGATGCACCATGTAAAACCGGCGCCGCCAAGATTGGACCTTCTTTTACGATAGACAAAAATCAAGCCAATGCGAGGGAGAAACGCGAATGGCCAAATCCGGCAAGCCAAGCGGACGGCAGACCAAGAAAAATGACCTGACACGTTTTTCGCAATTGCTGTTTGACAGAGCCCCGAAAGAAGACATCTCCCAGTACGATACAAAATTGCTGGAGATCGCCGCACAGCACGCCTATCAGGCGGTCAAAAAACACAGCAAAGGCGAAAGCATCGTTGCGATCGATCATGACAGCGGCGTTACTTGCGCCGGCCGTCCGGTCTCGCTCATCACCGTTGTCAACGACAACATGCCCTTCCTGTTTGATTCCATCGTCGGCGCGATTAACGACGAAATGGGAGAATCATCGCTGGTGCTTCATCCGATCATGGATGTACGCCACAGCAAGACCGGGGTTAGTGAGATTGTCGGTAAGACCGAGCAGGGTACCAGCAGCGAGGATACTGACAAGATCAGCGTGATGCATGTTCACGCCGATGCCATGTCGGCCGAAGCCGCAGATCACCTGACAAGAGAGCTTTCCGGCATCGTTAAACAGGTTCGCGACGCCGTCGATGGCTGGCGGCCCATGCTGGCCCGGCTTGAAAAGACCATCACCGACTACCGTTACGCCCCGCAAGTGCTCAAAACGGACATGTTTGATGAGGCGGTGGCATTTCTCGAATGGCTGCGCGACAACAATTTCACATTCCTTGGTATGCGCGAATACCGCTACACTGGCTCCGGCAAGACGGGCAACCTGAAACGCGCCAACAAGCCGGCGCTTGGAATTTTGTCCGACCCCAATGTGCGTGTGCTGCGCCGGGGTGACGAAATGCTTTCGACAACGCCGGAAATTCGCGCATTCCTTGTTGGGCCAAACCCGCTGCTTGTCACCAAAGCCAATACCAAGTCCAAAGTCCATCGCCAGATCCACATGGATTATATCGGCGTCAAAACCTTCGACCAGCACGGCAAGCTGACCGGCGAACTGCGAATGGTCGGCCTGTTCACGTCGACGGCTTATACCCGTTCGGTCATGAACATCCCCTATCTTCGCTCAAAGGCAAACGCAGTCATCACCAATCTTGGCCATGATCCGACGGGACATTCGGGCAAGGCGCTGATCAATGTTCTGGAATCCTATCCGCGCGACGAATTGTTCCAGATCGATGAGGAAACGCTGGCAAAAAACGCAGAAGCCATCTTGGCTTTGAGCGAACGTCCGCGGGTGCGCGCCCTTGTCCGTGCCGATCGGTTCGACCGATTCGTGTCAGTCATCGTCTATGTTCCGCGCGATCGCTACAATAGCCGCAACCGTGAGCGGATCGGCGATTATCTGAAATCGATTTTCGACGGCCGTCTGTCAGCCTACTATCCGGCATTTCCGGAAGGCGGCCTGGCACGGGTTCATTTCGTTATCGGCCGCAATGCAGAGCGAACGCCTTTTGTGCCACTGGCCGATGTCGAGCAAAAGATCCGCGATATCGTTCGTAACTGGGATGATGCGCTCATTCAAGAAGCGACTGAAGCCGGTGTCGACCGCCGGGTGGTTCGCACTGCGATGCAGTTTCCTGCCGATTATCGCGAAACCTTTGGTGCAGACGACGCGCTTAGAGATGCAGTTCGCGTTGCAACGGTCACACCGGACGCCCCGATTACCATCGATTTTCTTCAGGCGGATGGCCAGGCGCCCGGCGAAGCAGTCCTCAAAATCTATCATTGCGGTGAGCCGGTATCGCTGTCACAGCGCGTCCCACTCCTGGAGAATATGGGATTTCGGGTCATCAGCGAGCGGACGTTCGAGATTGCAGATGGCGATGACAGCCCGGTATTTCTGCACGTGATGCAGCTTGAAAGCACAAATGGCCAGCCGATCGATTTGAGCGATGACGGCAAATTGTTTGCGGAGCTGTTTTTGTCGGTATGGAATGGCGGCAACGACAATGACGGCTACAATACACTTGGCCATACCGCCGGATTGCGGGCCGATGAGATTGTCATTCTGCGCGCCTATGGCCGCTATTTGCGGCAGGCGCGGATTCCGCAAAGCCAGGCGTTTATTTCCAGCGTTCTAAGCCGGTATCCGGACATATCGCGCGGGCTTCATCGCCTGTTTTGCGTCCGGTTTGACCCGAAAATGCAAAAGACGGCTGAAAAGGAAACCAATAAGCTGAAGGCGGCAATCGCTGCGGCGCTGGACAAGGTTCCAAGCCTTGACGACGACACGATATTGCGCCGTTTTGAAAACCTTATCGACTCGACGCTTCGCACCAACCATTTTGCCGATGCGGCAACCGATCAACCCCGCTCTCTGGCGTTCAAACTTGATCCACTGTCGATCGACGGATTGCCAGAACCACGGCCCTGGCGCGAGGTTTTTGTCTATGGCGCCGAGGTTGAAGGGGTTCACTTAAGGTTCGGTTCGGTCGCCCGCGGCGGTTTGCGCTGGTCTGACCGGGCGCAGGACTACCGCACCGAGATACTGGGACTCGCCAAGGCACAGCAGGTTAAGAATGCTGTGATCGTTCCGGTTGGCGCCAAGGGTGGTTTCTTTCCAAAAAAACTGCCGCTCGGCGGAAACCGTGATGATGTGTTTCAGGCCGGCAGAAACGCCTATATCAACTTCATTTCCAGCCTTCTTTCGGTGACCGACAATCTGGTGGGCAACAAGGTCAAGCCGCCTAAAAATGTCGTTCGTCACGATGGCGACGATCCGTATTTCGTTGTTGCCGCCGATAAGGGTACCGCGACATTTTCCGATACGGCAAACGGGATCAGCCAGGATCATGATTTCTGGCTCGACGATGCATTCGCCTCCGGCGGTTCGGCTGGATATGATCACAAGAAAATGGGCATTACCGCACGTGGCGCGTGGGAGGCGGTGAAGCGCCATTTTCGCGAAATGGACCGCGATATCCAAAACGAGGAATTCACCGTGGTCGGTGTCGGCGACATGTCGGGCGATGTTTTCGGCAACGGCATGTTGCTGTCGCGGCATACCAGGGTGATTGCCGCGTTCGACCATCGCGACATTTTCATCGATCCGGACCCCGATCACAAATCGTCCTTCGCTGAGCGCAAGCGCCTGTTCGATATGGGCCGCTCCAGCTGGCAGGATTATGATGAAAAGAAACTGTCCAGGGGCGGGATGATCGTGCCGCGATCTGCCAAATCGGTCAAACTCACCGGTGAGGCCGCAAAGGCCATCGGCCTGGATGATACCTCGGCAACGCCCAACGAGATCATGCGCGCGATTTTGAAATGCGATGTCGATCTGCTCTGGTTTGGCGGTATTGGCACCTATGTGCGGGCAAAAGCCGAATCCGATCAGGATGCCGGCGACCGCGCCAATGACGCAATCCGCATCACAGCGGGTGAGATTGGTGCAAAAATTGTCGGCGAGGGCGCCAATCTCGGTCTGACGCAGCAGGCCCGCATCGAATATGGTCTGGCCGGCGGTCGCTGTAATTCCGACGCGATTGACAATTCTGCCGGCGTCAACTCGTCCGACGTTGAAGTCAACATAAAGATCGCCCTGTCGGCTGCCATGCGTGACGGTAATCTGACCCGTTCTGCGCGCGACAAGCTATTGGAAAAAATGACCGCCGAGGTGGCCGATCTGGTCCTTGCCAACAACTACCAGCAGACGCTGACACTGTCATTGGCGCAAAAGCGCGGTTTGGCGGATATGAACCATCAGGGCAGGTTCATGAAAAGGCTGGAGGAGCAGGGCCTGTTAAACCGGGCTGTCGAGGTTCTGCCCGATGAGGTCGAATTTACCGAGCGCCAGACACATGGAGAGCCTTTGACCCGCCCCGAACTTGGTGTTCTGCTGGCTTACGCAAAAATTGTCCTGTTCGACAAACTTGGTGAAAGCAGCCTGCCTGATGATCCTTATTTCACCGACGACCTGATTGGTTATTTCCCTGGTCAAATGGCGAGGAAATACGAAAGCCAGATTTCCGATCATCGGCTGCGCCGCGAAATTATCGCTACGCTGCTTGCCAATGATGCCATCAACAGGGGTGGTACGTCTTTTGTGAGCCGGTTTCAGGACCTGACCGGAAAATCTCCCGCAGACATCGTTAGCGCGTTTGTTTTGGTGCGTGACGGATTTGAACTTGATAGGATTTACGCTGATATTGACGGGCTGGACAACAAGGTTTCAGGTGCCGCCCAGCTTGACCTATACGCCGAAGTCGGGCGGATCGTTCATGGCGCAACCGGCTGGTTTCTGCGCCAATCGGTCGGCAAGTCGCTTGAGGATGGCGTCACAACGCTTAAGGCCGCCCGAAAGCGGCTCGAACCGAAGCTTTCAGCCATGTTGCCGAGTTTCATGGCGGCGAAGTTGGGCGAGCGGCAACAAATATTCTCTGAGGCCGGTGCGCCGAACGATCTGGCAAAACGTCTTGCGCTTCTTGGCGTTTCCGACGTGATCCCCGATGCGATGCTGATCGCTCAGCAGTCCGGTGCTGACCTGATAAAAGCCGCCAATGTGTATTTCGGTACGACCGAACTGTTCCGGATCGGCAGGATTGTCGATGCGTCGCGCGCCATCGCAACGAACGACTATTATGATGGGCTGGCGCTGGTGCATGCCAATGAGACGATCGCATCGGCGCGGCGGCGCATCGCCGTGGCTGTGCTCAAATCCCATGGCAAATCCGGCGATCCGGTAAAACAATGGGTCGACAAAAGCGGTAGTCAGGTCTCGCAGACCGTCGATCGTATGCTCGAACTGACCGATAGCGGAGAAATCACTCTTTCACGTCTTGCAGTCGCAGCCGGTCTGGTCAATGATCTTGCCGAAAGTTGATCCAGCCTGATTTCAAGCTGGTTTTTACGACTTGGAAAAATAGCGGGAACCAACTATGGGCGGAGCGGAAGTGGTGGAAGATCCGCCGAAGGCCAGTAAGCGTGGCATTTGGGGCTGGATGTTTTTCGATTGGGCGGCACAGCCCTTTCATACACTGATCATCACCTTCGTCTTTGCCCCTTATTTTGCCTCTTCCGTCGCGCCCGACAGCGCCACCGGACAGGCTTATTGGGGCTATGCGATCGGCATAGGCGGTTTTTTGATTGCCGTTGCCGCGCCCATTCTTGGCTCAATTGCCGATACCACCGGCCCCAGAAAGTCCTGGATTGCGGTGTTTTCATTCATCGGAATTGCCGGTTGTGCGTCCCTGTGGCTGGCAACACCGGGGATGGACAGCCTTATCCTGCCAATGGTTGCCATAATCATTGCGCTGATCGGCATGGAGTTTTCAGCTGTTTTCAACAATGCGATGATGCCCCATCTGGTCCCGCGATCCGAGCTTGGCCGGCTGTCCGGATCCGCCTGGGGTTTGGGATATCTTGGCGGCCTGATCAGCCTCGTCGTGGTTCTCGGCCTGCTGACGGGTCAGCCGGACAGCGGCAAAACCCTTCTTGGGCTCGATCCTCTTTTCGGGCTCGACCCGCAGATGCGCGAGGGTGATCGTATATCGGGACCGCTGACTGCCGTCTGGTATTTCATTTTCATTATTCCGATGTTCCTCTTTACTCCCGATACACCTCGGCGCGTGACGGCAGGTGGTGCAATTGCCGCCGGTCTGAAATCCTTGTTCGCTACCATTAAAAGATTGCCGGGTGAGAGAAGCTATTTCAGTTTTCTGATATCGAGCATGTTGTATCGCGATGCACTGAACGCACTTTACGGGTTTGGCGGTATTTATGCTGCCGGTGTTCTCGGTTGGTCGATCATCCAGATTGGCGTTTTTGGTATCCTTGCCAATATCACTGGCGCTATCGGTGCCTGGCTGGGCGGCCGTATTGACCAGAAGTTCGGGCCTAAGTTGGTGGTGACTGGCTCGGTTATGCTGCTGACTTTTTGTTGTATTCTGGTGATTTCAACGACCAAAACGGAGATCCTGTTTATGTCTCTGGCTGGCGTGGAAAGCTCCAATCTCCCGGATGTCATATTATATTTTATGTCCCTGGTTGGCGTGGAAAGCTCCAATCTCCCGGATATCATATTCTATGTAGCCGGCGGTCTGATCGGCGCTGCGGGTGGTGCTGTGCAGGCGTCATCACGCACGCTGCTTGTCGACCAGGTCGAGCGCGATAGGGTCACCGAGGCATTCGGGCTTTACGCACTTTCCGGAAAGGCGACGGCCTTTATCGGGCCGCTGGCGATTGCCTTTACCACCACGTTCTTTGCCCAGGAAGCATTCGGCCTGTCAGCGCAGGACGCGCAGCGCATCGGCGTTAGCCCTGTCGCTATCCTGTTTATTTTGGGGCTTGTTCTGCTTCCCTTCGTCCGCAGCCGGCACCGAGCGTCTGGCGCCTGAAGGGGGAGCGGACCGGAGCCCGCTCCCATTGTGCGGAAATAGGCCGTAGTCACCTATCCTGGTCAACTGTTGGACAGCATGACATTCCGGGCAGGGGTGATCTTAAAGCGTTTTTTTAGCATCTCTATGGTGCGATCACGCTATTTTCGACCTCAGGTCATCGACCCTTTAATCATATGCAATTCTGTTTCAACGGGAGGCCCGAATGGAGGCGTCCCGATAGGGGTGAACGATGCTGATATTCTCATTTGATCCGGGCACTAATTCCGCCGGCTGGGCCGCGTTTGAGATTCAGGACGGCCAAAAGGCAGCAAGACTTGTCGATGCGGGTGTTCGCATATTTGGCGAACGGCGCACCATCCAATCCCGCCGTGAGAAAAATTTGCTTAAGCGGCATCGAATCCGGCGGCAAAAACGGTTGCGTCAGCAACGTCTCGTTTCGCTGCTAATCGAAACCGGGCTGTTGCCGGAAGATGAGGCCGAACGGAAGAAATTGTTTGATCGTGACCCTTATGAATTAAGGATGCGCGGTCTCACCAAGCCCCTGACACGCCATGAGCTGGGACGGGCGATCTGTCATATCGCCAAACGTTGCGGATGGGCCGATTATCAGTCTGACAATTCCATACCACACACTGCCCATGGCTTCCCGACCTGGGGGGCCTGGCTTTGGACGAGGCACGAAGGCCCCGCCCATAAGCGCCTTCCTGTTCGCAACCACCTAGGCAGCTCTCCGGCAATCGAAGTTGATTTTGCTCCACCGCGCCGCGCACTCGAGCATGAGTTCAACACACTTTGGGAAAGGCAATTTCTGCTGCTGGGTCAGTCGATCGCTTGCGGTGTTCAAAAACGGATACGCGACATCCTGTTTCCGGGGAGCCAGGCAACATCCCCCGCCGGCAGCATTGGAGAAACCACACCAGCTCCACAAAGCAATCTGACCCGCATCGCGATCAATCAGACCACGCGGTTGATCAAATCGATGGCCAGCGTGTTCGGCAGTCCCGATATCGTCGTCGTGGAAAAACCGTTTATCAGCCCCGAAAAGGCATTGGATATCCGACATGCAGCAACCGATAGTGCGTCGCGATCACTTACCGGCGGAAGCGCCAAGCGCCGGCTGAAACTGCTCAAGCGTCAGCAGCAGGCGGCGGGCGGGCATGCATTTTGCCCCTATACAGGCACGCCGCTGGATAAGGCGTTTGTTTTGTCCGCAAATGTGCAAGTCGATCACATTGTTCCGATCAGGCATGGCGGAAACGAGGAGCCGGATAACCTGATCCTCTGTATGGCCGATGCAAACCGTTTCAAGGCGGGCCGAACGCCTTTTGAGGCTTTTGGGCCTGATCGCAACTGGACCGATATCGTTGCGCGGTTGCATCGCCTGCCTGCCGGGAACAAGAGGCAAATTCAAAGGCGAAACGTGCCTGATACGGCTTACAACACCGGTTTTAACCGGCATCAGGAGCATTCGATGCTCCAGATTACCAAGGGATTTGCGCAAGTAATCCGAGATCGTTTTCCAGCCGCAGAGATCGATTGGGTTCACCCCCAGGCATCTGCCAGAATGCGAAAGCACCATCGGCTGGCGGAATGTCTGGCAGATGGCAACGATACGGCCGCGGCCAAAAACCGGCTTGATCATCGTCACCACGCCGTCGATGCGATCGCTGCCGGACTGGCAATCCTGCCGGCTCATTTTGACGATATCGACGTGAGTGCGCTTGCATGCCAGGCAGACAGGATCCTGAAGCGCATGACGGTGTCCACCAGACTGAACCACAGCAAATCCGGCCCGATGCACAAGCAGACCGTCTATGGGTGCGCCGGAAAAGACAATGCTCTGGTGGTTTATCGCAAACAGTTGCCCGATCTGTCGGGAAGTGAAATCAGATCCATCCGCGATCGTGAGTTGCGCGATAAGATCGAGTGTATGACACGGGGCGCATCACCGATGGAGCGGCGACGTCGATTGACAGGCTATTCCGCCAAAACCGGAACCAGGCGGGTAAGACTGCGAAAAAAGCTTACAACCGGGATACGTCTAGCCGACAAATTAACCGGCAAAATATCCCGTGTTGTTCAACCGGCCGGCAATCATCATATCGATATTATTAAGGATCGGGCCGGATGTTGGCAGCTGTTTGGCACGTCAACGCATGAAGTGCGCCAACCCGGTTGGCGTCCGGCCTGGGAAACAGCCGGATGCGGCCACAAACTGGTAATGCGTCTGCACAAAGCCGATACCGTTGAGATCGATGGCGCCGATGGCACCAGGGTCTTGAGGCGTGTGGTCCGGCTGGCGCCCTCAAGCGGCCATGTCTATTTGTCCGAACCCAATGCCGCCGGCAATCTGGCCAAGCGCCATGCCGATCAGGATGACCCGTTTCGCTGGGAAATGCTCAATGCCGAAATGTTGCGTAGACGCGGCGCAAAGGCTGTCAGGATAGACGTTTTAGGCCGCTGCTTTTACCGGAAGTCGAACGTTTGATGCAATTGTCAGCGCTTGGCGCGTTCAATCGCCTGCTCAATCATCTGTTTCGCCTCATCGGCGCCAAGCCAGTCACCTATTTTAACCCACTTCCCCGGCTCCAAATCCTTGTAGTGCTCAAAGAAATGCTGGATCTGGTGCAATGTGATTGCGGGCAAATCCGTGTGATTGAAAACATCCCGGTAGCGCTGGGTCACGTGAGGTGAGGGAACGGCGAGGATTTTTTCGTCCTGACCGGAATTGTCTTCCATTACCAGCACGCCGACGGGCCGTGCATTGATGACGCAACCGGGAATGAGCTGACGTGTATTGCATACCAGAACGTCGATCGGATCGCCGTCGTCGGACAAAGTGTGCGGTACGAAGCCGTAATTTCCAGGGTAAGTCATCGGTGTATAGAGGAAGCGATCTACCACAAGCGTGCCGGCATTCTTGTCGAGTTCATATTTTATCGGCTGACCGCCAACAGGAACCTCGATGACAACGTTCACGTCTTCCGGTGGATTGTCGCCAATTGAAATTGCATCGATACGCATGGTTGCCGCTCCGAATGTCTGAAGAGATTAAAGGCACTCGCGCAAATACGATTGTTTATGCTGCATTGCAACAGAGACCTTCGTCCTGCATCCTGCGGCAGAAATACAAAATGTCAGGCTTATCAAGGCCGATTGTCCAGGCGACAATCAGACCCAGGTGAATGCAACTTTTCGATGCGCTTTGTGATCAAAGACCTCAATGCCCTCGGCGGTATCAAAGCCGCCGACACCCTCATAAAAGGACATGGCACCGATATTGTCCTCAAGCGACCAAATCACCAGTCCCTTCAAACCATGCTCGCCCAGCTTGCGCCGTGCCGCCTGAAAAAGCCGCGTTCCAAGCCCGACGCCTTGATATTCCGGCAATATGTAAAGCTCGTAGATCTCGCCTTGTTGCGGCAATTCGCGGGCTCTGTTGCGCCCCAGCGTCGCGTAACCGACGACCTCGCCACCCATTTCCACCACGAGTACGGTCGCAACCCGCCGGATTGCGCTGGCCCACCATTTATGATCGCGCCGGCCAATCATGGCAGATAGCGCCTTATGGGGAATGATCCCTGAATAGGCACCGCGCCAGGAATGCAAATGTACGGCAGCAATCGCTTCCGCGTCCACTGGTTGTGCATCCCTGATGTCAATCGATAGCGTCTTCATAATATATTAACCTTATCCGCCAGACGCGCGGCAAGGCAAGCACAATGCTGATCAATATTGGTTCAATAACAGCTTTTCCAAAATGAATAATCCAGGTCGCAGTGAGAACCTCAACCGGATGGCCAGCCAAGAGGTCTCCAGCTCGTTTGCAAGTTTTTTGCGCCGGTTTTCCGCCCAACCTGTTCTCTGCCAACATTTCTCGTTATCGTTTCCAAAGCGAAACAAAAACAATATTCGCTCCGGCGCCCGATCAGATGGATGGTATTACTTGAAAATTGCGATGCCGCATTGGCTGCGGTAAAGCTTCTACAGAGGTTCTTACCGGCCATGACAAACACAAAACCGGCGCAAAAACAGGCAATCATCGCCATCTCAAGCCATGTCGCACGCGGGTCGGTCGGCAATCGGGCAATCGTGCTTGCGCTTGAAACTTTGCAATTTCCGGTCTGGGCGGTTGCAACGATATCGTTGCCATGGCACCCGGGCCACGGACCCGCTACCAGGATTGTGCCCGATGCGGCCTGTTTTAGCCGGTTCATCGGCGATCTCGCTGCTTCGCCTAAACTGGCGGAAGTTGGCGCCGTCCTGACCGGCTATCTGGGAGATCCCAGCCAGGCCCAGGCGGTGGCCGACCTCGTCAACGCTGTCCGCAACGCAAATCCGGATGCGCTTTATGTCTGTGATCCTGTTATCGGCGACGATGGCGGACTTTACGTGCCGCAGGAGACGGCCATCGCCATTCGCGACAATCTCCTGCCGCTGGCTGATATCGCAACGCCAAACCGGTTCGAGCTGAAATGGCTTGGCGGCGGCGGGTCTGATCTGGAGGCGGCGGCCCGGCGGTTGGGCGCGGCAGACGTGCTGGTTACATCCGCTGACTTTGGCGGCAGGACCGGCAATCTGCTTGTTACACGCACGGGTGTCCTGTCGGCTGCGCATGAAATTGTCGCCCACCCGCCGAACGGTTCGGGCGATCTGACTGCGGCTCTGTTTTTGGCGCATCGGCTTGGTGGCTGCACGTGGCGCGAAGCGCTGAGGCTCACCACCGCCTCGGTTCTTGACCTGATAAAGGCTAGCATTGCCTGCAACGCGGACGAATTGGTGTTGGAGGCCGGCGCTAAGTTTCTCATCTCGCCGGACAGTGACGTCGATATTGCCTGACCGGCCTGAACGGATGTGATCAACAAGGTGTTGACCCGGTGTTCTTGCATACTTATGTGACATTGAACCATCCGGAAATGCGTGCGAAATGAGCCACCTTCCTGAAAATCTGCTTGCCGGCTATCACAACTTCATAAAGGGCCGCTATGCGGGTGAAACCGAGCGTTATCGGGCTTTGGCACATCAAGGCCAGAAGCCCGAAACCATGATCATTGCATGCTGCGATTCGCGTGCTGCGCCCGAAACGATATTCGATACGGGTCCAGGTGAATTGTTCGTCGTGCGCAACGTCGCCAATCTCGTGCCGCCATATTCTCCCGATGACCAGTATCACGCAACATCGGCCGCTTTGGAGTTTGCGGTGCAAAGCCTCAAGGTCAAACATGTCGTGGTGATGGGTCATGGCCGTTGCGGTGGCATCAAAGCGGCGCTCGACCCATCTGCCGAACCGCTGTCACCGGGTGATTTCATCGGCAAATGGATGAGCCTGATCCAGCCGGCCTCCCAGGCGGTGGCAAAAAACGATATGCTGACCGCCGGTGAGCGGCAGACCGCGTTGGAGCGCATTTCAATTCGTTTTTCCATCACCAATCTGCGCACATTTCCCTGTGTGGACATCTTGGAAAAAAAGGGACGGCTGTCGCTGCATGGTGCGTGGTTCGATATTTCGACCGGGGAATTATGGGTGATGAACACCGAAACCGGCGATTTCGTGCGCCCGGAAATAGACTGATATACAACGTCAATGTTTGGTAATTGAAAGACCGCATATGAAACCCGCCTCTCACTCCCGCACCATAGACAATCAACCGCTCACCTGTTGGGACGGGCCGATGGGCCTGCCGCGCTTCGATGCGATATCGGAAGATGATTTCGCTGGCGTGTTTGAGGCGGCCGCTAAGGCTCATTGCGAGGAAATCGAGGCCATTGCCAGCAATAGTGAGCCGGCAACGATTGCCAACACCCTTGCTGCATTGGAGCTGTCGGGGGAGACATTGTCGCGGGTTTCGGCGATCTTCTGGTGCCGGATGGGCGCCCACACCAACGAGCTGATCCAGGCGCTGGAACGCGATATCGCGCCGAAAATGGCGCGCCACTACACGGCGATCGGCCTGAACAAAAAGCTGTTTGCCCGCATAGACACGCTTTACCAGGCGCGCGACGATCTTGCCCTTGATGCGGAGACAAAACGCGCGCTTGAAAAGTGCTGGAAGGAGTTTGTCCGTGCTGGCGCCAATCTTGAGGGCGAGGCCCGCAAACGCTTTGCCGCGATCAACGAGGAGCTGGCTTCGCTCGGCACAAAATTCGGCCAAAACGTGCTTGCTGATGAGAGCAAGTGGGCGCTTGTTCTTGATGAAAGCGATCTTGACGGCTTGCCGGATTTCCTGCGCGACGCCATGGCTGAGGTGGCAAAAAGCCAGGGCCATGATGGCAAGTTCGTCGCCACGCTGTCGCGGTCGATTGCCGAACCGTTCCTGACCTTTTCCGGCAGGCGCGATCTGCGCGAGACCGTGCATAATGCATTTGTCGCCCGAGGCGAGCAGACGAACTGGCCAGTGATCGGACAGACCGTCGGCCTGCGCGATGAGAGGGCAAAACTTCTCGGCTACGATAGTTTTGCCGCCTACAAGCTCGACGACACAATGGCCAAAACACCGGGCGCGGTGATGGATCTGCTCGAACCGGTCTGGCAACGCGCTAAGGCAAGTGCGGCCAAAGATCAGATGGAACTGGCGCGGATCGCCGCTGCAGAGGGTAACAATCATCCGATTGCCGCCTGGGACTGGCGCCATTATGCCGAAAAGCTGAAAGCGGAGCGTTTCGATTTCGACGAGGCGGAACTGAAACCTTATCTCGAGCTTGAAAACATCATCACCGCCTGTTTTGCCGTCGCAACGAGGCTGTTCGGCCTGACATTTGAGGAAAAGTCCGGGATTGCCGGCTGGCATCGTGATGTTCGCAGCTTTGTGGTCAAAAACGCCGATGGCAGTGAACGCGGTGTTTTTCTGGCCGATTATTTCGCCCGGCCGTCAAAACGCTCCGGTGCGTGGATGAGTGCATTGCAATCTGGCCACAAGCTTGAGGATGGCGACAAGCCGATCATCTACAACATTATGAACTTTGCCAAACCGGCAGACGGCGAGCCGGTGCTGTTGTCGATGGACGATGCGCTTACGATGTTTCATGAATTCGGTCATGCGCTGCACGGGCTGTTGAGCGAGGCTGTCTGGCCGTCGCTTTCCGGCATAGCGGTATCGCGCGATTTCGTCGAACTGCCCTCGCAGCTTTACGAGCACTGGCTGACGACGCCGGACGTGCTGGAAACATACGTTGTTCACCACAAAACCGGCAAGCCGATGCCCGAAGCGCTCCGGCAAAAACTGCTGGCGGCGAAAACCTTCAATGCCGGCTTTCAAACCGTGGAATTCACCGCCTCCGCGTTGATGGACATGGCCTATCACAGCGCCGGCACGCCGCCCGATGATCCGAAGGAATTTGAAGCCAAAACACTTGAAAAGCTCGGCATGCCTGACGCGATTGCCATGCGCCATCGTTCGCCGCAATTTTTGCATGTGTTTTCCGGCGACGGCTATTCAGCCGGCTATTACTCCTACATGTGGTCGGAGGTGCTTGACGCCGACGCCTTTGCGGCGTTTGAGGAGACGGGTGATGTGTTTTCGCCTACCGAGGCGCAAAAACTTTTGAAAAACATCTATTCGGCTGGTGACACCGCCGATCCGAAAGAGCTTTATCTGGCCTTCCGTGGCAAAATGCCGACGGCGGACGCGATGATGAAAAAACGCGGGCTTAACGAACCCGTGGAGACTTAGGTCACGTCCCGGCTGGATCAGGACGGATACTCTAACAGTCAAAGCCTCACCGGCACGACAATCGCGTTTGACCTTTTCGCCTTTGCCTTTCATCATCAGAAAGATGCAAGCAGGGCGCGAAATCATGGCGGGCAAAAGACCAAAAGGCGGGACGCTGAAGGAATTCCAGACCATTGACGGCTGGAACGACAAGA
Organism: Rhizobiaceae bacterium; assembly: GCA_963669455.1. Taxonomy (GTDB): domain Bacteria; phylum Pseudomonadota; class Alphaproteobacteria; order Rhizobiales; family Rhizobiaceae; genus JAWKWH01. The sequence goes on from OY770026.1 coordinate 552,128, forward strand.
AACTCTATCCCGCCGAACTGAAACTGCTGCATGCCGCGCGGGACGGTGAGGAATGCATTCTGACGTCTGAGCGCCCGAAATCGCCCGACAAGAACAAAAACCTCATCCGCGCTGATTTCCTGCGTTTTCTTATTACAGGCGGCGATGAAGAAGCGCTTGTGCATGATTGCGGTGTGCGAGTTCGGGGCGCATGGATCGACTGCCCGGATGTTTATGGCCAGCGAGGTCTCGATCTGGAAAGCTGCACCATTCGCGGCGATCTTGTTCTCTTTCAATGCCATCTCGATGGCGATCTCATTGCCCTTGGCTGCTCAGCCCAAAGCTTTATTCTCACTGGTTCATCCGTGGAAGCGATCTCAGCGGATGGACTGGAAACCACCGGCGGTGTCTTTCTCCGCGATGGGTTCACCGCTGCCGGCACGGTGCGGTTTTTGGGTGCAAAGATTGGCAGTAATTTTGACTGCATCGGTGCAAAATTGAACGGCGAGGCTGTTGCTCTTGATTGCGATGGACTGGAAACCACCGGCGGTGTCTTTCTCCGCAATGGGTTCACCGCTGCCGGCACGGTGCGGTTTTTGGGTGCAACAATTGGCGGTAGCTTTAGCTGCACCGGCGCAAAATTGAAGGGCGAGGCTATTGCCCTTCATTGCGATGGACTGGAAACCACCGGCGACGTCTTTCTTGGCAATGGGTTCACCGCTGCCGGCACGGTACGACTTGTGGGTGCAACAATTGGCGGTGATCTAGCCTGCCGTGGCGGACGCTTTAACGATACCGGAGTGAGCATCGACTGCCAGGGCGCCTTGGTGTGCGGTCAGGGGTTTTTCGACAGCGATTCCAACATGGGCGATTTTTTCGCTTTTGGCACGATTGACCTGACCGATGCAAAATTTGAAAAATCGCTTTTGTTCCAGGAAGCAATCCTGTCTTGCACCGAAGAGGCAATCATTGCATCCGGTCTCAAAGTTGGTGCTGAACTATCGTTCAGTGGCGCGCAGATTGCCGGACCCATCTCAATCACCAGCGCAACAATCGATGGTGATGTAACCACGAATGGGACCTCATTTGAAAGGGGGCTCGCCATTGAGCGAAGCAAAATCGGCGGCATTTTATTCTGGCGTAATCTGAAACATTTTTCCGGTACCCTGTCGCTGGATCAAAGCACCGCCGGGGCGCTGTCCTTCGAGCCGAAAAGCTGGGCAAAACCGCATCGGATCGAACTCGATGGTTTTACCTATGAGCGGTTTCACAACATGCCGGAAACCTGCGACGCTGCCTATTGGGTAGATCGGTTTCTCGGACAAAAGCGCATAACGGTTTACTATGAATTGGCGCCTGAAACCACAGGCGACGGCGCACCGGCTGCCGGCCCGGCGGCAGACCCTGTCTTCCGCCCCCATGCCCATGGCCAACTGGCAAAGGTGTTGGCGGCAATGGGACATGAGGAGGAAGCCCGCGCCGTCAACATAGACAAAAGGCGGCGGCTGGCGGCGTCTGCATCGCAGCGGTTTTGGAAAAACTGGCGTTCCACCAGCGAACAGGCATCGTTTTTCGAGGGCCTCACCCTGCTATGGACGAAGATTGTCGGCCTCACCATCGACCATGGCTACCGGCCCGGCAAGGCGGTTGTCTGGATGGCAGGCATCTGGGTGGTCTGCACGCTCCTGGTGTTCGTTCCGGCACGCCACGCCGGTATCATGACCCCGACCGACCCGCTGGTGTTCAAGGAAGCCTATCAAGGCGTCATTCCCGAGCATTGCAAAAACGACTGGAACGCTGAAAATTGCCGCGAAGCGACCTATTCGGAATATTCTGAATTTTATGCGCCTGTCTATTCGCTCGACATTTTGTTGCCGATTATCGATTTCCGCCAGCAGGAGGATTGGGCGCCGCGTGTGGTCAAGCCGGATGGCACACGTGACTGGTTCGGCTGGACCGTCCGTTTCATCGAATGGGTCGAGACGTTTCTCGGCTGGATCCTGTCACTGCTGCTGGTCTCCGGCGTCACCGGCATCATTCGCCGCGATTAGAGGCTAAAAATGCTCTAAGCTATTGTTTTGGCGCATTTTCGCGAGCGCAAAAGTCTGCAACTTTTGCTGAAAATGCTCTATGGCGTGTCGCGTTTAATCTGAAACGAAAAAAGCTGCCTCTCCCTTTGGTCGAACGCATTTTTCGTTACGTTTTTGAATCCGATAAAACGCAACACGCCTTAGTCAAAGCCTGACCGGCTGATCTTCATAGCCGGCAATCTTTCGCTTGCCCCGCCACCAGGCGACGGTGTCGTAGACATCGAAGCCGAGCGAGATGCCGTTGGTGACAAGCACGATCACCGCCAGTCGCCATTCGGTTTCCGAAAGCCCGCCGGCGATCACCAGCCGCAACAGAATGATTTCCAGCGGGATCCAGAAGATCAGATGCGGGATGGCAAGCACTTTTGACAAGCCGCCATTGATCAACACGATCACCGCATTCAACAGGATCGCGCCGGCACCGAGCAGCGCGACCCAGAAACCGGTCCTGGTATCGAGAAACCAGAAGCCGGCAAAATTAGCCGGAATCAGGAACAAAGACAGCCAGATGACGACCCAGACCGGCAGCGAGAAGTAGGATCTGACAATTCGCACGATCCAGGCCATGGTCGCCTCCATCGGGGTGTTCAGGCGGCCTGCTTTTTCGGCTTGATCAGGCCGCGCGCCAGCAGTAATTCGGCGATCTGTACCGTGTTGAGTGCGGCGCCCTTGCGCAGATTATCCGACACGACCCAGATGTTGAGCCCATTGTCGATGGTGTAATCCTCGCGGATGCGGCTGATATAGGAGGCGTCTTCGCCGGCCGATTCATAAGGCGTGACGTAGCCGCCATCCTCGCGCTTGTCGACCACCAGACAGCCCGGCGCCTCGCGCAATATCTCGCGCGCCTCGTCGGCGGATATCGGCTTTTCAAACTCGATATTGACCGCCTCGGAATGGCCGATGAACACCGGTACGCGCACGCAGGTCGCCGTCAGCTTGATCTTCGGATCGATCATCTTTTTGGTTTCTGCCACCATTTTCCACTCTTCCTTGGTGGAGCCATCATCCATGAAATCATCGACATGCGGAATGACATTAAAGGCGATGCGCTTGGTGAACTTTTTCGTCTCGATTGGATCGGCAACAAAGACCGCCCGGCTTTGCTCGAACAGCTCGTCCATGCCTTCCTTGCCGGCACCGGAGACCGACTGATAGGTCGCAATCACAACACGCTTGATAGTCGCCGCATCGTGTAATGGCTTTAGCGCCAACACCAGCTGCGCGGTGGAGCAATTGGGATTGGCGATGATGTTTTTCTTTGAAAAACCATCAATCGCATTGGGATTGACCTCGGGCACGATCAGCGGCACCTCGGCGTCGTAGCGCCAGGCCGATGAATTATCGATCACCACACAGCCTTGCTGGCCGATTTTCGGAGAAACTTCTTTCGACACACTGCCGCCTGCCGACATCAGGCAAAGGTCGGTGTCGGAAAAATCATACGTGTCCAGCGCCTGTACTTTTAGCGTGCGGTCGCCATAGGAGACCTCCGTGCCGATCGAGCGGCGTGACGCCAGTGGAACGATCTCGTCGGCGGGAAACCCGCGTTCTTCCAGTATGTTGAGCATCTCGCGGCCCACATTTCCGGTGGCGCCGGCAATCGCAATTTTAAAACCCATTGTGCTAGTTCCTGTTTGCCTCCCCTCTTGATCCACCCGCGCGGCCATCGCGGGCTCGCTTCCCCGGCTGAAACCCCGGGGAGATGCGGGCAGGCCAGGGAGGTCAGACCGTTTTGGTCGTCTTTGTGGCCGTGCGCTTGGTGGAAACGGCGTAGCTTCGCCATCCGGCCATCAGGTCGGCGGCGGCACTGTCAGCGATGTCAAATCCGCGATTGCGCATTTTCGTCTCCGTTTCAAAGCCGCTTATGTTTCGGTTTTTGCTGTGAGTCAATGTGGATGCTGATCAAGGGCAGAAATTCCGCCATCTGTAGGCAGGCGTGGTGAATATCTTTTTTCCCGCAAGCGCAATAAGATAGTGTCGAATCACGAAATCCAGTAGGCAAAAAGGGGGTTTAATATGCGCGGGGAAATACTCCATTATGATGACGGGGTCGGCCAGGGCTTCATCAGCGGGGATGACGGTAATCGCTACGCGCTTGCGCGGTCGGATCTTCAACAATTGCAACCCCTGTTCAAAGGCTTGCGCGTTGATTTTCGTGCCGATGGCGACGTTGCCCGCGAAATTTTCATCGTCGAGACGGCACATGCTTCAGCGGTTGCTAGCGCCGGCGCGCCAGGAGCGATGCCGGTTTCTGAAGATCCACGCGGGGCGCTGAGCCTGTTTGGTTATTTCAAACGGACGATCACGACGGATTATGTTAATTTCCGTGGCCGTGCGCGGCGCAAGGAGTACTGGGGCTTCATACTGTTTTTCTATATCTTTATGGCTGTACTCGCCGTCATCGGAATTGTCATCGATACGGTGCTCGGCAATATGAACAATAACGGGCCCATTGTGACGACTATTTTGCTTGGATTGGCCGTACTGGGTGTGATCCTTCCCGCAATAGCCATCATGGTCCGACGCCAGCACGATATCGGCCTGTCGGGTTGGTTTTTCCTGCTGGCCCTGATTCCCTATATTGGTGGGTTGATCCTGTTTGTTTTCTCTCTCATTTCCTCACAAAAACATGAAAACAAATGGGGTCCGGTTCCTGCTGGGGTGATGTGACCGGGAAGGCATGCTCTAATTTCGTACAAGCTGGAATGCTTCAAACCGGTGGAGCGCGTCCTCGATACGTTGTTTCACCGTGCTTGAGTGTTTGTTGCCGATCCAGTTCCATTTCCTGATGACGAGTTCGCCTGCCTGCCGGTCCGCTTTCAGATCAAGGGCGGCGACAATCTCATCGCCGATCAGCACTGGCAGGGCAAAATAACCGAAACGGCGCTTTTGTTCGGGTACATAGGCTTCAAACACGTGATCATAGCCGAACACCGCCGCCGTGCGCTTGCGCTGGATAATCAGGGGGTCGAAGGGTGACAGGATGTGAACCATTTCTGGAGTTTTGAGTGCTTCCTCCTCCAGCGTGGCCGGCTCTATCCAGTAGGATGTCTTGTCGCCTTCGATCCGTAACGGCTTTAGCTTGCGCGCCTTTACCCGTTTTTCGATCAGGGCTACGACTGCCGCCTTGGCCGGGGCATTTAGGTGGCAGATCGAACCAAGGCTGACAAATCCCTGCGACCGCAGGGCCCGGTCGAGGAGATAGGTGGTGATCTGCCTTTGCGTTGCCGGTTTTGGCGGTTTGTCCCAGCCGAAATGGCGGTCGATCAACTCGTAGGATTTAATGATACCGGTGCGCTCGGCGATCGCCAGACGACCATCGAAAAAAGCCTTTTCCAGCGCACTCTTGGACGGTTTGCGGCTGGCCCATTCATGATCCTTTGCCACCAGCCGCTTGTCGTCAATATCGCGGATCGACAGCGGCCCGCGCTGCCGTATTTCGGTCATGACCCTTCGTGTCCGTGACGGTGTGGCCGATGAAAACCAATTTTTGGGATTGATGCGATGCGCTTTCATCGCAGGCAGGAAAAAGCGGAAATCTGAGGTTGGCACGTAGGACAGCGCGTGTGTCCAGTACTCAAATAACGATTTGTCCCGGCTTTGTGCATGGTGCAGATCATCGCGCCGATAGGCGGGAATGCGAGTAAACAGGATATGATGGTGACAGCGTTCGACCACATTGATCGTGTCGATCTGAACATAACCCAGATGTTCGACTGCGCGCCGGACTGCATCAGACCCTTTGCCAAATGGCTCAGGCTCATCAAGGCGCTGGGCGCGCATCCACAGGATACGCGCCTGCGCATTGGAAAGCGTGATCGTGCGGCTCATGGCTCTATCGCGCCATAAGGCCTTGTTGCCGTCAACCCGAAAGCTGACGGAATTTTTCCAGTACCGCATCACCCATTTCAGAGGTGCTTATCTCTTTCATGCCGTCAGACATGATATCGCCGGTCCGCAAACCGCTGTCGAGCACTGCGGCGATCGCCTGTTCCAGCCTGTCTGCTTCGTCCACCATGTTGAAGGAATAGCGCAGGCACATCGCAAAGGATGCGATCATGGCGATCGGATTGGCGATGCCCTGTCCTGCAATATCGGGCGCCGATCCGTGCACTGGCTCGTAAAGCGCCTTGCGCGACCCGGTCTTTGGGTCGGGTGCGCCAAGCGAGGCAGACGGGAGCATGCCCAGCGACCCGGTCAGCATCGCGGCAACATCAGACAGCATGTCACCGAACAGATTGTCGGTCACGATGACATCGAACTGTTTTGGCCAGCGCACCAGTTGCATGCCACCGGCATCGGCCAGCATGTGAGACAGTTCGACGTCGGAATATTTGGCCTTGTGCGTGGCGGTGACCACCTCGTTCCACAAGACACCTGATTTCATGACATTGCGCTTTTCCATCGAGCAAACCTTGTTGGCCCGTGTCCTGGCCAGCTCAAAAGCCACGCCGGAAATGCGTTCGATCTCGAATGTGTCATAGACCTGGGTGTCAACCGCCCGTTTCTGGCCATTGCCGAGATCGGTGATCGTTTTCGGCTCCCCGAAATAGACCCCGCCGGTCAATTCGCGGACGATCAGAATATCGAGACCTTCGACGACTTCCTGCTTTAGGGATGATGAGGCGGCAAGGGCCGGATAACAGATCGCCGGGCGCAGATTGGCAAACAGCGCCATGTCTTTTCTCAGCCGCAACAAGCCTGCTTCGGGACGAACATCATAGGCAACATCATCCCATTTCGGACCGCCGACCGCGCCAAAAAGAACCGCGTCGGCGGCAAGCGCCTTGTCCATATCCCCATCAGAGATCGCGGCACCGTGCGCATCATAGGCCGCACCGCCAACCAGTCCCTCATCCAGCTCGAAACCAGAATCCATTTCGCTGTTCATCATGGCGATGATTTTGCCAACCTCGGCCATGGCATCGGGTCCGATTCCATCACCTGGAAGAAGAAGTAGTTTACGCACTGCCATAAAACGCCCTTTCCTGTCGAATTGCGAAATAGGCTGTAAACCGGCAGGCGGCAGGTGACAACCGCTCTAGAGCGTGTCTTGTTCAAATGGGATCAGTTTGATGGAGAGGATTTTTTGCGGCAGTTAGGAAAACACCGGAGTGCGATCAGACGATCGTGCGAGGATTTTGACGACACTGTCCGTGAAAAAGACCTCCAAGCAGGTGAGGTCAAGATTTTGGAGAAAATAACAAACCCAAATCATTTGACCTTGGTTCTTTGCGCCCTGGATGTCGTCGCGCGAAGCTAACGGGTGTGCACCCGCGTCGCGTCACGCTCCTAACCAGGACACAAATACCCTGCGCTCAAACGATTCCATTTAAACAAGACACGCTCTAAAACCTGGTCTTCGGTTTTTGAGTACGACAATGGATTGCCGGTGCGCAAAAATTAGGGACCGGCGTCAGGAAGGTCAAAAAATTCTGCCCCGGTCCAATCAGGCGTTTTGCGGGCGGTAACCTCGATTTCAACCTTCATCTCCGGCTTTACCAGCCCGGCCACAATCATCGTTGCCGCCGGACGGATAGTACCGAAAGTTTCGCCCAAAACGGCAAATACGTGATCCGCATAGGATGCGTCGGTGACAATGTAGCGGGCGCGCACCACATGCTCCATTGCAAAGCCCGCCTTGGAAAGTGTCTCGCTGATGGTTTTTAGGCAATTGCGGGTTTGTTCTGCCACATCTTCCGGCATATCCATGGTCGCGTAGTCATAGCCCGTCGTTCCGGCAACAAAACACCAGTCACCATCGACCACGGCACGCGAATAGCCTGCCTTTTTTTCAAATGGCGATCCGGTGGAAATCAGCTTGCGGGTCACGGTTATTCCTCTATGACGATCCGGCGAATGATGCGCCGGACAATGGGTGCGACGATCAGCACGGCGAGAAACGCAACCATCCAGGATGGTAGCCAGGCTTTCATCCATAGCGCAATAAATTCATTGCTCATTCCGGCCGCCAGAACAGTCGAAACGCCGGAAACCATGAACGACATCATGCCCGAAAGTAAAAAGCCGAATGCAACAGGCTCAAAACGTCTGGGCAGAAACGGTTTCAATGGCGCATGTCCCACTGCACCTTCTAAGCCCAGGGCCGGGTCTCTGCAGCCTTTTTCTCAAACGCGCCGATCGCGGGTGATTTTTCCATCGTCAGGCCGATATCGTCAATGCCGTTTAACAGGCAATGCCGCTTGAATTCATCGAGGTCGAATTTGATCACGCCACCATCGGGGCCGCGGATTTCCATCGTCTCCAGATCGACGGTAAGCGTGGCATTGGCGCCGCGTTCGGCATCATCCATCAACTTTTCCAGCTCTTCGGGGCTAACCTTGACCGGCAAAATGCCGTTCTTGAAGCAATTATTGTAAAAGATGTCGGCAAAACTCGTTGAAATGACGCAGCGAATGCCAAAATCCAAAAGCGCCCAAGGCGCGTGTTCGCGCGATGATCCGCAGCCGAAATTGTCGCCGGCAACCAAAATCTGCGCATTGCGATAGGCGGGTTTGTTGAGAACAAAATCCTCGTTTTCCGACCCATCCTCGTTAAGCCGTATTTCGGCAAACAGGCCCTCGCTCAGCCCGGTGCGTTTTATCGTTTTCAGATAATCCTTCGGGATGATCATGTCGGTGTCGACATTGACGATCGGCAAGGGTGCGGCAACGCCGGTCAGTTTGATAAATTTTTCCATTGCCGATATCGATCCTTGCTTTTTTGTGTTCGGTTGAGCCAACGATTTGCACCAACACAGGCGATGAATCAAGCTGGCGGTGATTTAGATCGGGCCACCTTTGGCAATATTATGCCGGTTTCCGATCGATTGCACCTTACTGGTTGCTCGCCGTTTCAACGCCTGCTTCTATTTGCGCCATATCGTCATCGCTGAGGCCGAAATGATGGCCAAGTTCATGGATCAGCACATGAGTGATGATGTCACCGAGCGTTTCCTCGTTTTCCGCCCAGTAATCGAGCATGGCGCGGCGATAAAGCGTAATGCGGTTCTGGCCTTCACCGGTTTGCGGGTTCCAGCGCTCGGCAATGCCGCGGCCCTCAAACAGGCCAAGCAAATCGAACGGCGTTTCCAGCGCCAGATCATCCATGATCTCTTCGGTGGGGTATTCGGCAAACTGGATCGTGACCTCGCCGGTCAGCTGCCGGAATTCATCAGGCAGATGCGCATAGGCTTCGATGGCCAGCATTTCCATCTCGGCAAGCGAAGGGGAGAATTTGTCGCGCCAGGCGCGGGTTTGGTAAATTCGGGCCATTCGTTATTCGTCCACACCGTCCGGGGCCTATCGTCGGCCATATACCGGCATATATAGGCAATGAGACCCGTTTTCGAGGGTTTTGGCTCGACATCGTAAAGATGGGCCGGCGGAAAAGCCTTTTTCAAGGAAAAAATTCTTACATCTTGCTCTTGACTCTTTTCGTTCGCTCTGGAATCGATAAGAACATAACAGGAACATCCTTGAATGAGGAGCAACGTCATGGCCGAGCTCGCTATGGCGCAAGAGACCCTTTTCGCCTTGCGCCGAAAGATCGCCAAAATGGAAGGCCGGCTTGCCGAATACCTTGATGCGCCTGCACGGCAGGACCCGGCAGTGGTATCTGTGCGACAGGACAGTATGACATTGCGGCGAAATGGCGTTCCCTCAAGAGAGCGGCCCGTCGTCAAAACCGGTATTGACCGTTTCGATTACGGGCTGGGCGGCGGCATGCCGCAGGCGGCGCTGACCGAAATCCACTCTGCCGAAGTCCGCAAAGCCGGTGCCGCGGCGGGTTTCGTGCTTGCAGTTGCGGCCATGACCGCTTTTCGTCGCGGCCCGTTTTTTTGGATTGGCACGGCAAAAATCTTTCGCGAAACCGGGCGGCCTTATTTACCAGGCCTTGGCAGGTGTTTTGGTCTTGCGCCCGAAACGCTGCTTTGCGCCGAAGTTCGAACACTGGATGACGGGCTGTGGCTGGCGGAAGAAGCGGCATCGCTGAAATCCCTTTCAGCCGTGGTTTTAGAATTTTACGGCAATCCGGCCCGGCTCAACCTGACCGCAACCAGGCGGCTGCACCATCGTGCTGTAAATGCCGGTGCGCCGGTTTTCCTGCTTCGCCACGGTGCGGTGGCCGAGCCGACCGCTGCACCGGTACGCCTGATCGTGTCGCCCGCTCCGGCCGGCCCCCGGTCCAGTATTTCCGGTCCGTTGCACGGCTTCATCGGTCCACCGGCTTTCAATGTCGAAATCAGTAAATCGCCTGCTGCCCCGTCAGGGCAGTTTACACTGGAATGGAATAGTGATGAACGCAGTTTCAGCCAAAGACAGCCAGCGCTTCCTGGCGCTGTGGTTCCCCTATCTGGCGACCGACAGGCTGTGGCGCCAGCGGCGGGGACGCTCCTGGCGTTTGGAGCCCGGCCTGCCGGTGGGGGCACCACTCGTCATCAGCCATCGCGAAAACAACACACAGCGCATCGCCGCCCTCGACGAACAGGCTGAAAGCCTCGGGCTTGTTTGCGGCATGGGGATTGCTGATGCCAGGGCAATGCATCCTCATATCGAGGTGCGCGAGAGTGAACCGGTTGCCGATGGCAGATTGCTCACGGCGCTGGCCGACTGGTGCGACCGCTATACCCCGCTGGTGGCGCTTGATGCGCCCGGTGCGCTTTTTCTTGACATCAGCGGTTGTGCACATCTTTTCGGCGGCGAAAAACGGATGCTTGAAGACATCCTGTCAGGCTTCTTCCATCAGGGTTTCAGCGCAAGAGCCGGTCTCGCCTCAACCCCGGGTGCGGCCTGGGCGGCGGCCCGTCTTTCAGGCGCAAAAATCATCGATCCGGGTGACGAAGCCGCATTTCTGACGCCGTTACCGTTATCGGCACTGCGTCTTGCCGTTCAAACGCGCCTCGGCCTTGAAAGTGTCGGCCTGCGGTCTGTCGGCGCGATTATTGATGCGCCGCGTGCGCCGCTGGTCCGCCGTTTTGGCAGGGAGTTGATTTTGCGCATGGATCAGGCGCTTGGCCATATCGAAGAACCGGTCACGCCACGCCTGCCTGTCGCGCCCCTGTCGGTGGAACGCCGTCTGGCCGACCCGGTGACGACGCTTGAGGAAATCGGCCATCTGACCGGGTTGCTGGCCACAACGCTGAAAGGCGAACTGGACCGGCGCGGTGAAGGCGCCAGACGATTGGAAATGGCACTTTTCAGGGTTGACGGTGCAGTCAAACGCATCGTTACCACCGCATCGCGCCCGGTAAACAAGCCTGTGCTGATTGAGCGTTTGTTGCGTGAACGGTTTGCCGCGGTCAAAGACACGATCGATCCCGGTTACGGCTTCGACCTTCTACGCCTTTCGGCCACCGTCACTTCACCGGTTAAGGCAAGCCAGCGCGATTTGAATGGTGATGATGAAGATGCCCACGAAAACCTCTCAGCCTTTGCCGATCGCGCCCGCGCCCGCCTCGGCGACGGTATCATATGGAAGCCGTGTTTGCGCCAAAGCCACATTCCTGAACGTGCCGGTGCCGCAGAACCGCTTTTTGGCCTGCCGGTCAAAAAGGTTGTCGAAGATATCACACCTGATTTTTCGGCCGAACGGCCAATCAGGCTTTTTGCCTATCCAGAACCGGTTGAGGTGATGGCGGAAATACCCGATGGCCCGCCCGCCCGGTTTCGCTGGCGCAAGGTCCATTATCAAATCAGCCGCGCCGAAGGCCCGGAACGGCTCGCGCCTGAATGGTGGCGCGGGGACAGTGATATGGAAACGCGCGATTATTTTCGCGTCGAGGACAATACCGGGCATCGCTACTGGCTCTATCGGCAGGGACTTTATGGCGTGTCCGACCGGCTACCCCGCTGGTTTATGCACGGTATTTTTGCATGAACGCCATCTGCCCCTTATCCCCACCGGCCTATGCGGAATTCGCCATTCAGTCGAATTTCTCTTTTTTGCGCGGCGCTTCGCATCCCGAAGAACTTGCGGTAACCGCTGCGCGCCAGGGACTGAAAGCAATGGGCCTTGCCGATTGCAACACGGTCGCGGGTACCGTGCGCGCCTGGTCGCAAGCAAAGCAGGCCGGCCTTGCCTACCATCCCGGCTGCCGCCTCGTCTTTTGCGACGGCACGCCTGACATTCTTGCCTATCCGCGCGACCGTGCCGGATGGGGCCATCTATGCCGTCTGCTGACCCAGGCCAATATGCGCGAGGAAAGCGAGAAGGGAAATCCGCTGGTTTTTCTGGACGACCTGCTTCAATGGGGAGCGCAAATGTCATTGGCGGTCATTTTTGATCCAGCAATGGCGCCGGAGCGGATGCTGACCTTGCTAAAACAGCTCAAGAGCCGGTTTGCAAATGCCGTCCGGCTGGCTGTTTCACCGGCCTATGCGGGCAATGATTCTTTTCACCTGCAACAGGCCACCGCCCTTGCCGGCGCCACCGGTATTGCATTGATGGCGGTGGGTAATGTGCTTTACCATACGGCAGACCGGCGGGTGTTGCAGGACGTGCTGACCGCAATCCGGTTGAAGAAAACCGTATCGCATGCCGCAATGGCGCTTCATGCTCATGGCGAGCGGTATTTGAAACCACCCGGTGAAATGGCCAGGCTTTTTTGCAACCATCCCGGTGCACTTGCCGAAACAATACGCTTTGCCGGCGAACTATCCTTTTCGCTTTCCGATCTTGAATATAATTATCCCGATGAGCCGACAGAATCCGGCCTTGAGCCACAGGCCGAACTGGAACGTCTGACCTGGCAGGGTGCGGGCGAACGGTTTCCAGATGGTCTTTCCTCAAAGGTGGAAAAGATCATCCGGCATGAACTGGAAACCGTTCGCAAGCTGAACTATGCCCGCTATTTTCTAACCGTCCACGACATCGTTACCTTCGCCCGCAGTAAAAACATTCTCTGCCAGGGGCGCGGCTCGGCGGCCAATTCCATCATCTGTTTTTGCCTGCGCATCACCGATGTGGGGCCGGATGTCATCGATACGCTGTTTGAACGTTTCATCTCTGCCGAGCGCGACGAACCGCCGGACATCGATGTCGATTTCGAGCATGAAAAGCGCGAAATCGTCATTGAATATATCTACAATAAATACAGTGCCAAACGCACCGCATTGGCCGCTTCCGTCGTTACCTACCGCAGCCGCTCCGCCATGCGCGAAGTCGCCAAAGCCATGGGCCTGTCGGAGGATGTGCAATCAGCCCTTTCCAGCTCGATCTGGGGTTCGACATCATCGCAACTGGGCGAAAGCCAGGCGCGTGCCGGCGGGCTTGACCAGGAAGACCCCACCTCGCGCCATGTCATGGCGCTTGCCAACGAAATCATGGGGTTCCCACGTCATCTCTCGCAGCATGTCGGCGGTTTTGTCATCACGCGTGACCGGCTCGACGAGATGGTGCCGATCGTCAAGACGGCCATGGACGAGCGCAAGATGGTCGAATGGGACAAGGACGACCTCGATGCGGTTAAAATGCTGAAAGTCGATGTTCTGGCTCTTGGCATGCTTTCCTGTCTGCGCCGTTCGCTCGACCTTCTTGAGAGCCATTACGGTATCAGGGACAAATATGGCCGGCCGCTGCAGCTGGCGACGATTCCGGCTGAAGATCAGCGTGTTTACGATATGATTTGCCGCGCCGATACGCTTGGCGTCTTTCAGATCGAATCGCGCGCGCAAATGTCGATGTTGCCGCGTCTTAAACCGCGCGAATTTTATGACCTCGTGATCGAGGTGGCGATCGTGCGTCCGGGGCCGATCCAGGGTGACATGGTTCATCCCTATCTGCGCCGGCGCCAGGGGCTGGAAAAAGCCGAATATGTCAAACCGGAACTGGAAGCGGTTTTGCAAAAAACGCTTGGTGTGCCGCTTTTCCAGGAACAGGCGATGCGTATCGCCATTGAGGCCGGCGGTTTTTCACCGGGCGAGGCCGATCAGTTGCGCCGGGCAATGGCGACCTTCAGGCGAATGGGAACGATTGGTAATTACAAACGCCGGATGATCGAGGGAATGGTTGAAAAGGACTATCCGCGCGAATTTGCCGAACGCTGTTTCAAACAGATCGAGGGGTTCGGCGAATATGGTTTTCCCGAAAGCCATGCCGCGTCATTCGCATTGCTGGTCTATGCATCGTGCTGGCTGAAATGTTTCTATCCGGACATTTTCTGTGCTGCGATATTGAACTCCCAGCCAATGGGATTTTATGCCCCGGCCCAGTTGATTCGCGATGCCAAGGAGCACGGTGTTGTCATTCGCGCGGCCGATATTAATTGGTCAGACTGGGATTGCACGCTGGAGCCGGATGAATTCGATACCGGCAAGATTCAAAACCGGCATGCGGAGATGCGCAGCGTGATAAAGAGCAATCACGCCGTGCGCCTCGGGTTGCGGCAGATCAAGGGGCTGGCTGAGGATGACGTCACGCGCCTCGTTGAAATGCGCGGCAAAGGCTACAGCACGGTCTACGATCTTTGGCTGAGATCCGGCCTGTCGATGAAGGCGATGAAGCGGCTTGCCAATGCCGATGTCTTCCGTTCCATCGGTCTTGACCGCCGCGCCGCGCTCTGGGAGGTGCGTGGTCTTGATCGGAAAAGTGCTGCCGAACGCCTGCCGCTTTTTGAAAAAGCACAATCCAGCCTCCGCGATCACGAGCCGAAAGTCGAGCTGCCATCGATGCCGCTTGGCGAACATGTGATCCACGATTATCGTCATCTGGGGCTGTCGTTGAAAGCACATCCCGTTGCTTTTTTAAGGCCCCGTTTGTACGCTACGGGCATTGCCCCCAACGCGATCCTGCCGGAATTTCCCGATGGCAAATGGGTGATGGTGGCCGGTCTGGTGCTCGTGCGTCAGCGCCCGGGTAAGGGCAATGCGATTTTTCTTACCCTCGAAGATGAAGGAGGCATCGCCAATGTCATCATATGGCCGCGAACGTTCAAAAAGTACCGGCCCTTAATTCTCGGATCGCGTTTCATTTGCGTGCGGGGAAAGCTGCAATCTGAATCAGGTGTCATCCACATCGTTGCCAACCATATCGAGGACCTCACCTCCTGGCTTGCGGATTTGTCTGAAACGACGCCTGTGGCTCCAAACCCTGCCGAGAAAGGTAAAGTCCAGGGTTCTGTTTCCGATATGGGCCGGAAAATCACGCCACGCGCGCATCTGATGCGGTTGATGCGCACCCAGCCTGATTTGAAACCCGATACTGAAAAACTCGTAAAAGCCACCGGCAAGGTGATGCCGAAGGGGCGGAATTTCCACTGATCGCCATCAAATCGCTCCCATTTAAGCCGGATGCACTCTAAAAGCCCGGCGATTGAAGCTGCTCACAATTCCTTTGCCATCTCCCGCAGCTTGAATTTCTGGATCTTTCCCGTCGAGGTTTTCGGGATTTCGGTAAAAATCACGGTGCGCGGGCATTTGAACTTGGCCAAAAGCGTGCGGCAATGGGCGATAATCTCGTCTTCGGTTGCGGGTTTTCCAGGTTTCAGCTCGACATAGGCGACCGGTGTTTCGCCCCATTTGTCATCCTGCCTTGCCACCACACCGCAGGCGGCCACCGCCTCGTGCTTGTAGAGCGCGTCTTCCACTTCGATCGACGAAATATTTTCGCCGCCGGAGATGATGATGTCCTTCGACCGGTCTTTCAGCTGGATATAGCCGTCGGCATGCATCACGCCGAGATCGCCGGTATGAAACCAGCCGCCGGCAAAGGCGTCTGCCGTGGTGGCCTCGTTTTTCAGATAGCCCTTCATGACGATATTTCCCCGGACCACAACCTCGCCAATGGTTTCGCCATCGGGCGGGGTTTTTTGCATCGTTTCGGGATCCATGACGGTCAGATCTTCCAGCGCCGCATAGCGAACACCCTGGCGGGCCTTCTTTGCCGTGCGTGCGCTTTTGTCGAGATCGTCCCAGTCGTCGTGCCATTCATTGACCACGGCCGGGCCGTAAGTCTCGGTCAGGCCATAAAGATGGGTGACAGCAAAGCCGGCATCGGCCATGCCGGACAGCACCGCTTCAGGCGGCGGGGCGGCGGCGGTGTTGAAGGTGACGGTCTGTGTAAAATCGCGCAGCTCGTCGTCGGGCGCGTTGATCAGCGTTGCCATCACCACCGGTGCGCCGCACAAATGTGTTACGCCATGATCGGCAATCGCGTCATACATTGCGCGCGCGCGCACCCAGCGCAGACAGACATGCGTGCCGGCCTGCACCGCCAACGTCCACGGAAAACACCAGCCATTGCA
The DNA here is from genome assembly GCA_963669455.1 of Rhizobiaceae bacterium. Taxonomy (GTDB): domain Bacteria; phylum Pseudomonadota; class Alphaproteobacteria; order Rhizobiales; family Rhizobiaceae; genus JAWKWH01. The sequence goes on from OY770026.1 coordinate 568,442, forward strand.
GTGAAACATCGGCAGCGTCCACAGATAGACGCAGTGCTTGGCCATCGAGGCGTGGATGGTGTTGGCATAGGCCATCAACGCTGCGCCACGGTGGTGGTAGACCACGCCCTTTGGGTTGCCGGTGGTGCCGGATGTGTAGTTGAGCGATATCGCGTCCCACTCATCATCAGGCATCTGCCAGTTAAAACTATCATCGCCACCGCCGATGAAAGCCTCATAATCGATCTGACCGATGCGTCCGCCCTTGGGGTAGGGAGCATCGTCGCCATAGTCCGGATCGTCATAGTCGATGACCAGCGGCTTGACGGTGGTCTGCTTCAGTGCTTCGGCAACGATGGCGGAAAACTCGCGGTCGACGATTAGAATTTTGCTGTCAGCGTGATCGAGCTGAAATGCGATGATGGCGGCATCAAGCCTGGTATTGAGCGAATGCAGCACGGCTTTGACCATCGGCACGCCGAAATGGGCCTCCAGCATCGGCGGCGTATTGGACAACATGACCGATACGGTATCGCCCTTGCCGATACCGTGTTTTGCCAGTGCCGAGGCAAGTTTACGGGCCCGGTCGTAAAAGCGGCGATAGCTGATCTGCGCCTTGCCATGAATGATCGCGGTATGGTCGGGATAGGTTTTGGCCGCGCGCTCAAGATAGGTCAGCGGTGTGAGAGGCTGGTAATTGGCATCGTTCTTGTCGAGGCCGGTGTCATATGGGTTGGTCATGGGCGGTTCCGGTGAAAATTACAGCTGATCAATCATATCGGCGTCAATGAAAAAAGGCGATCAGTCCATCGAAGGTCAGTTTTAAGCCTACCAGAAGCACCATCACATACATGAACGGATAAAACACCTGGCGGTTCATGCGCTTGACGATCATGGTGCCGGCGAGGATTGCCACTGGCGCGATCGGCAGCAGAATAGCCGATGCCGCCAGATTGGCCGTATCAAACTGTCCGAGCGCGAAATAGGGGATTATTTTTAGCGCATTGATGACCGCAAAAAAGATGGTCGAGGTGCCGGTATAGATTTTCGGCTCGTGCCCGAGCGGCAGCGCATAAATCTGGTAGGGAGGCCCACCGGCATGGGCAACAAAACTGGTAAAACCGGCACCGGCGCCCCAGAAATTGCCACGCACAATGCTCTGGCCACGCAATTTTGTCCCGCCTCTGCGCTGCTCGAAAAACCAGCGGCAGGCAAAGGCAAGCGACATTAATCCAACCAGAAATTTTATCGATTCGGCGGTGACGAAGGCCGCTGTCAGCCAGCCGATGCCGATGCCGGCGATGCCGCCGGGCAACATGCGGCGCAGTGTCGTTTTGTCCTTATATTTGCGCCAGCTCCAAAGCGCGAATATGTCCATCACAACCAGGATCGGCAACATTACCGCCGCGGCTTGAACCGGGGGCAGCACCAGCGCCATCAATGGCACGCTGATCAACGCCGTCGCACCGCCAAGCCCACCTTTCGACAGGCCGACAAGGGTGACCGCCGGCACGGCGGCGGCATAAAAATACGGGTTTGAGAGTAATTCGTTCATGGATGGTCCAACATGCGACATGGGCTTTATCGCTTCGTGGTGCGGGTTTCCAGTAACCAAAACGGAATTTCGGCAGATGCATATGGTTTAAAAACCGGTCCAACTGATTTATGCCGCATTGATGCCAGGATCGAGCCGCAAGACGGGCCGGACAAATTCAGGAAATCAGATGACCGCTACTCGCCATGATCACTGCCGGCTTATCCTGATCAGCCCGTCTGGACCGGACTGGCATTATCTGGCCGATCAGATTATTAGCGCGCTTGATGGCGGCGACATTGCATCGCTGATCCTGTGGCAGGGCGAATTGGGCGAGGCCGACTTCCAAAAACTGTGTGAAAAGACCATTCCCGCTGCGCAGACACGCAACGTGGCTGCCATTGTGGCGGACGATACGCGCATCGCTGGGCGGACAGGCGCCGACGGCGTTCATTGCTCCGACAGATCGCAGCTTGCCGATCTGATCGATGCAGATGAGAACCGGCAGCACATCATCGGCGCAGGCGGCGCCAAGAACCGGCATGATGCGCTCCAACTGGGTGAAATGCGCCCCGACTATCTGTTTTTTGGCCGGTTCGGTTTCGACACCAAACCCGATCCTCATCCGCGCAATCTATCGCTGGGGCAGTGGTGGGCTGAACTGGTCGAGATACCCTGTGTCGTCATGGCGGGTTCAACAATCGGTTCACTGCCGGAGGTAGCAGTGACCGGCGCGGAATTCGTGGCCGTCAGCGCGGCTATCTTTACCGCACAGTCAAATCCGGGCGAAGCCGTACGGCAAGCCAACCGGATCTTGCATGAAAGCGCGCCGCGGTTCGAGGTGGTCTCGTGAAAGCCGCTTGGCGCTGCCTTACTTTGCCGGCAATCGCCTTTGCCGCCGGATGGGCGGTTTGCGGATCATCGCTGGCCGCCGAAATGGTGAAGGATTCGCGCCCGAAGGCGATTAATCCCGGCCGGTTCGGCGGACAATTGCCCGATGCTGCTTTCGGAGCCTATCAGCGCGGCCTTTACATCACTGCGCTTAATCTTGCCCGGCCGCGCGCAAATGCCGGAGACCCGGCAGCACAAACGCTGATGGCCGAAATTTACTGGCGCGGGCTCGGCGTAGCGCAAGATACAGCAGAAGCGTTGAAATGGTACGGCCTTGCCGCCGAGCAAGGGGTTGCGGAAGCACAGTTTCGCTATGGCATGGCGCATCTTGATGGAAAGCACATCAAACAGGATGAAGACGCGGCACTCAGACTTTTGAAACTGGCAGCCGATCAGGGCAACAGGCTCGCCCAATTCAATTTCGCCCAGTTGATGGTCGAGCGAAAGCCTGGAGCCGACGGTATGGCCCTGGCGGTCAAATATTACGAGGCAGCCGCAAAGGCCGGCCTGCCGGACGCGCAATATGCAATTGCACAAACCTATGCCACGGGGTTTGGCGGCCAGTCGCGCGATCTCCATCTGGCACGGATCTGGCTGGAAAAAAGCGCCAGGCAGAATTTTGATACGGCGCAGCTTGATCTTGCCACCTGGCTGGTCGAAGGCCGCGGTGGTGACCGCGATCTTGAAGCCGGCTTCGCCTGGATGAAAAGAGCTGCCGGAGCCGGCAATGTCGCCGCGCAAAACCGGCTTGCCAAGCTTTACCGCGGCGGTCTTGGCGTTGCGGCCGATCCGGTCGTGGCGGCGGCGTGGTATATTATCGCACGGCGGGCGGGCTTGAGCGATCCGGAAATGAATGTGTTTTTGGATGGTCTGACCGTTGAGCAGCAACGGCAGGCTATTGAAAGCGCGAACCGGCTGCGCTGATCCGGCCCTTGCAAGCTCCGGCAAATTGTGGTCATGAGGCGCCGCGGCAAGAAATATCAATCCTTTCGGGAATACCGGCATGAAGATCAATGGCAACGAAATTAGGCCAGGTAATGTGATCGAGCACAATGGCGGCCTTTGGGTGGCGGTTAAGACAAATGCCGTCAAACCCGGAAAAGGCGGCGCCTATAATCAGGTGGAGCTAAAGAACCTGATTGACGGGACCAAGCTCAATGAGCGCTTCCGTGCAGCCGCAACTGTCGAGAAGGTACGGCTGGAGCAGAAGGATTTTTCCTATCTCTACGAGCAGGGCGATGCGCTGGTCTTTATGGATCTGGAATCCTACGAGCAACTGGAACTGCAAAAGGACTTTGTTGGAGACCGCACTGCGTTTCTGCAGGACGGTATGACCGTGACGGTCGAGCTTTATGACGAAAAGCCCATTGGCGTGTCCCTGCCCGATCAGGTGACATTGCAGATCACCGAAGCAGACCCGGTGGTCAAGGGCCAGACGGCGGCCTCGTCCTACAAGCCGGCCCGGATGGAAAACGGTATCCGCGTCATGGTTCCGCCATTTATCGAAGCCGGCGAGCGCATCATCGTCGACACCAATGAAATTACCTATATCCGGCGGGCTGACTAGCTCAAAAGCTGGGCCTGCTGATATTTAATGAAAATCCGGAGACTGTGCAGCCATGGCCCGATCGGCGATACTCAATGTCATGGTTCAAGCCGCGATGAAGGCCGGCCGGTCGCTGTCGCGGGATTTTGGCGAAGTTCAAAATCTACAGGTTTCCCGCAAAGGACCAGGCGATTTCGTCAGCCAGGCCGATCATCGCGCAGAGCAGATTATCTTTTCCGAACTGAGCCATGCCAGGCCGGGATACGGTTTTGTCATGGAGGAACGCGGCATTGTCGAAGGTGAGGATCAGCAGCATCGCTGGCTGGTCGATCCGCTCGACGGCACGACGAATTTCCTGCACGGCATGCCGATTTTTTCCGTTTCAATTGCCCTTGAGCGGCAGGGTGAGCTTGCGGCGGGGGTGATCTACAATCCGGTGATGGACGAGCTTTATACTGCCGAGCGGGGTGGTGGTGCCTTTTTAAATGATCGCCGTATGCGGGTAGCCGCCAGGCGTGATCTGGTCGATACGGTGATCGCCACGGGCATCCCGCATCTGGGCCGCGGCAATCATGCGCGGGCGCTTTTAGAACTGCGAAACGTGATGGGGCAATCGGCAGGAATCAGGCGGTTTGGATCGGCGGCCATCGATCTGGCATGGGTTGCGGCTGGCCGGGTGGATGGGTTCTGGGAAGCCGGATTGAGCTCATGGGACGTGGCGGCAGGCATGTTGATGGTCCGCGAAGCTGGCGGATTTGTCACCGATCGGGCAGGTGGCCCCGATGTCTTTGGCAGCAAGACGATTGTGGCAGGCGGAGAACAGGTTCACCGCAGTCTGCTGAAAGTTTTGGGGCCAATTGGCGATTGAGCCGTAAAAAACCTGTTCTGCTACCAAGGCGGTCCTTTCATTTTCGTCATAATTCCGGTTAGATTCGCCGGCTACGATTGGCGGGCACGAGGTTTTGCAATGGCATGGTTTGGCTTGAAGGCAGAGGACGATCTGACCGGTGAGGCGGTTTTCGATCCGCAGAGGCTTTCGTCTCCGCAGGTCTTTTTGTTGTCGATGCTGATTTTTCTGGCGATTACCGGGTTTATCGCAGCAATTTTGTATCGTCAGATTTCATCGGCTTTCCAGACCAACCCCGGACTGAATGGTCTGATTCTGGGTGTGCTCGCAGTCGGTATCCTGCTGGCATTTACGCAAGTTGTCAGGCTGTTTCGCGAGGTGAAATGGGTCAATTCATTCCGCGCAGGATCTGAAGCCAGATCGCCGGTATTGCTGGCCCCGATGATGGCGCTGTTGTCCCGCTCGTCAACAATGGCGTTGTCGACGGCTTCGATGCGATCAATCCTTGATTCAATCGCGACACGCCTTGATGAAAGCCGCGACATATCACGCTATCTTATCGGGCTTTTGGTGTTTCTCGGCCTGCTTGGAACATTTTGGGGCCTGTTGCAGACCATCGGTTCAATCGGCGAAACCATCGCCTCGCTCGACCCGGCATCCGGCGATGCGTCGGATGTCCTGGATTCGCTGAAATCCGGCCTTGCGGCTCCGCTTGATGGTATGGGAACGGCGTTTTCGTCCTCCCTGTTCGGCCTGGCCGGGTCTTTGGTGCTTGGATTTCTCGATTTGCAGGCCGGCCGTGCGCAAAACCGGTTTTATACTGAACTGGAAAACTGGCTCTCATCGGTGACCGACCTTGGATCCGACTTTGTTGCAAACACCAACAAGCAGGGGGCGGAAGCAACCGAGGAAGTGAAAATACTGTCCGACCGCTTGCGTTCGCTGCAGGAAAGTGGCGGCTCCAACCAGCGGGTCGCTACCGCGATGGCCAATCTTGCCGAGGGTATTTCCGGCCTGGTCAAAAGCATGCGCAACGAACAGCAGATGATGCGCAACTGGGTCGAGGCGCAGTCGGAGGAGCAGAAGGCAACACGGCTCACGCTTGAAAAAATTGCTGAAGCCATGAAAAAAAGCGCGGAAAAAAAATAGATGGCCCTGGCGCGCGCAAACCGCCGCCAGCGCGGCGTTGACTACTGGCCGGGGTTTGTCGATGCCTTGTCGACCCTGCTCCTGGCTATCATGTTTTTATTATCGGTGTTCGTGCTGGCACAATTTCTGCTCAGTCAGGAAATCACCGGTAAGGACCAGGCTTTAAACCGGCTGAACTCGCAGATCAACGAACTGACGCAATTGCTGTCGCTTGAGCGTTCGGACAGGCAGGACCTTGAAGATGCGCTGGCCGGGATGCAGGCGTCGCTCACTACTGCCGAGGCGGAAAAATCCCGGCTGGCGGCTTTGCTGGAACGCGGAGCGGGCGCGGGTGCTGCGGCAGATGCGAAATTGCAGGCGGCAGAAGGTGCACTCGATACCGAAAAGCAGATCAGCCAGCGGGCGCTTAGCCAGGTCGAGCTGTTAAACCAGCAGATTGCAGCGCTTCGCCGGCAGATTGCGGCACTTGAAGATGCTCTAGAAGTGTCTGAACAGCGCGACCGGGAATCAAATACGAAAATTGCCGATCTCGGCAGGCGGTTGAATGTGGCCCTTGCCCAAAGGGTGCAGGAATTAAACCGCTACCGTTCTGATTTTTTCGGCCGTCTGCGCGAAATATTATCGGATCGCGAAAATATCCGCATCGTTGGCGATCGCTTTGTCTTTCAGTCGGAGGTGCTGTTTTCCTCAGGCTCCGATCAGATCAATGAGGCTGGTGAGACCGAGATGGCCAAGCTTGCCGGTGCGCTTTTGGAGCTTTCCCGGGAAATTCCGCCTGAAATCAACTGGGTGCTGCGGGTGGACGGTCACACTGACAATATTCCGCTATCGGGCACCGGCAGGTTGCGTGACAATTGGGAGCTGTCGTCGGCGCGCGCGACATCGGTGGTGAAATTCCTGATCGAACAGGGAATTCCTGCCAACAGGCTTGTTGCCGCCGGGTTCGGCGAATTCCAGCCGCTTGATGAAGCCGACACGCAGGAAGCGCGCGACAGAAACCGCCGCATCGAGCTAAAACTGACCGAGCGGTAAGGCCGTCAAAAAAGCCGGCAGTTATTTTATCTCACCTTCACGTAATAATGTTGATTGCGGCCATTTTTGAACGCAGGCGCCCGCACGATGATGTGAACCGTACCGCGATAGCCTTTCGGCGCGCGATAATTGATATATCTGGCGCGCAGATTTGTGCCGTTACAGCGGTTTGAATGGAACCCGCCGCCATAGCCATCTGCCGGATCGAGTGCTCCGTCGCTTAGCCAAAGCTTACCCTTTTTCGGCCGTTTGACGATTTTCACGGTGGTATTAAGGCTTTTACAATCGCGCAGTCTGAACAGGGCGAAAGATTGCAGCACCACATGCTGGCCGCTGTTGATTGTTACCCTGCCGCCTGCATTACCGGGTGTCATGCCGACCGAAAGCATGGCCAGCATTGCGGTTGAAATTCCCAGGATAAGTCGAAGCATGATGTCAATAACCCCCAAATATCATTGAACAAATCCAATAGAAACATAAGCATTCAAATTTGCCCATGCAAATATTTTTTCCGACACACCATGTGTAACCAAAATACTTGAGAATTCTTCCGGTTCCGTCCAGCATGGCGCTGGAGGTAGAGCAATGGCGATAAAACAGGCCGATATTATCATTGTTGGAGGCGGTCTTGCCGGGCTGGTCGCGGCGGCGGAACTCGGTGACCGGGGCAAGCGCGTCATCGTGCTCGAGCAGGAAGGCGAAAATTCGCTTGGCGGACAAGCGTTCTGGTCCCTGGGCGGGCTGTTTCTTGTCGACAGTCCCGAACAGCGGCGCATGCGTATCAAGGACAGTCCGGAACTCGCATTGCAGGATTGGCTCGGATCGGCCGGTTTCGACCGGGCCGAAGACCATTGGCCTAGGCAGTGGGCCGAGGCCTATGTCGATTTTGCTGCCGGCGACATGCGTCCCTGGCTCTACGGCCAAGGATTGCGCTGGTTTCCGGTGGTCGGATGGGCGGAGCGTGGCGGCGCTTTTGCTGATGGGCATGGCAATTCTGTGCCGCGGTTTCACATTACCTGGGGAACGGGACCTGGCATTTTGGAGCCATTTATCCGCCGTGTACTGGACCATGCCGAAAATGGGTTGATTGAATTAAAATTTCGCCATCGCGCCAGCCGGCTTATCAAGACGAAGGGGGCTGTCACCGGTGTGTCGGGCGAGGTCCTCGCGCCAGCAACGGTCGAGCGGGGCCAGCGGTCGAACCGGGATGTGGCGGGCGAATTCGAGTTTACCGCAAGTGCTGTCATCGTGACGTCGGGCGGCATTGGCGGCAATTTCGATCTTGTCTGCAAGAATTGGCCGAAAGACCGCCTCGGCCAACCACCGAAAAAAATGGTTGCAGGCGTGCCGCATCATGTCGATGGCCGGATGATCGAGATTGCGGCAAATGCCGGTGGTGCGGTGATCAATGCCGATCGCATGTGGCACTATACCGAAGGGGTGAAAAATTTCGATCCGATCTGGCCGGATCATGGCATCCGCATCCTGCCGGGGCCGTCGTCGATGTGGTTTGATGCAACGGGAAACCGCCTTGCCCCGCCCTTAATGCCGGGCTTCGACACGCTCGCGACGTTGAAGGCAATCCTTGCCACCGGCCATGAGCATTCCTGGTTCGTGCTGACACAGAAGATCATCAAAAAGGAATTCGCGCTGTCCGGTTCGGAGCAGAACCCGGATATTACATCCAAGTCCTGGCGCGCTGTGCTGAAAGCGCGCCGTGGAGCAACCGCGACGCCGCAGGTGGAAGCCTTTAAGGAAAAGGGCGAAGACTTCGTCGTTGCCGCAAACCTTCGCCAACTGGTTGCCGGTATGAATGGGCTGACGGCCAAGCCTCTGATCGACCATGACCGGTTGCACGCGCAAATCGCCGCCCGCGACCGGCAGATCGACAACCGGTTTTCCAAGGACGCGCAGGTGACCGCCATCCATGGCGCGCGAAACTATCTCGGCGACAGGCTGATCCGCACCGCCAGGCCGCACAGAATCCTGGACCCGGCCAATGGGCCGCTAATCGCCGTGCGCCTCAATATCCTGACGCGCAAAAGCCTGGGCGGACTGCAAACCAATCTCAATTCGCAGGTTTTAGGTGGGGACGGCGAGCCGCTTGAAGGACTTTATGCAGCGGGCGAAGTCGCCGGCTTCGGCGGTGGCGGCTATCATGGCTATAATGCACTGGAAGGAACGTTTCTGGGCGGCTGCATTTTTTCCGGCCGCGCTGCGGGCAGGCATGCCGGATGATCAAAAAATCAGCTGTCCGATCCATGGACCGCGAATTGCTCCAGCCCTGCGGCTTGCGGTTCGATCGTTCGAAAACTCTCCAATACGCCTTCACTGCTCAAGTCGCGGTGAACGGTGATGATCGTGTTTGCTGAATGTTCCTCACAAAGGCCGGCCATGTGGTCGATCTCCTGGCGGGCGACCGGCAAGGCTGCATCCAGTGACGGCGCACCATAGGCATCGACAAAATGCTGCGCCAGGATCCGGACCAGGTTTTCCACCTCATGGGCTTCGATTTTTGCAATTGCAACGAAGGTCACCCGGCCAAAGGTCTCGATGCCGAGCCATCCATTGGCAAAGGCTTGTCTTGGTTTGCCGGTTAAATCGTCAGCCGACCAGTTGGAAAATTCAAAGCCGCCGGAAATACACCATTCGCCGGTGCGGGCCGGTTTAGCGAAGACGTTCATGTCGCTTTCGTCCATATGAATGGCGCGGGCCAAATTCATTGAATTTGCTCCAGCAACCGCGTCAGCGGCAACAGCTCTGTCGTGTCTTGTTGTCTGAGCAACATGCCAAAACGTTCGTCGACGCCGAGAAACGACCCGGTAAGCCCATAAAGGGTGATTTCCTCTCCCATATTGTGCGCCAGACCCCGCCACGCCTCATGAAGCGGCTGGACGCCTTCGCCGGTCCACCGGTTAATCCAGACCAGCGTGTGCCTGGCCCAGCTTTCCAACAGCTGGACCGGAGCCACATCGGAACATCCTTCCTCAAACAGCGTGGTTTCATCGGGCCGGTTGCCCGGCGTGTCACTTTGCGGCAGCAGCGGCAGTTCGAGGCCGATCACCAGCCAATCGGGTTCTGCTTCCAGATCGCCGGTCTGATCATCTGGCGAAGCCGCCATCCGCAGTCTGCCGCATGAGGCGCCATTGATCCGGATGCGGCCATCCCACTCCAGATGCACTGCGACTTCGGGCGGTGCGAGCGCACCGAGCGCGTTTTGAAAACCGACACCACAAACGGCAAGCATAATCACCGCATCTTTGAGTGGTACTTCGGGCGCAAAGACAATGGCCGCGCGCAACCAGTCGGCATCGATGCGGTGAACGACAAGGCCGGAATCGCATCCAAGTGTGGCACGCGCGCAGGCGTTTTCGAACGGATCGACATTCGCTTCGACCGGCTGGCTGGTCATCAAAGGCGGAAACACCGGTTCACTCATGCCAGGCCGCCTTCAATCAACGCCCGGGCGATATTGCCAAATGCCGCTGCCACCGGCTTGTCCCTGTCCGACACGGCAATGGGCGTTCCTCCGTCCGCGGCAAGGCGGACATCCATGTGAAGCGGGATTGACCCGAGTAGCGGCACATTCAGCTTCTCCGCCTCGGCCACGACGCCGCCATGTCCGAAAATATGCTCCTCATGACCGCATGCCGGGCAAATATGTGCCGACATGTTTTCTATCATTCCAAGGATAGGCGTGTTCATCTGCTGGAACATGTCAATTCCCTTGCGGGCGTCGAGAAGGGCGATATCCTGCGGCGTCGACACAATGATCGCGCCGTCAAGTTTAACCGACTGGGCAAGCGTCATCTGAACGTCCCCTGTACCCGGCGGCAGATCGACGATCAGCGCATCGAGCGCACCCCATTGAACGCGGGACAGCATTTGCTGCAACGCGCCCATCAGCATCGGTCCGCGCCAGATGATGGCTTCGCCGTCTCCGGCCAAAAGTCCAATCGACATTAATGTGACACCGTGCCCCCGCAGGGGAAGGATCATATGTCCGTCCGGTGATGCGGGTTTTCCGGAAATACCAAGCATTTGCGGTTGCGACGGCCCATAAACATCTGCGTCGAGCAGGCCAATTCTGCGGCCCTCAAGCGCCAGTGCGCAGGCCAGATTGGCCGCGATGGTCGACTTGCCGACACCGCCCTTGCCCGAGGCAATGGCAATGACGTGGTCGATGCCGGCAATTGGTTCTGCGGGGCGGGGTCCGCTATCAGCCTGTTTATGTGGCGGGTGGTTGCCTTCACTGGCCGGCGTATCGCTGTGTGCGGTCATGATGATTGTCACAGTGCGCCCTCCGGCGAGCGCGGTGACGCGTTTTTCAACAGCGGTGTGCACCGCCTCCATTTCTCCGGCAGCCTCACTGGCAAGGGCGGGATCGACATTGAGCACCAGCCGCACCGTATCATCCTCGATGGCCAGATCACCGATCAGGCCGGCGGCAACAATGTCACGGCCCGTTGCCGGGTCGACAATAGATTTCAGCGCAGAAAAAATCTCGTCTTGGCCAAGGGTCACGTCAGTTCCGTTTCCGGTTTGAAAATTCTCCGCATCGACAGTTTGAACCGGTCGCTCACTGTTTGTCCTTTCCCATCGGTTTGCGCCCATTGACCATTTGGCATTTCGCGCTCTACCCTTCCTTTTGAGGGAACAAGGCGCGTCTTGGAAGAACCATGCGCATAATTGCAATATCGATAATTCTTACCGTTGCGCTTATGAAAGCGGCAATCGCAGAGGATCGCGGCTTCCGGCTTGGCGCTCATCCGAGCATCGTCGAAACCGGTTTTATGAAGTATCTGCTGCCGCGCTTTTCTCTCAAGACCGGTATTCGCATTACACTTGTCGCGCCGGGCGAGCCTGCCGATGCCAGCTTTTCCACCAATGATACCGGAACGATTGCCTTCAGCGGCCCTGAAAACAACTGGTATCTCGACGTTGGCGACACCGGGCAGAGGAAACATGTCAAACGTTTTGCCAAATGGCTTGCCTCCAGGGTCGGCCACAGAACAATCAGCTCGTTCAAACTCGACGGTATCGCACCCTATTCTCCGAAGGCAAAAGAGGTCGCCGCCGTCAAAACCGTCACCATTGGCAAGAATGCTGAATTGGGCGAAAAACTGTCGCTTCGTCATTGCGGCCGTTGCCATGTCGTCAATGAGAAAAACCGTATGAACGCGATCGGGTCGACGCCATCCTTTTCGCTGCTGCGCAGTTTTGGCGATTGGAAAGCGCGTTTTGAAGCGTTTTATGCGCTGAACCCGCACCCGGCGTTTACACAAATCGCCGGCGTGACCGAGCCCTTCAGCGATCAGCAGCCGTCTCCCATCGTGCCGCTGGAAATGACGCCAGACGACATTGAAGCGATCATCGATTATACGGCGACAATTACGCCTGCCAATCTTGGTGCGCCGATCCAGCATCAATGATCCCGGCGCTTTGACAAATAGTCGTCGGTTGTTCTGACACGCGGGCGCTCATCGCCTGCAAACGGATTGTCAGCGGAGTGGAACTGGGCACCGACCCGGCAGTCATCGCACATCTGGATCAGGCGTACCTTGTCGGAATTTTCAAACATTGCGTGTTTGCCGGCCAGCTTCTCGGTGATCCGCATCACGGTTGATTTCACGCCAAAGGGCTTGCCGCATTCGACGCAGGCGAAAGCCTCTTCCTCGTGCAAGACTTGATGCGATAATGCATCGTCGGCGAGGTTGAGCTGCGGCTTCAATGTGATTGCATTTTCCGGGCAGATGTTTCTGCACAGACCGCATTGCAGACAGGCGCTTTCCTGGAAGCGCAATTGCGGCGCCTCAGGGTTGTCACCCAGCGCATCAGACGGGCAAAGCGATGTGCATGCAAGGCAGAGCGTGCATGAGGCAGTATCAACGATCACCGCGCCGTAGGGGGCGTTTTCAGGAAGGGTGATGGCGGCATTTTCCGGCCTTATCGCCTTGGCGGCAAGGCGTGTTACCTGCCGCCTCGACCCTAGCAGCGACACGGGTTTTTCAACCGCGGTCTGCGGCTCTTGATCGTAAAGCGCCGCCGGTAATTGGGTGGGATCGGAAATGTCGAGCAAACCGGCAAGGTTTTTCCCGGCTATGGCTGCCGCAATCTCGACTTCACCTTCAAGCGCCGGCCGTTCGGTGTCTGGCGCCATCAATATTAAGACCGACGCAAAGCCACAGCCAAGGGCTGCCAGCATTTCAGCGTGTCCGAATGCGGCAAGTGCGGTTACCTCCAGCGGAATAACGTCAGCCGGCAAGCCCCGGTCATAACGGGCGCAAAGCGATATCATCTCGCGCCCAAAATCGCCATCATGGACCATGAGCCGGGGGGCGGAGCCCGCAATCTTTCGATAGGTGGATGCTAGCACCTCCATTCGCCTGAAGGTTTCAGCTGTAGACGGCGCATCGTATGAAATCGCGCCGGACGGGCAAATCGCAGAACAGGTTCCGCATCCGGCACAGATGGCCGGATCTATGGCTGCAAAGTCACCGGCAGACGACAACGCGCCGGTGGGGCAATTGTCGATGCATTTTGAGCAGCCGGGTTTTTGCGCCCGCGAATGAGCACATAGCTGCTCATCCAATTTGATATAAAGCGGTTTTTCAAACGTGCCTGTCAAATGCGAGGCATTAAATACGGCCTTGGCGGTAGCTGGGGCCGAGCCGGGGTCGGCGCGCAGATAGCCGTCGCGCTTGTGAGGTGCTGGAAACAGCGGTTCGTTGCCGGACAGGTCGACAATGATGTCGCATCCTGATTGGGCGCCGTCTTGTGGCGCGGTTGCACCGGTGGCGCCACGGCCTCCCGGTATCAATTCTGAAAACTCGTCGATGGTAATGGCAAAATTGCCAATGTGGCCGGAAACCTGCCGCAACCTGCCGAAAACGATATCGAATTGTGGATCGGGGGCCAGATCATCGCCGTTCGCAAGGCGGGGAGGCAAAAGCACGGTGACGCTTAAATGTTCGCTCAGCTGCCTGGCGAATTCCAGTGCGGCCTGATCGGCGCAGATGATCAGGCAGAGACCCTGCGAAGTGATGTCAAACAGTTTGGGCTGGTCACCCGGCAGATCTGCTTCGGCGATGAGCGCGGCCATTTTCGCGAGCTTTGGCCGTTCATCGGATGACCAGCCGGCCCGGTCGCGCAGATCGATGAAGTCGGGGGCCCCGGTTTCCAGATCAGCTGCAAGCGCCTCAAATCTACGGCGTTCCTGCTGGCAGGCTATGATCGCATCACCATTTGAAATTGCCGCCGAAGCGATGTCGATCTCGCCCAGGCACAATTGGGTATGGACTTTCGAGCAGGCCATGCCGCTGGCTTTTGCCAATGCATCGGCGTCAATCGTCTGACTGCTCATACAGTCACATAAAATCAATTGCTTAGGCATATTTTCCCGCGTGTACTCATTTTATTTTGCCCATGCGCCAGCCGGGCAAGACGCGAAAATAGTCACGATTTATCCCGCCCGTAAAGCGTTTCTGTCTGCGGCTGGCCCCTGATTGGCCGCAAAATGCCCGGCTGGCCGTAAGATGGCGGCCAGGCGATCGGGTTCAATTTCACCGGCTTTCGGGCTTTGACCGTTGTCCCGGCCTTAATTTGGCTTGCATGTGTCGAACCCCAATTAAACTTTAGTTGTAGCGGGCCCTCACAATCACGCGAATGCCGATAGTTGGCCTTGCCATATGACGTATCTTTGATGCACAAATATGGGGTCAGGCTTGAGGAGGAGCTTTGTCCGGCAGATCAGAAAAAATGCGCTCTATTCCGCTTGGTGTCGTTGTCAGACGGCTGCCGGGCGTTACGCGTTGGGCCAAATGGTCCTGGAAGGCCGTTTCCGTCCTGCCGGGCGCCGGTCCGGCTGACTGGCGGGAATTGCGGTGCGAGGGTGATGCTGTGGAATATCACGCCGCGACGGTTCCGCTGGAAATTTATCGAACCGATACGGAAGCCTATCTGACGGGTCTTTCGTCGCAAAACCCGGCGATCTACGTGGTGATGCGGCAAGAGGATGCCGATGGCAGCGATATGCCGGTAGAGGTGTTGCTGGCGACCGCATCGCCTTATGAGGCGCAGGACTATGCCGATAGCGGCGAGGAAATCGTCGAGAAGGTTCCAATGCCCGCCGGATTGATTGCCTGGATCCGGGATTTTGTCGACCGGCACCATGAGCCTGAACAATTCAAGAAGAGGCGTCGCGACCGCGTCGCCATCGATCTCGTTGAAGATGGTGTTGGCGATCCGCGTATTGCACAGCTAACGGATGTCTATCGATCGCCATCGGCGACAAAACCGGAGCGGATCCATTGAGCACGGCAACAGATTTCTGGAGCCAGCGAAAGGCTCGTGTCCGCGCCGAGGCCGAGGCAGAGCTGGCAACGGCCGAAGCGGTTGAGCTGGAAGTCCAACTACAAGTGCTTGAAGACAAGACGGATGAGGAAATCCTGACCGAGCTTGAATTGCCTGATCCCGATACGCTCAATCAGGGCGATGATTTCAGTGCCTTCATGGCCAAGGCCGTTCCGGAGCGGATTAAGCGCCGGGCGCTCAGAAAATTGTGGCTGAGCAATCCGGCGCTGGCCAATCTCGACGGGCTTGTCGATTATGGCGAGGACTTTACCGACAGCGCCATGGTGGTCGAAAATCTCCAGACCGCCTACCAGGTGGGCAAGGGCATGTTGAAACATGTCATCGAGATATCGAAACCGGATGACGATCTGGATGACGGCGAAGATACCGCCGGGGCCGACGCGGCGCTGGCGCAAGGGCCGGAAGATCACATTTTGGAACTTTCGGAAACAGGGCATGATCCGGACGTGGGCATCGAGGATGATGCAAACTTTGCTCTCAACGATGCGGGTCAGGACATGCCTTATGAAGATTATGAGGAGGCGGTGATGCGCCCGGTGCGGCGCATGCGGTTTTCGGTCTCAAACAACCATACAGAACATGTCGGCATGAAGGCAGAAGGATAGATGATGTCTGCAACCGCAGAAGCCGTATTGGGAGTGGTCGCACCTGAAGACAGGATGCGTGCCGATCTCTACGACTATCTCGGCCTGGTGCTTGCCCGGCCGCCCGGGCTTGATCTTTTACAGCAGACCGCGAGCCTTACCGGGGATGCAAGTGATCTCGGTGAAGTGATCTCGGGGCTGGCGCGCGTCGCCAAAGTCACCAAACCCAAAGCGGCCGAACGCGAATTCAACACATTGTTCGTCGGTCTCAGCCGGGGCGAATTGCTGCCCTATGCGTCTTATTATCTGACCGGATTTTTGAATGAAAAGCCGTTGGCTGAATTGCGCAGCGAGATGAAAGACCGCCAGATCGCGCGCGCCGAAAACACGTTTGAACCGGAAGACAATATCGCATCCTTGATGGAAATGATGGGCGGTATGATCACCGGCCGTTTCGGTGCGGTGACCGATATCGGCGGGCAAAAGACATTCTTCGACAGACATATCGGCCCATGGGCCGGTCATTTTTTCACGGATTTGGAGGCAACCAAAAGCTCCGTTCTCTATGCATCGGTTGGCGCTGTCGGCCGGGTTTTCATGGATATCGAGCAGGAAGCATTCCGAATGGTGGCCGGCTGAAACCGGTCGTAACGGCGGTAAAGCCGCCACAACAAGGGAGGAACTATCCCATGCGCAAGGACGAGGAGGTCAAACGCTCTGGCCGCCGCGATTTTTTGAAACTGGCCGGCCTTTCGGCGCCGGCGGCGGCTGTCGCCGCAGCAGGTGTTTCGAAAGCGGAAGCCAAAGTGAAGGAGACCGGCGACCGCATGCAGGATACCGCGCATACACGCGCCTATCTTGCTTCGGCGAGGTTCTAGACTGGAACCAGATCAAACCCGGCCAAGGTTGCGTGACGCCCGGCGGCCGGAAAACAATAAAACTCCATGCGCCTTGCTCAGAAGGGCGCGACCAAAGGAGAAGAAGATATGCTAAGGAAAAAGACCAACGGGGTTGCGAGACGCCCCCAGCGGACCAGTATCCTATCAAGTTTTGCGGACAAATCGGTTGACCGGCGCGCATTCCTGCGTGGTTCGGGGCTGGCCGTTGGCGGCCTTGCCGCGATTGGTGCCACCGCCGGATCGGTGACAAAGGCTCAAGCCCAGGCGGGTGGAAAGGATGCGGTTGAGACCGTCAAATCCGTTTGCACGCACTGTTCGGTCGGCTGCACGGTCATCGCAGAAGTTTCAAACGGTGTCTGGGTCGGCCAGGAGCCGGGCTGGGACAGCCCGTTCAATCTTGGAGCGCATTGCGCCAAAGGTGCATCGGTACGTGAACACGCCCACGGCGAACGCCGCCTGAAATATCCGATGAAAAAGGAAGGCGGCGAGTGGAAGCGCATCAGCTGGGAGCAGGCGATCAACGAGATCGGCGACGGCATGATGAAAATCCGTGGCGAAAGCGGACCCGACAGCGTGTACTGGCTGGGCTCGGCCAAGCACAATAATGAGCAGGCCTATTTGTTCAGAAAGTTCGCTGCCTATTGGGGCACGAACAATGTCGACCATCAGGCACGTATCTGTCACTCGACCACGGTTGCCGGTGTCGCGAACACATGGGGCTACGGCGCCATGACCAACAGCTACAACGACATCCACAATTCGAAAGCCATATTCATCATCGGCGGCAACCCTGCCGAAGCGCATCCGGTTTCGCTGCTGCATGTGCTGCGCGCCAAGGAACAGAACAATGCGCCGCTGATCGTATGCGATCCGCGCTTTACGCGCACCGCCGCTCATGCCGACGAATATGTACGCTTCCGTCCAGGTACGGATGTGGCGCTGATCTGGGGTATTTTGTGGCACATTTTCGAAAATGGCTGGGAAGACAAGGAGTTCATTCGAACCCGCGTTTGGGGTATGGACCAGATCAAGGCTGAAGTGGCCAAATGGACGCCTGAGGAAGTCGAGCGGGTTACCGGAGCACCGGGTTCGCAGCTACGCCGCGTCGCCCGTACGATGGCCAACAACCGTCCTGGCACCGTGATCTGGTGCATGGGCGGAACCCAGCACACCAACGGCAACAACAATACGCGCGCCTATTGCATATTGCAGCTGGCGCTCGGCAATATGGGCACATCCGGTGGCGGCACCAATATCTTCCGCGGCCATGACAATGTGCAAGGAGCTACCGATCTCGGCGTGCTCAGCCATACATTGCCCGGCTATTATGGCCTGTCAAAAGGGTCGTGGGCGCATTGGGCCCGTGTCTGGGGAGAAGATCCCGATTGGCTTGGCGGTCAGTTTGACAAGACCACCGGCGCCGACGGCAAGGAGAAATCGCTCCAGAATCTGACGGGCATTCCGGTCAGCCGCTGGATCGACGGTGTTTTGGAAGATGCCGACAATATGGACCAGCCCAACAACGTGCGGGCGATGGTTCTGTGGGGCCATGCGCCAAACTCCCAGACCCGTGGCAAGGAAATGAAAACGGCGATGGAAAAACTCGACATGCTTGTCGTTGTCGATCCATATCCGACCGTTTCGGCGGTTCTTCATGACCGTACCGACGGGGTCTATCTGCTGCCGGCCTGTACGCAGTTTGAAACCCGTGGCTCGGTTACGGCGTCAAACCGCTCGTTCCAGTGGCGCGACACGGTTGTCGAGCCGCTGTTTGAGAGCCTGCCGGATGAAGTGATCATGGCGAAATTCGCCAACAAGTTCGGTTGGGCTGACCGGTTGTTCCGGAACATCGAAATGGAAGATGCGGAGACGCCGAATGTCGAGAGCATTACGCGCGAATTCAATCGCGGGCTCTGGACGATCGGATATACCGGACAATCGCCTGAACGGCTGAAACTGCATATGGCCAACCAGCACACCTTCGACAGGACGACGTTGCAGGCTGTCGGCGGCCCGGCAGATGGCGATTACTACGGATTGCCATGGCCTTGCTGGGGAACGGCTGAAATGGGTCATCCGGGCACGCCAAACCTCTACGACATGTCCAAGCCTGTGGCGGAAGGCGGATTGTGTTTCCGCGCCCGCTTTGGTGTGGAGCGCGATGGCGACAACCTTCTTGCCGAAGGTGTCTTCAATCCGGGTTCCGAAATTCAGGATGGTTATCCGGAATTCACCATGCAGATGCTGATGGATCTTGGATGGGACGGTGATCTGACCGGCGAGGAACGGGCAGCTATCGATGCCGTGGCCGGAGCGAAGACCAACTGGAAGACCGATCTTTCCGGTGGTATTCAGCGGGTCGCGATCAAGCATGGTTGTGCACCATTCGGCAATGCGAAGGCACGTGCCGTTGTGTGGACGTTCCCGGATCCGGTGCCGCTGCACCGCGAGCCGCTCTACACGCCGCGCCGCGATTTGGTGGCTGACTATCCGACCTATGAGGACCGCAAGTTCTATCGCTTGCCGACCATGTATGCCTCAATCCAGAAGCAGGACTTCTCCAAGGATTATCCGATGATCCTGACGTCCGGCCGTCTGGTTGAATATGAGGGCGGCGGTGATGAATCCCGGTCCAATCCGTGGCTTGCCGAATTGCAGCAGGATATGTTCGTCGAAATCAATCCGCGCGATGCCAATAATCTTGGTGTCCGTGACGGCGAACAGGTCTGGGTCGAAGGTGCTGAAGGCGCCAAGGTCAAGGTCATGGCCATGGTGACGGAAAGGGTCGGCTCGGGCGTTGTGTTCATGCCGTTCCACTTTGGCGGTCACTTTGAAGGAAAGGACCTAAGGGATAAATATCCTAAAGGGGCCGATCCTTACGTCTTGGGAGAATCGAGCAACACCGCGCAGACCTACGGCTATGATTCGGTCACTCAAATGCAGGAGACCAAGGCCACTCTCTGCAAGATCACGGCAGCATAAGGAGATAAAAAAATGGCAAGAGCAAAATTCCTCTGCGACGCCGAACGCTGCATTGAATGCAATGCCTGCGTAACAGCTTGCAAGAACGAGCACGAAGTGCCCTGGGGGATCAATCGCCGCAGGGTTGTCACCATTAATGATGGCAAGCCTGGCGAACGGTCGCTGTCGGTTGCCTGCATGCATTGTTCAGATGCACCTTGTATGGCGGTCTGCCCGGTCGATTGCTTCTACCAGACCGACGATGGTGTGGTGCTGCATTCAAAGGATCTGTGCATCGGTTGCGGTTACTGCTTTTATGCATGTCCTTTCGGGGCACCGCAGTTTCCGCAGGCTGGCAATTTCGGATCGCGCGGCAAGATGGACAAGTGCACCTTCTGTGCTGGCGGACCGGAAGAAAACAACAGCCGGGCGGAGTTCCAGAAATACGGGCGCAACCGTATTGCCGAAGGCAAGCTGCCGATTTGCGCGGAAATGTGCTCAACCAAGGCATTGCTTGCCGGTGACGGCGATGTGGTGTCCGGTATCTACCGTGAGCGGGTTGTTGCCCGCGGGTTCGGTTCGGGTGCATGGGGCTGGGGCACCGCCTACGGGCAGAAGGGCGGTTAGCACCGTTCTTCCGGTTTTTGTGCCTTTCCGGGGCGGTCTAGGGCGTTTTGCGGTTACTTGGAACCGCGACAACGCCTGTGCCCGCCGGGAACCATTGGAGCATTTTTCGCACATATGATTCTGTTTAGGCGAAAAATGCCCTATGATCGCCCCGGTGAAAATTCGTTCGTGATGAACCGGTTCCAAACCGAGGTCCTGACATGACGCGCCTTTTGATCGCTCTTATTTTGTCGCTCACATTTGCCGGCGCTATCCTGCCGTCTGCGGCCTTTGCGCAAGCTGGCTCCGACCGGTCATCGACCGGCGGCGGGCAGACGCTTGAAGATATTATGGCGCGGCAACGCGGAGAGAAAATCGACGACCGTTTCAGGCGCGAAGCTGTCGGTGGCGACAATAGCGCGGCGGCAATTTCGTCTCAGCTTGGAACGCTGGGCGGTGTGTCGGATCCGGAATTGTGGCGTGCGTTGCGTTATGGATCAGCCGACATAAACGCGTCTTCAGGTGGCGCCGTCGGCACGATACTGGTCCAGGATGGCGGTATGGGCTGGGTTAAATTCAGGAACGGCCCGCTGGCGAGCCGGGGCGGCTATTTTCTGCTTATCACGCTTATCGCGTTGGGCCTGTTTTACGCAGCGCGCGGAAAGATAATGATAGACGGCAAAAAAGCAGGCCGGACGATCACCCGTTTCAAGGCGATCGAGCGTTTTGGCCACTGGCTTCTTGCCGGATCATTTATTCTGCTGGGGCTTACAGGGCTTATCACGCTGTTCGGGCGCATGGCGCTTATTCCGATATTTGGAAAAGATGTCTTTGCAATGCTGGCGGAGGCATCGAAGTGGGTGCACAACAATGTCAGCTGGGCATTCATGCTTGGCCTGGTGATCGTGTTCATCATGTGGGTCATCGACAATCTGCCAGGCCGTACGGACTTGAAATGGTTGGCAAAGGGCGGCGGCCTTTTGGTCAAAGGCGTCCATCCGCCGGCGAAGAAATTCAATGCCGGCCAGAAGCTCATTTTCTGGTCCGTGATTATTCTGGGCACATCGATCTCCGCTTCCGGCCTGTCGATGCTGTTCCCGTTCGAGATGCCGATGTTTGCCGCAACATTTGAGACATTGGCGGCAATCGGCATCACCAGCCTGCCGGGATATGGCCCGTTGCCAACCGAATTATTGCCGCATGAGGAAATGCAGGTCGCCCAACTTTGGCATGCCATTGCCGCCTTTGTGCTGATGGCGATTGTTATGGCACACATCTATATCGGCTCGGTGGGGATGGAAGGCGCCTATGATGCGATGGGAAGCGGCGAGGTCGATTTGCAGTGGGCGCGCGAGCATCACAGCCTGTGGGTAGAGGAGATTACAAAGGCTGAGGGCAAAGCGCCTGACGGGGGTGCCGTCCCGGCTGAATAGCGGAACCAACAAAAAGTGACCCAAAGAATGTGATCAGGCTCCGGACACAGGCAATATCAGCAGCAATCTTACTGGCACTTTTCCTGTCGGCATTTTCATCGCGTGTACTGGCGGATGGATTTTTCACGCTTAAGGGACATGGCGGCCCGGTGATGGATATCGCCGTTTCGCCTGATACCGGCACAATCGCCAGCGCAAGCTTCGACAATGCGGTCGGTATCTGGAAGGGCAGGACGCCGCAATGGCTTGATGCGCATGAAGCGGCGGTGAACACCGTCGCATTCGTCGATGACAACCATATCGTGTCTGGCGGCGATGATTTTTCCATCCGTCTTTGGAGCAGGCTCGCCGGCAAAGCGAAGCTCATTGGCAGGCACAGGGGCAAGATCATGGCGCTTGCTGTTTCGCCGGATCGCAAACTGATTGCTTCGGCCAGCTGGGATGGCACAATCGGGTTATGGCGGCCGGGCGGTGGCAATGTGGCTTTCCTGAAAGGCCACAGGGCTGGCGTCAATGCCGTCGCATTTTCTGCCGACGGGGCGGTGCTTTATTCGGCATCGACGGATGGAACGATCCGGACATGGGATGTCGCCAGACGATCGGAAAAACGGCTAATGCTACGCCATGGTTTCGGCATCAACGTCATGCTTTTGAACCATGATCAGGGATGGCTCGCCTATGGGGCCATTGATGGCGTGACCCGGGTGATCGATCTTGTCACCGACGAGCGCATTGCCGATTTTACGCTGGAGCGCCGGCCAATCCTGTCGATCTCCCAAACGCTGTCAGGCGATAGGATCGGTGTTGGCGACGGGGATGGTTTCATCATGATCGTGGATACAGGCGAATGGAAAATCATTCATGATTTTCGCGCCGCGCTACGCGGACCCATCTGGGCGCTGGCGTTTTCACAAAATGGCGAAAATGTTTTAGCCGGCGGCATAGAAAACATCGTTTATTCATGGCCGCTTGATCAGCTGCGTGATTTTGGGCCGATGGCGGACAGTAAGCCAAAGTTTCTGAAAGATCCTGCCATAATGGAAAATGGCGAGCGGCAGTTTGCCCACAAATGCTCAATCTGCCATTCGCTCAACCCAGATGGCGGGCGCAAGGCGGGACCTACACTTCACGCATTGTTTGGCCGCAAAGCCGGTACGCTGGATAATTACAACTATTCCAAAACCCTTTCAGGTTCTGCTATTGTCTGGAACGAAAATACGATCAACCTTTTATTTGACCTCGGCCCGGATCATTATATTCCAGGATCGAAAATGCCGATGCAGCGCATCGTGCAGAAAAAAGACCGTGACGATCTGATCAACTATTTGCGCCGAACCACCACTGCCGAAAAGGAACCGAAATGAAAACCATGCTGATTGCGTTTGCAGCCATCATCGTCATTGCGGCTGGATCCGATCTGATCCTTGAAAGGGTGGGATATTCCAGTGCCGATATGAACACGGGCTCATCCGTTCGGGTCCAATAGAGCGTATCTTGTTTAAATGGAATCGTTTGAGCGCAGGGTATTTGTGTCCTGGTTGGGAGCGTGACGCGACGCGGGTGCACACCCGTTAGCTTCGCGCGACGACATCCAGGGCGCAAAGAACCAAGGTCAAATGATTTGGTTTTGCCATTTCCTTTCAAATCCTTAACTTAACCTGCTTGGAGGTCTTTTTCACGGGCAGTGTCGTCAAAATCCTCGCACGATCGTCTGATCGCACTCCGGTGTTTTCCTAACTGCCGCAAAAAATCCTCTCCATCAAACTGCTCCCATTTAAGCAAGACACGCTCTAGCACTTGGGAAATTTGTTTCAGTTCAACTGCTGCCCCATTGCTTGCCCTGCATTTCGGTCAGTCTTGAGATTGTGCGTTTGAACTCGAATGCCTCTGTGCCGGTATTGGCGACATAGAGCCCGTCCGGCCTGGCCGCTGCTGAGACAATGAGTTTGCGTTTTTTGTCGTAGAGCGTGTCGATCAGCAAAATGAAGCGTTTGGCTTCGTTGCGGCTGGTTTTGTCCATGACCGGTATCTGGTCGATCAAAAAAGTGTCGAAGCGCTCGGCCAGCGCAAGATAATCACGGGCGCCGAGCGGCTTTGCGCAGAGATCTTCAAAGGCAAAACGGGCTGCGGTTCCCGCCGCCCGTGGCACGGTAATTTCGCGTCCCTTGACCGTAACGGTGGCTTTGGTCTCGGCGCGGCCGGCCGAGGCTGCTGCCCAGGCGGCATCCATGCGCCGGCCGGTGTCTTTGCTAATCGGGCTTAGGTAGACCGGCATCTGTGCAAGCTGCTCCAGCCGGTAATCCTTGTAGGCGTCGAGCGACACGACCTTTGTGTGGTCTTTCAGGATTTTGATGAAAGGCAGGAACAGGCCGCGGTTGAGCCCGTCGCGATAGAGATTGTCGGGTGCTACGTTCGATGTCGCAACCAGTACGACGCCGGCTTTGAAAAGCGCGGTGAACAGGCGCGACAAAATCATCGCATCAGCAATGTCGGTGACGGCAAATTCGTCGAAGCAGAGCACCCAAGCCTCGCTGGCAAGTGCTTCAGCGACCGGCGGTATCGGATCATCACCCTTTGCCTTGCCTTGCTTTACCGCCTCGCGGTGGGCGGCAATCCGGTCATGGGTGTCGGCCATGAATTCATTGAAGTGCGCGCGGCGCTTGGCCTTGACCGGAACGCGTTCGAAAAAAAGGTCCATCAGCATGGTCTTGCCGCGCCCGACATCACCGTGAATGTAGAGGCCTTCGACGGCTTCGATCCGCTTGGCAAACAGCCAGCCAAGCGCGCTTGATTTTGCCGCCATGCGCTTGGAAATGATATCATCAAGTATGCGGTCGAGCCTATCCGCCAGGGCGGCCTGGGCAGGGTCACGATCAATCTCGCCGTCCTCGGCCAGATGCAGCATGGCATCGGCGACCGTGTTCAGCGTGTCGAGGCGATCATGTTTCATCGGAATACCATGCCGGCAATCCGTTCACGACCCAGGCCAGTCATCAACGGAAGAGGCTGATCGCCTGGCCGCCGCTGGTCTGTCCGTCGAAACGCTCGTTGCCGGTGGCATAAAGCATGGCAATCTTGTTGCCTGATTCATCAAACAGCACCAATTGCTTGCCCGCCACAGTCCAGCCGCGCATGCTTTGCAAATCGCCCGTGCAGCCGCGTGTTCCGCCGCGCGAGTTGTTGCCATATTTGGTCAGGGTTAAAAACATCTGGCACGATATGCCGTCCGCTGAAGCTTTCCACGAACCGACGACCGCGTTCTTGGAGACTTCAGGTGCATTGGTTGCGGCAACGTCAACGGGTGTTGTTCCATCTCCAGGCGCCTCGGGGAAGTTTTCCGGATCCGTGGTGGCCTCGGCAGGTTGCAGCTCCTCGGCATCGACCTGTCCGGTTGGTGCCGGTGTGAGTGGTTCGGGTGTGCTGGTGCGGGTGCTGAGGTGGGGTAGCCGGGTGCCCTGACAGGCGCTCAGGCCAATCGCAGCCAGAACCAGCAATACAAGCGGTGCCGTTTTTACGCTTCCAGCTTGAAAAACACTCATAATTGTTTACCTCCGCCGGAAATCCCGGTCATTCGTTCGCACCACACGCATTCCAAGACGCATAAAAGTGGCACTAATGGGGTAAGGTATTCATCATTATGGTTAATATTGGGTTTTTGACCGGTGTGTATGTTAAAATCGGGATATCATTTCTGATGGATGACAATAGGGTGACTGGCCGATGAAACGCAGAACCTTGTTCAAATGGCTCGGCGCGACCGGTTTGGTCGGTGTGGCCGGGGGCGGTTTTGCGGTCAATCAGAGCCAGGCCGCCAATCGCTACTATGACGGGCCGGCGTCGGATCATTTCGATGGACGGCTGTTTTTCAACCCTGATGGTGTGCCGCCTGGGAAATTCATCGATCTTCTGCGCTGGCAATTGGGCGATGGCCGCAAGAAATGGCCCGATCAGTGGCCGAGCCCGTTTTCACCGGCCAAGCCGGAGGCGCGCGTGAAGAGGCGGGATCTGCGGGTAACCATGGTCGGTCATGCCACGCTTCTGATCCAGACTGCCGGCGTTAACATCCTGACCGATCCGGTATGGTCGCAGCGAGCCTCTCCGTTCCGGTTTGCCGGACCGAAAAGGGTCAATGCACCCGGTATCGCGTTTGAGGACCTTCCGCCGGTCGATATCGTGCTTTTGACCCACAACCATTATGACCATCTTGATATCAGGACGTTGGCCCGGCTGAAAGCGGCGCATGACCCGCTGGTGATCACGCCGCTCGGCAATGACAAGATCATCAAAAACTCGATCCCGGAACTCAGGGTTGAAACCGGCGATTGGGGTGATGTCGTAGAAAGCAACGGGCTGAAACTATATTTCGAGCCGGTGCATCACTGGTCGGCTCGCGGTGCGTTTGACCGGCGCATGGCGCTTTGGTGCGGGTTTGTCATCGAGGGGCCGGGGGGCCGGGTTTATCATGTCGGCGATACGGGATTTCATCAGGGCCGCAACTATCGTGCGGCGGCTGAGAAACACGGTGGCTTCCGGCTCGCAATCCTGCCGATCGGAGCCTATGAACCGCGCTGGTTCATGAAGGGTCAGCATCAAAACCCGCAAGAGGCCGTGGACGGATTTCGCCTTTGCCGGGCTCAATTTGCGGCCGGCCATCACTGGGGTACGGTTCAACTAACCAATGAGGGGATCGACGAGCCGCGTGACGCGTTGAACGCGGCGCTTCAATCCGGCGGAATTGATCCCGTCCGGTTTCGTCCGATGCAACCGGGCGAAGTCTGGGAGGTACCGCAGGCGCCGGCCGGGTGATGGACTGGTAATCGGGTCCGCTTTCGGCCATATAGGCCAATAATCCAACAGGCATCCAACACCATGGCGCAGCAGGCACAATTCGCCAAGATGAACGGGCTCGGCAACGATATCATCGTCGCCGATATGCGTGGTCGTGCGGACAGTGTTTCGGCTGCGGCGGCTATCGCGCTGAATGGTGATCCGGCGACGGCGTTCGATCAGATCATGGCAATCCATGATCCGCGCATGGCGGGGACGGAAAACTATATCGACATTCTCAATTCCGACGGTTCGCGGGCAGAGGCCTGCGGCAATGGCATGCGTTGCGTGACGCAGGCGCTTGCCGCCGAAACGGGCAAGTCGAAATTCCGGTTTGAGACGGTTGCGGGTATATTGGACGCAAATGAGCATGAAAACGGCTTGATCTCGGTTGATATGGGATTGCCGCGCTTTGGCTGGCAGGACATTCCGCTGGCTGAAGAGTTTCGCGATACGAGAATGATCGAGTTGCAGATCGGCCCGATAGACAATCCGGTCTTGCATTCGCCTTCGGTTGTCTCGATGGGCAATCCGCATGCGGTATTCTGGGTGGACGACGATGTCTGGTCCTATGAGCTCGACCGGTTCGGACCGCTTTTAGAAAACCACCCGATCTTTCCCGAACGGGCCAATATCTCGATTGCCAGGGTGGAAAACGATACGTCGATCACGCTTCGCACCTGGGAGCGCGGGGCCGGGCTTACCAAGGCGTGCGGGTCGGCGGCGTGCGCGGCGGCGGTTTCGGCGGCGCGAACCGGAAGGACCGGCCGGGCGGTCACCGTTACGGTTCCAGGCGGACCACTGCACATAGGCTGGAACGAGGCCGATCACGTTATCATGACAGGGCCGGCGGAATGGGAGTTTTCCGGCATGTTCGATCCGGCAACCGGCGCATGGCAACCGGATGATGGCACAGATCAGGGGCCGGATCAGGGGAATGCGGCATGAGCGATGTCGATGTCGTTACATTCGGTTGCCGGCTAAACACCTACGAATCGGAAATTATCCGTACCGAGGCGCTGAAAGCCGGTCTTTGCGAGCTCGATGCCGGCGCGGTGATCATCAACACCTGCGCGGTGACGGGCGAAGCCGTGCGCCAGGCGCGCCAGGCGATCCGCAAGGCCAGGCGCAACAATCCAAACCGGCGCATCATCGTTACCGGTTGTGCGGCGCAGACGGCGCCTGAAGATTTCGCCGCCATGGATGAAGTTGACCTCGTGCTTGGCAATGAGGAAAAGCTTGCCGCACATAATTACCGCGCCCTGCCGGATTTCGGCGTCAATGATTGCGAGAAAATCCGCGTCAACGACATTATGAGCGTGCAAGAGACCGCAGGCCACATGGTCGATGCCATTGAGGGCCGGGCGCGGGCCTTTGTGCAGGTACAAAACGGCTGCGATCATCGCTGTACGTTCTGCATCATCCCCTTCGGACGGGGCAATTCGCGTTCGGTGCCTGTTGGTGCGGTGGTCGAGCAGGTGAAGCGGTTGTCGGGCAATGGTTACGCGGAAGTGGTGCTGACTGGCGTCGATCTGACCAGCTATGGCGCTGATCTGCCGGGTACGCCAAATCTCGGGCGGCTGGTCGATGCTATCTTGAAAAATGTTCCTGATCTGCCACGGCTGAGACTATCCTCGATCGATTCAATTGAGGCTGATGAAGCACTGATCGAGGCGATCGGCGGCGAGATGCGGCTGATGCCGCATCTGCATCTGTCGCTTCAATCCGGCGATGACATGATCTTGAAGCGGATGAAGAGACGACACTGCCGCAAGGATTCCATCCGGTTTTGCCAATCCATCCGCAAGGCGAGGCCGGATGTGGTGTTTGGCGCCGATCTGATTGCCGGATTTCCCACCGAAACCGATGAGATGTTTGAAAATTCGCTGCGAATCGTCGAGGAATGCGATTTGACCTATCTGCATGTCTTTCCGTTTTCACCGCGCGAGGGAACACCGGCCAAGCGCATGCCGCAATTGCCGCGCAAACTGATAAAGCAGCGCGCGGCGCGCCTGCGGGAGGCCGGAGACGCCGCCTTTGGCCGGTATCTGGAAAAAATGACCGGCAGCCGCCAGCGGGTTTTGATCGAACAGAACGGCATTGGCAGAACCGAAGGGTTTTGTCCGGCCGCGGTCGACAGCGGGCGTTCGGGTGATCTCGTCGAATGCCTGATTACCGGCCATGACGGACGCCTGCTGCAGGCGCGACCCATTGGCCAGGCCGCGGCCTGAGCCGGAGAATTTAGAATTATGGCATTTGGTTTCATCAAGAAGATCTTCTCGTTCGGCAAGAACGAGGTCGAGCAGGTGCCCGCCGGCGAGGCCGAAAAGCCTGCCGGGGATGCGGCAGAAGATGTTGCCGATGGTACGAAACCTGCCGATGATCCCTTGACAGAGGCAACCGCTCCGGCGGTTCGCACTCCAGAGCCAGAGCCAGAGCCAGAGCCAGAGCCAGAGCCAGAGCCAGAGCCAGAGCCAGAGCCAGAGCCAGAGCCAGAGCCAGAGCCAGAGCCAGAGCCAGAGCCAGAGCCAGAGCCAGAGCCAGAGCCAGAGCCAGAGCCAGAGCCAGAGCCAGAGCCAGAGCCAGAGCCAGAGCCAGAGCCAGAGCCAGAGCCAGAGCCAGAGCCAGAGCCAGAGCCAGAGCCAGAGCCAGAGCCAGAGCCAGAGCCAGAGCCAGAGCCAGAGCCAGAGCCAGAGCCAGAGCCAGAGCCAGAGCCAGAGCCAGAGCCAGAGCCAGAGCCAGAGCCAGAGCCAGAGCCAGAGCCAGAGCCAGAGCCAGAGCCAGAGCCAGAGCCAGAGCCAGAGCCAGAGCCAGAGCCAGAGCCAGAGCCAGAGCCAGAGCCAGAGCCAGAGCCAGAGCCAGAGCCAGAGCCAGAGCCAGAGCCAGAGCCAGAGCCAGAGCCAGAGCCAGAGCCAGAGCCTTTGGTCAAAGACGAGGTTGATGCATCAGCCGCTAAGGTCGAACGCGAGCCGGAACTGGTGTCGGTGGCAAAGGCGGTCGAGCGGGCTCCGGTCGAAACGGCGCCAGCAGAACCTGAACCGGAACCGGAGAAAAAAAGCTGGTTCCAGCGGCTGAAAACAGGTCTGTCGCGCTCATCGAAGGAGCTTACGGACAATATCGCAGGTGTTTTCACCAAGCGAAAGCTTGACGAAGACACGTTGCAGGATCTGGAAGACGTGCTGATCCAGGCCGATCTTGGCATTGAGACCGCCATGCGCATTACCGATGCGCTTGCCTCGGGGCGTTATGGCAAGGATGTGGCGGCGGATGAGGTGCGCGCGATCATGGGCGAGGAGGTTGAGAAAGTACTGGGCCCGGTGGCGCAGCCGTTGCAGCTCGACCTGTCGCACAAGCCGCATGTGATCCTGGTGGTCGGCGTCAATGGTACCGGCAAGACCACGACAATCGGAAAGCTGGCTGCGAAACTGGCTGACGGCGGCCTTTCGGTGATGCTTGCCGCCGGTGATACGTTTCGTGCTGCCGCGATTGAGCAGTTGAAAGTCTGGGGCGAGCGCACCGGCTCGCCGGTGGTGTCGTCGAAACTCGGCGCCGATGCGGCCGGTCTGGCCTATGATGCGTTTGAGCAGGCGCGCGAAGCCGGGTCCGATGTCTTGATCATCGACACCGCAGGCCGGTTGCAGAACCGGACTGAACTGATGGATGAGCTGGCCAAGATCGTCCGGGTGCTTGGCAAACATGACCCGGATGCCCCGCACACGGTGCTGCAGACGCTGGATGCGACCACCGGGCAGAATGCGCTGTCGCAGGTGGAGATTTTCCGCAATGTTGCCGGTGTCAACGGGCTGGTGATGACCAAGCTCGACGGTACCGCGCGCGGCGGCATACTGGTTGCGATAGCAGCGAAACACAAATTGCCGGTCTATTTTGTCGGCGTTGGCGAACAGGTCGACGATCTGGAGCCATTCGAAGCAAAGGAATTTGCCATGGCGATTACAGGTGGTGAGACATGAACCAGCCAATCTTTGAGCGTGATCCATCCGATCCCAAACGCAAGGAAATCAATCCGGTGTTGAAGCTGACGCTTGAGCTCGGCCCGCTGATGGTGTTCTTCTTTGCCAATTCCAGGGGCGAATGGCTGGCCGAAAAATTCCCGGCACTGGGCGATCTTGGCGGTCCGCTATTCATCGCCACGGCGTTGTTCATGGTGGCGATTGCGATTTCGCTGTCGGTTTCCTGGGTGCTGATGCGTACCCTGCCGATCATGCCGCTGGTTTCAGGCATCATCGTCTTTGTGTTCGGCGCGCTGACGCTTTGGCTGCAGGACGAGACATTCATCAAGATGAAGCCCACCATCGTCAACACATTGTTTGCCGGTGTGCTGCTCGGCGGGCTTTTATTCGGCAAATCCCTGCTCGGTTATGTGTTTGATTCAGCCTTCAAGCTTGATGCCGAAGGCTGGCGAAAACTGACAATGCGCTGGGGACTGTTTTTTATCTTTCTGGCGCTGGTCAATGAAATCGTCTGGCGCAATTTTTCAACCGACACCTGGGTTGCATTCAAGGTGTGGGGCATCATGCCGATAACAATCATATTCACCATGAGCCAGATGCCATTGATCATGCGGCATTCGCTGGAACAGGCCGAAGACAAATAGCCGGCTATTTTTCCAGCCATTCGATCCAGCGGCAATGCCAGTCGCAGTGCGCCAGATTTTGGACATCACCACCCGGCCAGAGCGTCAGTTGCAGGGTGGCATGGGGTTCCACGCCGCCAAGCCCTTCCATTTTGAGCCAGGCTAAGGGCGCATCGCGGGTTGCCGTATTCGCGGCATCGGTCATTGCCGTCTCGATGCGAGATTTGGTGGTTTCGGGCAGATATTGCCACATGACGGAATGGTAGAGCACGAAAACCCGGTCACGTTTCCGGCCGGCAAGGCTGTTTGCAACATAGTCTGCGGCGTCTTCGCTCACGAGGGTAAACGGCGTTTTAGAGGCAATGCCGATAGCGGCATCGAGACGTGTCATCCGTTCAGGCTGGTCCGGCCAGATATAGGAGCGAAGCCTGAGCCGGTCTGCGGGACTATTGATATCAAGGGGAGCAATGTCGCACCCGGATCGTGAAATCACCCTTACAGCCATGTTTTGCAGGCTGGCACCCAGCATTTCGGGCGCAAGCCTCGCCGGGGAATTATCATCGCCCATGCGTGTCTGGCCAAAGCTGTAGCCGAACTTGTCCATCATCAGATTGAGCCCGGCGCTGGCGCCGATTTCGTGTAGGGCAAGCGGCAGCCCGGTCCGGCGGGCGATTTCGGCAAGACCGGGATAGAGGGCTGCGGCTCGCGCGATCTCGTTTGTCTGGGGAGCGTTGATAAGGTCGGCGGCCAGACGGGCGTCGTGACGCGTGATCACCCTATTTAGGACTGGCAACAATTGACCGGCGTTATCCCCGGGCGGATAGCAGGCTTTCAGTTCTGTATCCGCATCGTCCAATATGATTGCATGCAGTGCACCGCAAAATCTGAGCGCCAGCGCATCGGCGCTCGGGTCGCCGGGCCAGTCAAGAATTGTGCGTCCGGTGGCGGTGTGGCGGTCAAGTGCTGCAGGGATTACGCGGCATAGATTTGCCGTAAAGGGTGAGCCCATTTTTTCGCAATGGTCGCCCTGCAGCTTGAAATGACTGAATATCCTGTCATTCATTCTTCTCCGCCTGCCAGGGCCTTTTCAATCTCGGGCATTAATGACATGCGCACCGTTTCGGGTGTCAGCGGGCCGACATGTTTGAACCGGATGATGCCGTCGCGATCGACGAGAAATGTCTCCGGTACGCCATAGACGCCCCAGTCGATTGCCTTGCGGCCGCTTTGGTCTGTGCCGATAATTTTATAGGGATCGCCCAGCTCGGTCAGAAACCCGCGTGCGTTTTCGGGCTTGTCCTTATAGTTCAGCCCGGCAGTGATGAAGCGCTGGTCGCGGCTCAACTCCATCAGCACCGGGTGTTCCTGCCGGCACGGACCGCACCAGGATGCCCAGATATTGACCAGTGTGACATTGCCGGCGAAATCTTCCGAGCGAAGACCTATTGATGCGGCCGGATCAAGCGGCGGCAGGTCGGTGGCCGGCGCAGGCTGGCCTATCAGGGCGGAAGGCACGGTCGATGTGTCACGGTCTGCCAGCAGCATGACCAGAAATATGGCGGCCAGTACCGCGAATATCGCCAATGGCAGGAAAACGGCCCAGCGTCTGTTTTCACCTTGGCTTTTGGCAGAGCTTTGTTGTGAATTTGTGGTCAAATCGTTCACCCGTCCTTTTTGTCGGAGCGGCGGCGAACGCCGCTATTGTCAAGCTCGGCCAGTTCTTTTTTTCGCCCACTGTGATCGGCGATAATCCAGATCAACAGTGCCGACAGGGCAAGTGCGGCGGCGCCATAGGCCATCGAGACAAAAAATATGTGGCTCATTTTGCACCTGCCTTTCTACCCGCGTTCCGGGCGGCCAGTTTGCGCATGGCGGAGATGCGCCGGCGCCAGATTTCCGTGCGCATCGCCGCCAGATGCAGCGTGAAAAACAGGCATGTAAAGCCCAGTGCCGACAACAGCAATGGCCATAACAGGCTTGGATGGATTGTCGGACCGTCAAGCCTGACCACCGATGCCGGCTGGTGCAGAGTGTTCCACCATTCGACCGAAAACTTGATGATGGGGATGTTGATCGATCCGACCAGGACGAGAATGGCAGCGGCGCGGGCAGCCACCTGCGGTTGGTCGAAGGCGCGGGTCAGTGCAATCAGGCCAAGATACATGATCAGCAAGATGAACACCGAGGTCAGACGCGCGTCCCAAACCCACCATGTGCCCCACATGGGTTTGCCCCAGACCGAGCCGGTAAACAGCGCCAGCATTGTAAAGACCGCGCCAATCGGGGCGGCAGCGCGAATGGATACATCGGCAACGGGGTGCCGCCAGACCAGTGTGCCCAGCGCCGACACGGACATCACGCCCCAGATCATCATCGCCAGCCAGGCGAACGGCACATGAATATACATGATGCGCACGGTGATGCCCTGCTGATAGTCCTCCGGTGCGGCAAAGCCCATCCACAGGCCGATGGCAATCAAAATTGCCGAAAGCATGCCAAGCGGGATCACAAGCATATTTGCCAAACCGATAAAACGGGTTGGATTGGCCAGCTCGGTCACCAGCGAGCGCTGTTGGGCGGGAGTGTTACTCATGATGGTTAGATCCTGCTGGTAAACCGGGCCTGGTGCGAGCCCGAGCCGCGCTGAACAATCCAAAAAGAGAGCAACTCTGCCATCGGCTTTTCTCCTGACCCCAGCGCTACTGAACGTCGACCTATTTCGCTGACAGGGCTTAGATAGTCCTTATGAACGCTGGCGGCAATGAAGACAAATGACGCATCACAACGGTTGTTCGCTTCAGTCCGATGAGAATTTGAGTGCAGCGGCGGCGGCCACAGGTCCAAGCACTGCAAAAAACAATGTCAGCGCGGTAAGGATCAGAAATGGCGGCAGGAATGGATCGGGGTCGGCAATCGCGCCGCGGGTTGCTGCAACGCCGAAGATCAGCACCGGGATCACCAGCGGCAGGATGATGACCGAAACAAGCAATCCGCCGCGCGGCAATGATACGGCAAGGGCTGCGCCGGTAGCGCCGATGAAGGTGATCGCCGGTGTTCCAACAAGCAGTGTCAGGCATGTGGCGGCAATACCAAGCGGTTCAACATTCATGAAAATCCCGAGCAGCGGGGCGGCAATGATCAGCGGCAGCACCGACGTCACCCAGTGCGCGGCGCATTTTACGAAAACGGTAAGCGATGGCATCTGGTGTGCCGATGCCATCAATATCAGATCGAGCGAACCGTCTTCGCGGTCGGCCTGAAACAGGCGGTCGAGACCCAGCAGAGACGCCAGCAAGGCGCCGATCCACAAAATTGCCGGGCCGATGCGCGCCAAAAGATTTAGGTCTGGGCCAATACCAAAGGGTATGACGGCAACGATGGTGAGAAAAAACAGCACGCCGGTAAGCGCGCTGCCACCGGCGCGAACCCCAAGACGAATTTCGCGAAGAAAAAGGGCTCTCACAGTGCTTTCCCAAGTCTCAATTTCTGGACGCCTTCAAGGTCGAGCGGCTGATGTGTGGCTGCAATGGCGATGTCTCCATCCTCCAGATGCTCGCGCACGAGGTGTGACAGGGTTTTTTCAGAATCGGCGTCAAGTCCCGCCGTCGGTTCGTCGAGCAGCCAGATGGGACGGAAGTTGATCAGAAGCTTGGCGATGGAAATTCTGCGTTTCTGGCCGGTGGAGAGGTAGCCCACGGGCAGACTGGCGACTTCCGGAAGCCCGACGAATTCAAGAGCGTCGCTGATCGTCATATGATGGGGCCCCTGAAAGGATTGCCAGAATTTTAGGTTTTCCCTGACGGTCAGCGCCGGCTTCATCGCATTTGCGTGCCCGAGATAGTGGCAGGCACCCGGCAAATCAGACCAGTGGCCGCCGCCCTCAAGACGGATCGATCCTTCTGCCGCCGGAAGGAGGCCGGCGACGGCGCGCAAAAGGGTCGACTTGCCGGCACCATTTGCCCCGGTGACAACCAGCCCGTCGCCCTTTCCAAGGGTAAATGACACGTCGGAGACAATGGTTTCACCACCGCGTTCGACGGCCAGATTTTCAGCGATCAACTGCAAGGTGGAGCCCTCTTTGTGATGCATGGTTTGCCATGGAAGCGTGAGAATTCGCAACCACCAATCAGCGGTTTCAGCTTCCGCCCGTCGATTCAGATTTGTTACGGTTTTCAGCGCGCCATTTGGTCGGCGTTTTTCCGGTTACCCGGCGAAATTCCCGGTTGAAATTCGATTTGGTCAAAAACCCGGCGTCAAACATGGCCGCTGTTATCGACATGTCGCCCGCCGCAAGCGCTTGGCAGGCAGCGCTGATGCGATGGTTGTTGACGAATTGAGACATGTTCACGCCGCAATTGCGGTTGACCGCCTCAGATATTTGCCGGGAGGGAACTCCCAGCCGCCTGGCAAGACGGCGCAATGTAAGATCAGGATCGCGAAACAGGTCATCGCGCTCCAATTCAGCGCTTAGTCTTTCGACCAACGCCTTGTCGCCGGCTGCGTTTTGCGCCGGTTGCCGATGGCGGCCATGAACTATCAGGAAGAACATACCTGCCGCAAGCAGAGCTATGCCGGCAATCGATGCGGCAGCGATGATCGATGCAATGTGTGTTCCCCCTGTGGCAAGAAAGTCGGCAGCGATTGTCAAATCTGTGATGCCAGAAAACACCAATAGCACCACCGTGGTCCATAAAGCTGTTTTCAGTATCCGGTTTATGCGTAATGGCGCCCACGACAGCAGATCATCACCCTTCGACCGGGCTACGCTGAGCGCTACGGCGTAACCAAACGTTATCAACGCCAAAGTGAGGTCGGCAAAGTCGATTGCCAGATAAAGGACAAGCGCGATGACAATAACAGGTATTATGTGAACCGCGATCCGTCGTGACAGGGGCGGGTTTTTGAATGCCAGCCAGGCCAGCGGCGCGATGAGCACTCCGGTCAGGTGCTGGATGTTGAGGATGCTGTCCACACCATAACCATGGCGCGTGCCCAATAGAGTAAGCTGGAGGGCAAGGCTTGCCAGAAAAGCGATCAGCCACGGCATGCGGATGGGTTCTGGAAACCGCATCAAAAGCCAGATGGCCAAAACGGCGAGGCCGGCGGCAGGCATAAATGTCGCGGGTATCATCAGCATCAATACCCGGCCTATTGCGACAGGGCTTGCTTGTCGAGTTTTTTTGACGACCTTGATCGCGATAATGAACGACTGGAACGTGATCAAGGTCGAAAATTTGGTGGCGTAATTGTCTGTTTGTGCGGTCTGAAACCAATTTTGAGGAACGCACCATGAAAACCTTGTTACACGCAGTTATATTTCTTCTGTCGATGGCCCTTCCGGCATTCGCGTCAGGTGTCGGGTTTACCCGTATCGCTGTTGACGATCCGATGGGCGGCACGATGCAGGTATCGCTGTGGTATCCGGCAGATGTATCCGGCGGGACCGTAAGCCTCGGCCCGTTTAACTTTCCCGCAACGCGCGATGCTGCGGTTATGGCAGGACGTCACGGGCTGGTGGTTATCTCCCATGGTACGGAAGGGTCGGACCTTGGCCATCGCAATCTGGCTATTGCTCTGGCGCGCGCGGGATTTATCACTGCGGCCCCGTTGCATCCGCGCAACAACTACCGCGACAATAGCGGTGTCGGACGCCGGATCGTCATGGAAGGCCGGCCGCGTCAGATCGGTGCTGTCGTGGATGCGCTAAAGTCAGATGCCGGTTGGCGGAAACATATTGACGCAAGCCGCATCGGCGCATTCGGATTTTCGCTTGGCGGTTACACGGTGCTTGCTGCCGCAGGTGCTAAGGCTGATCCGTCTAATGTCATCGGTCATTGCATTTCGGGTCCCGCCGATCCGTTTTGCAATATCGTCGGTCCACTGTCGGCATCGATGCGCGAGGCGATCGAGCGGGAATACCAAGAAGGTGCGATAGAGGTTTCCGGCCCCCGGTTTTGCGCGATTTCGATTGCCGATCCGGTGGCGGTTCCGTTTTCCGATGATGCGTTGGCAAAACTTGTCACCCGTCATGTACAGGTGTGGCGGCCTGAACAGGAAAATACGCTTCTGGCGGCGGCCCATGCAAGCCGGGTGGTTCGGCAATTAAACCTCAGGGCAGATACCGAAATAGTGACGGAAACTGTTGTCACCGGCGCACAGCATTATTCGTTCCTCGCGCCTTTTCCGGCGCAATTGCAGGCGGTGTTGCCGCGTCAATTAACGGAGGATGCGCCGGGCTTTGACCGAAAGGCATTTCAGGCGCGTTTTGCCGCCGAGGTTACGGACTTCTTCCTCCAGCACATGAAATCCTGCACCGGCGGGACAAAATAGAGTTTTGCCCCCAAGGAAGCGCTGGCAATATTGCTGGCACTTCCGCAGGTGACTGCCGCCGCCGGATGTTGCCGTCAGACCAGCCCCATATCCTTGCCAAAGGCAATCAACTGGCCGGTATTACTGCAACTGAACCGTTCCCGCATCTTTTCGATGTGCTTTTCCACGGTTCTTGGCGATATGCTCAGTTCCAAGGCGATCGTTTTCATGGTTTTTCCTTCAACCAGTTCGGCCAGAACATCGGTTTCGCGTCTGGAAATCCGGTTGGGCTGGATCAGCCCGTCATCGACACTTTCGATCAGCGGTTCGACCATGTCGCCAAAGACAGTCCATTTTACGATGTTGGGGACCGGCAGGTGAGGCAGCTTGGTGATCATGGCAATGGTCGAAATCAGATTTCCCTGCCCGTCCAGTTCGAAGACGCTGCTTTCGAGCATCAGGTGCAAAAGTTCACCTGCGTTGGATTTGCCGGCATAGTTGAGCACAATGCCGTTTTTCAAGGGCTCCAGAAGGTTGCTCTTGGCAAGATAAAGCGCCTTACCGCTGATTTCGCCACATGCTTCCCGGTGCTCGGGGATTGCGGTGTTGAAAATATCGAACATGGTGATTGTTTCGTCATCGAACCCCAGCATGGCGAACCCCCTGGCATATTTCAGGGTATTGGCGGCGAAGTCATAGATGAACACCGCCTGGTTGGATGTCAAAAGCACCCCGTCACCCAAAGCGCGTGCATCTGCCGCGCTGGGGGCGGGGCTGTGTGAGAAATGGTCCTTGAAATATGAGTGGCCGGTTTTCATCAACGCCTCGTCTGCTCGTCTAAGAGGCTTGACGCGGCGGAAATACGTATATTCCCGAATTGGAAAATCGCCACAAGCCTGTACATAAAAGTATGCCGTTAACCGGCATGAACATAGCGATTGACCATCAGGCCGCCCCCTCCGTTTGGGGGGATCGGCTAAGCTGTATCGTTGCTATTATGTGTGGAAATTTGCGTTGATTGCAATCAATATGGGGTGATGGTGATATGGCTGCAATGTTATCGGCCAAAGGGTTTTTAACCGGATTCACGCTTGGCAGGCTCACGTTTAGAATGAACCGCCTCCTGCCATTGACCTCGATATTGGTGGCTGTCTTGATTGGCCTATGCCCGGCTGCTTTTGCGGACCCGCAATGGTATGTGAGCGGCAAGGTCGGCGGTGCGGATTTCTCCCGGGTTGAAGCGAGAGGAGCCATGGGGACGGTAAGCCAGGTCGATCTGGATGCGGGCATTTTTGCCTCCGGCGCGGTTGGTGCGCAGGTGTCGGACTATTTTCGCGGTGAACTGGAGTTGTCTTATGTGAGGAACAATGTCGACAGGTTTTTTATGGGCGGGATCAATGTTCCCGCCGTTGCGGGACATACCCAGGTTTTTTCCTCTCTTGCAAATCTCTATGTGGACTTCCTGCCGGGAAAGAAAATCCGGCCCTATATCTCCGGCGGTATCGGTTTAGCACGGGTCAAGACGGATTTTACCGGCCCGGTTGCGATCTTCCCGGGCGGGGTTGTCAGCAATGATTCCGACACGGTTTTTGCCTGGCAGGTTGGCGCAGGCGCCAGTGTTGCCGTCACACCCAATTTCGATGTGGTGGCAGGCTACCGCTATTTTGGCACCGATGATTTGAGACTGGATATTGTTTCGGTCAAAGGGCTTGGTGCGCATCAGGTCGTCATCGGCGCCCGTCGCAAGTTCTAGGCATTTTTCGCCCGGCCGCAGGCCGTATAGCGAATAATGCCTCGATTGCTCCAAGCGGATCAAGGCGTTGTTGCGGGCCAAAGAAGCCGCAAAACGCTCTAAAAGCCGGTAAGCACCGAATATCGGGCGATACTTTACCCGCGCCCGGCTTTTGCCGGTCGACCACGCCGATCGGTAACTTTTTGGTCAGTCGTTAATTCGTATTACGGCCTAGCGCGAGCGAAAAAACTCCGCTAAAAGCCCGGCAGCCACGCCAGCGGCCGGTGTGGAATTGCATATTTGCGCCGAATCTGAGAGCTGCCTTCTCCCAAGGCAGCCGGGACCGGACAGCGGAAATGGTCGTACCCGCACCTCACGCGCGTTTCCGTGCCACAGGCGTCCATTCCCCTTTTCGGCGGTAAGACGAAGAAGAGGTGGCGCGTGCCTAAATCACTCGACAGTTTCAATTGCCGTAAAACACTCAATGTGGACGGCAAGGAGTATACCTATTTCAGCTTGAAGGCGGCCGAAGCCAACGGGCTTGCCGGCGTATCAAAGCTTCCCTACTCGATGAAGGTATTGCTGGAAAACCTGCTGCGCAACGAGGATGGACGCTCGGTCACCAAGGCCGATATCGAGGCTGTGGCCAAGTGGCTTGACGACAAGGGATCGGCCGGCCATGAAATCGCCTATCGCCCGGCCCGCGTGCTGATGCAGGATTTTACCGGTGTACCGGCCGTGGTCGATCTGGCGGCGATGCGCGACGCGATGGTGTCGCTTGGCGGTGACCCACAAAAGATTAATCCGCTGGTGCCTGTAGATCTCGTCATCGATCACTCGGTGATTGTCGATGAATTCGGCAATCCGAACGCCTTTGCGCGCAATGTCGAGCTTGAATACAAGCGCAATGGCGAGCGCTATCGCTTTTTGAAATGGGGCCAGCAGGCGTTTGAAAACTTCCGCGTGGTGCCGCCCGGCACCGGCATCTGCCATCAGGTCAATCTGGAATATCTCGGCCAGACAGTGTGGACGAAGGACGAAGACGGCGAGACGATCGCCTATCCCGATACCTGCGTGGGCACCGATTCGCACACGACAATGATCAACGGACTTGGTGTTCTCGGCTGGGGCGTTGGCGGCATCGAAGCGGAAGCTGCCATGCTCGGTCAGCCGGTCTCCATGCTGTTGCCCGAGGTCATCGGCTTCAAGCTTACCGGCAGCCTGAAGGAAGGTGTCACTGCGACCGACCTGGTTTTGACCGTGGTCGAAATGCTGCGCAAGAAGGGCGTCGTTGGCAAATTCGTGGAATTCTTCGGCCCCGGTCTCGACAATCTGACGCTGGCCGATGCGGCGACCATTGGCAATATGGGTCCGGAATATGGCGCGACCTGCGGCTTCTTCCCGGTCGATTCCGAAACGTTGAACTATCTTACCACCTCTGGCCGCAAGTCGGACCGCATCGCGCTGGTTGAAGCCTATTGCAAGGAACAGGGCATGTTCCGCGAGACCGGCAGCGCCGACCCGGTCTTTACCGGCACGCTTGAGCTTGATCTTGGCGACGTGGTGCCGTCGATGGCCGGCCCGAAACGGCCCGAACACCGTATTGCTCTCGGTGACATCGCCTCCGGCTTTGCCGGCTCGCTTGAGGGTGAATACAAAAAACCGGGCTCCGAACTGACAAAGCGTTATGATGTCGAGGGTGAGGATTTCGATCTTGGTCATGGCGATGTCGCCATAGCTGCGATCACGTCATGCACCAACACATCCAACCCGTCCGTGTTGATTGGCGCCGGACTTCTCGCCCGCAATGCCAATCGTCTGGGTTTGAAACAGAAGCCCTGGGTAAAGACGTCGCTGGCACCGGGCAGTCAGGTTGTTGGCGAATATCTGGAAAAATCCGGCCTGCAAAAGGAGCTCGACCAGATCGGTTTCAACCTGGTCGGATTCGGTTGCACCACCTGTATCGGCAATTCCGGCCCATTGAATGCGCCAATCTCCAAGACGATCAACGACAAGGGGCTGATCACCGCCGGTGTCCTGTCGGGCAACCGCAATTTTGAAGGCCGTATTTCGCCCGATGTGCAGGCCAACTATCTGGCGTCGCCGCCATTGGTGGTGGCCTATGCGCTGGCCGGGTCCGTCCAGATTGACCTTACCACCGAGCCGCTTGGCGAGGACCGTGACGGCAATCCGGTTTATCTGAAGGATATCTGGCCTTCGAACCACGAGATCCAGGAATTCATTGCCGAACATGTCACCCGCGATCTGTTTGAGAAAAAATATGCGGAGGTATTTACCGGTGACGAAAACTGGCAGGCGGTCAAGGTGCCGGACGGTGAAACCTATGCCTGGGATTCAGGTTCAACCTATGTGCAAAACCCGCCTTATTTTACCGGCATGGCCAAACAGCCAGGTGCGGTGGGCGATATCAAGGGCGCCCGTATTCTGGGCCTGTTCGGCGATAAGATCACCACGGATCACATCTCGCCGGCCGGTTCTATCAAGGCGGCTTCGCCGGCCGGTGAATATCTGACCGGCAATGGTGTCAATGTGGTCGATTTCAACCAGTATGGCACAAGGCGCGGCAATCACGAGGTGATGATGCGCGGCACCTTCGCCAATATCCGCATCAAGAACCACATGATGGGCGAAAACGGCCGCGAAGGTGGTTACACGATCCACTACCCGTCGAAGGAAGAAATGCCGATCTATGACGCGGCGATGAAATACCGCGCCGAAAAGGTTCCGCTGGTGGTGTTCGCCGGTGGTGAATACGGCAATGGTTCGTCACGTGACTGGGCGGCGAAGGGCACCAACCTGCTTGGCGTTCGCGCGGTGATCGCGCAATCCTATGAGCGTATTCACCGGTCTAATCTGGTCGGTATGGGCGTGATCCCTTTCGTTTTGGAAGAGGGCACGAGCTGGCGTTCGCTGGAGCTTAGTGGCGACGAAACGGTTGCCATCGATGGCATCGACGACATCCAACCCGGCCAGAAAATGGTGGCGAAAGTCACCTATGCGGATGGATCGAGCAAGGATGTGCCGATCATGTGCCGGATCGATACGGCAGACGAGATCGATTACTTCAAAAACGGCGGTATCCTGCACCATGTGCTGCGTGATTTGGCGTCATAGGGCCTGACCCTAGCCGCCAACCATCGTTTTCCATCGCAGCTTGAGGGCCTCGTAGCCCTCGGCTGGCTGTGTGTCGTAGATAAGCGCATCATCGTCGAAGCGCATGAATGACTGCGCCGAACGGGTCCAGATATGACCGGCGGGATAAAGCCAGGATGTATCATCCAGCGTTCCCGCCTTGATATTGACCTCTTCGGCGCCATCTGATCCATGCACCAGCCTGACGCCGCAAGCGGGGCAGAAATGGCCGAAGCGCCGCCGTCCGGAAGCAGCCATTCGCCATATGGTGGCTACTTTGCCGGTGATGTCGACATCACCGGCGCGAAATCTGAGTGATTCGCCAAATGCGCTTGATGTATGGCGCTGACATTCCGTGCAATGGCAAAGATAAAACACGACCGGATTGCCGGATAGCCGGTATCGTACGGCACCGCATTGGCAGCCGCCATTTATCGGAAGTTCAGGCAGTTCAACCCGTTTCATTGAATGAACTCGCAAGTTTTGACGTGAGCCGACAAAATACCTATAAGCTGCGGTAAATCCAGCACGTTTCAGAAAATCGATAGGGATGCCATGGCTGGCCATTCACAATTCAAAAACATCATGCACCGCAAGGGCCGCCAGGATGCCGTGCGGTCCAAAATGTTTTCAAAGCTTGCCCGCGAAATCACCGTTGCCGCGAAGATGGGTGCGCCCGATCCGGCGATGAACCCGCGCCTGCGGTTGGCCATACAAAATGCCAAGTCCCAGTCGATGCCGAAGGACAATATCCAGCGCGCCGTCAACAAGGCGTCCGGCGGCGACAGCGAAAATTACGAGGAAGTCCGCTATGAAGGCTATGGTCCGGCCGGCGTTGCCGTTATTGTTGAGGCGCTGACGGACAATCGCAACCGCACGGCCTCGACGGTACGCGCGGCGTTTACCAAATCGGGCGGTTCGCTCGGCGAGACGGGATCGGTTTCCTTCATGTTCGACCGTGTCGGCGAAATCATCTACCCGGCAAGCGCCGGCGATGAGGAAGCCGTCATGGAAGCCGCCATCGAGGCGGGCGCTGAAGACGTGCAGTCCGGTGATGACGGCCACACCATCATCTGCGGGTTCGAAGATATCGGCGATGTATCGACGGCGCTGGAAGCAGCTCTTGGAGAGGCCGAATCCGTCAAGGCAATCTGGCGTCCCCAGACCGGCGCGCCGGTCGACGAAGACAAGGCGCAGTCCGTTTTAAAGCTGATCGAAGTGCTTGAAGACGACGATGATGTTCAAAATGTCTACGCCAATTTCGAGGTCGACGACGAGGTGATGGCCAAGCTCAGCGCTGCCTGACGGGTGTTGTTTTAGAGCGCGTCTGTTTTCGTTGCGAGGCACGGTCAGGTGCGCGGCAGGGCAAGCCCGGCTTCGTTCATGGCATTTTCAAATGTTTTTCCGTTTCCGACCTGCTCAAGAATTGAGATAATTCCTTTGCGCCCAATCGCGGCGTCAATCTCCTTCACCATAATATGCGCGCCGCCATAAACATCGCGCCAGCCATGGGTTTTGACCAGCGGGTTCCAGTCCCTCCAGCCCGGTCGGCTCTGCAAGGCCCTAAGAACCTCCGGCGAAACGGTTTTGGAATAGAGGTTGCTGCCGGAGATCAAAACCGCAAGACCTTCATCAAACCAGGCGGGCACAGCACCGAAAAAGGTGCGCCACTCGCCAACATGGTTTTTCAACGCGGTATGCGCCAATTCATGGGTCGCAATCTCATCGTTGA
Source organism: Rhizobiaceae bacterium (assembly GCA_963669455.1). Classification (GTDB taxonomy): domain Bacteria; phylum Pseudomonadota; class Alphaproteobacteria; order Rhizobiales; family Rhizobiaceae; genus JAWKWH01. The sequence goes on from OY770026.1 coordinate 612,623, forward strand.
TGCCTTTGGGGTTTAGCCGGACAACGCGCTTTCCGTAAGCCACACCTCTTGTTGCCTTTTTGCCGAAAACCTGATTGCAAAGACCGGTTGGGCAAAGCACGATTTTAGGGCGGTTGATCGAATATCCGAAATAGGCGGAGACACGGTTCTCGGAACTTAAAATCATCGAGACTGCCGCTGTTCTGGACGACTCAGCCATTTCCGGCGGTGCGAAAATATTTGGTGCGATCTCATCGAACCCGAACCAGCCAGGCGCCATCATTCTTTGTGGACCTGGAACGGCGATTGCCGCGATTGCGGCGCTGCTCAGCATAAAGCAGGTGAGAATTGCCGAAATCAGAACGATTTTCTTTTTGGTCACCGGTTAAGCTCCATTCATCTGATGTCCACCGGCGTCAGATAGGTGTTGATGATGTTTCCGGCAAGGTGCCGTCATCCATAAAAAAACCCCGCGCCAGGCGGGGTTTTATCGTCTCTATCGGGTCGTTTTTAAATACCCAGATTGGAATATTTGCTCTTGAAACGCGAAACGCGGCCGCCACGGTCGACAAGGCCCTGCTGGCCCCCGGTCCAGGCCGGATGACTGGTCGGGTCGATGTCGAGTGTCATCGTATCGCCCTCAGCTCCCCAGGTTGAACGCGTCTCATATTCGGTGCCATCGGTCATCACGACCTTGATCATGTGATAATCGGGGTGGATATCGGTCTTCATCGTCGTTGCCCTACAATAGTCCGGACCGATCTGGCCCGTTTTAAAATCCAAAGCCGCGGCCTTTGTCCGGCAACGGCTTTCAAAACTCGCGCCGAGGCTATACATCAGACCGGCTGCACACACAAGTGTGCATGAAACCGTTAGAGTTTTGGGGCGCATTAGTTAGCATGGCCGACATTGTTGAGACTGAACGAGACAGAAAACGCCGTTCGCTTAAGCCTTTAAGAAGGCTGTTTCCCTATCTGCTGCGATATCGCGGCCTGGTGGCCGGGGCGCTGTTCTTCCTGCTTATGGCGGCTGTTACCACACTGACACTGCCGCTGGCGGTGCGCCGCATGATCGACAACGGGTTCTCAGCCGCCGATTCCATCTTCATCGCCAATTATTTTTCCATGCTGATCGTTATCGCCTCATTGCTGGCACTGGCGTCGGGCTGCCGCTATTTCTTTGTCATCACACTTGGCGAGCGGATGGTATCCGACCTCAGACGCGATGTTTTCGCCCATGTTGCAAATCTGTCGCCGGGTTTCTTCGATACGGTGCAATCCGGCGAGATCATCTCACGGCTTACCGCCGATGCCACTCAGATAAAGTCCGCCGTCGGCGCCACCGCTTCGCTGGCGCTGCGCAACACAATTTTGGGTATTGGCGCGCTGGTGATGATGGTTGTTACCAGTCCCAAACTGTCAGGGCTTGTGATTGCAGCCATACCGCTGGTCGTGCTTCCGCTGATCGGCTTTGGCCGCTCGGTGCGGCGTAAATCCCGTCTGGCTCAGGACACGCTGGCCGATGCGACAGCCTATGCGTCCGAACAGATTGGCTCGGTGCGCACATTGCAGGCCTTCACCAACGAAAAACTGGTTACGGGCAAATTTTCCGATGCGGTGGAAAAAGCCTTTGCCGCCGCCCAATCATCCATATTTGCACGCTCGATCCTGACATTCTTTGCCATTTTCATGGTGTTTTCTTCCGTTGTCGGCGTGTTGTGGTTCGGCTCACGCGATGTGCTGTCTGGAACATTGTCTCCTGGGACGCTCGGCCAGTTTCTGCTTTATTCCGTATTCGCGGCAGGCGCGCTTGGCGCGTTGTCTGAAGTGTGGGGTGAACTGTCCCAGGCGGCAGGTGCGGCCGAACGGCTGACGGAAATCCTAAACGAACAGTCCGCCATTCAGGTGCCCGAACAGCCGGTGGCAATGCCAGAGCCGCCAATCGGCTCCATCGTGTTTGACAATGTCACCTTCGCCTATCCAGCCCGGCCCGACCTGCCGACGCTGAAAACGCTTTCGTTTACGATCAATCCCGGAGAAACTGTTGCCGTCGTTGGCGCATCGGGCGCAGGCAAGAGCACGGTTTTCTCGATGATCCTGCGTTACTACGATCCGCTGCAGGGCCGGGTCATGGTGGACGGCATCGACATAAGCAAGACCGATCCCCAAGCGTTACGCGGCAGGCTTGCCATCGTTCCCCAGGACACGGTCATTTTTGCCACCACGGCGCGGGAAAATATCGGCTTTGGCCGGCCTGGAGCGTCTGATGCGGATATCGAAGCGGCTGCCAATGCAGCCCTTGCCGACGAATTCGTGGAAAGGCTGGAGAATGGCTACGACACACAGGTTGGGGAACGCGGTGTCATGCTGTCCGGCGGCCAGCGCCAGCGCATGGCGATCGCAAGAGCGGTTCTGCGTGACGCACCGGTCCTGCTGCTTGACGAGGCCACATCGTCGCTTGATGCAGAGAGCGAAACGCTCGTGCAAAAAGCCCTGGAGCGCCTGATGGAAGGCCGTACCACCATTGTCATCGCACATCGTCTTGCGACGGTTTTAAAGGCGGACCGGATCCTGGTCATGGAGGAGGGACGAATCGCCGAAGAGGGCACACATCAAGAACTGGTGGCCAAGGGCGGTATCTATGCCCGCTTGGCCAAACTGCAATTTGATATCGGCACGTCCGGCAATGCGGCGGAATAATCGATGCCGGGGGACCAGATTTTACGCGAGATCATCTTTTTATTGTAAAACCCGCGATTGGGCGGCAATCGCCCGGTATTGACACAGTGCCAACACCTGCTCACAGGCAGAAACATACTGTTTGAATTGGTGATAACTGGACACAATCCTGCCGCTTTTTGCCCCGGTTCGTGCCTTATTCAAAAGCGACGATCCGCCTGTTGCCTGAGACGGTTCGGTTTGACATTGGTTCCGTATACCCCAAGCCCCCCGCCCACGGGTCAAGGTCGGACCGAACCACTCCGGTGCGTATCCTAAGGCAAGGCCGTTTGGCCAGGCTTTGAGGAATCCGGTTTGTGGCGACAATTTAGACGATCCCAAACATATTCACCGGCGCCTAGCCTTATCGGTCAGGTGCCGGTTTTTTCATCCGTGTTCGAGCATAGCAGCACCCAATATCGCACCGGGCGAGCCGTCCTTGGAAACAACCTGTAGCAGGACGGCGCATCCACCATCGCCACGCTTGGCGATCTCGCTCATCGGCAACTCGAAACTTGTGGCTTGGCCATGCCACATGCCGGCGGTCTGTATGCCGGTAACGATATTGGCGTAGGTAATGGTCTTGCCGTGATTTTCGCCGCGCCTGATCTCAACATCGCGTGCCCTGTCGAAAAACACCAGCACCAGATGGGCATCTCCAAGCACTTCCGCGTTGCCTTCACCGGCTTGGATCACGAACCTTTCATCCACCTTGCTGACGGAAAGGTCGACCGGCAGTCCTATCCGGCTGATTTCACGGTCGATCTTTCCACGGGCTGCGCCATTTAGGTGCAGCTTGCCATTGACAACCGCCTGTGGCGTGTAGACCGAGCGCTCCTTGAACGTGCGCGCATAGCCATATTGCCGCGCGGTATATTCAGCACTTCCAAGCGTATCCTTCCAGCCGAGATAGTCCCAATAATCAACATGATAGCCCAGTGCGATGACCTCACCCTCATCGGCCAGTTCCGTCAGCACCCGGTCGGCGGGCGGGCATGAGCTACAGCCCTGACTGGTGAACAGTTCCACTACGCCTGATACCTGCCGCATCTCACCTGCATTGACGGAACCAACGGCAAACGCCGTCAGTACCGCTGCAGACATTATCAATTGCCTGATCATCTCCGATCTCCAACCCCATTTTCTTTATCAACAGGACCAAAGCCCCGGCGTACTATGTTAGATACGCCTCAGCCCCTTCAACAACCAGTCAACTAGGTGTGAAACGGTATTTTGTGATCGCGGTTGATCAGGCCCGCCTGCAGAAATCAGCGATATTTCTATCGTGGCGTTGTTGATTAACCCCGATGAGTAGCCGGAGCGGTGCTAACGCCTTGGCACCGTAAAGCGCTGTGCTAGCTGCGCGCGGGCGCCGTCTTCCACGATTGCCAGCAGATAGTGACCGGTGTTTTCCTGCAACAACACCAGACCTTCCGGTTTGCCACCAGCTGTTTCAATCTCGCCCAGGGATACGGCTTTACCGCCCGGGGCGTCTCTGCCCGGCACCATATCGACACCGTTCCAGTGAAACAGCTTATAGGGTCCAGGCGCATCGCCGACAGGGCCGGCGACGATCAGGAAGCCGGTTGATACGGCCGTCATTGAGCGTATTCCCAGGCCCTCAAGCCTGACGAAGAGAAGATCGTCCTTACCCAATTGCGCAGGCCCGTCTTCTAGCTTGTCGAAACTTGCTTTCAGCACGACTGCGAAACCGCCACGGAGCACCGGGCCGCGAAAACCGATATGCAGTTCGCCGCTACGAACGGCGAGTGCCTCGATATCGATGCCGTTTTCCTTGGATGGCAAATTGTCGAACGGTTTTAATGTCGAAAGCTCTGCGAAGACGGGCGCAAGGCTGATATCCTTGTTGTCCGAAAGACTGCCGTCAGGGCTTATTGTCAGGCGTACCAGCCGGTTGCGTTCAAGGCCCGGTTTCCAATTGCGCTTGTCATCTTCGCTGCCTGCAAACTTGCCGGATGTGGTGCGTTTGCGATTGCGCTTATATTTTTTTCTGTCGTCAACGCCACGGCGCGCAATGGAATGTGACCCGGCGATGTAGACGGTTGCGCCATCGACAGCGACCGCCTCAATGTCCATTTCCTGGCGTTCGCTGTTGGTGCAGGTTTCTACCGACCCGGCGGCGCAAAGCGGGATCGATGTGGATAGAATAAAGGAATTCTCGCCTGCCGGAGACAAGAGCTGAAGCATGTTTGCCGCTCTACCGTCCTCGCCAATCGGTTCATCCACACCGATGGCCAGAAAATCATGGACCCGGTCAATCGCGCTCATCTGCTTTGGTTGCTGAACACCGGAAAACGAAATTTCTCCATCGGCATGGAGCATCGCCTCTTCCTGCGCGTTCACATTTGCCGGCACGGTGGCAAGCGCGATTGCAAAGACAATATGTCTTGGAACAAGACCGTTCAACGGAACCTCCATTTGAAGCCTGTTTGCAGTATTTCAGGGTAGCACGAATCGCCCGGTTTGTCGTTTTACACCCGCATGACAGCCCAATCACATTTTGCCTGCACGGCACCGGCCATGTTGGTTGGCTGGACATTTTGACATAGTATCAGCGCCAACGGGGTTTTGCGGTTCAAGGAGGAGCCCGTGCGCTTTTCGGTTTTGTGGATGATTGTCACCATGCTGTTGGCGGCGGCCTTGCCGGCGCGCGCGCAGGTAGATGAAATCCCTTCCACCTGCATCGCCATGGCCAAAACAGTGCCCAATGTCATCTATGCCAGTCTGACCGGCGGCGGCTTGAATGCTGCAAACACGGCGGCTGAAGTGACCATCACCTTTGCTGGCCATTCAACCTATGTGATCGAGACGCCGGAAGGGGTTGCCGTCGCCACCGATTTCAGCGGCTGGGCCGGAGCGGGTGTCAGGCCGCGGGTCGTGACCATGAACAAGGCGCATGCAACGCATTTTACCGACTTTCCCGATCCCGCCATCGAACATGTTCTGACCGGGTGGAACCCGGATGGCGGCCCCATCAGGCACCGGCTGAGGGTAGAGGATATCTATATTCGCAATGTCCCGACCGATATCCGCACCTGGGAAGGCGGTATGGAAGCCGACGGGAACTCAATTTTCATATTCGAGGTTGCCGGCCTGTGTATCGGCCATCTCGGCCATCTGCATCACAGGCTGACAGACGAGCACTTTGCGGCGATCGGCAGGCTTGATATCGTGATGGTGCCTGTCGATGGCGGACTGACGCTCAGCCATGAGGCCATGACCGAGATAACCCGGCGATTGAGGTCGTCGATCGTCCTTCCAATGCATCGGCGCGGCATGACAATCGGCAGTTTCATCGCGATGATGGGTGACGGTTTTGCCACCGATTTTCGAAGCAGCCGCTCGCTCACCGTCTCATTGGCGACACTGCCCCGCCGGCCGACTATAGTGATACTTGAGGGGCTGTGACGGCTGTCAGGTGATCGGCCTTTTGGCTTCACCGGCAAACAGCGCCCGCTGCTGGCGCAACAGCGCAGCCAGCCTGTCGATTATTGTACGAACTGGCTGAGTATGACGGTCTTCGTCGTGTGATACCAGCCATTGATCGTGGGCAAGCTCCCTGATCAGATCCGACTTTCTGGCAAGGGCCGGATGCCGGTCGCCAACAAAGCATGGCAAGACGCAATAGCCGGCGCCAGCGACTGCGGCTTCCAGCAATGTGTGGGTGGTTGGCAGGCGGACAGGTGTCCGCCCGCCAAGCCGGTTCTGCAGCCACAATGATGATGGCGTGGATGTTTGCGACCCCGCCAGTTCCAGCCAGGTGGCGTGTTCCAGATCGGTAGAACTGGCAGGGATGCCGGAAGCGACGGGCAAACCAGCTTTGCCATAGACGGCAAACTGGACCGGCATCAATTTCTGGCAGGCGAGGCCGCGGGCCTCCGGGCGCCGGTTTCGGATACCGATCTGTGCTTCGCGGCGGACAAGATCGACCGGGGCGACATTGCTCAAGATCTCGATGGATGGCCCTGGGTCGCGCTGCAATTGTCGAAAATTGGCGGCCAGGAAAACCGCGGTCCAGGGACCGGCAGCAATTTTGACAGTCGGCGCGGCGTCGGTTTGCATGCGCCACCGATCAATAGCTGCGGCAGCAATCTCAACATTGTCCGTTAGGGCCAAAAGTTCGTCACCTGCTTCGGTCAATATGTATCCGTCGCGCTGCCGGATAAACAGTTGGCGTCCGATAGTACTCTCAAGGCGCGCCATGCGGCGACCAAGTGTCGGGGGGCTGGCACCTGCAGGTTTGGATGCGGCGGCAAGTCCGCCGGATCGCGCAATGAGTGCGAAAAACCGCAAATCATCCCAATTCATCGTTTCATTCATGAAACGGCCATACCAGAATTTTCGCTTATAATCAGAATAAACTGCTGCAAAAATAAGGTTTGGTTGAAAATTTTCATTCAATAATGAAAGGCATACTCATGAACAGGCAAGCGCTAGTGACCGGACCGATGGGAATGGGAACCTGGGCCATTGGCGGTCCGTTTTTTGGTGGCGAAGGCTGGCAACCGCCAGTTGGTGCACCGATTGGTTATGGGGATGTGGATGACAATGAGTCGATCCGCGCGATCCACTGCGCGCTTGAATGCGGTGTCCGATTCTTCGATACCGCCGATGCCTACGGAACCGGCCATGCGGAGCATGTTCTAGGCAAGGCATTGAAGGGCGCAGACAATGTCGTGATTGCGTCGAAGTTCGGCAATGTGATCAATGCTGACCGACGCGAGTTGACCGGTACCGACCATTCTCCCGGCTATATCAGGCAGGCCCTGGAAGAGTCGCTTAGTCGGCTGGGTCTGGGCCGCATCGATCTCTATCAACTCCATTTGGGCGATCTGCCTGTTGATGAGGCGGCGGCGGTTGCCGAAACCCTGGAAGGGTTGGTCGACAAAGGCCTGATCGGAACCTACGGTTGGAGCACTGACGATCCGGCTCGGGCAGCCTCCTTTGCCGGATATCCCAATGCATCGGCAATCCAGTTCAAGATGAATGTCTTTGAAGATGCATCTGATATGGTCGAGACCTGTCGAAAGTACGGCTTTGCCATGATCGTCCGCTCGCCGCTGGCGATGGGGTTTCTGTCCGGCAAGTTTGATCGCAAAAGCCGGCTTGCAGACAATGATATCCGCAGCAATCCACACGATTGGCTGCCCTATTTCGACAAGGGTGGTGCTGCGAAAGCGGCGTGGGCAAAAAATCTTGATGCCGTGAACGCCATCCTGACCAGCAATGGACGTACCCCGGCACAAGGCGCGCTTGCCTGGATATGGGCACGCGATCGGCAGCTTGTACCAATACCCGGCATGCGTACGGTCAAACAGGTTGAGGAAAACGCCGGCGCGCTTGAAAAGGGTGCATTAAGTCCGGGACAGATGGAAGAGCTGACTGGAATGCTGGACATTTGACCCGATTGAGTTGTGCACCATCCAGCTAATCAGAATCAACCAGCTTACGGTCAGCAGGATGGGAAAGAACCGGACAGGTATCAGACCGTTTTTGTGGTTCGTATCCGTGCAATCGGCACCGACTACCGGCACGTCCATATATGGGCGGAGTTTGGCGAAGAGATTTGTTCGGCGGTCTTTCAGTTTTTCAATTTGATTTATTCCGGATTTCGTCGAAATGATCGACAAAAAGGAGACTATCGCCCCCAGAATTGCAGACCCCATCAATACAAAAAATACTTTGTTTGATATCTCCCCGCCGATTTCAACAACGATACCAAACACCGCAAACAGAATTGCATTGAATATAAGAAGCGCGTTCAAACGCTTGTCGTTCAGGTCATACTCGTAGTCGATCGATTCCTGTAACCAGTCTCTTTCCAGAACCAGTTTTTCAAAGTTTGATGGGGATGTTGTTCGTTTCATAGCAATATGCAGGCGTTTTTGCGGCGGATAACTTTGTCATCCCCGATCGGGGTGGGTGAACAGAGTTTCAAACCAGTCATATCAAGCGACATCAAGCACGATCTTGCCGATGTGATCGCCCTCCTCCATGCGTTCATGGGCCCGCCAGGCTTCCTTCAGCGGAAAGATCATGTCCATCACCGGTGCAATCCGGCGCTCGGCCAGGAGCGGCCAAACATGTTCCTCCAGTTCGGCAGCGATCTTCGCCTTGAACTCAACTGATCGCGGGCGCAGTGTCGAGCCGGTGTGGGTGAGCCGCTTGATCATCAGCTTGGTAAAATCAACCTCGGCTTTCGGGCCACCCAGAAATGCGATCTGAACAATGCGTCCATCTGTGGCGGCAACTTCATAGTTGCGGGCGATGTAATCGCCGCCGACCATGTCGAGGATGACATCGGCGCCGCGCTTGTCTGTGATTTTCCGGACGGCGGCGACGAAATCCTCCTCGCGGTAATTGATGCTCCGATCCGCACCGAGCCGGTCGCAGGCGGCGCATTTTTCCGCCGATCCTGCGGTGGCAATGACGGTGGCACCAAAGGAATTCGCCAGTTGAATAGCTGTCGTGCCGATCCCGGACGATCCGCCATGGATCAACAGAACCTCACCTTGCTGCAGTCCGCCGCGCTGAAACACATTATGCCAGACGGTGAAAAATGTTTCCGGCACAGCGGCAGCTTCGGTGAATGTGAAACCATGCGGGATGGGAAGCGCATTGGATGCATGAACCGTAACGAATTCGGCATAACCCCCGCCAGGCGTGAGCGCGGTGACGCGGTCACCGGTTCGCCAGCGTTTGGCATCTTGTCCCAATGCCGCCACTTCGCCGGCAACCTCCAGCCCCGGCAGGTCGGAAGCACCGGGCGGAGGCGGATAGGCGCCCATGCGCTGCAGAATGTCGGGCCGATTGATGCCGGCGGCTCTTACCCGGATCAGGATTTCACCGGGACCCGGGTCCGGTACAATGCGCTTTTCGGGTTTTAATGCCAGGGGTCCGCCGGGTTTGTTGATGGCTATGGCGGTCATTTTGCCAGGTATTTTCATTTTGCCTCTTAAACGGTCATTGAAAACGGCCTTTGCCGGACTGTAATGTTCTCTATCCTAGGGCATTTTTCGCCCAAGCAGAATCATATGCGCGAAAAATACCCTGGAGCGCAAATGGGAGATTGTGATGAGCCGCGACGATGAAGAAGAAGTCAAACGAGCCTCAAAACACGAGATCGGGCAGGATCTGTCACAGCTTTCGATCGATGAGCTGCACAAGCGCATCGACGTGCTGAAGCAGGAAATAGCCAGGCTTGAAACGGAAATAAGCGGCAAGGATGCCAGCAAAAACGCAGCGGAAGCGTTTTTCAAGTCATAGAGATGGGCCGGGGGAAGGGCTTGTCCGGATCTTTGAGCCCAACATTCTCATCGGCAAATGTTGGAATGACAAGAACCGCTACCGATAAAGATCGGCGCGTGTTGGCGGCAGTCCGCTGGGGCCTTTACGTTTGTGGGAGGCAAGCGTCTGGTAGAGACGCACGCCATTGCGTTCGAAGGCTATGGAGCAGCCACCGAGATAAAGCAGCCACATTCTGGTTTTTACTTCGCCAACCTCTTCGACCGCGGCATCATAATTGGCCAGCAGCCGGTCATGCCAGTGGCGGCAAGTGCGCTGATAGTGCTCGCGCCAATCCTCGATTTCATGAACCTCGAAATGGTTCTGTTCCAGCATGGTGACGGTGTTGCCGATGTGATCCAATTCGCCACCAGGGAAAATATACTTGGTTAGTAGCGCAAATTCCTCGTTCTTCTTGCGGAAGGTTTTTGTATCCTTCTTGGCGGGCTTGGTAATCGCATGGTGCAGAAAAAGCCCGTCCAGTTTCATCACCCGCTTAACGGTGGCATAATAGGTCGGATAATTGTCGATACCGATATGTTCCTGAATGCCGATCGCGGCAACCTTGTCGAACTGGCCTTCGACGGTGGAATAGTCCGCCAGCCTGAACTCGACCTTATCGGATATGCCGAGACGTTCAGCCTTGGCCTTTGCATATTCGACTTGCTGGGTGGACAGTGTGACAGCCAATGCGGTGACACCGTAATTTTGCACTGCATAGCAGGAAAGCGCGCCCCAGCCGCAACCGATATCGAGCATGTGATCGCCCTGTTTCAGCCGGAGCCTGCGGCAGATCATCTCCAGTTTGTTTTGCTGCTGGGTGTCGATATCGTCGTTCCAATCCTTGGAATAACCGCAGGTGTAGACCATTTCCCTGTCGAGCCACATCCCATAGAAATCGTTGGAAACATCGTAGTGATACTGAATGTTCCCTTCGTTCTGTTCGCGGCTGCCATCGCTTGGCTTTTCCTCCGGCTGCTCTTCCAGCGGCCAGGGTCCGCCGCGATTAACGAACCAGAATTTGCGCGCCGAATTGAGAAAAAGAAGCTTGTTGACCGATTTTCTAATCTCGCGGGTGCGCACTTTCGGGCGTTTCGCGACGAGGTCGAAAATGTCGCCATTCTTCAGATCAACCCGCTTGGAGACCCACAAATTCAGAAGTTTTTCCATGGATGGTTTTCGAACCAGCGATGCGATGACCCCTTCGTCGGCAAACGAAATGGCAAAGGCATCGGGTGCCAGATCCTCGGGAATGGTGGAACCGTCCCAAAGGTGAAAGCCGATATCGAGCTGCAGGATCTCGCGCGCATGGGCGAGCAGTTTCTTAAAGGTCTTTAGTCGTCCGGCCGCGCTCATAACTTGGTATTCCCCTGCATTCCGTCTCGCGATTGATATGCCATTTACCTCACCGCCAGCCGTTTGTCTTGGTTTGTTATGCAAACCCTTGCCAAGGAGGACAATCCATTCCACATTGGCTTTGTGTCCAACCAATGAAAGGAGGTGATCCGATGTCGAGTGATCTTATCTGTTTGTGTGCAGGCTTGGCGGATTGCCTTGGCGGGGAGCAACCTCTTCGTTGACGGGTAAGGCCGCGGTGGAAACGCTCTAAAAGCCGCGCCACAGACAAGAATCACGATTGCGGGCCGGTGGAACTTCATGTTTCCCGGCCTGTTTCGTTGTTTGCGAAAAAAAAGGGGAGCATAGAAGCTCCCCAATTGCCCTTGCAGAATGTCAGCAGAGATTATTCGACCAAAGTAAGACGCTCGATATTGGCTGCGATAGCCAGAAACGCATCTTTGAGTTCAGTACCGTCGGCAGCCTCGAAATAGTGTTTGGTTGAATTTTTGTCGGGCGAAGCGCATTTCCTCATCATGCTTTTCGGGCCATTTTGTCTCAGGCCGAAACCGATGGTGAATATCTCGATGCCGTCGCTTTTCATTTTCTCACAGAGCCGTTCGGCCAGTTGGCTTGACGTCCCGCCTCCCCCTCTGGTTGTTTTTTCCCCTCTTTCGTTGACATAGTTGACGTTGAATATGCCATCGGTCATCAGAATTGCATATTTGTCGATGTTTTTGCTGTTCTTTTTCGCTGGCCGGCTTGCCGCTGGCAAAAATCTGGCCCAGCGCTCCGACAGCATGTACCAGGACCACTGGATGCCGATATGGCCGGCCGTGCCACCTCTGGCCTGGAAAGAGTTGATCCTGGCTTCCAGCGCTTTGGCATCGCCGGTCAGCGGCATCAATGCGGCTGAAGGACAAGAACCCACACGATAGTCGCGATTGATCATTCCGGCATCGGGTCCGGCATCGCTAAATATCAGGCTGCCCTTGCGTTCGGTTGCACAATTGTCGGGCCGGGTTTTGACCTTAGTCGGAGTGCCGATTCTTGGCGCTGGTCCGCTGGTGGCCTGGGTTTCAACAAAAACAACCTTGTCCGCCAGAGCGCCGGCATTGACGGCTCCGGCGTAGGGTACGAGCGAGATGCGCACGCGTCCGTTGTTTGTGCTCCCATCGCTAATGAAGGCGCTGATACCGGCCTTGGCAGCGGTCTGCAGGGACTTCAGCTTACGGCCACGCATCGAGCCGGTCACATCGAGCATCATGGCTATTTCGACCCGCTTGTCAGAGTATTTTGATTTTGATCCGACAGACACAATCTTGGCATTAGTGGTGCCAAAGACTGGGATTACCATATCGACATCGGCGCTTGCCAAAACCTGGACAGTCTTGGCTTTTTGATCGATATTGATCTTATTGATCGTGATTTTGCTGTTGCCCAGAAATGCAGTATCAGTATTGGCATCGACAAAGGCTCGAATCATCGCTGGAGCATCTTTGATTTTGATGACGCCGGTAGTGATATCACGTGCCGTGGACGATACTGCACTGTCGACTGCGGCTTTGAGATTTGCCCGCGCTGTGGACAGCTGTATATAGTTGACCGACAGGCCTACGCCCAGCATCAGCACTGTGACGGCAAATCCAAAGACAATAACCAAATTGCCGCTTTTGTCGCGGGCAAAGAGCTTGATCATTTTGTATAGATTTGAAGTACGCATTTTTTTGTCTCCGATCTGGACAGCTTATGCCGTTTGACCCAGGAGATGCATCAATGATGCCTGTTCGCCGGAACTAGCGCTGCAAACCGGCGAGAAATAGCCTATCTATATGTAATTGCAACTGTTTAGTGCTTCGCTATGGTTAATAAAGGACAAAGAAAAAATACCATCTGGTCGGCCTTTAACCAGGTGTTAACGACACTGACGGGGCTGATCCCAAATAGGCCGTGCCATTGTGGTCAATGTCCTGAAATGAACCACATCGATCAGGCAGAAAATTCAGGCGCCGGGCAGGCAACAATCAGCAGTATGATCTACGCCTACCACCCCGGTAAGGCCGTACGACAGACCGGGACAACATAACGGCAGCAACGCTTTTGATATTCCCCGCAGTCACATCGGCCAATACACGGCCATAGTATTTGCCGCCGCCGATATTGCTGATATGCACCGGCCCGCTTTCTAACAGTGCCGTCAAAGTGCGGCTTGCTTTCGCCGCGGCATAGCGTTCCGCCTTGCATTTGGAGCGTTTTTCAGGCGCATCAATGCCCCGAATACGCACTTTGACATGCAAAACCTGGCCAGGCCAGATCATCGCCTCGGCCAAAAACGTATCGCCATCAAGAACCTTAATCACACTGGTTTCGACCGGTCCTTTGATGGCCTTTGCCGGCCGGGCCTGACCGATTGCCACCAATCCGGCGGTTATCAAAATTGATATGACGATGGGTATGAGGCGAGGAATTGTCATAGCAAGGAAAATATTCCTTGCAACTATGACTTGTCAATACACGATATGGTTGTTCTCAAAAATCCGTCGCAATGCCTTTTACCTCCCAATCGCCATAGCGGACTGGTTCAGGACCGTCGCGACCGCCTATTTCGGGAGCCAGACTGGCATTTTCCCGGGCTTTTTTGCGGCGTATTTCGGCTTCATCGAGCGCGCGTCTTGCTTCCGGGGTCAAATTGTGCCGTTTACCGGTTTTTTCAGGGGTATCGTCGCTGCTTGTCATGTTTTTTCCAAGAATGGTGGTGTGCGTCTATTTTCATATAGATAAAATCAACGCCATCTGCGAGCCGTTAGCCAAATGAGCAGGACAGACAGAAATGAACCAGCCAAAGCGACTGAATAATGCCGGCAAGCGAGGTGGTTCAGTGCGGCCGGCGCAAAATGGCGAGCCTCGTCCGGGATTGGCGGCCCGCATGGCGGCGGCAAAATTGCTGGCGGCGATTGTCGACAAAAACACGTCAGCAGACGGCCTGACCGACGACCGGCATGGTCATCCGCAATATTTGGCGCTTGAGCCGCGCGACCGGTCATTGGTCAGGGCGATGCTGATGACAGCTCTGCGCTTTCGCATCACCATCGAAACGCTGTTGACCGAACAGCTTGAAAAACCATTGCCTGCCAACGCCCGAACGCTGAAGCATATTTTTCATATTGCGCTGGCGCAGATATTGTTTCTTGAAACACCCGACCGTGCCGCCGTTGATCTGGCGGTGGCGCATGCAAGCCAGGACCCGCGCAGCCGGCGGTTTGCCGCACTGGTCAATGCGGTGCTCAGAGCAATCGCGCGACGCAAGGAAACCCGCCTTAAAATGGTGCTCGATCAGACAATGGATGCGCCGGAATGGTTTTCCGGCCGGTTGGTGGAGATTTATGGCAAGGCAAAGGCATTGCGGATCATCAAGGCACACCGGTGCCGGGCACCGGTGGATATCACCACCAAGGCCGATGCTGCCGGATGGGCCCGGCGGCTTGGCGGGTTTGTGACACCTACCGGGTCGGTGCGGCTTGAAACGCTGAACGGGCCGATTGATGATCTGCCGGGTTTTGCCGATGGTGACTGGTGGGTGCAGGATGCGGCAGCAGCCCTTCCGGCCAGGCTTTTGGGAGATGTTGGCGGATTGCATGTTGTCGATTTATGCGCGGCACCCGGCGGCAAGACAGCTCAGCTGGCGGTGGGCGGCGCGATGGTGACCGCGGTCGATATTTCCAGCAACCGGCTGAAACGGCTTGCTGAAAATCTTGACCGGCTCAAATTGAATGCGGAAATTGTCGCTTGCGACATCAAAACCTATCAGCCGCAACGGCAGTTTGATGCGGTGTTGCTTGATGTGCCCTGTTCGTCCACCGGAACGATACGGCGTCATCCTGATGTGCAGTGGACGAAATCTGCCGGCGATATCGCCAAACTCGCTGTAGTACAGCTCGATCTGCTGTGCCGGGCTGCCAGGCTTGTGCGGCCTGGTGGCCGGATTGTCTTTTCCAACTGCTCGCTCGATCCGGCAGAAGGTGAAGCGGTGGTTGAGCAGTTTCTTGGCCAGACCAGCGATATTGAGATTGAACCGGCGGCGCCAGGTGAGATTGCCGGCGCAGACGACTTTATCACCACAGCCGGTTTTTTACGGACAACACCGGCTGACATGGAGCTTGCCAGGGCCGAGATTTCGGGCATTGACGGTTTTTTTGCCGCAAGGTTCAAGCGCTGTACGCCATAATATCGTGGCTGGGGCTTTTTTTCGCCCGAACAGAATCATATGTGCGAAAAATGCTTCAATGGTTCCAGCTGGGTACAGGCGCTATAGCGGTTCAAGGGAACCGCAAAATGACCTAGCAGAAATTGACCGTTGGTAGTCTCAATTAAAGCTTCGCCCGAATCACCCGATGTTTTACAATCAAAACGGTTGAATCTGGGGAGGTAAGTTCGTTTGGCGAATGCTGCGGCCGACAAATCACGCGTTTGGGGGCTTTTGGCGCGTGAATACTGGCGTCGCGCCAAGCGGCGGCTGCGCGCAGGGCCAGTCTATCGCTGGCGATTTTCCGGCCGCACGCCCGAACGCGTTCTCATCGCGCCGCCGGATCTGAGGCTGGCAGACCGCGCAATTGCAGCAGAAATATACGCTGGCCGGTTTCCATTTTCCGGGCATTTTGTCGATACTGCCGGTTCGTCACCGTTCACAATCGATGTCTTTCACCCAGGCTGGCAGCGGTCGCTGCATGGCTTTCGCTGGCTTCGCCATCTGCGCGAGGCGGATAGCGAGCTTGCTTCGGCCAATGCCAGGGCGCTGACCGGCGACTGGATCGAAGGCCATGGCCGCAAGATCGACGGTATCGCCTGGGAGCCGGAAGTGACCGCGCGAAGGATCATTGCCTGGTTGCAGCATTCCACCACGGTATTACAGGGTGCAGAGTTTCCCTTCTACCGCAGCTATCTAAAGTCACTGGCCGTTCAGATTAGATATCTGCGCTCGATGACGCCGGAACTGCGGGGCGGCGAGGAACGGTTGCGTGCCCGTATCGCACTTGCGTTTTCAGCCCTGTCACTGCCGGTCGCCAATTCGACATTGCGGTCGGCATCGCGTCACCTGTCGTCGGAACTGGACCGGCAAATTTTGGCCGATGGCGGGCATGTCTCGCGCAACCCCTATGTGCTGCTTGAGCTTCTGGCCGATCTTCTGCCGCTTCGCCAGACATATACCAGTCAGGGTGCTGAAACGCCGGTGGCACTGATTGGCGCGGTTGAACGCATGTTGCCGGCGTTGCGGTTTTTTCGCCACCAAAACGGCAATCTGGCGCATTTTAACGGGATGGGCGCGACAATTCCCGACCGGGTCGCAGCAATTTTGCGCCATGACGACACCGCCGGTGCGCCTTTGTTGAATGCGTCTCATTCGGGTTATCAGCGAATGGTGATGGGGGGCACGACGGTGATTGCCGATACGGGCGCGCCGCCGCCGGTGGATGCATCGGTGGATGCTCACGCCGGTTGTCTTTCCTTTGAAATGTCGTCGGGTAGGCATCAATTTATCGTCAATGCCGGGGTCGATGCGTTCGGCCCGGAAGACTACCGTGCGTTGGCGCGGGTGACGGCGGCGCATTCAACGGTAACGCTGAACGATGCTTCATCATGCCGGTTCAACAGTTCGTCACGAGCGGGCGAATTGATCGGAACACCGCTGGTCGCCGGTCCACGCCGGGTAATTTGCGAGCGGCATGATGCGGACAGGATGCAGAGTTTCAAGGCGACGCATGACGGTTATCAGTCACGCTATGGGCTGGTGCATGAACGCGAGCTTGCGCTTTCCCATGATGGCAGCGTTTTGGAGGGCCGGGACAAAGTATCGCGGCCGGGTGGCGGATTGGCAAAGGGTGACCGCGACCGTGTGGCTGTCCGGTTTCATCTCCACCCTGATGTCAGCCTGTTTCGAGACGAAGCCGACCGCTATGTGTTGACCGGCATGGGGGCCGATACCTGGGTATTCACGTCGTCGGTGGAAGCTGCAACAGCAGAGGAATCGCTGTTTTTTGCCGGTATCGCAGGTCCGCAGAAAACCACGCAACTGGTATTGAGTTTCAAGGCATCCGAAGTGCCGGAAGTTGCCTGGCGGCTGACACGAACGGCAATCGGCAAAGGCGCATCTGACGCCGGGAAAACAACAGAGGAATAATACCCAACCGCTGTGGCGGTATGCTGCACTGCGTGTTAGAGCGCAGGCGAATTTCAAAAATGCAGGATTTGTCAGATCCATGGTTGTTGCTTCCAAGAACACACCGGCGCCGGATATGGTGCCGGTCCGCCGCGCCCTTATTTCCGTTTCCGACAAGACCGGTCTTGATCGCCTGGCGACAGCGCTTGCCGGTCAAGATATTGAATTGATTTCGACAGGCGGGACATCGAAGGCGATTGCAGCTTCTGGTTTGGATGTCACCGATGTTTCGGATGTCACCGGTTTTCCCGAGATTATGGATGGGCGGGTAAAAACGCTGCATCCTGCCGTTCACGGTGGTCTTCTCGCCATCCGTGACGACGCGGACCATAAAGCCGCCATGCAGGCGCACGACATTGGCGCCATCGATCTTGCCGTGATCAACCTCTACCCATTCGAACAGGTGTGCGCCAGCAATGCCGATCCGGCGACAATCGTCGAGAATATCGATATTGGCGGGCCGGCGATGGTTCGCGCATCGGCAAAAAACCATGCCTATGTGGCGATCATCACCAATCCGGCCGACTATGACGAATTGCTGGAACAACTGGCGGCCAATGACGGGTCGCTGTCCTTTGCCTATCGTCAGAGCCTTGCGGCAAAAGCGTTTGCGCACACGGCGGTATATGATGCGGCGGTGTCGAACTGGTTTGCCGGGCAGCTGGACATTGATATGCCGCAAAGGCGGGCTTTTGGCGGCGTATTGCAATCCGTCATGCGCTATGGCGAAAATCCGCATCAAAGTGCCGGCTTTTATCTCACCGGCGAGGCGCGGTCCGGCGTTGCGACCGCCCGGCAATTGCAGGGCAAGCAATTGTCATACAACAACATCAATGACACGGATGCCGCGTTTGAACTGGTGGCGGAGTTCGATCCTGAAGAAAGTGCAGCCGTCGCAATCATCAAACACGCCAATCCATGCGGTGTTGCAACCGCTCAGTCGGTTGTCGACGCGTATCGCTGCGCGCTTGCCTGCGATCCGGTGTCGGCCTTTGGCGGGATAGTCGCAATCAATCGCGAACTCGACGCGGAGGCTGCAACCGAGATCGTCAAGATTTTTACCGAGGTGATCATTGCTCCGTCTGCCAGTGAAGCGGCGATTGCGATCGTTGCTGAAAAGAAAAATCTTCGTCTGCTTATGACTGGCGGGTTGCCCGAAGCGGATGCGGCCGGACTTGCCGTCAAATCGGTTGCCGGCGGTTTGCTGGTCCAGTCACGTGACAATGGCCGTATCGAACCTTCGGATTTGAAGGTCGTGACCAAACGCCAGCCCACGGCCGAAGAACTGGCCGACATGCTGTTTGCCTTTCGTGTGGCAAAGCACGTCAAATCCAATGCGATTGTCTATGTCAAGGACGGTGCGACGGTCGGCATTGGCGCCGGGCAGATGAGCCGGGTCGATTCCTCCCGTATCGCGGCCCGCAAGGCCGGGGATGCCGCCGAGGCCGCCGGCGCGGACAGGCCGGGCACGATTGGTTCGGTTGTCGCTTCGGACGCGTTTTTCCCGTTTGCCGACGGTCTTATGTCGGCAATCGAGGCAGGCGCGACGGCGGTCATTCAGCCAGGCGGCTCAATGCGGGACGATGAGGTGATTGCCGCGGCGGACGAGCAGAATATCGCCATGGCATTTACCGGCATGCGTCATTTCCGGCACTAGAGCGTATCCGGCTTAAATGGAACCGTTTGAACGCCGCTAATTTGTGCCCTGACCCCCTCTCGGCGGCGCTTCGCTTGCCTGCCGGGTCAACGAGAAGCGTGGGGCGACGCGGTGTAAACACCGTTAGCCACGCGCGACGCCGCTCAGGGTGCAAAGGAGCAAGTTCAAACGGTTGCGGTTTATTTGGATGTCTCAATGCCCCGTCTCCAATTGGCTTGGCGGTCTTTTCCGCCTCGGCAGTGTCGAAATCCTCGCCCGATCGTCTGATCGAGCTCCGGTATTCTCCTCGCCGAACCGAAAAATCCTCACCATCAAACCGCTCCCATTTTAAGCCGGATGCGCTCTAATGACCCATCAAATCAGGCAAAGATCCTCCGGTTCTGATCGACCAGATCACGGATAAATTGAGCCGCGGCACGGATTTGCGGCAGGGCTCTTACCGATTCCTGATAGACCATCCAGTAGGCGCGAAGGATAGGATCAAACTGTTCCAGCGGAACCAGATCGTTAAATGTCTGCGCAATGAATGTGTGCAAGATGCCGATGCCCGCCCCGGCGCGCACCGCCTCGACCTGACCAAGCGAGGATGAAATCTGAAACGGCGCATGCCATTCCGGGGCGAATTCTGAGGCGTAGTCAAGCGCCGGATTGATCACCAGATCATCGACATAACCGACCAGACGGTGCTCTGTCAGACCGGCAGGCGTTGCCGGCTGGCGGCGCTCTGTGAGATAAGATTTGGACGCATAAAGCCTGAGCGTGTAGTCGACCAGCTTGCTGGCAACCAAACGCCCCTCCGAAGGGCGTTCCACCGTAATGGCGATATCGGCTTCATTGCGTGACAGGGAAAACGACTGGGATATCGGGACCAGTTGAAGCGACAGGGCTGGATGGCGGTTTGTCAGACCGGCAAGCCGGGGTGCCAGAAACGCCACGCCAAATCCATCCGGTGCGCCGATGCGTACACTGCCCGAGACAGCTCCGTCGTCTGGCGCGACAGCAGGTTTGACGCCGTTGATTTCGGCCTCAACCCGCTCGGCGATGTTCATCAGACGCTCGCCTGCCGGTGTCAGGACAGAGCCCGTTGTCTGGCGGTGAAACAATTGCCCGCCCGATGCCTGCTCCAGCGCGGTGATGCGGCGGGCAACGGTTGCGTGATTGAGATCGAGGCGTTTTGCGGCGCCGAGGAACTGACCGGCGCGTGCGACTGCGAGAAAAATTTTCAGATCATCCCATCTCATGGCTTTTCCATTCTTAAGCAGTGCGTGAATTAATGTGCTGATACGATATTATGTATAAAATTGCACATCGGATATGTTTCTGACGGCATTGCCCATCCTGCGCAAACGCGACAATGTAACGGGAAGATTTGGGTGACGGGGAAGATTTGGAGAAATAGATCATGCGTGAGATCGGGCATTTTGTTGGCGGTAAGCTGGTTGCGGGCGCAAGCGGGCGGAGCGCCGATGTCTATAATCCGGCGACCGGCGAGGTTCAGGCGAAAGTGGCCCTTGCCAGCGCCGATGAAATGGCCGCAGCGGTCGCCAATGCCAAAGCCGTGCAGCCGGCCTGGGGCGCAACAAATCCGCAGCGCCGCGCGCGGGTGATGATGGAATTCGTGCGGTTGTTGAACCGCGACATGGATAAGCTTGCCGAAGCATTGTCTTCGGAACATGGCAAGACCGTTCCCGATGCCAAAGGCGATGTACAGCGCGGTCTCGAAGTGGTCGAGTTTTGCATCGGTTCGCCGCATCTGTTGAAGGGTGAGTTTACCGACAGTGCCGGGCCCGGCATCGACATGTACTCCATGCGCCAGCCGCTTGGTGTTGTCGCCGGCATTACGCCGTTCAACTTTCCAGCCATGATCCCGATGTGGAAGCTGGCACCGGCGATTTCCTGTGGCAATGCCTTTATCTTAAAGCCGTCGGAGCGTGATCCGTCGGTGCCGATGATGCTGGCCGAACTTTTGAAGGAAGCCGGTCTGCCGGACGGGATCTTCAATGTCGTCAACGGCGACAAGGAAGCGGTCGATGCGATTTTGGACAATGAGGCTGTTCAGGCCGTCGGCTTTGTCGGCTCAACGCCGATCGCCAGCTACATCTATTCACGCGGCTGCGCCAACGGTAAGCGCGTTCAGTGTTTTGGTGGTGCCAAAAATCATATGATCGTGATGCCGGACGCCGATATGGATCAGGCAGCCGATGCGCTTGTCGGTGCCGGTTACGGCGCTGCAGGCGAGCGCTGCATGGCGATCTCGGTGGCCGTGCCGGTGGGCGAGAAAACCGCCGATGCGCTGGTGGAAAAGCTGGTGCCGCGGATCGAAAAACTGAAAGTCGGCCCTTATACGGCAGGCGATGATGTCGATTACGGCCCGCTGGTGACCAAGGCCGCGCAAGAGCGTGTGCTCGGTCTGGTCAATTCCGGTGTCGAACAGGGCGCAAAACTGGTGGTCGATGGCCGTGATTTTTCGATGCAGGGCTATGAAAACGGATTTTTCGTCGGCCCGCATCTGTTCGACCATGTCACCAGGGATATGGATATCTACAAGCAGGAGATTTTCGGGCCGGTCCTGTCGCAGGTTCGCACCAATTCCTATGAGGAAGCGCTTGCTTTGGCCATGGACCATGAATATGGCAACGGGACCGCGATATTTACGCGCGACGGTGATACCGCCCGCGATTTTGCAAACCGGATCAATATTGGCATGGTGGGCATCAATGTGCCGATCCCGGTGCCACTCGCCTATCACACATTCGGTGGCTGGAAGAAATCCGGGTTTGGTGATCTTAATCAGCACGGGCCGGATGCATTCCGTTTCTATACCCGGACCAAGACGGTGACGTCGCGCTGGCCGTCAGGTCTGAAAGAAGGCGGGGAGTTCCACTTCAAGGCGATGGATTAGAGTGCCTGACGGTTTTTGCTTTTGCACGTCCTCGCTTTGCTGCGGTCGTGCGGCAGGTCTAAAAGAAGGCGGAGAGTTCCATTTCAAGGCGATGGACTGATTTGCAGGACTGTGTTTCCAAACAGTAGAGGTCCGGCAATCAACCGGGCCTTCTTCATGACGATCCCGGCTCGCCGGCTGAGAATTCGAGCAAATCGCCCGGCTGGCAATCGAGCTCGGTGCAGATCTTGGCGAGTGTCTCGAAGCGAACGCCTTTCACCTTGCCGGATTTTAGCAGGGAGAGGTTTTGCTCCGTGATGCCGATGCGCTCGGCCAGTTCTTTCGAACGCATTTTTCGTTTTGCCAGCATGACATCCAGGTTGACGATGATTTGCATGGTCAAACGATCTGCCGGATTTCGTCTTCCACCTCGGCGGCAAGCGCAATTACATGGCCGACCACGACAACAACGCCGGACATCAGCAATGTCAACGCCTCCCCGCTGCCAAAGCTAAGACTGATGAAGTGGTTGCCGGCAGGCGCCGAGACTGAAAAAAGCGCTGAAAGCGCAGGCGTGAACAAAATCATCGCAACCGCCGTTGCCGCAAAAAACAAACCGGCCCGGCGCATCATAAGGCCGGCCGTGCTGTCGATGATGTCTCGTCCGGCGATGATCGAGAAGGCCTGGCGCATGCAGTTCAGCCCATAGAGAAACAGTCCGACCTGAAACAGAAACAGGAGAACGATCAACATGGCCGTCGGCGTGGAAACCGGGAAGGGTTTGGTATCAAAATGCCGGGCGAGCAGGGCGGACAGGCCGGTGCTGTCGTTCAGCGCCCAGCCGGCGGAAAGGACCACATAGGCGGCGGTGAGAATGCCAAACACACCAAGCAGGATATTCATCCGATGGCAGAGCCGGCGTAGATGCTGACGGTTCGACGACATTGTTTTGCCTTACTTTACAATCAATAATTACTGTGTCACGATAATTTTTCACTGTCAATCAGGAATATCACCTATGATTAAAGCGTTTCGAGCGGTGTTCGTTGCCGTGCCGGTCCTCATTGTTGCCGGTTGTGCCTCACTCAATCCGGCCGCAGTCGCCAATCTTGCTGGCTTCAATCCATTGGAAGCCGATCCTGCGGTCATCGCCGTGGCTGCTGTCGTATCGAAGCCTCTCCGTCTGCGTGACGGTGATGCCGTGTTGCGGGTGAAACTCGATGTGGATGATCCGGAATGGCGGATTGATGAATCCATCTCTTTGGAAATCGTTGATCAACCGTCAGGCGGAGCCGTTCCGTTCGATCAGGCAAGCGAACGCGTGCAGATCGCCCGAATCGCCGAAAATGACCAAAAGCGGCTTGCCGCCGCCCAGGCCAAAGCACGGGCATACAAGGCTGCCGGCCTGCCAAAGGGCAAGGGCAGTCTTTCGGTTGGGCTGAGTGGTGGCTGTGTTGACGGGGTGGTCGACAACGGGCGATTGACTTCACGGATGTTTATGAAAACCAGACGCGAGGGAAGTTTCTTTCCGTTGACACGGACGATCGATCTTCGAAAAATCGGCGGCGGTGTCGACTTCTCTAATCTGCCCGATTGCGCCGCCCCAAAAGGCCCGCGTCTTGGTTCGGAATAATTTTGGTTGGCGTGGCCGCTGACTGCCCCGGCCGCGCCAGGGTCCATTGCTGCTGCCCGGCAGTCGAGACGCTTTACCGGATCGCGACATTGATCGCATAGGTCCGCAACATGTCCATGAGGCGATCAGACGATTGTGCGGCTTTTTCTTCATCGCCATCAACGATGGCACCCAGGATTCCAAGATGAGCCTCGGTGGCGGCGGCAAGCCCCCCCTCGCTTTGAAAGCGAAACCAAAATCGGCGTGAGTGGGTTTGCAAAGGGGCTACCAGTCTGGCTGCGAACTCATTGTCGGCAGCGATGGCGAGCGCTTCGTCAAACTGCCGGTCAGCATCCAGAAACGCTATTACGTCTCCCGTGAGGGCTGCCTTGCACATGGCAAGCGATACATCGTGAAACCGGGGGGCCATTTTTTCGGTGAGATAACGGGCAGCCGAGCGCGCAAGAACGACCTCCGCACCGCGCCGCACATCGATGATTTTCAGCCAGTCTGATGGATTTAGTGTTGCGATTGAAATGCCTGCCCGCGGTCTGATCGTGACAAAACCTTCCCAGGCTAAACGCTGTAATGCTTCGCGCACCGGTGTCCTTCCAAAGCCGGTCCGCTGCATGATCTCGCCCTCCGAAACGCAAGCCGAGGGCGGCAGTTCCAGCGTGATGATCATGCGCTCAATGGCCCGGTAGGCCGTTGCTGCGGCCGGCTCGGCCTTGGGTGCAGCATTGTCGTCCCAGTTTTTTTGCGTCTTTTGCATCGTGGCCATTTTCAAACAACTGTTCGTTGACAGCAAATGAACTTATTTGATATATCACTGATATATTAGATTGGGATCAAGCACAATGTGGTCAGGTGTCTTTCCGGCGGTCACGACAAAGTTCACCGAAGATGATCTGCTGGATCATGCGGAAATGGAGCGCTGCTTCGCCATCCAGATGGAGGCGGGATGTGACGGTATTATCGTTGCCGGCTCGCTGGGCGAGGGCCCGATGCTGTCGGGAGACGAAAAGCTTGCGGTGATGAAGACGGCGCGTCTTGCCGCCGGCGGCAAGCCCGTTTTGATGACGATCAATGAGGCTGGAACCCGCGAAGCATGTGATCTGGCGCAAAAAGCGGCAGCTGCCGGCGCCGATGGCCTGATGGTCGTGCCCTCGATGGTCTATCATACCAATCATGCCGAAACGGTAGCCAGCTTGCGGGCCGTGGCCAGTGCTGGCGATCTGCCGGTGATGATCTATTCCAACCGCGTCGCCTACCGGGTCGATGTGACGGTCGACATGATGGAGGAACTTGCCGGCGATGCCCGCTTTGTCGCGGTCAAGGAATCGTCCGATGATATTCGCCGCTCGACCGAAATCATCAACCGGTTCGGTGACCGTTTTGACTTGTTTACCGGCGTCGACAATCTGGCGTTCGAGGCGCTTGCTGTTGGTGCTGTTGGCTGGGTTGCGGGGCTGGTGACGGCGTTTCCGCATGAAACCGTCGCCATTTACAGACTGATGCAACAGGGCAGGCATGGCGAGGCCTTGTCCATCTATCGCTGGTTCAGGCCGTTGCTCGATCTTGATGTATCAACCTATCTTGTTCAAAATATTAAGCTTGCTGAGGTGTATGCCATCGGGTCCAACGACCGCGTGCGTCTGCCGCGCCAGCCTTTGACGGGTAGGCGGCGATTGGCGGCGGAAGAGGTGATTAAATCGGCTCTTGATGGTCGCCCGCCATTGCCTGAACTTTGATATCTGGTGGTTTGATGACGGCGAAAATGACGCGACACTCGTTTTTCTGTATCGACGGACATACTTGCGGGAACCCGGTACGGCTGGTCGCTGGCGGTGCGCCGGCTCTGTCGGGCGCCAATATGATGGAAAAACGCGCACATTTCCTGTCGGACTACGACTGGATTAGAACCGGATTGATGTTCGAGCCGCGTGGGCACGACATGATGTCGGGTTCGTTTCTCTATCCGCCGACAAGGCCCGATTGCGATATCGCAATCTTGTTTATCGAGACATCCGGCTGTCTGCCGATGTGCGGACACGGGACAATCGGCACGG
Source organism: Rhizobiaceae bacterium (assembly GCA_963669455.1). Lineage (GTDB taxonomy): Bacteria > Pseudomonadota > Alphaproteobacteria > Rhizobiales > Rhizobiaceae > JAWKWH01. Next base: position 638,392 of record OY770026.1, read on the forward strand.
TAACGCTTGCTCTGGAAAACGGACTGGTGACGCCGAAAAAACCGGGCGTTTTGTTTCTCGATACGCCTGCCGGCGTCGTTAAAGCCGAGTACCGCCAAGACGGCCCTCATGTGGAGGAGGTGATGATCACCAATGTGTCCTCGTTCCTTTTTGCCGAGGGTCTTAGCGTTGACTGTCCGGAACTGGGCAGGCTGACGGCTGATGTCGCCTATGGCGGGAATTTTTACGCGATTATCGAACCACAGGCGAATTTCATGGATATGGCCGATCATTCGGTCGATCAGCTGCTCCATTGGAGCCCTATTGTGCGGGCAAGGCTCAACGCTGACTATCAGTTTAAGCACCCCGAAAACCCGGACATAAACGAACTAACACATATTATGTGGACCGGGGCGGCCCGGAACGGACAGGCGGATGCCCGCAATGCCGTGTTTTACGGCGACAGGGCGATTGACCGCAGTCCATGCGGTACGGGAACATCGGCGCGCATGGCGCAACTTCACGCGCAGGGCAAGCTGGCGACCGGCGGGCATTTTGTCCATGAATCCATCATCGGCTCGATGTTTGAAGGCAGGGTCGAACGGGAATTGATGGTGGGTGACAAACAGGCGATTGTTCCCTCAATTGCCGGATGGGCCCGCATGACCGGGCTGAATACGATTTTCCTCGACGAGCGCGACCCTTTCGCGGAGGGGTTTTCGGTGGCATGAAATAATCCGTTGTCAAATCGATATCATCATGTATTCAATGGGTTATATGTTTCAAAGGTACGCATGCAGGTTTGGAATTCCACAAAAACATTGTATCGGACCAATGATAGCGATACGCTCAATTTACGAAAAGAAGCCGCGCGACGAGCGGACAATCGGCACCCGGGGATGGATTGTCAGCACGTGGCGTTAGTGCGCAAACGAACGACAAAATGGGTAAGCGGTAGGAAAGGCCGTAACCTTGGGGGGAGCCAAAGAATAAAATGGAATATTTCGTCCAGCAGCTCATAAATGGTCTGACACTCGGGTCGATCTATGGGCTGATCGCGATAGGCTACACGATGGTCTATGGCATTATCGGTATGATCAATTTCGCCCATGGCGATATTTTCATGGTCGGCTCATTCATTGCGCTTGCGACGTTTCTGGCGCTGACGACCGTTTTCGGATTTGCCTTTCTGCCGCTGGTACTTCTTGTGGTGCTGATCATGGCGATGCTGTTTGCTGCGGCGTGGGGCTGGACGGTTGAGCGGCTGGCCTATCGCCCGCTTCGTGGTTCGTTCCGGCTGGCGCCACTGATTACCGCCATCGGCATGTCGATTGTTTTACAAAATTTCGTGCAGGTTACCCAGGGCGCCCGCGTCAAGCCGCTTCAGCCGGTGATTTCCGGTGGTGTCACCGTCATGGAAGGCGTGACGGAAAACGGGCCGATAGCGGTTCAGCTCTCCTATATGCAGATGATTATAATCCTGCTGACCCTGGTGTTGATGATCGGGTTTTCATTGCTGATTGCAAAGACCCCGCTTGGCCGTGCGCAGCGGGCCTGCGAACAGGATCAAAAGATGGCAGCACTTTTGGGTGTCAATGTCGACCGGACGATTTCACTGACCTTTGTGATGGGCGCCGCACTGGCTGCGGTTGCAGGCCTTATGTTCCTGCTGCTTTACGGGGTCATCGACTTCTATATCGGCTTTCTGGCCGGGGTGAAGGCTTTCACCGCCGCGGTCCTCGGCGGTATCGGGTCGCTTCCAGGCGCCATGCTCGGCGGATTGCTGATTGGGCTGATCGAGGTGTTCTGGTCCGGCTATTTCACGGTCGAGTACAAGGATGTCGCCGCCTTTTCCATTCTGGCCATTGTCCTGATCTTCCTGCCCTCCGGGCTGCTGGGTAAACCGGAGGTGGAAAAAGTCTGATGTCAGCAGGATCCAACAACGATTTTGCAGCTTCGCTGAAAGACGCCGCACTCGCCGCGCTGCTGGCCGGTGTACTTGGATTTTATTTTCTGGCGTTGCGTACGGATATCGCTACGGGCGGGTTGGTGCTGTCAACGCGGTGGGTGCTGTTCTTTATCGCAATTGCGATCGTATTTGCCGGCCGCCTCGCGCTCAATCTGTTTGTGTTCAAGACGGAGCGGCCGATCACCGGAATGCTGACAGGCGCTTTTTCTGGATCATCGCGTGCTTTTTCCGGATCGGGAAAATGGTTCAGTGGCGGACTGTTTTTGCTGGCCGTCCTACTGCCGTTCATTTTGATGCGGTATTTTCCGGCGCAAGATAGGCAATATATCGATCTTGCCATCCTGATCATGACATATGTGATGCTTGGATGGGGACTGAACATCGTGGTCGGACTGGCCGGTCTGCTTGATCTCGGTTATGTCGCGTTTTATGCGGTCGGGGCCTACTCGTTTGCGTTGCTCGCGCAATATTTCGGGTTCGGTTTCTGGATGGCGCTGCCTCTGGCCGGCATTCTGGCGGCGATGTGGGGCGTCATTTTGGGTTTTCCGGTTCTAAGGCTGCGCGGCGACTATCTGGCCATTGTCACGCTTGCATTTGGCGAAATCATCCGGGTGGTCTTGCTTAACTGGTATGAATTCACCAACGGTCCCGACGGTATTTCCGGCATCCCCAAGCCAACCTTGTTCGGACTGGAATTCAAGCGTTCCGGCGGGTTTGCCGAGTATTTCGGCATTCCCTATGACGGGGTGCAGCGATTTGTGTTCCTCTATTACATCATTTTCGTGCTGGCGATCATTACCAATTTCGTAACGTTGCGGCTTAGAAAACTGCCGGTGGGGCGGGCCTGGGAGGCGCTTCGGGAAGATGAAATCGCCTGCCGGTCGCTTGGCATCAATACCACCAATACCAAACTGACGGCGTTTGCAATCGGCGCGATGTTCGGTGGATTTGCCGGCTCATTTTTTGCCACCAGGCAGGGCTTTATCTCGCCGGAAAGTTTTACCTTCATCGAATCGGCGATCATTCTGGCCATTGTCGTCCTTGGCGGCATGGGATCGCAGATCGGTGTTGTCATCGCCTCGGTGGTGATGATCGGCGGTATTGAACTATTGCGCAATCTCGACTTCCTCAAAGCGATTTTCGGCGAGAATTTCGAGCCGACACAATACCGGATGCTGTTCTTCGGACTGGCAATGGTCCTGATCATGGTATGGAAGCCGCGCGGGTTGATTTCGACACGCGATCCATCGGCGGTGTTGAGGGAAAAGAAGCGAATTGGCGCCGACATGGTCGCCCAGGGCGAGGGACACTGAGCCATGGTGGCCCCGATACAAAAAGGCGATGGGACGGCCAGCGTAAACAACTGGGAAAACGACCCGGTCTTGAGCGTCGAGCACCTGACCATGCGGTTTGGCGGTCTGGTTGCGATCAATGATCTTTCGTTTGATGTCGGGCGCGGTGACATCACTGCTCTGATCGGACCGAACGGGGCCGGCAAGACGACCGTGTTCAATTGCGTCACCGGTTTTTACAAACCGACCGAAGGCCGCATCATCATGCGTCACGGTCCGTCGCGCAAAGACGATCTGGTCGGGCAGGTTACCCACAGCGGCGATCAATGGCGCAAGGGAGGCGACGGAGCGGTCTATCTGCTCGAACGCATGGCGGATTTTGAAATTGCGGAAAAAGCCCGTGTCGCGCGCACCTTTCAGAACATCCGGCTGTTTGGCGGCATGACCGCGCTGGAAAATCTGCTGGTGGCGCAACACAATCCGCTGATGACGGCTTCATCGTTTACGATTGGCGGTATATTGGGGCTTCCCAGCTATCGCCGGGCAGAGCGTGAGGCGATTGAAAAAGCAACCTATTGGCTTGAGCGCGTCGATCTGATCGACCGGGCCGATGATCCCGCCTCCGATCTTCCCTATGGCGCCCAAAGGCGTCTGGAGATTGCGCGGGCAATGTGTACCGGCCCGCATGTCCTGTGTCTCGACGAGCCGGCTGCGGGGCTCAATCCGCGGGAATCGGCGGAATTGAACGCGCTGCTCCAGCGTATTCGCACCGAGGACGAAACGTCGGTGCTTTTGATCGAGCACGATATGGGCGTGGTCATGGAGATTTCCGACCATGTGGTCGTTCTGGATTACGGCGAGAAGATTTCCGATGGCGGGGCGGATTTCGTTCGCAACGATCCGGCGGTGATTGCAGCCTATCTGGGGGTCGATGATGAGGAAGAGGTCGACATTGCGGAGGTTCGAAAAGACGTTGCCAAAGTAAAACGACCTGCGAAAACCGGCAAGAAGACTGCAGGCGGAAAGAAGACCGCCGCCACAAAGGCGGTCAGCAAAGGAAAAGCCACATCCAGAGCTGCAAAGCCTAAACCGGATGGCCGCCCGGCGAGGATGCGGAAACCGGCAAAGCCGGACGATCTGAAACGCATTTCAGGAGTTGGCCCGAAACTGGAAAAAACGCTCAATGGAATCGGCATCTACAAGTTCGAGCAGATTTCAACCTGGAAAAAGGCAGAAAAAGACTGGGTCGACGGGCACCTGAATTTCAAAGGCCGGATCGAGCGCGATGACTGGGTGAAACAGGCAAAGGTGCTGGCAAAGGAAGTTGCCGTGGCGGGAAGCGGGCGCGGTAAATCTGGCCGGGGAGGCAAGGCATGAGTGAACTGCAGCAGCCTTTGCTGAAAATTCGCGGTGTCGAGACCTATTACGGCAAGATCATCGCGTTGCGGGGGGTCGATGTCGATGTCGAAAACGGAGAAATCGTCACGCTGATCGGGGCCAATGGAGCAGGAAAATCGACATTGATGATGACGATCTGCGGCAACCCCCAGGCACGAACGGGCGAGATCGTTTTCGACGGCAATCAGATTGCCGGTATGCCAACCCATGACATCATGCGGCTGGGGATCGCCCAATCGCCCGAGGGCAGGCGGATATTTCCGCGAATGACGGTGATGGAAAACCTGATGATGGGTGCCATGCTGGTCGATGAAACCCATTTCGATGATGATCTGAAACGGGTCTTCGACCTGTTTCCGCGGTTGAAGGAACGGGCGCAGCAGCGTGGCGGTACATTGTCGGGGGGCGAACAACAGATGCTGGCAATCGCCCGTGCGCTGATGGGCCGGCCGCGGCTTTTGTTGCTGGATGAACCGTCGCTTGGACTGGCGCCGCTGATCGTAAAACAGATTTTCGACGTAATCCGCGAGTTGAATGTCAATCAGGGGCTGACGGTGTTCCTGGTCGAGCAGAATGCGTTTCACGCGCTTAAGCTGGCGCATCGAGGCTATGTGATGGTCAACGGTAATATCACCATGAGTGGCACTGGCGCTGAATTGCTCAAGCGCGAGGATGTTCGCGCCGCCTATCTTGAAGGGGGACGGCACTGATGGGAGCAAACCCGATCTGGGAAGTCACATTCTTGGAGTTTTTCTTCGTTACCGTGCTGCTCGGCGGCGGCGCGGCTTTTCTGACCGGGCGGGCGGTGGCGTTGTCTTGGCTCGCCAATCATCAACTGGTCATCTATCTCTTGCTGCTTACTGCGGCGACGCGGTTTATCCACTTCGCCTTGTTTGAAGGCACACTGAGTTCTGGCTGGTATTTTTGTGTTGATTTTATCGTGTTGCTGATTCTCGGTTTTGCCGGGAAAGCGATAACGCGCACCAAACAGATGGCGACGCAGTACAGGTTTTTGTTCTCGCGGGAAAAATAGAAATACGCCAAAATGCAATCATATGTTGAAAAACCCTTTCATTGGTCCGAATTTTGGGTTTTTATACACAGAGAGCGGTTTTGACCGCACCACCATATCGCATTCGGATAGCGGACACCTTTTCCGAATTGCGTTGACAGCAGTCGGTGTTCAACGGGAGAAAAAATGAAAAAATCTCTTTTGATGGGTGTTGCCCTCACATTCGCGATGGTTCCTTCTGCATGGGCGGAAATACTGATCGCGACCGCCGGTCCGATGACCGGCCAATATGCGTCGTTCGGAGCTCAGATGAAAGCCGGGGCCGAGCAGGCTGTGGCTGACATCAATGCGGCCGGCGGTGTCAATGGAGAAATGCTGAAGCTGGAAATCGGCGACGATGCGTGTGATCCGAAGCAGGCCGTTGCGGTGGCAAACCAGATGGCCGGTAAAGGCGTTGTGTTCATGGCCGGCCATTTCTGTTCCGGCTCTTCAATTCCGGCATCTGCGGTTTATGCGGAAGAGGGGATTGTCCAGATTTCTCCGGCTTCGACAAACCCGAAATTTACAGATGAGCGCCCTGGACCTGGAACGATGCGGGTTTGTGGCCGCGACGACCAGCAGGGCGACGTTGCAGGTGCTTATCTGAACAAGAACTTTGCCGGTAAGAAAGTGGCTTTCGTTCACGACAAGACCGCTTATGGCAAGGGCCTTGCCGATGCGACTATGGCTGCCTTCGAGAAGGGCGGTGGTACGCCTGCGATGTATGAAGCCTATACGGCGGGCGAAAAGGACTATACCGCGCTGGTTTCAAAACTGAAGGCTGAGGGTGTCGGCGTTCTTTATGTCGGTGGTTACCATACCGAGGCCGGCCTGATGGCTCGCCAGATGAAAGAACAAGGCATGGATGCCGTTCTGGTTTCCGGTGATGCGCTGGTGACCGATGAATACTGGGCGATCACCGGTGATGCCGGCGAAGGTACGCTGATGACCTTCTCTCCTGATCCGAGAAAGAACCCCGATGTTCAGGATCTGGTAGAAAAGTTCCGTGCTGCCGGCATCGAGCCTGAAGGCTATGTGCTCTATACCTATGCTGCAGTTCAGGTCTGGGCGCAGGCGGCCAGCGCTACAGGTTCCACCGATTTCGATCCGATGGTAAAGGCGCTGAACGATGGTGACTTCAGTACGGTGCTCGGTAGTCTGTCTTTTGACGACAAGGGCGATGTCACCCTGCCCGGCTATGTCTTCTACGAGTGGAAGGCCGGCAAATATGACTATGTCACCCAATAATCCGGTATGCCGGATTTGACCTCGAGCCCGGCTTAAGCGCCGGGCTCTTCTATTTCGGGGCGCTTTTATCGAACAACGCCTTTGTCCGCTTGGACTATTGAAGCATTTTTCGCACATGTGATTCTGTTTGGGCGAAAAATGCTCTGGTAACCAGCAAGCTCCCAGCTTCGCATCGCGATTGTCACGGTTGCCGTCAAGCTGTATTGAGCGCGCATAAAACCGTTTTCTTGGAGTACGAATCTGGACATGAAGAAAATTCTTGTCGCCAACCGTTCCGAAATCGCCATTCGCGTGTTTCGAGCGGCTAATGAACTTGGGCTTAAAACCGTCGCCATCTGGGCTGAAGAGGACAAATACTCCCTGCATCGCTTCAAGGCCGATGAAAGCTATCAGATCGGCCGGGGCCAGCATCTTGCAAAAGACTTAGGCCCTATTGAGAGCTACCTGTCGATCGAAGAGGTTATACGCGTTGCGAAACTTGCAGGCGCGGATGCGATTCACCCGGGTTATGGGTTGTTGTCGGAAAGCCCGGAATTTGCAGAAGCCTGTGGCGAGGCGGGCATTACTTTCATCGGCCCGTCGCCGCAGACCATGCGGCGGCTTGGCAACAAGGTGGCGGCGCGCAATCTGGCGATCGAGACCGGTGTTCCGGTGGTTCCTGCCACTGATCCGCTGCCTGACGATCTAGAGGTTGTGCGCAGCATGGCTGAAAAGATCGGTTATCCACTGATGCTCAAAGCCTCATGGGGTGGCGGCGGACGCGGTATGCGCGTGATCCGGGAGCCTGGCGATCTGGAACGCGAAGTCGTTGAAGCCAAACGCGAGGCCAAGGCGGCTTTCGGCAAGGACGAAGTCTATCTGGAAAAGCTGGTCGAACGTGCGCGCCATGTCGAGGTGCAGATCCTGGGCGATACCCATGGCAATGCCGTGCATCTGTTCGAGCGCGATTGTTCAATCCAGCGGCGCAATCAGAAGGTGGTCGAACGGGCACCGGCCCCGTATCTCGATGATGCGCAAAGGGCTGAACTTGCCGGTTACGGGCTGACGCTGGCGCGCGAAACCAGCTATGTCGGCGCCGGCACAATCGAGTTTTTGATGGATGCCGATACGGGTGCCTTCTATTTCATAGAAGTCAATCCGCGCATTCAGGTCGAGCATACGGTGACCGAAGAGGTTACCGGGATTGATATCGTCAAGGCGCAGATCCACATCCTTGATGGCGAGGCCATCGGAACGCCGGCATCCGGCGTGCCGGCACAAAAAGACATCCGCCTGAATGGACATGCATTGCAATGCCGGATCACGACGGAAGATCCCGAGCAGAATTTTATACCCGATTATGGCCGCATCACCGCCTATCGCGGGGCGACCGGTTTCGGCATTCGTCTTGATGGTGGGACCGCCTATTCGGGTGCGGTTATCACCCGGTTTTACGATCCGCTGCTGGAGAAGGTGACCGCCTGGGCGCCGACACCGCAAGAGGCGATCAGGCGCATGGACCGGGCGCTGCGCGAGTTTCGCATCCGTGGCGTGGCAACCAATCTGACGTTTCTGGAAGCCATAATTGGTCATGCCAAGTTTGCCGACAACAGCTATACAACCAAATTTATTGACAATACGCCGGAATTGTTCAGCCAGGTGAAACGCCGCGACCGGGCGACCAAGCTTTTGAACTATCTGGCCGATGTCTCCGTCAACGGGCATCCCGAAGCGCGCGGCAGGCCAAAACCTTCAGCCGACGCGGCCGCACCATTGATACCGTTTGCCGGTGGCGCCATTCCGGATGGAACCAAACAGCGGCTGGATGCGGACGGACCGAAAAAGTTTGCCGAATGGATGCGGGCGCAACGTCAGGTGTTGATGACCGACACGACAATGCGTGACGGACATCAGTCCCTGCTGGCGACACGCATGCGTACCTTCGATATCGCCCGCATCGCCGGCACCTATGCAAGGGCGCTTCCAAATCTCCTGTCGCTGGAATGCTGGGGCGGAGCGACGTTCGATGTGGCGATGCGGTTTTTGACCGAAGACCCCTGGGAACGCCTGTCGCTGATACGCGAGGGTGCGCCCAATCTGCTTTTGCAGATGCTGCTGCGCGGCGCCAACGGCGTCGGCTATACCAACTATCCGGACAATGTCGTCAAGCATTTCGTGCGTCAGGCAGCCGCCGGCGGCATCGATCTGTTTCGGGTGTTTGACTGCCTGAACTGGGTGGAAAACATGCGTGTTTCCATGGATGCGGTGATCGAGGAGAACAAGCTTTGCGAAGCGACCATCTGCTACACCGGCGACATTCAAAATCCGGACCGGGCAAAATATGACCTGAACTATTATACCGGGCTTGCCCGCGAGCTTGAGGCTGCAGGCGCTCATATTATTGCTGTGAAAGACATGGCCGGGCTTTTGAAGCCGGCGGCAGCGACGGTGTTGTTTAAGGCGCTGCGCGAGGAAACCGGCTTGCCTATTCATTTCCACACTCACGATACGTCCGGTATTTCGGCTGCGACGGTACTTGCCGCCGTCGATGCCGGTGTTGATGCCGTCGATGCGGCGATGGATGCTCTGTCTGGAAATACCTCGCAGCCCTGCCTCGGTTCGATCGTTGAAGCGCTGACCGGGTCAAAGCGTGATCCCGGTCTCGATCCGGAATGGATCAGAAAAATTTCGTTCTACTGGGAAGCGGCGCGCAATCAATATTCGGCATTCGAAAGCGATCTGAAGGGGCCGGCCTCGGAGGTCTATCTTCATGAAATGCCCGGCGGTCAGTTCACCAATCTGAAGGAGCAGGCGCGTTCGCTTGGCCTGGAAACCCGCTGGCATGAGGTGGCGCAGGCCTATTCGGATGCCAATCAGATGTTCGGCGATATCGTCAAGGTGACGCCGTCATCGAAAGTGGTTGGCGATATGGCGCTGATGATGGTGAGCCAGGATCTGACGGTTGATGATGTGGAAGACCCCGAAAAGGATATCGCCTTTCCCGACTCAGTCGTTTCGATGATGTATGGCGATTTGGGTCAGCCTCCCGGCGGCTGGCCTCAAGCATTGCAGAAAAAAGTGCTCAAGGAGCGTGCCGCGATCACCGTAAGGCCGGGGTCATTGTTGGCTGACGCCGATCTCGATGCCGGGCGTAGCGAGGTTGAAAGCAAGCTGGAACGCAAAATATCGGAAATGGAATATGCCTCCTGGCTGATGTATCCGAAGGTGTTTAGCGATTTTGTGGCCGCGTCGGATGACTATGGCCCGGTGAGCAGCCTTCCGACGCCGGTTTATTTCTACGGCATGCAGCCGGAAGAAGAGGTTTTTGTCGAAATCGAACGCGGCAAGACCTTGGTGATTCGCTGCCTTGCCAAGGGCGAACCCGATGAAAAAGGCATGGTTACGGTGTTCTTTGAACTGAATGGCCAGCCGCGCCGGGTCAAGGTGCCGGACCGGGTGCATGGTGCCAAAGGCGGGCGGGCAAGACCCAAGGCGGACCCGGCAAACGAAAACCATGTCGGAGCGCCGATGCCGGGTGTTGTGTCGACGCTTGCCGTTGCCAGGGGCCAGACTGTAATGGCCGGAGACGTGCTGCTTTCGATCGAGGCGATGAAGATGGAAACCGCATTGCATGCCGAACGTGACGGTGTGATTGGCGATGTTCATGTCCATGCCGGGGATCAGATCGACGCCAAGGATCTGCTGGTGGTCTATGAATGAAATATTGCCGCACTCCCTTTGCGCGATGCGGTGGCGGGACCGTTTTTCGCGATGTGAGTGGTAAGGCTGTGTGATGAACGGTTCATTGCTATTGAAACCATGGTATCAACGGCTAAAATTTAAGGTTGGCCCGAAGCCGTATTTGCAAGAGACTATTAGCGGACAAGCTTGATGAAAAAACCCGTTGTTGGCGTTATTGGCAACCAATATGTGGTTGAAGACCGCTTTGCGACACAGCTTGTCGGCGAGCGAAATTTAAAGGCGTTGATTGATGTTTGCGATGCCCTGCCGCTGATGTTTGCCGGTTCGCCGGAGCTAACCGATATCGCCGCGCTGCTCGACGCCGTCGATGGCATCGTGCTGACCGGTGCCCGCGCCAATGTTCATCCGAGCCATTTTGGCAAGGAACCGGATGTGGCTCACGAACCCTATGATCCGGGCCGCGATGCTGTTGCGCTGCAACTGTGCCGGGCCTGCGTCGACAAGGCCGTGCCGCTGTTCGGTATATGCCGCGGCATGCAGGAGATGGCGGTTGCCTATGGCGGCACGCTTCATCCGGAAATCCGCGATCTTGAAGGCCGCATGAACCACCGCATGCCAAGGCTTGAAAATGGTGAAATCCATCCCGATCCCGAAATTGTATTCGCCGATCGCCATGATGTGGCACTGACCCCCGGCGGTACGCTGGCCAGGCTTTACGGGTGCGATACGATCCGGGTCAATTCGCTGCACGGCCAGGGCATATTGGAGGTGGGCGAAAGGATGAATGTCGAGGGTATCGCCGAGGACGACACGATTGAGGCGATCACCATCTCGGGTGCGGAAAATTTCGCCATCGGTGTCCAGTGGCACGCCGAATACGAACCCCAGGAAAATCCCGTCAACAAGGTGTTGTTTGAAGCATTCGGGCAGGCGCTGCGTTCACACCTATAATGTCACGCCACCGATGCTTGCACCACCGCAGACATAAAGTGTCTGGCCGGTGACATAGCCATTTTCGGGATCGGCAAAATAAAGCAATGCCTTAGTGACGTCTTCTACGGTTCCCAGCCGGCGCACCGGCAGACTGCCGGCAAGTTTTTGCTCCCGCTCGCTGCCCTTGTCGATAATGCCCCAGAAATTGTCGGTCAGTACCGGACCCGGTGCGACCACATTGACGGTAATGCCATGGGGTCCCAGTTCGAGCGCCCAGGTCCGGGCCATGCCGTGCAGACCCGCTTTTGAGTAGGAATAGGCGGTGCGGGTGACGGCGCCGAGAGCGGCACGCGACGAGTTGAAGATGATGCGGCCGAAATTTGCCTGTTTCATTGCCGGTAGAAAGGCTTGAGTGAATGTCAGTGCCGCGCCGGCGTGAAGCTGGGTCAGCGTATGCAGATCGTCGAGCTTCGCCTGTTCGATCAGATTGGGCAGGATGATGCCGGCATTGTGGATGAAATGCGTGACCTGGAATTTTGCGGCGATTTCGCCGGTGGCACGGCTGGTATCGTCGGCATCGGTCAGATCGGCTTTGACCGAATGCATCCGCTGATGGGAAAATTCCGGATCGCGGCGGGCTACCGAAATCACCGTATAGCCAAGATCAAGCATCTCCTGGCAGAGTTTCGCGCCAATTCCGGAACTGCCGCCGGTGATGACCGCAACCATTTTCCTGTCACCCATCAGACGTCTCCTGCCACCAGCGCCAACACTCTTAGCGGGCTGCCGGAGCCATGTTTGATCTTCAAGGGAGGGCAAATCAGGATCGCACCGGTTGGTGGCAACTGATCGAGACCGGCCAGACATTGCAGGCCGTAGCGGCCGGCCCCATGCAAAATATAATGCGCCGGATAGGGTGGTGACAGATGAGCTGCCTGGCCGGCATCGGTGCCGACCGTTTCGGTGCCGAAACCGATGATATCGCGTTTTTCGACCAGAAAGCGTATCGCATCCGGCGACGGCCCGGGTGAATGGGCGCCATCCTCGCGCAGATTGAGATAGTCGGCACCGCGGCGTTTCGACCAGTCGGTGCGCATCAACACCCATGACCCGGATTTGATGGTGCCGTGTTTGGCTTCCCAGTTTTGCACGAAGTCCGGGGACATTAAGAAATCCTCATCCTCCGCCGATTGCGCCGAACAGTCGATGACCGAGACCGGCCGGATGAATGCATCGGCGGCAATCGCATCGACGGTCGCATCGGGGAGATCCTTGCCGGAAATCCAGTGTATCGGCGCGTCAAAATGGGTGCCGGTATGTTCGCCGCAGGAAAAATTGCGCCAGTACCATCCAGGTCCGCGATGGTCGTAGCGTGATACTTCCTCAACCCGGAAGCGGGCGCATTGACCGAATTCCGGCGGCAGGATCATGACCGGAAAATCCGGATCGAGCGTATGGGTCAAGTCGACAATTCGAAGGCCGCCATCACCGAGCCCTGTGGCCAGCGCATCCAAGAGAGTTTGATTGTCAGCGGTCAATTCAAATCCCCTCAATCTGGCTGAGTTCACGTTCCAGCACGCGCGGATCGTCACGATATCGGCGCATGAAATCCTTCGCCACATCCCCGATGATGATCTCTTCCAGCCCCTGTTGCAGACCGGAAACGATGTTACGGGCAAGCGCTGCGGGCGTTACCTTTGGCGGTGGCAATGGCTGGCGCCAATCCTCTTCCAGCGGGCCGGTAAATGCATTGACGATCTTGACGCCGCTGCCCGCCATCTCGCCGCGAAGGGATTGGCCAAGCGAAATAGCTGCGGCCTGGCTGGCGGAGGTGCAACCAAAGGCCGGCCAGTTGCAAAGCGCATAGACGGAAGAAACCTGCACCCAGGCTGACGCGCTGTTGACACCGTCGGCACCGCGTGACCGCATGGCCGGGCAGAAGGCCTGCATCAGCCTCAGAGGGCCGAAATAGTTGGTTTCCATCTCATCGCGGGCGGTGACGATGCCGCTGCGGTCGAGTGCGCCGCCGGGTCTGACATATTCGGCATTGTTGATCAGGATATCGACTTTGCCGCCGATTTCTCCGGCCAGCTCATTGACGGAAATCGTGTCGCTCAGATCAAGCGGCATGATCTCGACCCTGGCAGTCGCAGCAAGTTCATCGGCACCCGGGCAGGGCCGCCAGTCTTCTGCGATGCCGGCAAAGACAATTGCCGCACCTGCCTCGCACATCGCTCTTGCCAGCGCCTGCCCGGCCGGAGTGCGGCAGTCGGTTATCAAAACACGCCGGTGCTTGGGGTCTGAGGTCAGTTCGCGCAATTGCCGGTCATCGGCCATGTTCTCGGTCTCCTGTTCGGGCAGCGCCATCATCACGCCCTTGCCGGATTTGTCGGTTCTGGCGATCATGCGCACGCGTCCGCCGGCTGAAACGTCGCCATGGATATGGGCGATGACGGTAACGCCGGCGTCAAGCTCCACCGAGCCGGTGCGCCAGGGGGTGCGTTCGCGGAAGTAGATATTGGTCGATGTGCGGATCGTCGTTTCGGCGATCAGCCTGCCGCCTTCGGGCATATCGCGCCATTCAAGCGCCATTGACAGGCATTTCGGGCAGGCTTCGCGCGGCGGATGACAGACGGTGTTGCAGGCTTCGCATTGCTGCAGGACGAACCGTCCTTCGGCTGCCGCGACGAGAAAGCCGAACGCCTTGCGGCTGCGGGAGGCGGGCGGCAATGTCGGCGAGACAGACCTTTTTTGCGGGTTCTTGCGGGGCGGTTTTTTTAGCGCTTCGGTCATTGGGCACCTTTCGCAAGAACAGCCGCGCCGGAGCAGACGCCGCGATCGTAATTGACCATGCCGAACCCTGAAACCGTGCCTATTTTCGCGTTTTTCACCTGGTTGCCAAGTGCTGAACCGGTCAACTGGCGGATCGCTTCGACCATGCCAAGGAAGCCGCCTGCCGCTCCGGCCTGACCGACCGATAGCTGTCCGCCAGACGTGTTGTGCGGAAAACTTCCCCCAGCCGTCAGCGTGTGATTGCGCACGAACTCGGCGCCATCTCCCTTGGCGCAAAATCCGAGATCCTCAGTCTGCATCATGCAGATAACCGGGTAATCATCATAGGTCTGGAGAAAATCGGATTTGTCAGGCGTTATCCCTGCCATTGACCAAAGTTCGTCCTTATCAAGCGCCCAGCCACCGCGAAGCTGTATCGGATCATCGGGAAAAGCGTTGTGCCGTTCGATGGTTGAAAGAATGCGAACGGTGTTCAAACCAAGATCCCGTGCGATGTCGTCTCTGGTGACCAGAAACGCTTCAGCGCCGGCGCAGGGCATGACGCAGTCGAACAGGTGGATCGGATCGGCAATCGGCCGGGCTGACATATAGGCATCCAGCGTCAGCTTTTTTCTCATCAAAGCGTGGGGAAATGACAGCGCATTATCGCGCTGGGCTACGCAGATTTTTCCAAAATCCTCCCTTGTGGCGCCATATTGCTGCATGTAGCGATCGGTCATCAGCGCGAATGTGGCGTTCGGGCCGCCGGAGCCATAGGGGTATGATCCGTCCTGGGCAAAACGCGAAAAGGTCGTCAGCATGCGCCGGAAGGAATCAACATGGTTGGTGTCTCCGGCAACACAGGCGACGATGTCTGCATCGCCGGCCTGAACCGCACGTGCTGCGCGCCTGAGTGCCACCACGCCCGAGGCGCCGCCCATCGGGATATGGTCAAGCCAGCGCGGTGTCAGCCCCAGATGCTGGGTCAGACCGACGGCGGTATCGGGATGTAGCGTAAAGGAGGAAACGGTCAGCCCGTCGATGTTTTCAGGCGATATGCCGGCGCTTTTCACCAGTTCACCAAGCGCACGCGCGATCCACCAGTGTGCTGCTTCCGGCGAATAGCGTTCATAGGGAATTGTCACCGGCACCGCTGCGACAACGCCATCATATCCATGTCTGCCGCCAGCGACAGCCATCAGGCGGCCTGCCGTTTCTTCAAATGGCGAACATCAAGCGTTGCGGGATCATTGCGCAAAGAGGTGGCCAGCTTCTTCATCTCGCCGCGCTGGATTTTGTTGGTCGATGTCAGCGGCAGTCCGTCGATGAAGGCGATAAATCCGGGCGCCTTGTAGTAGGCAAGCTGGGTCGAGCACCATTGGCAAATTTCGCTGGCTAACTTTTCCGGTTCATTCCTTGCAGCGGTGTTGGCTAAAACAATCAAGGCAAAAACCTCATCGCCACGAACGGGATCGGGTGTGGCTGCCACCGCCGCCGCATCGACCGCCGGATGCTTGTTGAGCACGCCTTCGACTTCGACTGCGGCGATGTTTTCGCCTGAACGTCGGATAACATTTTTCTTGCGGTCGACAAAGCAAAGCGTTCCATCGGCATTCCGGCTGACAATGTCGCCGGTGTGGAACCAGCCATCCAGCCAGGCTTCAGTGGTCGCTGCTTCATCCTTGAGGTAGCGGTTGAAAAATCCGAAACGGGGATCGGGTCCGTTGCGCCGCACCAGCAGTTCGCCTGGCTCGCCTATGGTGCACTCATCGCCAATCTCGTTTTCGACGCGGATCGCCACCTCCGGTTCCGGCGCGCCTATATTGGAGGTGCCGACATGGCGGTCGCCTTTGGAGCAGACGGTGATGCCTCCATTGCCGGTTTCGGTCATCGCCCAGCCTTCAATCAGGGGAAAGCCGAAACGCTGTTCAAAGGGTCCGTGCAGTTTTTTGTCGACACCGGCGCCAAAACCAAAACGCACTTTGTTGTCAGTCTCAACACGTGTTGCCGGCGCGTTCATCAACATTGCCGGCATGACGCCAAGATAGTGGATCACGGTTGCCCTTGCATCTTTCACGTTTTGCCACCAGCTTTTCGGGTGGAAACGGTCAAGCACGATCAGCGTGCCGCCGACGGCAACCATCGCCATGGTGGAGCAGGCAAGCGCATTCATATGGAACAGCGGCAACGGGGTAAGCATGCGCTCGCCATCAAAACCGATGGCACAATAGCCGCCAATCTCGCGATACCAACGTCCGCAATTGAGAAAATAGCTGTTGTTCAGGACACAGCCCTTGGGCATGCCCGTTGTTCCGGAGGTATATAAAAGGGCTGCTTCGTCATCCTGGCCGGCCGTCTGGCAAGAAGCAGTGCTTTGCGCCGCCGGCACCGGATCATCCGGCCCGATCATGTTCAGGCCGGGGCCCGCTGAACGCATGTCGCTTTGCCGGCTAGCGATCACGACAGCCAGATCCATTTCAGAATGATCGATCAGATAATTAAGCTCGGATGCCCGCAGGTCGGGATTGACGGGCACGATGGAAACGCCAAGTCCGTTGAGCGCCAGCCAGTGCTCGATAAAACACGGACGGTTTTCGACAAGCAGGCCGACACGATGACCCTTCCCATAGCCGGCTAATCGATAAGCCTCGCGGTGCGCTTCGATGCGCTGGCTCATGGTGCGGTAGCTGATCTCGCCAGCCTCAATCCCGTAAATCCCGGCGGTTTCGTCCAGCACTGACATGAATGAGCGATCGGCGAAGGCTTCTGCGCTATGGGCAAAAAACGCATGCACATTGGCAAATGACAAAGGGCTCGCAAAATCGCTCATCGGCACATTACACGAACAGCTGGATGTTTCGGTGCGGTGCGTCGCAGTTGACGATGTCGACCCGTTTTTTCCGGATCTTCAATTCGCCCTCCATCACCGAAAGCGTATGCCGTGCCCAGCCGGCAAGGATGACCTGCTCGTCAAACCTCGTTTCGGCATAGTGAAAAGGCGTGTAGGTCTGATAGAGATTGGCATCGTGATCGATGGCATCGATTTGCGGGGCTTGCAGGAGATGCTGGCAGCGGCTTTTTGGTTTTTGCGAGAAGGTGCGTTCTCCTTCCAGCCGCTGAACCCGCGTGCGCAATAAAAGCATGTCTTCATAGAGCAGCGATGTTGTCAGCTTTTCTTCCTCCTGATCCCATTCCAGCGGCATCCAGTAGATGCCGTCATCGGCAAAAAGTGCCAGCCAATCGAGGAATTTGCGCTCGTCGATCAGCCGGGCTTCGGCGATAATGAAATCGGCCAATTCCTTTTCGGTTGGTTTCATCATTGAGCCCCGTCCATCGACATCACCATGAATTTTTCCCAGGCGCGAAACTGATTGCGCATCTGCGCTTCCGTCGTGCCGTTGTAGGTTGCAACCGGATTGTCGGCTTCATCCTCCTCATAAAGACGTTGAATGTTGACCCATTCCATGCCGTCGCTCATCAGGCCGCTCTGCGCCCGCTCATACATTTCCAGATCGTCATGGCCGACAATCGATGTTGGCGCGTTGATCAGGCGATTGTACATGGCGGTGCGCTCAAGCAGCATGTCCGGCGCGCCGACCAGCCGGAATATCCAGGATTCAACCAGGGTCTTGTCGGCAGCTACCGGTTTGAACAGCCGGAGCGACTGGATCGGCCCCTTGATCATCATATTGGGGAAGTAGACCGTGTTATGCCGGTTTTCGCCTAAAATTTCCCTGGCGCGCTCTTCGCCATAAGCCTCGGTCATTTGTTCGAAATAGCCTGGCGCGACCGAGTAATCGGAATGGATCGAATGGTGCACGCCGGTATGGCCGTGGCCGTTGTCCCAGGTGCGGATGCCCATGCCTTCGAAGAATTCATAAGGTGACATGAACGGCAAGATAACCTCGACAGCCATCGGCTTTGGACCGTCAACGCCCTCTTTGTCCCAGATATCCTTGACCGTGCCGGCTGAAGATTCATGCGCCACCATCGGGTGGCAGGTGTCGGTCTGGTTTTCGACCAGCATTTTCCAGTTGCAATGATGCATGTAGCGCAATGGCGAACCGACCACCTCCAGCCGGCCTTGTGGCGACCGGTCGATCATGTTGTCGAGGCTGGAAAGCGATCCGCCGAAAAATTCCTCAAAATCCGCACCGCTGTCATTTAATCGCGCAAAGATAAAGCCGCGGTAGTTTTTGACATTTTCAACGGGTGTCATGCCCTTCGACGAGCAGGACTTTTCAAAGCCGGTATTCTCGTAGCCCTTTTTCAGCGGGATTGCGAGAAGCGATCCATCGGTCTTAAACGACCAGGCATGATACGGGCAGCGGAAGAATTTTCCCGTATTGCCCTTGGTGTCGATCACCACCTGCGTGCCCTTGTGCGGACAGCGGTTGTACATCAGCTTTACCGTATTGTCGGTATGGCGCGCCATCAAAACTGGCTGGTCGCCAATGGTGGTCGAATAATAATCACCCTTGTTGGGTATCTGGCTGTCATGGCCGACATAGATCCAGCTATTGCGGAAAAGATGTTTCATCTCTTCGGCAAAGACCGCATCGCTGGTGTAGACGTCGCGGTGCACCTCTGCGGGACGGAGTAATTTAGTAATGTCTAATTTATTCACAATCTCCCCCTTTTTCACATCGTCAACGCTTCACAAATCAAGCACCAGCCGAGGTGTTTTTGACCGTGAAACGCATATTTGCATCACCGAACCGGAAGCCTTTTCATCATCGGACAGCACTACATCGCGGTGATCGGGCACGCCGGAGATGACCTCGGTCTGGCAAATGCCACAATCGCCGCGCTGACAGTCATAGAGCACGTCATGGCCGGCTTCCTCCAGCACATCGATAATGCTTTTTCCGTCGGGAACCGGCAAGACTTCGCCAGTTGACGCCAGTTCGATTTCAAACGCACTGCCGGCTGCCGCTTCGACCTGGTTTGTGAACAGTTCGAAATGAATATGATCATCGGCAAAACCATACGATCTGGCGGCCTCCTGCGCGGCGTCGATCATGCCCCGGGGGCCGCAGACATAAATATGACCGACCGGAGAGAGGTTATTGATGACCGCAGTGAGGTCAAGCGCATTTTCTGCATCATCATAGTGCAGCTCAAGCCTGTCGCGGGCGATAGTGCGAAGCGGCTCGACAAACGCCAGCGCATCACTGCTGCGGCCGGCATAATGCAGCTGATAATCCTTGCCCGACCGTGCCAGATGGGAAACCATCGCGGTGATTGGGGTAATGCCGATGCCGCCGGCAAGAAAGGTGACCGGGCCTTCACTGCCGATGAGCGGAAAATCGTTTACCGGTTTTGTTGCCGAAATGATGTCGCCGGTGCTCAGCCGGTGCATGAAGCGCGATCCGCCGGTGCTTTCCTCTTCAAGCCGCACGGCGATGCGGTAGCCTTCGGTATCCGGTATAGGCTCAAGATCGATCAGCGAATAGGCGCGCTCACCACCTTCAGGAAGAGAAATTTTGATATGCGCTCCGGGTTCAAAGTCCGGGAGTTTTTCATCACCTGCCGGCATCAGTCGAAACGACCTGATTGCCTTTGTTTCGATCGAAATCCCGGCAACACGAAGCGCAAGTTCAGCCATGGCGCTGGCCAATATTTGTGCCTGGGTTTGTGCCATTGTCTGCGCCGGGTGTAACCGGGAGGCCACAAGCATATCTTCGACCCGGCTTGTTCGGCTTGCCTGGCAATTTCCCTCCCTTGGACAGGCTCAATCGGTGCGGCCTATCGCTTGATATTATATTCCATTTCATATATTTAGACCTGAAGAGACGGATGTCAAGTTCGAATATTATGTTACGAAATTTGTTGAATGAGTAAAAATATTGTTGCAGGTTGGTTTCACTGGGAGGTGTTTGAGTGAAGCATTTGGCGCAGGTTTCGGTTGTTGGCGACGGCTCGTCTCCGTTTGTTGACAATTATCTGCTTTACCTGCTGGCGGCTGCCAGCCACAGCCTGTCGGCGAAATTTCACACTCTGGTCAAACAGCAGGGCATAAGCGTCAATGAATGGCGGGTGCTGGCTTGCCTTGCCGACCGTCCGGGTCTGATGTTGACGGAGCTGGCTGATTTCGTCCTTTTTGAACAGTCTCATCTGTCCAAGGTCATCGATCGCATGGTTGCACAGGGGCTTGTCGAACGGGCAAGGGCAGACGATGACCGCCGTAAGGTCTTGATCCAGATAAGCCAAACGGGAAGAGATGTGGTCCGGCCGCTGATTGGCGCTGCCGAAAGCCATGAAACTGCGTCGGCACAGTGTCTCAGCAAAACAGAACTGATTGCCCTGAAGAGAACCCTTAACAAGCTGATCGGCTACAATGGTTGATCGTTGCAAATCACTGCTGATAAAAATGCCGGCTGTAATTGCCGGCACAGGTAGATCTCGCGCATTTTTACACAAAAACGAAAATCAAAGGGAGGAACCCATGTTTTTAACTGCAATCAAGAGACTGGCCCTGGGCGTTGCCTTGACCGCTGGTAGCACGGTGACGGCACTGGCGGCCGACACGACACTGATTATTTCGAGCTGGGCGCCGCCAACGCACGGCATCAACAGTATTGCCTGGCCGCGCTTTATCAAGATGATTGAGGAAGCAACCGATGGAAGGGTGACGGCCGAGGTGAAATACAAGCTGGCGCCACCGCCGGCCCAGCTCGACCTGGTGCAAGATGGTGCTGCTGACATCGGCTGGACTTTCCATGGCTACAATCCGGGCCGCTTCGTGGCGACCAAGATGATCGAATTGCCGGGCTATGAAGGCAATGCGGCGGCGGCATCCGTTGCCTATTGGCGTGCGCATGAAAAATTCTTTGCCAGCGCCGGGGAACATAGGGGCATAAAGCTTGTTGCGCTGCATACCCATGGGCCCGGCCTCCTGCACTCGGCCAAAAAGGTCATGTCACTTGGCGACATTAACGGCATGAAACTGCGCCTTGGCGGCGGCGTGTCGAATGCAGTTGGCTCCGCTCTTGGCGCAACGGCAATCAACGTACCTGCTCCGAAGGTCTACGAGACGCTGTCCTCCAACGCCGCCGATGGCGTGATGATGCCGATGGAAGGCAAGAAGGGCTTTAAACTGACGGAAGTCGCACAGAACACATTCATGGTTCCAGGCGGGTTCTACCGCGGTTCGTTTGCCACTTTCATGAACCAGGAAAAATTCGATTCACTATCCGAACAGGACAGGGCCGCGCTTGACAAACTGTTTGGTGAAGCGATTTCAAAAATGTTTGGTGAAACCTGGGACACGATTGACGAGGCAGGCAAAGCGGCATCCGAGGCTGCGGCCGACAATTCAATCAACATGGCCTCCGACGCCGATGCCGCCAAATACAAGGAACTGTCAGGCCCGATTATCGAAGGTGTTTTGGAGGAAGTTTCGGCCAAGGGCATTGACGCCAAGGCGGCAATGGAATTCATCGCCAGTGAAATGAAGGGCATGATGTAAGCAAATGGGTCAAGTGGCGGAAAACGTCGCAAAACCAGGCGCGGCCGGCCTTAAAAAGGCTGGCCGCATTGTCGTCATGCTGCCGTCATGGCTGGCGGCAACGACACTATTTGCCCTGATGGCCATGACCTTTGCCGATGTTGTTTTGCGCAGCACGTTTGATGCACCGCTGGCTGCCGGAACCGAATTGACCAAGATTTTCATGGCAATTATCGTTTTTTCCGCGTTGCCGCTGGTGACATGGCGCGGCGAGGGGATCGTGGTTGATTTGCTTGACCCTTTCTTCAGCAAAACATTGGCGCGTATCCGCGACTTCGCTGTCGATTTGGCCAGCGGAATATTGCTGTTCTGGCCGGCGATGCGAAGCTGGGACTTTGTCGGACGCGCAATCACGTATGGTGACACGACGGAGTTTTTGCAAATTCCGCAGTTTTATGTGGTGGCCTTCATATCGGTCAGTACGTTTGCGACGGCTATTGTGCTGGTTGTCCGGGCGCTGACCGGAATCATCAGGCCTGGCCTGGTTTCGTCGCGAAACTAGTGTCCCGAATCCGGTTTAAATGAGGGCGGTGTGATGAGGGTTTTTGCCAGCGAAATGTTCAGGCAAGCCCGGACAAGGACCTCCAGTCAAAAAAAGGCTCAAGGCTTTGATTAGCAGAAACGGAGAAAAATTGTTTCAGCTTGGCTCTTCACATCAGATGTGTTGCCACGCCCGGGTTTTTGTGTGGAATCGCATCGCTGAAAGCCGCTGCATCCCATGCTGATTTCCATACTGGGCTTTGCCGCTGTTCTTTTTTTGGTGTTTTTGCGCATGCCGATTGCGATTGCCATGGGGCTGGTCGGTATTGCCGGCTATTCGCAGCTGACAAACCTGAAGGCGGCGATATCGATGGCTGCCCGGTTGATTATCGATACGGCACAGGATTATGGCCTCTCGGTAGTGCCGCTGTTCATCCTGATGGGTCTGTTCGTCAACAAGGGCGGGCTGTCGCGCGAGCTTTACCAGGTGTCATATGCATTTCTGGGTCATTTGCGCGGCGGGCTTGCCATGGCGACCATTGTTGCCTGTGCCGGATTTTCGGCGATCTGCGGCTCGTCGCTCGCCACGGCTGCAACGATGTCCAAAGTGGCTATGCCGCAGATGCGCAAATATGGCTATGCCGACCGCCTGTCGACGGCATCCATCGCCGCCGGTGGCACGTTGGGTATCCTTATTCCGCCGAGCGTCATCCTGGTCATCTATGGTCTGCTCACCGAAACAAGCATCGGTAAACTGTTCATCGCCGGCATTATCCCCGGTATCATCGGCGTATTGTTCTATCTCATTGCCGTGCGCTACACGGTTGCGCGTGACCCTAAAGCCGGACCCGCCGGAGAGCGGACATCATGGAAAGACCGGCTTGGTGCCGTGCGCGGCGTGTGGGCGGTGTTGCTGTTGTTTTTCATCGTGATAGGCGGGCTTTACGGTTTTCTGGACTTCTGGCCTCTCAATCTCACTTTCTCGCCAACCGAAGCTGCCGGTATGGGTGCAGCGGGTGCGTTCGTAATCGCATTGTCGCGCGGCAATCTTTCTTTTGCAGATGTGCGTGAAGTGCTGATGGAGACCGCGCACACAACTGCAGCGTTGTTTACCGTGCTGATCGGTGCCTGGATTTTTTCCAACTTCATCAATCTGGCCGGCCTGCCGGAACAATTGCTGGCCTGGATCACCGCAATGGGTTTTGGCCCGATGGCCGTGATGCTGATGATCATTTTGGTCTATGTGATTCTCGGCTGCGTGTTTGAAAGCCTGTCAATGCTGCTGCTGACGGTGCCGATCTTCTTTCCGTTGGTGACAAGTCTCGGATTTGACCCGGTCTGGTTCGGCGTGATTGTGGTGGTGGTTACCGAGATCAGCCTGATCACCCCGCCGGTGGGGCTGAACGTCTTTGTGTTGAAAGGCGTGGTCGGTGATGTCTCGACCTCGACGATTTTCCGCGGCGTCACGCCGTTCTGGATCGTCGATATTATGCGCCTTGCCTTGCTGCTGTTTGTGCCCTGGCTGGTTCTGGTGTTGCCGAACTCGATGTGATGGGGTCGGAAAATCTGTTCATTCGCCATCCTCGGTGAGAAAACGCCGGTTGACCCAGCCACGCTGTGCGCCCTCATGGCCAATCAGGCACCAGTGAGGCATGTTGGCGAGTTTTTGCTGCATTTCCTCCGATAGCGAAAACCATTGTTCGCGCGTGGTCGTCGGTACACAAATCACAACATCGATCTTGCTGGCATTGTGGGCAAGTGCGCCCAGAACCGCGTAGCCCGTGCCGGGCCCGGCTCGAAAATTCAGCGTATCGCCGGGTTTGACATTCCACACACGCCAAAAATCCGGACCGTCGGCGGTGGCAAGCGCATTTGTCGCCGTCGCTGCTAGAGCGAGCACTGTCAGAAAGAAACAGGCCGGTTTCATTTTTTTCTCCAATCACGATAAAAATGACAGGAACTGGCAGTTGGCTGATACTATAAACGAAACGTAGCAAATGCCCAATTGCGTGCCTGCGCGGTTTGGTATAACCGTTTGGTGTTCGGCTTTTGTTCATGGCCGCATATGGCGCACGGTAACGTCGCGACAATCAGATTTGAGGAAAAATGAGCGAGCAGAAAACCATCTCGGTGCGCGGCGCGCGCGAGCATAATCTGAAAAATGTCGATCTCGACATTCCACGTGACCGGCTGACCGTGATGACCGGGCTTTCCGGCTCGGGGAAATCCTCGCTCGCCTTCGACACGATCTATGCCGAGGGCCAGCGCCGTTACGTTGAAAGCCTGTCGGCCTATGCGCGCCAGTTTCTGGAAATGATGCAAAAGCCCGATGTCGATCAGATCGATGGGCTTTCGCCGGCGATTTCCATTGAGCAGAAAACCACCAGCCGCAATCCGCGTTCCACCGTCGCCACGGTGACCGAGATCTACGATTATATGCGGCTTTTATTCGCCCGCGTCGGCGTGCCTTATTCGCCGGCGACCGGCCTGCCGATCGAAAGCCAGACGGTTTCGCAGATGGTCGACCGCATCCTGGCGCTGGAGGAAGGCACCAGGCTCTACATCATGGCGCCTATCGTGCGCGGCCGAAAGGGCGAGTATCGCAAAGAGCTGATCGAGCTGCAGAAGAAGGGCTATCAGCGCGTCAAGATTGACGGCATATTTTACGAAATTGGCGACGTGCCGGCGCTCGACAAGAAATACAAGCATGACATCGATGTGGTTGTTGACCGTGTTGTGGTTCGCGATGATCTCGCCGCGCGTCTGGCCGATTCCGTGGAGACCTGCCTGAAGCTGGCCGATGGGCTGGCGGTTGCCGAATTTGCCGACAAGCCGCTGCCAGCCGAGGAACTTTCCGGCGAGGCCGCCAACAAATCGAAGAACGAGACCCATGAGCGGGTGATGTTCTCGGAAAAGTTTGCCTGTCCGGTCTCCGGCTTCACCATTACCGAGATCGAACCGCGACTGTTTTCGTTCAACAATCCGTTCGGTGCGTGCCCGACCTGCGACGGGCTTGGCACTCAGCGGGCCATCGATGACGGGCTGATCGTGCCGGAGGAACATGTCTCGCTCAATAACGGCGCTATCGCGCCATGGGCCAAATCGACGTCGCCCTATTATCAGCAGACGCTGGAGGCGCTCGGCAAGGTCTATAAGTTCAAGATATCCGACCGCTGGCGCGACCTGTCAAAAGACGCAAAAGATGCGATCCTGCATGGCACCGGTGAAAAGCTCGTCACCTTCAATTACAATGACGGTTTGCGCACCTATCAGACCAAGAAGAGTTTCGAAGGCGTAATTCCCAATCTGGAGCGGCGCTGGAAGGAAACCGATTCGGCGTGGATGCGCGAGGAGATCGAGCGCTATATGTCGGCAACTCCGTGCCCGGCCTGCGAAGGTTACCGGCTGAAGGCTGAGGCGATGGCGGTGAAAATTGCCGACCGGCATATCGGCCAGGTGACAATGTTGTCGATCCGCGATGCGCGCGACTGGTTTGAGACGCTGCCGTCGAGTTTGAACGACAAGCAATATGAGATTGCCGGGCGTATCTTGAAGGAAATCCGCGAACGGTTGCGCTTTCTCAATGATGTCGGCCTCGACTATCTCGCCCTGTCGCGCAATTCCGGTACTTTGTCAGGCGGGGAAAGCCAGCGCATCCGGCTTGCCTCCCAGATCGGTTCCGGACTGACGGGCGTGCTTTATGTGCTTGACGAGCCGTCGATCGGGCTGCATCAGCGTGACAATGCCCGCCTGCTCGATACGCTGCGGCATCTGCGCGACCTCGGCAACACGGTGGTCGTGGTCGAGCATGACGAGGATGCGATCCGGACCGCCGATCATGTGGTCGATATCGGCCCTGCCGCCGGCATTCATGGCGGCACGATTGTTGCCGAGGGGACGCCAGCGGAGGTGATGGCCAATCCGAAATCGCTGACCGGGCAATATCTTTCCGGTACGCTGGAAATTGCCGTTCCCGCAAAACGCCGCAAGCCAAAAAAGGCAAGGCGCATCAAGGTGTCGGGTGCGCGGGGTAACAATCTGAAAAACGTTACAGCCGAGATCCCGCTTGGCCTTTTAACCTGTGTTACCGGCGTGTCGGGTGGAGGCAAATCAACCTTCCTGATCGAAACGCTCTACAAGGCCGCCTCGCGTCGCATTATGGGCTCGCGCGAGCAGCCTGCCGAGCATAAATCTATCGAGGGCCTGGAATATCTGGACAAGGTGATCGATATCGACCAGTCGCCGATCGGGCGTACGCCGCGCTCCAATCCGGCCACTTATACCGGCGCGTTTACGCCGATCCGCGACTGGTTTGCCGGCCTGCCCGAGGCCAAGGCGCGCGGTTATGCGCCGGGGCGGTTTTCGTTCAACGTCAAGGGCGGGCGCTGCGAAGCCTGCAAGGGCGATGGCTTGATCAAGATCGAGATGCATTTTCTGCCGGATGTCTATGTCACCTGCGATATCTGCCATGGCAAGCGCTATAATCGTGAAACACTTGATGTCGTGTTCAAGGGCAAATCAATTGCTGATGTGCTTGACATGACGGTAGAGGAGGGTTGCGAGTTTTTTGCTGCTGTTCCGGCTGTGCGCGATAAGCTGGAAATGCTGAAAAAAGTGGGCCTTGGCTATGTGCATATCGGCCAGCAGGCGACCACGCTGTCCGGCGGCGAGGCGCAGCGCATCAAACTGGCCAAGGAACTGTCGCGCCGTGCCACCGGCCGTACGCTCTATATCCTCGATGAACCGACGACGGGCCTGCATTTCCACGACGTCGCCAAACTCCTGGAAGTGCTGCACGAGCTGGTCGAGCAAGGCAATACGGTGGTGGTCATCGAACATAATCTTGAGGTGATCAAGACGGCCGACTGGCTTTTGGATCTCGGTCCTGAAGGCGGAGATGGCGGTGGTGAGCTGGTCGCCTCAGGTACGCCGGAAGATGTTGCGGCCAATGAACGTAGTTACACCGGTGCGTTTTTGAAGGAACTGCTGGCGCGGCACTCCGGCAGCAAGGTTGAAGCGGCGGAGTGACGTAGGCCCTGCCAGCAAACTGGTTTCGGGCTCATTTTCTTTTCAAAATTGAAACTGCCTATTTTACACCACGGTCAAAACAGTTAAACATCAGGCGAACTCGCTCCATTCATCCAAACGGAAGATACAATGCAATCAACATCAACCAACCCCACATTCGTCGATACGATCTGGACAAGTAACAACAAATTGCTCCGCAATACGGTTCTGGCAGTATTGGGAACAGTTGCGCTTACGATATCGGCAAAGATTCAGGTTCCATTTTATCCGGTTCCGATGACGATGCAGACCTTTGCGGTGCTGGTCATCGGCATGACATTCGGTTGGCGGCTCGGTGGGGCCACCGTCGCGCTTTATCTCGCAGAAGGTGCTTTTGGTCTGCCGGTATTTGCCGGTACGCCCGAGCGCGGCATCGGCCTGGCCTATATGATGGGTCCGACCGGTGGTTATCTCGTTGGTTTTGCGGTATCGGCAGCCGTTGTGGGTTATCTTGCCGCTAGAGGCTGGGACCGCAATGTCTGGACCACACTTGCAGCGATGACACTTGGCACGGCGGTAATTTTTGGCTTTGGATATGCCTGGCTTGGCGGGTTGATTGGCTATGAAAAGGCCTTTGCAGTAGGCGTAGTGCCGTTTTTGTATGGCGCCGCTTTCAAAATCGCTCTTGCTGCGGCTGTGCTGCCGCTGGCCTGGCGGCTGGTCAACCGCGGCGGCAAGTGAGTCACAAACGATAAAACCATCGGGCAGGTCAGAGTACGAGCCCGCCCGGTGGGACCAGAACATCAGCCCAAAATCACGCCGCAAGGGCCTATTTCTTGCCGGGATCCAAATGGCTGCCACCCAGCAGGCTGGAGCGGCTTAGGCTGAGCAGAGCATCCTGTTTCAGCTGCATTGGTGACTGACGGGCCTCATTGGCGGAATCACGCAGTTCCTGTTCCAGAAAATCAAGGTTCTGGTCTGCCGCCCGCAATACGGCAATGACGTTTTCGACCGGGCGGTGGCGTGCTGCGACGAGCGCCCACAATATCGCTGCCCGCGTGCCGCTCTTGCAGTGCGCAAAGATCGGTTTTGGAAGCTCAACCATTGCGCGCTCGAACCGGTCGATGACATCCTGCTCAAAAATTGCGTGATTTTCCGTCGGGCTATGGGCATAGGCGAGACCGGCTGATCGCGCCAACCGCTCCGCATCCGGCGCAAGCAAATAGGCTCCGTCTTCGTCATCCGGCCGCGCATTTAAAATCGATGCGAAACCGGCTGATCGAATTTGCTCGAAATCCTCAGCCGATATTTGTGGGCCGATGGCAAATTCGGGTGTTAGGCTGACGATTTCGAGCACGCCCTTCTTCTCCCCGATCCAAACCACGACCTAGCCGATTTGTCCATCGCTGTGCAATCTTATGTGTTTCACATCTGCGGCAACGTGCCTACAATGTTCACCGAACCCTCATCAAGAACGGAAAGCAAGAAGAATGGATAGAACAGACGCCCGTATCCTGGATGTTTTACAGGCCAATGCCTCACTTTCTGCAAAGGATGTGGCAGAGCAACTCGGCCTGGACGAACAGTCATGTGCTGCCAGGATTGCGCAGCTTGAGGACGATGGAGTGATCGAAGAGCGCGTCGCCCTTCTCAATGCGCGAAAAGTTGGCGCAAACGTTACGGTATTCGTCGCTATCACCACGCCCGAGCACAGCCAGGAATGGCTGGATCAATTCCATCGCGCCGTGGAGAGCATTCCCGAAGTGGTGGAATTTTACCGCATGAGCGGGCAGGTTGATTACCTGCTTCGTGTCGTTGTGCCGGATGTGGACGGATATGACGCGTTTTACAAAAAACTGATCGCCGCAACCAAACTCAAGGATGTTAGTTCGACCTTTGCCATTGAGCAGATCAAGTACACGACCAAATTGCCGATAAAGGCCATGGACTGACCGGCTGGAGGCGATGAGCGGTTCGCGGAAGATTATCTGCAATTGCCCAAAAGCTTGCATTTTTATGCCGAACGCGCAAATCTTATGGCGGTAGTGTTATTGATGTGAGGCGTAAATGGTTGACCGCGGTGATATGGGGGGTGGCAGCGAAGAAACGTCAATATTGATACCGTTCAGTGAATTTCGGCGCGAACGATCCCAATTGCCGGTCACGTTTCACCGGCGCGAACTCGACCAGCTTTTAAACACCTATGGAAAGATGGTCGCAGCCGGAGAATGGCGCGACTATGCCATCGATCACCTCACCGACCGCGCCGTGTTTTCCGTGTTCAAACGGACATCGGAAGTTCCCCTGTTCCAGATCACCAAAACGCCCAAACTGGCCCGTAAACAGGGGGCATGGACGGTGATCGCCGCCGGCGGGCGCGTTTTCAAGCGCGGCCACGACCTTGGCCGTGTCTTGAAGGTCTTTGATAAAACATTGCGGCTGGTGAAGGCCTGAGAGTTCAGTGCTCCGTACGCCCAGGACCTGAAAGCGCCCGGCAGAAATTGACGTCGATTTCAACCGGCCCCTCGCGCGGCGCGTTGAGGTCAGCGTCGAATTCAACCGGAAATTCGACACCGATCTTGCTGGCGTATCCAACGGCAACCGGCTCGCCGGCAAAAGCCGATTTTCCGCCGGCATAACTCACCTGCGCACCGATTGTCTCTCCATCCTGCTGTAGAAAAGAGATGCGGATACCCTTTTCAGCCTGATGCGCCGCAAGAGCGAAAAATGGCACCAGCAACATTGCGCCATAGGTTGGTCCATTGACGCGGGCGGGAAAGGTCATCCGGCTGAAATTTTCCAAGAGAAACATGCCGGCGGTAATTGGTTCGGGAAATCGCATTTCACCGGATTCTAATGTTTCCGGCGCGGCTTTTTTGGGGTCATAGCGTTCCATGTTTTCCAGCACGACCGCCATTGCCGCGACACCTGGAATGCGGTGGCGCTCCAGCCAGACGACCATTTCGGCGCCGAATTCAGCCAGTTGCGGTGGATAGCCTTTTGCAGTTGCGGCGTCACGGCACATTTGTACGATTTCATCGAAACTGCAGCTTCGGGTCTCGATTTCAAAGTCGTTTGTCGCATCGGCCATATTGTGGCATCCTTCACATTTATTGCTGTCTGATTAGGTTATCACTGCCAAAATGAAAAGCATGACTTCATCGAGCGCTTAAAATTCAGGCGTTGCTGGGTCATTTCGCGGTTACTTTGAACCGCGACAACGCCTATACTCGCTTGGAACCATTGAAGCATTTTTCGCAGATATGATTCTGTTAGAGCGAAAAATGCCCTAGAGCATTTTGATGAAAACCGAGCCATCAAAATGCTCTAAGCTATTGTTTTGGCGCATTTTCGCGAGCGCAAAAGCCTGCAACTTTTGCTGAAAATGCCCTAGGTCGTGGTCAGGATTTAAGGGGGCTATCGAAAAATGCACATCATATTGGGTGTTTTGGGCATTGTGGCGGCCATTGGAATCTGGTGGTGGCGGATTAAGTATATTGGCGAGGCGGCAAACGAAGTCGCCGACAGGGCCGGCCGGGTTCGCGGGCATTTCCGCCGCAAAAAACTGCGCGCCAAGGCGGCGGAATCGCCGATCACTGCCATCGAAGATCCGGTGGTTGCGGCGGCAACCATTTTGATCTCGATCTATAGCGAAGACGGCCCGTTCTTGCCGGAAGTAGAGGAGAATATCCGTCAGACTATAGGCGGGATCGCGGGTAGCGAAGGCGCATTGGATGAGGCGATGATTTACGCCAAATGGGCGGCTTCCCAAGTCGATGACACGCTGTTGGTCATCGATCGTGCCGGCAGGTTTTTGAATTCGAAACTGAATGAAACCGAAAAAGAACAACTGATTTCACTGGTGAACAGTGTTACCAGCGACCCGGGTCTTCGACCGAAATTGTACAAAATACGGATGGACAAATTGCGCCAGAGGCTCGGTCTTACCGTTCATTGACAAAATGGCGCGCTGGAGCATTTTCGCCCAAACAGAACCATATGTGCGAAAATGCTTCAATGGTTCCAAGCGGGTACGCTCCAGGTCACGCTTTCAGACAGCCAATCCTGCATCATTGTTGCCTTACATATGAATAGGCTTGTCGAAGGTTGCCAAGGCGGCTTCCTTGACAGCCTCCGACATGGTCGGATGTGCATGGCAGGTACGGCCCAGATCTTCAGCCGAACCGCCGAATTCCATCAATACGGCCGCTTCGTGGATCATCTCGCCGGCGCCGAAACCAACAATGTGGACACCCAGCACCCGGTCGGTTTTCTTGTCGGCCAGCACTTTGACGAAGCCGTCGGAGGCGAGCATGGCGCGGGCGCGGCCATTGGCTGAAAAAGGGAATTTTCCGACATTATAGGCGATGCCGGCGTCTTTGAGGTCCTGTTCGGTTTTCCCGACAGTGGCAACTTCCGGGTTGGTGTAGACGACGCCGGGAATGACATCGTAATTCACATGGCCTTTCTGACCGGCAATCATTTCGGCCACTGCGACGCCTTCTTCCTCGGCCTTGTGGGCCAGCATCGGGCCAGCGACCACATCGCCGATGGCATAGATGCCGGTAACGGAAGTGCGCAGGTGCCCGTCGACACGAACTCTGCCTTTCTCGTCGAGCACAACACCGGCCCGCTCCAGCTTGAGGCCTTCTGTGTAAGGAACACGGCCCGTGGCCACCAAAACGGCATCGGCTTCGATTACCGTCTTGTCGCCATCACCGCTTGCCGGCTCGAAGGCGACGGAAACGCCATTACCGGATTTCGACACATCGGTGACCTTGGCGCCGAGTTTGAATGTCATCCCCTGCCGGCCAAGCAACCGCTGATATTGTTTGACCACCTCGCCATCCATGCCGCCAAGTATGGTGTCGAGATATTCGACCACGGTGACCTCAGATCCGAGCCTCGACCAGACCGAGCCAAGCTCAAGTCCGATCACGCCGCCGCCAACGACGACCAGCTTGTTTGGAACCTTTTTGAATGCCAGCGCGCCGGTCGATGAGACAATGGTCTCCTCGTCGAATTCGACCGTTACACCCGGAATGCCGGCAACATCCGAGCCGGTGGCGATAACGATGTTCCTGGTATCGTGTTCGGTGGTTTCACCGTTTTCGCTACGCACCGCAACTTTGCCTTCACCCAAAACGACACCGGTGCCGCGAAGAACCCCGATCTTGTTTTTCTTCAAAAGGAACTCGATGCCTTTGACATTGGCTTCGACGGTGGCCTCCTTGTGCGCCATCATCTTTTTTAAATCGAGTTTGGGCTTACCAACACCGATACCCAGCGTATCGAACTCGTGACCGGCTGCCGCAAACATTTCCGAGGCGTGCAGCAGTGCCTTTGACGGGATACAGCCGATATTGAGACAAGTACCGCCAAATGTCGGGTTCTTTTCGACGATCGCGGTCTTCAAGCCAAGCTGGGCTGCCTTGATGGCACAAACATAGCCGCCTGGTCCGGAGCCAATTACAATGACGTCATAAGCCATGGTGAAATATCCTCGCTAGCATCCTGTCCGCCCGACAACTCAATCTATTACTCATTAACACTGCTTGTCATGATCAAAGATCAAGCACCAGGCGTTCGGGGTCTTCCAGGCTTTCCTTGATCCGGACCAGGAAGGTGACGGCTTCCTTGCCATCGACAATGCGGTGATCATAAGAAAGCGCCAGATACATCATCGGACGAATAACGATGTCACCGCCGACTGCCATCGGACGTTCCTGGATCTTATGCATACCCAAAATGCCCGATTGCGGCGCGTTCAAGATCGGCGTTGACATCAG
Source organism: Rhizobiaceae bacterium (assembly GCA_963669455.1). Lineage (GTDB taxonomy): Bacteria > Pseudomonadota > Alphaproteobacteria > Rhizobiales > Rhizobiaceae > JAWKWH01. Next base: position 671,501 of record OY770026.1, read on the forward strand.
CGATCCATAGACGCCGCCATTGGAGATCGTAAAGGTGCCGCCCTGCATATCGGCGACACCAAGCTTGCTATCGCGCGCAGCGATGCCAAGGCGGCCGATTTCCTTTTCGATCTCGGCAATTGTCATCTGATCGGCATCGCGCACGACAGGGACAACAAGACCCTTGTCGGTGCCGACGGCGACACCCACATGGCAATAGTTTTTGTAGATGATGTCGGTGCCATCGATCTCGGCATTGACCGCCGGTATTTCGGCCAAAGCGTGGCAGACTGCCTTGGTGAAGAAGCCCATGAAGCCGAGCTTCACACCGTGCTTCTTTTCGAACAGTTCCTTGTATTTCTTGCGCAGTTCCATCACCGCACCCATGTCGACCTCGTTGAAGGTCGTCAGCATGGCGGCGGTGTGTTGTGCATCTTTCAGCCTGTTCGCGATTGTCTGGCGAAGCCGTGTCATCCGCACGCGTTCCTCGCGCGGTTCATCGTCTGCCGATGCTGTCTCGCTTCCGGCCTCCGCCGGCGCTTGGGTTCCGGTTTCCGCCGTACCCTTTTCAAGCGCCTCGATGACATCGCTCTTTAATATCTGACCGCGCTTGCCGGTCCCCTCAACCGATGCGGCGTCTATCCCCTTTTCAGCCATAATTTTTGCCGCTGCCGGTGATGCCGGCATGTCGCTGTCCTCTCCAGCCTCGTCTTTTGCCGGCTCTGTTTTCTGTCCGGTATCTGCGGCTGACGCCTTTTCAGGCTTGGAGCTGGAGGTTGTCCCGGCATCTCCGGCGCCCTCGCCGATCAGGCCAAGCAATGCGCCGACGGTGACATTATCGCCTTCATTGGCGACAATTTCCTGAAGCTGGCCGGCCGACGGGGCCGGTACTTCCAGCGTCACCTTATCGGTCTCCAATTCGACGATTGCCTCGTCGGCCTTGATGCTATCGCCCTTTTTTTTGAACCATCGGCCGATTGTTGCTTCCGATACGGATTCGCCCAGTGTCGGGACGCGAATTTCAGTAGCCATGAGTTTTGTTTCCGTTGGGGGTTGGTTTCATGTCATTCGCCGAGCGCGTCTTCTAAGAACGCTTCGAGTTGCGCGAGATGCTTGGACATCAGCCCGGTTGCCGGAGAGGCGGCGGCGGGCCGGCCGGTATAGCGGACACGCTGATGTTTGGCATTGATATGGGCCAGCACCCATTCCAGATAGGGATCGACGAAGGCCCAGGCGCCCATGTTTTTGGGCTCCTCCTGACACCAGACCATCTCGGCATTGCGGAACCGCGACAGTTCATTGATCAGCGCCTTGGCCGGGAACGGATAGAGCTGTTCGACCCGTAGCAGATAGACATCATCGATGCCGCGCCGCTCGCGATCCTCGTAAAGATCGTAGTAGACCTTGCCGGTACAGAGAACGACCCGGCGAATGCGCGAATCCTTGACCAGTTTGACCGGTGCGTCTTTCTGGATCTGGGCGTCATCCCACAACAAGCGGTGGAATGAGGATTCGCCGGACATATCCGCCATTGTCGAGACCGCGCGCTTGTGGCGCAACAGGGATTTCGGCGTCATCAGGATCAGCGGTTTTCTGAAATCGCGTTTGAGCTGGCGTCTTAGAATATGAAAATAATTGGCCGGCGTGGTGCAATAGGCCACTTGCATATTGTCTTCGGCGCAAAGTTGCAGGAAACGTTCCAGCCGCGCTGATGAATGCTCTGGCCCTTGTCCTTCATAGCCATGCGGTAGAAGGCAAACCAGACCGGACATACGCAGCCATTTGCGTTCGCCAGAGGAGATGAACTGGTCGAAGACTACCTGCGCACCATTGGCAAAATCGCCGAACTGGGCTTCCCACAGCGTAAGAGCGCCCGGTTCGGCAAGCGAATAGCCGTATTCGAAGCCGAGAACAGCTTCTTCAGACAGCATCGAATTAATCACTTCGTAGTTTGCCTGGCCGCTGCTCAGATTATTGAGCGGGATATAGCGCTCTTCGTCGCGCTGATCGTAAAGTACGGTATGGCGTTGCGAAAACGTCCCGCGCTCGCAATCCTGTCCCGACAGACGCACCGGATTGCCTTCGGCGAGAATTGAACCAAATGCCAGCGCCTCTCCGGTTGCCCAGTCGATATTTTCACCGGATTCGATCATCTTGCGGCGGTTTTGCATGAACCGGTTGGCTGTCCGGTGAATCTCGAAACCCTCCGGCACTTCGGTCAGCTTCTTGCCCATATCCTTTAGTGTCTTCAACGGCACGGCGGTCTTGCCACGGCGTTTCTCGTCCTCATTATCGGCGCGCCGGATACCACTCCAGGCCCCGTCAAGCCAGTCTGCCTTGTTTGGCTTGTAGGAATTGCCGGCTTCGAACTCCGCTTCCAGATGATCGCGCCAGTCGTCCTTCATCTTTTCAAATTCGTCTTCTGAAATGACCCCTTCGTTGATGAGTTTCTCGCCGTAAATCTGAACGGTTGTCGAGTGCGTCCGGATCTGGCGGTACATGATCGGCTGGGTAAAGGCCGGCTCATCGCCTTCATTATGGCCAAAGCGCCGATAGCAGAACATGTCGATGACGACCGGCTTTTGAAACAGCATGCGGAACTCGGTTGCCACCTTCGCCGCATAAACCACCGCCTCGGGATCATCGCCATTGACGTGGAATATCGGCGCCTCAATCATTTTGGCCACATCCGACGGATAGGGCGATGATCGGGAGAAGCGGGGATTGGTGGTAAAACCGATCTGGTTGTTGATAATGAAATGAATGGTGCCGGCAACACGGTGGCCGCGCAGGCCGGACAGGCCCAGACATTCAGCCACAACGCCCTGGCCGGCAAATGCGGCATCGCCATGCAGCAACAATGGCAGTACCTTGGCGCGCTCCTCGATTGGAACGATTTCCTCGCGGGTGCGGCCAAACACCTGGTCCTGCTTGGCGCGCGCCTTGCCCATCACCACCGGATTGACGATTTCCAGATGCGATGGATTGGCCGTGAGTGACAAATGCACAGTGTTGCCGTCAAACTCGCGGTCCGATGAAGCACCCAGGTGGTATTTGACGTCACCGGATCCTTCTACATCATCTGGTGTGTACGAACCGCCCTTGAATTCGTTGAAGATGGCGCGATGCGGTTTGGCCATCACTTGGCTTAGCACATTCAGCCGGCCTCGATGGGCCATGCCAAACACGATGTCCTTCAGTCCCATCGACCCGCCGCGCTTGATGATCTGCTCCAGCGCGGGGATCAGCGATTCACCGCCATCCAGGCCAAATCGCTTGGTTCCCTTGTATTTGACGTCGATAAACTGTTCAAACCCCTCCGCCTCGATAAGCTTTTGCAGGATCGCCAGCTTGCCGTTCTTGGTGAAGAAAATGCCTTTTTCCTGCCCTTCAATTCGCTCCTGCAACCAGGATTTTTCCGCCGGATTGGAAATATGCATGAACTCGATGCCGAGCGTTGAACAATAGGTCCGCTTCAAAATCTCGAGCATCTGGCGGATGGTGGCATATTCCAGCCCGAGCACGTGGTCGATGAAGATCGGCCGGTCGTAATCGGCTTCGGTGAATCCGTAGGCTTCAGGAGATAATTCGTTGTAGTCTTCCTTGTCGCCGGCAAGTCCGAGCGGATCGAGGTTGGCGTGTAGATGGCCGCGCATGCGGTAGGCGCGAACCATCATGATGGCACGCACCGATTCGCGGCTGGCCTGTTCCAGATCGGCATCGGCCAGAGGGAAGCCTTTGGCCGAAGCCCTGTCTTTCAGCTTGGTGCCGATTTCGGCTTCGGTGGGCTGCCAGTCACCATCGAGCGCGGAGACCAGTTCGCCATTGGCGGCAATCGGCCAGTTTGAGCGCTTCCAGGAGGCGCCGGCAGCACTTTTGGCAACGTCTAAAGTGTCATCGGGCAGTGTCGAGAAATAGCGCTGCCATTCTTCGCTGACCGAATTCGGATCGGCCTTGTAGGCGGCGTAAAGCTGTTCGACATAGGCCGCATTGGCGCCGTACAAAAAGGAGGTTTCGGCAAAGGCGTCGTTGGCCTGATCGTTTCGTGCCATATTTCACAACGGTGCAATTGTCCTGCACCGTCTCCCTACCATCAACCGGCTTGTTGCCGGCCACTCCGGGCGGTTCGCCCACCCGATTTTATACCGGATCTCAGCCCCGAAGAACCTCGACCAGCGTTTTGCCCAGCTGCGCCGGCGATGGCGAGACACGAATGCCCGCTGCCTCCAGCGCTTTAATCTTGTCTTCCGCGCCGCCCTTGCCGCCGGAAATCACCGCGCCGGCATGGCCCATCGTGCGTCCGGGCGGTGCAGTGCGGCCGGCAATGAAGGCAGCCATCGGCTTCTTGCGGCCCTTTTTGGCCTCGCCGATCAGCCATTCGGCGGCGTCCTCTTCGGCCGAACCGCCGATTTCGCCAATCATGATGATGGATTCGGTTTCCTCGTCGTCAAGGAAAAGATCAAGCACATCGATGAATTCTGTGCCCTTGACCGGATCGCCGCCGATACCGACCGCTGTTGTCTGGCCAAGTCCCTCATTGGTGGTCTGGAATACCGCCTCATAGGTGAGCGTGCCGGAGCGTGACAGAATGCCGACGGAGCCTTTTTTGAAAATGTTACCCGGCATAATGCCGATCTTGCATTCATCCGGCGTTAACACGCCTGGACAATTGGGGCCGACGAGACGCGAACCGGATCGGTCCAGCCTCGCCTTGACCTTGACCATGTCCTGCACCGGAATGCCTTCGGTGATGCAAACGATCAGAGGAATTTCCGCATCGATCGCCTCAATGATCGCCGCACCGGCGCCGCCAGGAGGGACATAGATGACCGATGCGTCGGCGCCCGTTTCGGCTCTACCTTCGGCAACGGTTGCAAAGATCGGCAATCTGTCGCCACCTGATCCTTCCCAGAGCGTACCGCCTTTTTTCGGGTGGATGCCGCCGACCATTTTGGTGTTGTGATAGGCCAGTGCCTGCTCGGTATGAAACGTACCGGTCTTGCCTGTCAGGCCCTGGACCAGGATCTTTGTATCTTTGTTGATCAGGATAGACATGTTCTTCCTTGTCGAGACAGATATTTAGGACAGATATTGCAGTTTGCTATGGGTCAGATCGCTGTCGGCGTTTCCGGTATTGAGCGTCTTTGCCGGTTCGAACATCGCCACCACCGGCTCTTTCGTCAGCGAACGCGGACGGTGTTCGACGCCGTGCGGCACAACGATGAAATCACCTTCATCCAGTTCCACTGAACTGTCGCGAAAATCGATGGCGATACGCCCGCGAAGTACCAGAAAGGCCTCGTCCTCATCGTCATGAGCGTGCCAGTCAAACAATTCGCCAAATTTGGCGATCTTGACCTGGGCATCGTTGACGTCGCCAGCGATATAGGGCTGGAAAACACCTTCGATCTGCCGGTCGGCGGATTGTAGCAGGTTGATTTTTCGTGGCGCCATCGTTTGCTACCTCGCCAATGTCTGCGTTCGCGCCGTCAACACAGGCGGGGAAATTGCCAGGGCAAAGGTAGGTGAGAGTTTTTTCGCCAATTGCCGAAGAACGCGCATCAGTTTTGCTTCTTTCCAGGAGCTTTTCGATATTGCGTAAACGGTGAGCCTTCCATTGGTTTCGCTAACCGCTCACTGCCTTGACGATTTTCTGTGCTGCGTCGTCGAGATCGTCGGCGGCGATGACATTCAACCCGCTTTCATTGATGATCTTCTTGCCCTTTTCGACATTGGTGCCTTCCAGCCGCACGACCAGCGGTACTTCAAGGCCGACTTCCTTGACCGCGGCGACTACGCCCTCGGCGATGATGTCGCATTTCATGATGCCGCCGAAGATATTGACCAAAATGCCCTTGACCGCCGGATCAGCGGTAATGATCTTGAAGGCTGCGGTGACCTTTTCCTTCGACGCGCCGCCGCCAACGTCCAGAAAGTTTGCCGGCTCGGCCCCGTAAAGTTTGATGATGTCCATCGTCGCCATGGCGAGGCCGGCACCATTGACCATGCAGCCGATATTGCCATCAAGCGCGACATAGGCGAGATCGTGCTTTGATGCCTCGATCTCTTTTTCATCCTCTTCCGTCACGTCGCGCAAGTCCATAATGTCATCGTGGCGGAACAGAGCGTTGTTGTCGAAAGAGACCTTGGCGTCGAGCACCCGCAAGTGGCCGTCGGTCATGACGATCAGCGGATTGACTTCCAGAAGGCTCATATCTTTTTCGCAAAACGCTTTATAAAGCGTCGGAAACAGCACCATCCCATCTGCCGCGGCATCGCCCGACAGGTTGAGAGCGTCGCAAAGCGCTTTGGCGTCAGCCTCGGTGACGCCTGTTTCTGGGTTGATTGGCAGTGTGACGATCTTTTCTGGCGTGTCGTGCGCCACCGCCTCGATATCCATACCGCCTTCGGTGGAAACGACGAATGCGTTGCGGCCAACCGTCCGGTCGACCAGAATTGACAGATAAAGCTCGCGGTCGATGTCAGCGCCATCTTCTATGTAGAGCCGGTTGACCTGTTTGCCGGCAGGGCCGGTCTGTTTGGTGACCAGCGTGTTGCCGAGCATTTCCGACGCGTTTACAACCACTTCCTCGATGGTTTTTGCCAGCCGCACGCCGCCTTTGGCGTCAGCGCCGAGCTCCTTGAACCGGCCCTTGCCGCGCCCGCCGGCGTGAATCTGGCTCTTGACCACTAGGAGCGGGCCGGGAAGCGATTTTGCCGCCGCCTCGGCCGCGCTTGCATCGGTAATCGCCACGCCGCCGGCAACAGGAGCACCAAATTCCTTCAAGACTTGTTTGGCTTGGTATTCATGAATGTTCATGGGGCTTCAGCCTTACTTTTTGGCAAGATTTGGAGCGATGTTCATACAGGTCTCGCACAGACCCTGAACCGCGGCGACCGACTTGTCGAACATTTTTTGTTCCGTGCGGTTAAGATTGATCTCGATCACGCGTTCGATACCGCCGGCTCCGATGATGGTGGGAACACCGACATACATGTTTTTGACGCCATATTGACCGGTCAGATGTGCCGCGCATGGCAGCAGGCGTTTCTTGTCTTTCAGATAGGCTTCGGCCATCTGCACGCCAGAGGCCGCCGGCGCATAATAGGCCGAACCGGTTTTCAGCAATCCGACGATCTCGGCACCGCCGTTGCGGGTACGCTGGATGATCTTGTCGAGCTTGTCCTTGGTGGTCCAGCCCATCTTCACCAGATCGGGCAGCGGGATGCCGCCAACGGTGGAATAGCGTGGCAGCGGCACCATCGTGTCGCCATGACCGCCGAGCACGAAGGCGGTGACGTCTTCCACCGAAACATTGAATTCTTCGGCCAGAAAATAGCGAAACCGTGCCGAATCGAGCACACCCGCCATGCCGACCACGTGGCTCTTGGGCAGGCCGGAGAATTTCTGCAGCGCCCAGACCATGGCGTCGAGCGGGTTGGTGATGCAGATTACAAATGCGTTCGGCGCATATTTCTTGATGCCGGCGCCTACCTGCTCCATGACTTTCAGATTGATGCCGAGAAGATCGTCGCGGCTCATGCCCGGCTTGCGTGCCACACCGGCGGTGACGATGCAGACATCGGCCCCCTCGATTGCCGCATAGTCATTGGCGCCGGAAATGCGGGCATCGAAGCCGTCTACGGGAGACGATTCAGCGATGTCGAGCCCTTTGCCCTGGGGAATGCCCTCCGCGATATCAAACAGTACCACATCGCCCAGTTCCTTCAGGCCGATCATATGAGCGAGTGTACCACCAATCATGCCAGAGCCGATCAGCGCAATCTTGTTCCTTGCCATGTCCTTGAAAATTTCCCTCTACTCAAGCCGGCCGGAACCCTCATAGCGCTCCGGGCTTGCCGCAAACTGTCGTCGCCGCAATGGCTCTGGTTGCCTAAGACGCGGCCACTTCACGGACCGGATCGGAGGAGACGCTTACCCCTGCCTTCTACAAAATTCAACCGATTATTTGTGCGCCAACAATTTCAATCGTTTAGTATTACCGGGACTTACGTAAACGTAATTTAAGTTCGCAGAAAAATGTTCTTTTGTGCAAGGAATGCTTGCTGGATACCTCCATCCAATGCCGTCCTGGCCATGATCCGCGGTTCGATCTGCCTGAGGCGTTTTGCCGTAACTGGAACCGCGACAATGCCTGTACCCGCTTGGAACTATTGAAGCATTTTTCGCACATATGATGCTGTCTGGGCGAAAAAAGCTCTAGTGTGGTGGATTTGACGTTCGTTTCATTTTTCCTGCGCACTCACTGGCGAACTTCAAATCCGAAAACCACACTGGAAACAAACTCTTCGCTGTGTCCTGATCGAATCCGAAGTTCGTACCAAGCGTGCAGTAGAATGTGACGAACTTCGGATTCGGGACACTAGAGCGTGTCTTGTTTAAATGGAATCGTTTGAGCGCAGGGTATTTGTGTCCTGGTTAGGAGCGTGAAGCGACGCGGGTGTACACCCGTTAGCGTCGCGCGACGACATCCAGGGCGCAAAGAACCAAGCTGAAACGATTTTATTTTATCATTTTTTTCAATGCTTTAACTTAACCTGCTTGGAGGTCTTTTTCACGGACAGTGTCGTCAAAATCCTCGCACGATCGTCTGATCGCACTCCGGTGTTTTCCTAACTGCCGCAAAAAATCCTCTCCATCAAACTGATCCCATTTAAACAAGACACGCTCTAGCGGCAGAAAGCTGCTATAACTGGGTACCGCCTTTGTATAGATTGCCGCGATGATGACAGCGGAATCCATACCCTTTTTATCCGAGGCGGCGTTGTCTGCTCTCGATATTTCCACCGGCGATGTTGTGGACGCCATCGAGGCTGCTATCCATGGTGCCGCGGCCGGTGCGGTTTGGAGCGCGCCAAAGGCGGTGATCCAGCCTGAAGATGGCCGCTACATGATGGCCGCTCTGGCGGCAACGGATGATCCGGCCCTGCTGGCGGTGAAGACCGTCGTGCTCAATCCGCAAAACCCCAGGCACGGTCTGCCACAGATCAACGGACTTGTGACAATGCTGCATGGGCAGACCGGCCTGCCGGCGGCCATTCTTGATGGCAATTGGATCACGGCGGTGCGCACGGCGGGGCTGAGTATGGTCGCGGCGCGAAAACTGGCCCGGCCCGATGCCTCGACAATCGGCTTCATCGGCGCCGGTGTGCAGGCGCAAAGCCATCTCGACGCTTTCGTGGACCTCTATCCGGTGACAGGCATAAAAGTGTTCAGCCGGGGCCGGAAGAACATTGATCTCCTATGTGAAAGCGCGCGCGCGAAGGGGTTGTCGGCAGATGTTTGCTCGACGGCGCGAGAGGCCGTCGATGCGGCCGATCTCATCGTCACATCAGTCACCTTGACCGGACAGTTTGAGCCGTTTGTCGATGCGCGCTGGCTGAAACCGGGTGCCTTTGCTACGGTGACGGACCTGGCCGTCCCCTGGATAAAGCAAAGTTTCAGCGCTCTTGACCGGCTTGTCATCGACGATCTGAATCAGGAAGCAGCTCTGCCCAACAAGCTGGCCCCGCCGGAATTCGTCAGTGGCGATCTGGCTGGGTTGGTGTTGGGTGATATTGACGGGCGGCAGGCTGAAAGCGAGCGAACGGCGTTTGTGTTTCGTGGCCATGCTCTCGGCGATCTGGCGCTTTCAGCGCTCGTCTGGCGTAAATCTGGCCTTGGCGGCTGATCATTCATGCCTGTTGGAGACGCCGAACCAGCCTCGCGATACGCGGCATTCACGCACAAAGCCTATGCGCGGTTTTTTGCGGCCAGGTTTCTGGCGACTTTTTCGACACAGATCGTTTCGGTTGCCGTCGGCTGGCAGATTTATGATTTAACGCGCGATCCGTTCGACCTCGGTCTTGTCGGATTGATCCAGTTTGCGCCGTCGCTGATTCTGGTGCTGGTGACCGGTGCTACGGCGGACCGTTTCGGCAGGCGGCTGATCATGGGGCTTTCAGCTGTGGTGGAAGCTTTGTGTGCTCTGGCGATATTGCTTTTGGCCGTGCGCGGGCTTTCATCGCCATTGCCCGTTTTCGCAGTGCTGGCGGTATTCGGCATTGCGCGCGCGTTTTTTGCACCGGCATCGGGCGCACTGGTCGCCAATCTGGTGCCGGAAAAAGACTTTGCCAATGCGGTGGCGTGGAATTCATCGGCATGGCAGACGGCAACCATTGTCGGCCCCGTTGCCGGCGGATTGCTTTACGGGATTGCCGCCGAAGCCGCTTATGCCACCGCAACCTTGTTGATGGCGGTTTCGTCACTATTGGTGTTTTCGATCCCGAAACCGTCGCAAAAGACCCTTCAAGAGCCCGCATCGATCGAAACGCTGTTTGCCGGGTTTCGCTATATATGGCGCGAGAAAGTTGTACTGGGCGCCATATCGCTGGACCTCTTTGCTGTGCTGCTTGGCGGCGCGGTGGCATTGATGCCGGTGTTTGCGCGCGACATTTTAGAGCTTGGGCCCTGGGGGCTGGGTCTGTTGCGCGCTGCACCCGGTATCGGCGCCGTGACGATGGCGATGTGGCTGACGGGACATGCATTTCGCGATCATGCGGGCGTGATCATGCTGGCAGCTGTTGGGCTGTTTGGGCTGTTTACGGTCACATTCGGGCTGTCGGTTCTGCCCTGGTTGTCGATTGTAGCACTTGCCGGTCTGGGCGCTGCCGACATGATCAGCGTCTATGTCCGCGAAACGCTGATCCAATTGTGGACGCCTGACCGTCTGCGTGGCCGTGTCAACGCGGTCAATATGGTGTTCATTGGTGCGTCAAACGAACTTGGCGAGTTTCGCGCCGGCACCATGGCCGCCTTTATCGGCGTCGTCCCTGCCGTGGTCGCCGGCGGCGTCGGTGCCGTAGCCGTTGCAGGGCTTTGGGCCTGGCTTTTCCCGGCACTAAAAAAGGTTCGCCATCTCGACGGAAGAGCATGATGCCTACTCGTCGTTTCTGAGCCCCGCTGCCTGCTCCACGCTTTGACGCATGGCGACGCGTTTGGCGCTCTCAACGCCGAGCAGTTCTGAGACACGCCAGACAATGTTTTCCTCCAGTTCATGGCGCTCGCCATCGGCATAGACGATTTCCCACATGATACGGATAAAGGCGATCCTGGCATCAGCATCAAGATTGCGATTGAGCACGCTGGTGAATGTGTAGAGGTCGACGGCTTCCCGGTCGGCGGCCTCGCCGGCATCGACGAGATTACTTAGATCCTGTCCGGTAATCGAATAGGTTTCCTTTAACAGCAACTCCAGCCGCTCGTGTTCGGCGGCATGACGAACCCCGTCGGCATCCATGACGTGAAACATCAATGCGGCTGCGGCCACACGCGGGTCATCGGCTTTTGCCGCGCCGTCCCCACTGCCGGGCATGTCGCGGAGAAATGTAATTAGTCGGTCAAGCATCACTTTTGTTCCATGCCCTTAGCCACTTATCGCGTGCACTGGCTAAAACAACCGGAAGCGGCCCGGTGTTTCCTTTCCGGCTTCGCCCTCTTCGACCCCGGGATCATCAGGAATCGGATGTGGCGGAACCTTGTCGTCTTCCGCTGATGTATCGGGCTCTGTTTCGGCTTCGGCCTTGACCGGCTTTTCTTTGCCAGCGGTATCGATGGATTTTTCCTCGACCGGTGCCTCGCTGTCCGCCGCAACCGGACCGGCCTCTGCGATGGCAGCCGGTTGTTCCTTGGTGTTGTCTGCTTCCTGGTTGCTATCGTTCTTGGCGTCAATTTGTGTGTCCGCAGGCGTTTCGCTGTCTGCGGGCGGTTCGCCATCCGCCGCCTCTTGTTGTGGAGGCTCTTCCTCAATCACCGGCATCTCGTCGTCTTCTGTGCTATCGGCCATGACGGAGATGACCGGAATATCGGGTTCGAATTCCTCTTCGACAGCCTCGATGACCGTACCCAAACGTTCAACCGGCACCTTCCATTCAAATGCGCCAAGAGCGCCGGTGATGGGAGAGGCGGGCGCCCATTGTTCGCTGACATAGCCGTCGGCGGTCCATGCCGGATCGCGCTCTGCCCTGACCGCTTTGGAAAGCCAGTGACGGACCCGGCCCTGATCGCCTGTTTCGTTTTCCTCAATGTCGGCAAGAAGCAGATAGGCGCTTTCGCGCGGTTGCAATTTGAGCGCTGCCTCAATTGCCTGGCGGGCGGCCAGATATTCGCCGGCATCATTGGCGGCCCGCGCGACCGCGAGCGCCGATTCAACATGGTTCTTTTTCAAACTTTCCAGCCGCCGGGCCCGTTTCAGGCGGTCATGGGTCGAATCGCCCGCCCTGGCATGAATATAAAGGTCTGCGACTTCCGGATGCGGCGATTTTTTCCAGCTGTTTTCCAGTAGCCGGGTGGCTTTTCGAATTTCGTCATTGCGCAACAGCGCCTGTCCGGCCGCCAGCACGGCAGGAACGAATTCGGGCGCCAGCTTGCTGGCCTCCAATGCGGCGCTTCGCGCGGCGGTGGTGTCGATATCCAGGCTCGCCATGGATTTGGCGGTCAGAAGGACGGCGCGGCGCTGGGCGGCCTCTTCCTTGGAAATCTGTTTGGTTGACGCCTGGGTCGCGACGAGTTTCATTGCAGCGTCCCAATTGCCGCTGATTGTCTGGGTTTCGATCGCCGCATTGGATGCCCATGTCAGTTGCGGGGCGGCCTCGGCGGCCTGCTCGGCATAGTGGCGTGCTGCTTCTCCCTCTCCAAGCCTTTGCGCTTCCAGATAGAGACCTCGCAGTCCAAGCAATCGTGTTTCGGGATCGTTCGCCATCTGCTCAAATTTTTCGCGCGCATTGTCATGCCGGCCTTCAAGCAGCATCGTCTGGGCCTCGAGCAGATGTATGAGAGGCTCCTGATCGGCGCTCATCAGGCCCTGGGCCTGTTTGCCCATCTTGCGCGCCAGCCCGCTATCGCCGGAGCCGGCGGCAATCAGCCCGGTCGACAGGGCCTGATATCCACGATCCCGCCGCCGGGCGCGGAAATAGCGGCCGACCGCACGTGGACTGTTCCAGATGCTTTTGAGAATCCACCAGGTGATCATAACGGCTGCGATCACGGTGACCGCCGCTGCCGCCGCGACCATCAATGTTACCTGATATTGATAGCCGTTAAATGTGATAACCATCTCGCCTGGACGATCTGCAAGCCAGGCAAATCCCAGGCCGAGGCAGAAAACGACAATCAGGAAAATCAGAATACGAAACATGAATTAAACTCTCCGACCTGGAATTTTCGGGCCCACATGGTTTAGTCAGCCGGCTTTCAAAGCCGCGGCCAGCGCGGTGTCAATCAGGGCATCGACCTTCATACGGGCGTTGATCCTGGCGACGAACGCTGCACCTGCCGTTTTGGCATTGTCAGGCAGGGTCTCGTATTCCGCTAGCGCTTTCTTGTAATCGTTTCCGTTTACGGCGACCTCCATTCGCGCAATGATCGCGCCTGGCGCATCGCCTTCAACCATTCCGACCGGGCGCACCTTGATGGCTGATTGGGCGCTGGACATGAGACGATCGATGAAACCGGCATCCTCTTCCACCGTACTGACGGCAGCAAGCATCGCATTGGCAGCATCACCCATCCCCGATGCGATGTCCGCCCGCGTTGGGACACCGCTTGCGGCAAGATCGCGCAGTGCACCGATTGCCGGCGCATCGGGAGCCACCGCCGCATAGGTTTCCAGTTCCGTCATGAATGGCTGGCCGCGATCAATGGCCGATTTCAGCGCCGCTGCCGCGATGGCAAGGGCGACTTGAGGATTGGAGCCTTGCTGTTCGACCCTTTGGGCAAGCGCTGCCAGCTCGCTCTTTAGAGCGTCGATGGAAGCGGCATTGGCCTTTGTGACATCGGCAGCACCCGAAGCGGCTGTTTGTAACCGTTCAAGATCGGACTGAATGGATGCAAGGGCTTGTGCGTCCGCACCATCTTCCGCAGGACTGTCCGCAAGAGCGCCAATTTTTGCTTCAATGTCATCCAGCCGGTCTTTCAAAGCCTGCAATGCGGCATTGCTGCCACCTTCGCCGGTTTCCAATGCGCTTTTTACCTGTTGCAACCCGCTCTCCAAGGCGACGATTTCTTCAGAGAGCGAGGCAATCCGGCTGTCGGTGTTTGCGACAGCGGCTGAAACCGCTTCCTCGGCTGCCGAGCGGGCGGAACCATTGGCAGCATCGACCCTGGCCTGGAGGTTGTTCTTCAGTTCGTCAATGTCGCTGCGCAAGGTTTCAATGCCGGCGCTTTCCTGCTGTTGCCCGCCGGGTATCAGACCCGATGTGGTCAACACCGCATTGCCGCCAATTGCCAGCACGGCACCGATCACTCCTGCCGTGATCAGTTTTGGAAAAGATGTTCCCTGCTTTTTCTGGTGTGGGATGTTTTGATCGCCCGGGCGATCCTCGACCGCCTGCTTGTCATCTTGCGCGCTGTCCTCTGGCTCATCCGGTCCGGCCACCGGTCCATCGGTCGTTCCGCCGCCTATTTCGTTCGTTGTCTCATCATTGTTGACGGCTTCGGTTTCCGCGGCGCCTGCCTCCGCTTCGGTTTGTGGCTTTTCCTCCTTCGCCTCCAACTCGATCGTCACCGGTTGTCTGGTCGATTTTGAGTGTTTCGTACGCGGGGTTTTCACCATGCTTAGCTCCGGCTCGCAACAAGTCTGTGAACCGCCATTTGTCAAATGCGGTTCCATCAGGAAATTTCAGGTCAGATACCTATCACATCCGCTTGCGAGACCAAGTGCCGATTGGTCGCATCCCGCGTAAAGTCAGCGTTCTAAAAGAGACAGTAATGCGCTTTCATTTGGTGACGGCGCAACGATGACATCCAGGTGGGAGAGGCTGAAGAATTCTTTGGCTATGCGATCAGACAAGCAGTAAACCTTTGATTTAAGTAGGCTTCTTGCAGAATCAACGCTGATGAAAAGGTCTTTCACCTGGCGTGCGGCGATGACGGAATAGACCAGGGTGGCTTCAATATCAGGCCCTTTCAGCGTCGTCAGAATATAGTCAGGTGCATGACTGATTTGCATCGTATCGTAAACTTCAATAGCTGTGGTCTGGATGTTGTTGTCGGCAAGACCCGCCTCCAGATCGGGCTTTCGAACCTTGCCACATACATAAGCTAGCCGGTCGCCGGGCTCGTATCTGCTTTTGAGCCTGCGGACCAGTTCGCCGGTTTCATCGGCGATTGTTCTCACGTCGAAGCCGGCTGCCTCCGCTTCGTTGGCAGTGCGGTTGCCGACGACATGGCACGGCAATTCCGACAGCCGGCGGTGCAGCGGCACCGGCATGTGCGTAATTGCGTTCGTGCTCGTCATCACCAATCCCAAAAAGCCCATAGTGGTGGGAACCGGGTTTGGTGTCGCCGTCATGATCCTGCTCAGTGGCAATAGTACCGGGTCATGGCCGCTGTCACGCAATATTTCGGCCGTCCTGGTGGCGCTGGGTTCCGGTCGCGTTACCAAAATCCGCATGTCAATTCCAGCTGTCGAAAAACGCCGTTCCTGCCTTTTCGCGCACGGCTTGTCCGGCGGTGGAACCGATATTGGCTGCGTCACCGGTATTACCTTCGCGAAAAATGCGATGCGCCGTCTGGCCATCCGGCGTCAGGATCATGCCGTTGAATTCCAGGATATTGCCATCGAGACGGGCAAGGCCGGCGATTGGCGTACGACACGATCCGTCAAGCGCTGCAAGAAAAGCCCGTTCGCACTCAAGGGCTATACGGGTCTCGGCGTGATCGACCGGCTGCAACAGGGCGGATATCCTGTCATCGCCGCTTCGCTGCTCGATGCATATAGCGCCCTGTCCGGGTGCGGGCGGAAATTCGTCGACGTCCAGAAGTTCGGTTATCACATCGGTGCGGCCGAGACGTTTTAAGCCGGCATGGGCAAGCAAGGTGGCCTCAGCAATGCCCTCATCCAGCTTTCTGAGCCTTGTCTGCACATTTCCTCGAAACATGACGACATTCAGATCCGGCCGCTTGCGTTTGATCAGCGCCTGGCGGCGGAGCGACGATGAGCCGACCACAGCGGCCTCCGGCAGGGCATCCAGCGTTTTTGCGGTCCGGCCGATCACTGCATCGCGTATGTCTTCGCGTTCCAGATAACACGACAGTTCCAGCCCGTCAGGCAGAATGGTTGGCATGTCCTTGGCCGAATGCACGGCAATGTCGATCCGCCCGTCGAGCAGTGCCTCCTCGATCTCCTTGGTGAACAACCCCTTGCCGCCGACCTCGGATAGCGGGCGATCTTGTATGCGGTCGCCGCCGGTTGAGATGACTATGACCTCGAAAGCGTCTTCGGCCAGACCATGCGCTGCCATCAACAGGTCGCGTGTCTGTTCTGCCTGGGCGAGGGCGAGAGGGCTTCCGCGGGTGCCGATCTTCAAGATGTTTGTTTGCATCGATGTGTGTCCGTGATAACTCACGGCTGTCTTGTCCGTGATAATTCACGGCTGTCTAATGAGAAAATGGCAAAACAGCAATCCGGCGATGACCGAGACAGCAAATGAAATCCGGGTGCTTGGCATAGAAACAAGCTGTGACGAGACCGCAGCGGCGGTTGTTTCGCACAATAGTCGCACCGGCCGGGCGAAAATTCTGTCCAACATCGTGTTCAGCCAGATTGAAGAACACGCAAAATTTGGTGGCGTGGTTCCCGAAATAGCAGCCAGATCGCATGTCGAAAAACTGGATGGCATTATCGCCCGCGCATTGACGGGCGCCGAAACCACGCTGGATCGGCTCGATGCGGTTGCGGCGACCGCTGGCCCCGGGCTCATCGGCGGCTTGATCGCCGGCCTGATGGAGGCAAAGGCGATCGCCGCGGCCAAGTCCAAGCCGCTTTTTGCGATCAATCATCTGGAAGGTCATGCCCTGACGGCCCGGTTGACCGACGGCATCGGATTTCCGTTTCTGCTGCTTCTGGTTTCAGGCGGACATACCCAGATCATCGCTGTTGAGGGCATCGGTCGCTACCGGCGCTATGCCAGCACCATCGACGACGCGCTTGGTGAGGCGTTTGACAAGACAGCCAAACTGTTAAGCCTGCCGCATCCTGGGGGCCCGAGTGTTGAAAAAGCGGCGCAGTCGGGCAATGCAGGCCGGTTTGCGTTTCCCCGTCCGCTGAAGGGGGAAGACCGCCCGGATTTTTCCTTTTCGGGGCTTAAGACCGCGGTTCGCAGGGCAGCAACCACGATTGCACCGCTATCGGATCGGGATGTTGCCGATATTTGCGCCTCTTTCCAAAAAGCAGTGTGCGAAACGCTTTCCGATCGTGTTTTGAAAAGCATGACGCGGTTTCAAAGCGAATTCCCGGGCGAAGAAAAGCCCGTATTGGTTGCCGCCGGCGGGGTTGCGGCCAATCAGCCGATCCGGGCCGTCCTTGAATCGGTTAGTCTGCAAGCTGGTTTCCGGTTTATCGCACCGCCCCTATCGCTATGTTCTGACAATGGCGCCATGATCGCCTATGCTGCAATCGAACGCATGCTCGCAGGCCAGACGTGCGGCAACACGATGGCGGTTGCGCCCAGGCCCCGCTGGCCCCTTGACGAACTGGCAAAACCAGTGCTCGGATCTGGAAAACGAGGGGTGAAAGCGTGAGTAAGGCAGAAAAACCGTGCGGCAGGATAGCGGTTCTCGGTGGCGGTGCGTGGGGAACTGCGCTGGCACACAGCCAGTGTCTGGCGGGAAACGAGACGGTTTTGTGGGCACGTGACAATGAAATTGTCACCCAGATCAATGCCTCACATGAGAATTTCCGCTATCTGCCGGGTATCAGTCTTGCAGGAAATCTGCGGGCGGTGCTATCGGCGAAGGACGCCTTGAACGGCGCCGACTATGTATTAATCGCAATTCCAACCCAAATCATGCGTCAGGTAATCGAGGCGGTTTTGCCGGATATTCCGGGCGCTAGTCCGATTGTTCTTTGTGCCAAGGGCATTGAACGCGACACCGGCAAACTGCCCTCTGATATTGCTCACGAATTGCTGCCGAAGGCATCGGTCAGCGCCTTGTCTGGACCGAGTTTTGCCACCGATGTGGCGCGTGGATTGCCGACCGCCGTTACGGTGGCAGCAAAAGATGCGGCCCTGGCGCAAAAATTGTCGCATGTTCTGACTGCACCGCATTTGCGCTGTTATTCGAGCGATGATCTGCGTGGCGTTGAAATCGGCGGCGCCTTGAAAAACGTTCTGGCGATAGCATCGGGTATCGTTGCCGGCGCCGGCCTTGGCGCCAGCGCGCAGGCAGCGCTGACAACAAGGGGGTTTGTCGAACTGCGCCGCGTTGGTGCGGCCTTTGGCGCCAGGCCGGAAACAATGATGGGCCTGTCCGGTCTCGGCGACCTCATCTTGACCTGCGGTTCAGCACAGTCACGCAATTTTGCCTATGGCCTGGCTTTGGGACGCAATGAACCAACGGACGGGCTGCCCCTGGCCGAAGGTGTGGCAACTGCAGCAATTGCGGCGAAAATCGTTTGCAGGGAAAACATAGACGCGCCAATCATCACTGCGGTAAGTGCTGTGCTTGCCGGCAAGATTGCGATCAAAGATGCGATCTTAGGGCTGATGAGCCGGCCGCTCAAAGCCGAGCAGGCATGAGTGCATCCAAAAAGACGGGAGAATGTCATCATGGCCTACTGGCTGTTTAAATCCGAACCGGGCACCTGGTCCTGGGATGATCAAGTGAAAAAGGGCGACGCCGGCGAGGAATGGGATGGTGTTCGCAACTATCAGGCGCGCAACAATATGCGTGAAATGAAGATCGGCGATTGTGGCTTCTTCTATCATTCGGTCAAGGAAACGAGCGTGGTCGGCATTGTTGAGGTCTGTGCCCTTGCTCATCCCGATTCGACCACCGACGATGTGCGCTGGGAATGCGTCGATATCCGTGCGCTGGAGGCTTTGCCCAACCCTGTGACGCTGGCTGACATCAAGGCCAATCCGAAATTGTCGGGCATGGTGCTGGTCAACAATTCCAGGCTTTCGGTTCAGCCGGTCGCCGAGGATGAGTGGGACGAAGTCTGCCGGATGGGCGGAATGGCTCTGAGTTGATCAATACCGCTCCAATCACACGTTCGTGAAGGGCACCAATATGGGAAAATGACGCTGTTTCCGGTATTTTGATGTGATCTACACTAAGCGATGGCTATGAAAACACTGTTCACTGCGTTTGTTTTGATGTGCCTTGGTCTGACGGTGGCAGCCTTTGCCAGCGGTCGGAGCGGTGAACAAATCGAGTTGAATGGCTATTCCGGCACCCTTCTGGCAATTGCTGTGAAGAATATACCTCCCACCGCTGCCATCGGCAGGTGCTGCAGCAATATGCCTGACACTCTTATGGATTTCGGGTTCCCATGCCATTCGGATGTACAGACCTTCCTGCAAAGCGATGATATGCGGATGCCTGAACCGCAGACGGCCTCAGCCGCCGTCCCTGTTGTGTCGGAAATAGTCAATCTTTCTTGGAGCTTGTTCCGGCCGCCCATCATTTGATCGCCTGATAATGAACGCCGAACCGGCGATTTCGAAAATGTCAGACAGATTAAAGCATTTTTCGCCCAAACAGAATCACATGTGTGAAAAATGCTTCAATGTTTCCAAGCGGATAAAGGCGTTGTTGCGGGTCAAAGAAACCGCAAAACGCCTTAATTGAGGGCTTATCATGATCAACAGAAGAAACATGCTGCTTGGCGGCGTGGCTGCGCTATTGGCCACAACACCGATTACGGCTGAAGCTCACCACACAAAGAAGTTCCGCAACTTCAAAGTCAAATCAAGGTACAAGCCGAAGCGGGTCCGGTTTAAGGGATATAAACCGGGTACGATCGTTGTCGATCCGGCAAACCACTTCCTCTATTTGGTTGAAACGCGTTCACATGCGCGCCGCTATGGTGTCGGGGTTGGCAAGGCCGGGCGGTCTTTCAAAGGTGGTGCGACGATCAAGCGTAAGGCGGAATGGCCAAGCTGGCGTCCGACCGACAATATGATCCGGCGAGAGCCCAAAAAATATGCCCGCTATGCCAAAGGCGTGCCCGGCGGCCCCAGCAATCCGCTCGGCGCCCGGGCGCTTTATCTCTACAGGGGCGGTCGCGACACCTACTATCGGATCCATGGCACGACGCAGCCATGGACCATTGGCCAGTCAGTGTCCAACGGATGCATCCGTATGGTCAATGAGCATGTGATTGACCTTTACGAGCGGGTGCCGCTTGGAACCAGGGTCGTTGTGCTGTGAAGCAAGCGCGGCGCGGCATTTTGATTTTGCCGCGCCGGGAGTTTTTCCATTGCGATCCATTTAAACCGGATGCGCTCAAGACTCCCCCGGCAGGGTGGTTGCTTAACGTGTGCATGAAACAGCATTGGGGCGAGGTATAAGTCTTTCGAGGTGTCACTCGAACCCGAATGTCGCGATGACCGGCACGTGGTCGGACGGGCGGTCCCAGCCGCGCGCATCGCGCAACACGTCAATTGATGTCAAATCGCCTGCAAGATTGTCCGATGACCAGATATGATCGAGCCGCCGCCCGCGATCCGACAGGGCCCAGTCGCGTGCCCGGTAACTCCACCAGGTAAAAATCTTTTCCGGCGGCGGGATATGCGCACGCATCAGATCAGCCCATCCGCCCTGGATGCGCAGATCTTCCAGCGTTTCGGTTTCCACCGGCGTGTGGCTCACCACCTTCAACAATTGCTTGTGCGACCAGACATCCTCCTGAAGGGGGGCGATGTTCAGATCGCCGACCAGAACGGATGCTGACGATGGAGAAGCTTCAGCGCTGATCGCCCGCATCTCGTCCAGAAAGTCGAGCTTGTGGCGAAATTTCGGGTTCTTGCCGGTATCCGGCACATCACCGCCGGCCGGCACATAAAAATTATGCAGCAGAACGGTCTTGCCGCCGGCTTCGACTTCAACCGAAAGATGTCTGGTATCGCCCATCTTGCAGAAATCGCGCCGCTCGACCGCTTTGATCGGCCGGCGCGATATGGTCGCCACGCCGTGATAGCCCTTCTGGCCATGAATCTCGATGTGGTCATAGCCGAGCGCTTTAAGCGGTTCGAAGGGAAACAGATCGTTCGGGCACTTGGTTTCCTGGAGGCAGAGAATATCGGGACTGTGTGTCGATAAAAAATGCTCGACCAGCGGCATGCGCAGGCGCACGGAGTTGATGTTCCAGGTGGCGATTGAAAAGGGCATGAGGTGCAGTCCGGCAACAGGGTAGGGAGAAACTGGCAGGCCGGCGCTGATGGCGCAAGGCTGCAAAAGCGCTGATATGATGGTCGTCTACAGAAATCCGGCTTATTTTAAGCCTGGTACCGCCCGAGGCCTTATCCAATAGGAGCCAAACAGCATTGCAACGTCATGGCTAGATGGACGGCAGCACATCTAGGGCATTTTTCGCTCAAACAGAATCATATGCGCGAAAAATGCTTCAATGGTTCCAGCTGAGTACAGGCTTTGTCGCGGTTCAACGGAACCGCAAAACGCCCTAATTGAGCAAGATTTGTGGTTCTCGTCTGATCTATGATGAACAAATCAGCAAAGGGAGAAGCGCGATATCAACGAATTACGAAAAGCGTATTTTGCGTGTCCTGCGATATATCCATGACAATCCAGCAGGCGATCTATCGCTCGATACGCTGGCGGATGTGGCGGCGATGTCACGCTTCCACTGGCATAGGATTTTCCATGCCATGACCGGAGAAACCTGCGCGCAGGCGGTCAGACGGCTCCGCTTGTTTCGCGCCTCGCAACTATTGCTGCAAAAAGACTGCTCCGTGGAGAAAATTGCAGCGCAAGTCGGCTATCCGAACGTGAAAAGTTTTTCGCGGGCATTTCAGGATTTTTTTGGCATGACCCCGAATGCGTTCAGGAAAAAAGGATGGCCGGGACAAAAACTGGAACTGAAAATCAGAGGAAATTACTCAATGTTTGATGTACAAATACGCGCACTACCCAGCCAGCGGCTGGCCACAATCGCACATAAAGGACCCTATACCGGGATTGGCCAAAGCTTTGAAAAGCTGTTCGGCTTTGCCAATTCACCAGACCTGCAATCTGCAATTGGAGGTATTGCCGGTGTGTATTTTGACGACCCGAGCCAGGTTGCGGAAGCTGACCTTACCAGCGCTGCCGGTTTCATCGTATCTGACGATGCCAAGCTTCCCGCCGGTCTTGAGGAAACCGTCTTGCAGGCCGGTGACCATGCGGTGTTGACCTACAAGGGACCCTATGAAGAAACCCAAGTGGCCTATGACCATCTGTTCGGCCATTGGCTGCCCAATTCAAAGCGGGAACCGGACGACGCACCCTGTTTTGAGCGCTATCTTAACAATCCCGCAGACACAAAGCCTGAGGATCTGCTGACGGAAATCTGCCTGCCGCTAAAATAGGGCTTCTTCACAACCGTTGAATTGTAACAGCTGTTAGAGCGGTTTTCGCTCTAGCGGTTGGTGCGGCTATTGATTTCGGAAATCCTGCGGTAATCGATCTTGAATATTTTTGGATCGAATTTAACGTCCTGCTGAACGTTGAAGATCATCACCGTCGTGTCCTTGCCCTGTGCGTCGCGGATCGTCCACTGGCGAAGCTCGTTGTTACTGGGGTCGAACATCATGGTGATGGTCGAATTGCCGAAAACGGTTTTGTCGGCGAGCGTAATCGTCGTCAGATCGTCTTCTTCCTTGACGTTTTGAACACGGTCGCCGGAAATGTCGATCTTTTCGTCAAGCAGCAGTTTCAGCGGTGTTTTCGACAGCGGGTAAAGATCGGCGGTTTTCAGTTTCTTGTTGGTAATGACAACCGATTTGCCGTCCGAGACAACCCGGTACGCCGACGGTTTTTCATAATTGAAACGAATACGGCCCGGACGTTCGATGAAGAATTTTCCGCCGGTCTGTTCACCGCGCGGCCCGAACTGAACGAATTCGCCCATCATCGTTTTGACGCTTGAAAATTGATTGGCAATTTCCTCTGCCGTGCCGGCATGGGCCTGGCCGCCTGGCAAATGTGCGGCTCCGGCAACCAAAAACGCAAATGCAGCACCAAGCAGTGTGGCGCGGCGGACAAGCCGGGCGGGTTTGACCAGTTTTTCCATCCAGAAGCTCCATTGTGCGGGGCGAATGACCCGATGCCGTTTCTGGCTGGTCTCTAGCGGTCGATTGGGGCTCAACTTTGGCATTTTATCCTCGGTTTATAGCTGGGCTATAATTTGTCTTCTTCGGTCGGAACGAGGATCTCGCGTTTACCGGCATGATTGGCCGGGCCGATCACGCCTTCCTCTTCCATGCGTTCAATGATGGAGGCGGCCCGATTGTAGCCAATGCCCAGCCGACGCTGGATGTAGCTGGTCGAAACCTTGCCGTCGCGCAGAACGACTGCCACGGCCTGATCGTATGGGTCGTCGCTGTCGCCGAGATTGGAGTTGCCGCCACCGCCGGTCCCGTCCTCGTCATCATCCTCGGTGATCGCGTCGAGATATTGCGGCACACCTTGCAATTTTAAGTGCTGGACGACCTTTTCGACCTCGCCATCGGAGACGAAAGGACCGTGAACGCGCTGGATGCGCCCGCCACCGGCCATATAGAGCATGTCGCCCATGCCGAGCAGCTGTTCGGCACCCTGTTCGCCCAAAATGGTGCGGCTGTCGATCTTTGACGTAACTTGGAAGGAGATGCGGGTCGGGAAATTGGCCTTGATCGTGCCGGTGATGACGTCGACCGAGGGGCGCTGCGTTGCCATGATGACGTGAATGCCGGCAGCACGCGCCATCTGTGCCAGCCGCTGAACGGCACCCTCGATGTCCTTGCCGGCGACCATCATCAGGTCGGCCATTTCATCGATAATGACGACAATATAGGGCATCGGCGCCAGATCGAGTTCTTCGGTCTCGTAGATCGCCTCGCCGGTATCGCGGTCAAAACCAGTCTGCACGGTCCGGCTGATGCGCTCGCCCTTCTTTTCGGCCTGCTTGACCCGCTGATTGAAGCCGTCGATGTTGCGCACGCCGACCTTGGACATTTTGCGATAACGGTCCTCCATCTCGCGCACGGTCCATTTAAGCGCGACGACGGCCTTCTTCGGATCGGTCACGACAGGGGTCAGCAGATGCGGGATACCATCATAGACCGACAGTTCGAGCATTTTCGGATCGATCATGATCAGGCGGCATTGTTCCGGCGTCATGCGGTAAAGCAGCGACAGGATCATGGTGTTGATCGCGACCGACTTGCCCGAGCCGGTGGTGCCGGCAACGAGGACATGCGGCATCTTGGCCAGATCGGCGATCACCGCTTCGCCATTAATGGTCTTGCCGAGCGCCAGGCCGAGCTTGGCCTTCATGTTTTCATAGTCGCGGCTTGCCAGAATTTCGCGCAGATACACGGTCTCGCGATCGGCGTTCGGCAATTCGATGCCGATGGCGTTGCGACCGGGAACGACTGCGACACGGGTGGCGATCGCGCTCATGGAACGGGCAATGTCGTCGGCAAGGCCGATGACACGGGAGGATTTGATGCCGGGTGCGGGTTCCAGTTCGTAAAGCGTCACCACGGGCCCCGGCCGGACATGGATGATCTCGCCCTTGACGCCAAAATCCTCCAGCACGCCTTCTAAAAGCCGGGCATTTTGTTCCAATGCATCCTTGGACATGGCAGCACTCTTTGCCGCTGCTTTGACTTCGCTTAGATAATGCAAGGACGGCATTTCGAATTCGCTGGAGCGGATAAGCGATGTCTGCGCCTCGCGGGCGATGCGTGTTCCGGGCTTGGGCCGCGGTGCGGGTTGATCGATACGGGCCGTGGTTGAAGCGTCGCCCTCGGCGGCCGCAAAATCCTCATCAGACCCGGCGCCAAACGGATCAGCCGGTTGCGGCATGCCGGGCATCTCATCGAATTCGGGTTCGATCCTGCCTTTAGGTGCAGCAACCACCAGATCACTCAGATCGCCGTCGTAGCCGGCACCGGCCAGACGCGGTAACCCGCCTCTAGCCGTCTTGTTGCGCCAGTTCCAGCGGCGATGAACCAGCGCCTGGGCCGAATACCACCAATGGGTCAGCGCCCCGAGCAACAAATTGCCGCCGCCGGCGTCTGCATCCTCATCAAACAGCGGGTCGTTATGAATTTCGACAGGCTCGCGCTCCGGTTCGGCTTCCTGCGGTTCGCGGCGATCAAGAATTCCAGCGCCAAAGCTAAACATCCAGACGGCAGGTGCGAGTAACAAAACGCCAAGCAGCGCTGCTGGCCAACCAGTCGGGTACGCTCCGGTGGCCAGTGCTGGAACCTTGAGCACCATATCGCCGAAAACCCCGCCAAGACCGGACGGCAGCGGCCAGGTCGGGGGTGGCGTGATGCAGCCGATAATCGCTGAAAATAAGATAGCGGAAAAAAACCAGGCGATGACGCGTTTGAGCTTGCGGTCTATGCTGCGCGCCAATGCCAGAAATGCACCCCAGAAAACGGCTGGCAGAAGGGCGGTAACCGCGCCAAGGCCGAAAAACTGCATGGTAATATCGGCAAAAACCGCACCGGCAAACCCCATCGCGTTGGTAACGATATTGGCGGTTGCGTGGCTGAAACTCGGATCGGAAACATTCCAGGTGGCAAGGCTTGCAGCAGCAAACACAACAGCCAGCAACAGCAAAAGCCCGAACAGGCGCGTGATCTGTCTGAACAGAAAAGCCCGCAAGCCTCTTGGCAGGTAGCCCAGCCCGAATGTTGCCGATAATCCAGAACGCATACAACTTTCCTCGTCAGTAAGCTGCGACGAACAATGCCCGCAAAAAGGGTGCAGCTTCGCCGATCAGCGTAACGAGGGGATGGTTAAAACCGCATTAACCATGGGGTTCGGCAGAGATGAAATTTACAGGTCAGGTCAACGGGTCCCAGCGCCTGTTATGTCTTGCGCCGATATGTTTCAATGAGATGGGACGCGGTTGTAATTCGCTCAGGTGAATTTAGGGACTTTGCGATCAGCAGCGCGCCTTGAAACGTTGTGATAATAATTCTGGCATGTTGTGAAGCAGGCCCGCTGAAGGTGAGTTCTCCGCTCTGGCGACCGACGGTCAGGACCTCTTGCAACCAGGCTTCCTGCTTGTCAAAAAAGACTTCAATCGCACTTTGCATTTCCTGTGATATCGCTTCATGTTCCGCCGCCAGCATGCCGCAAAGACACATTTGATTTTCTTGGAATGACTCTACGTACATTTGTGAATACTGGTTAAGCTTGGCCAGCGTTCCGTCACTCGATCGATCGATCTCTTCAAGGTTATTTAGGACTGAACTGTAATAGCGTTCGACAAGTGCGAGCCCCAAATCCATTTTGGCCGGAAAGTGATGGTGCAGGCTGGCTTTCTTTATGCCAATGGCGTCTGCAACGTCGGCATAGCTGAACCCATTGAAACCGCGTCTTCTGACCATATTTTCGGCGGCGTCCAATATTCGGAGCTTGGTCGGTCGTGCATCCATTATTGTGCCCCGGAGAAATAGCCTTGGTTAATGCGTCAACGTTTTGGTCCGCAAAATATTCCTACCAACCGATTGGTGCGCGCGAGCCTTTTTGCAATCATATTACCAAATCCCGACCACGATCCAGGGCATTTTTCGCCCGAACAGAATCATATGTGCGAAAAATGCTTCAATAGTTCCAGCGGGTACAGGCGTTATCGCGTTTCCAGGCAACCGCAAAACGCCCGGGAAGCTGAACCGATCCTATATAAACCGAATACGCTCACAAAAAAACCGGCGGGTGCATCCCCGCCGGTTTTGTTTATCAAAAATGGATATTTTTAGCTGTGATACGCGGCTTCGCCGTGTGAAGCGAGGTCGAGACCCATTTGTTCGTCTTCTTTGGTTGGGCGCAATCCGACAACCAGATCGGTGATCTTAAACAGGATTACTGAAGCGACACCACACCATGCAATCGTGATCAGCACGGCCTGGATCTGGATCCAGGTTTGACTTGCAATCGAGAAGTCGGCATCCCCGATGCCGCCAAGCGATCCGCTGGTGAAGATACCGGTTCCAACCGCGCCGACGATACCGCCGATACCATGAATGCCGAATACGTCGGCACTGTCGTCGTAACCAAAGCGGATTTTGACTACCGAAACGAAATAGTAGCAAATCACCGATGCGATTAACCCAAGCGCGATCGCTCCGACCGGACCAACGGAACCGGCAGCCGGTGTCACTGCAACAAGTCCGGCGATCATGCCCGAAACGGCACCCAGCAGGGAGGCCTTGCCACGGG
Organism: Rhizobiaceae bacterium; assembly: GCA_963669455.1. GTDB lineage: Bacteria > Pseudomonadota > Alphaproteobacteria > Rhizobiales > Rhizobiaceae > JAWKWH01. Next base: position 698,706 of record OY770026.1, read on the forward strand.
ACATCGCTTCAACGGCCGACCAGCCGACGATTGCTCCGGCGGTTGCCATGAACGTATTGATCATCGCCAGCCCGGCACCGCCATTGGCCTCGAGATTGGAGCCGACGTTAAAGCCGAACCAGCCAATCCAGAGCATGGCCGCACCGACCAATGTCAGCGTCATGGAATGCGGCGCCAGCATGTCACGGCCATAGCCTTCGCGTTTACCGACCATGATACAGCCAATCAGACCGGCAAAACCTGCATTGATGTGAACGACCGTGCCGCCGGCAAAGTCAAGTGCGCCCATATTGAAGATCAGCCCGGCGCCGTCCCAGACCATGTGAGCGACCGGGAAATAAACAAAGGTAACCCAGAGAATGGAAAACAGCATCACCGCGGAAAATTTGATCCTTTCCGCAAACGCGCCAACGATCAGTGCCGGAGTAATGGCGGCAAATGTCATCTGGAAGCAGATAAATACGAATTCCGGAATGACGACACCATCGGTGAACGTGGCGGCAGTGGATTCCGGCGTCACACCAGCAAGGAACAATTTTCCGAAACCGCCGAAAAATGCGCTTGTCGACCCGCCAAACGCAAATGAGTAGCCGTAAACGACCCAAACGATCATCATTACGGCGCCTATCATCGTACATTGCATCAGCACCGAGAGCATGTTCTTGGCGCGCATTAGCCCGCCATAAAACAGCGCCAGGCCCGGAATAATCATGAGCAGCACCAAAATGGTGGCAAGCATCATGAATGCTGTATCGCCCTTGTCTGGCACCGCATCTTGCGCAAGAGCCGGAAGAGCGCTCGACAAAAGCACCGCTGGTGCAATTGCCATTGATCTCAGTTTTGGAAGTTTCATCTTCGATAGTCCCCTGTTTCTCAAAGTGCGTCCTGACCGGTCTCGCCGGTGCGAATGCGGACAGCCTGTTCAAGTGAAAATACGAATATCTTGCCGTCACCGATGTGGCCTGTATGGGCCGCATTTGTGATTGCTTCGACAGCCTGATCTGCCAGCTCCGCTGTAACGGCGATTTCGATTTTTATTTTTGGCAGGAAACTGACGAGGTATTCTGCCCCCCGATAGATCTCGGTATGTCCTTTCTGGCGGCCAAAACCTTTGACCTCCGTCGCGGTCAGCCCGTGCACGCCAATCGACGTTAGCGCCTCGCGAACCTCGTCGAGCTTGTGCGGTTTGATTATTGCGGTGATGAATTTCATATACCCTGTCCTATATTTCGCCCTGTTGGTACTCGCCACAGATGTGGAGTGACGCGCAGTTCAAAATGATGGGATGATCTATTCAAGTACCGTGCCAGTTTGTGTGCACTGCACTAAGCGTATGAAATTTATAGATAAATATATAAGCTGGCCAATGCAGCTTATAGTTGGAATGCCATTAATGCCCAAATAATAGGCATAGATAGAACTGTGCCTATTTTCGAGGCGTCTTTCTCGGGCGGATCAGCCCTTCCTGGGCTACCGAAGCAATCAGTGTGCCGTCCAGGCCATAAAGCTGGCCGCGATTGAACCCCCGGCTTCCCGATGTTGACGGGCTGTCCTGATCGTAAAGCAGCCAGCCGTCAAGATTGTGCGGGCGATGAAACCACATCGCATGATCAAGGCTCGCTGGCTGAATATCGCGGTCGAAAACCGCTTTGCCATGCGGAAATGTCGATGTGTCCAGCAGCGTCATATCCGACAGGTAAGCAAGAACGGCAGCCTGCAACGCCCGGTCATCGGGCACTGGCCCGGTCGCTCGCACCCAGACCTGCTGGCGCGGTGGCAGTTTCTTGTGGCTGATATAGTGCTCCAGCATCACCGGTTTCATATCGATCGGCCGATCATGCTCCCAGAATTTCCTGATCGGTTCCGGCATTGAAATGGAACTGTCGGAAATCAGGTCCTGCCGGTTTCGCAAGCTATCTGGTTCCGGCACATCGGCGGGCATTTCAAACTGATGCTCCAGGCCCTGTTCATCGATATGAAACGATGCTTCGAGCGAAAAAATCGCATGGCCGTGCTGAATGGCAACGACACGGCGTGTGGTGAAGGATGTCCCGTTGCGAATGCGATCGACCTCGTAGACAATCGGGATTGATGGGTCGCCGGGCCGCATGAAATAGCCGTGCAGTGAATGAACAAAGCGGTCGGCGGGGACGGTGCGTTGCGCGGCGACGAGGGCCTGACCGACCACCTGTCCGCCAAACACCCGCTGCCAGGTAACTTTGGGGCTGCGACCACGAAACAGGTTGCGCTCAAGCGGTTCGAGGTCGAGAATATCCAAAAGTTCCTGCATTGCAGCCGACATGGCCAGTTCCTTTAATCGGGAAAAATTTAGGCCGCCGGTTCGAACAGGAAGCATTGATGCTGTCAAGCCGGAAAGCGGACTAGATCATGGCCAAACGTTCAGATGAAATGAAACATGCAGACCAGTATGACATCCTGTTCGCCGGTGCGGGCTATGTGGGGTTGGCAACAGCCGTTGCCATCGCTTCGGCCAGGCCCTCGCTGGCGGTTGCCGTCGTTGATGCCGCGCCGCAAGGCGTCTGGCAAAATGATAGCCGCGCATCGGCCATAGCTGCGGCGGCCATGCGCATGCTGACGGAACTGGGGTGTGCGGAGGATATTTTGCCGCAAGCGCAGCCTATCACCGAAATGATTGTCACCGATTCGCGTACCTTAGATCCCGTGCGTCCGGTTTTCCTGACCTTTGATGGCGACGTTGCGCCGGGCGAAGCCTTTGCCCATATGGTGCCGAACACGGCGACCAACGGTGCGCTGCGCAACCGTGCCGCCGATCTTGGAATTACCTTGATTGAGGGTGTGGCGGTTGAGGCATTCGATACGCAACCCGCGTCGGTTTCCGTTTCGCTGGCAAATGGCAGGATGATCGCGGCAAGACTTCTGGTGGCGGCCGATGGTGTCCGTTCGCGGCTGCGCGACATGGCCGGCATCAAGACAGTCGACTTCGACTACGACCAGTCGGGCATCGTCTGCACGGTAGCCCATGAACGGCCGCACAATGGCCGCGCTGAGGAACATTTTCTGCCCGCAGGCCCGTTCGCAATTCTGCCGCTCACCGGCAACAAATCCTCCATCGTGTGGACCGAGCGGACAAGGGACGCCAACAGGCTGGTTGCAGAAGATCCGATGGTTTTTGAAAGCGAACTGGAAATGCGCTTCGGGTTGAAACTCGGCGCTATCGAGGTGCTGGACAAACCACGGGCCTGGCCGCTCGGCCTGAAACTGGCCCGGGACTATGTGAAACCGCGATTCGCGCTGGCCGGCGATGCAGCCCATGGTATTCATCCGATCGCCGGGCAGGGACTCAATCTCGGCTTCAGGGATAGTGCAGCGCTGGCCGAAACCATTGTGGAGGCAGACCGGCTTGGCCAGGATATCGGCGCGCTTGACGTGCTGGAGCGCTATCAGCGCTGGAGGCGTTTCGACACGGTTCAGATGGGCGTGACGACTGACGTTTTAAACCGGATGTTCTCCAATGATTTATCGCCATTAAGAGTGTTGCGCGATGTCGGGCTCGGCCTTGTCGACCGTGTGCCGCCCCTTAAATCATTCTTTATCCGTCAAGCATCGGGGCTGTCCGGTTCGGCGCCAAGACTGCTTCGTGGCGAAGCGATATAGGTCCTGCCAGCAAACCGGATTTGGTGTTTGGCTGGTTTCAGTCCGCCCTTGTCACCTCGTAACCTTGTTCGCGCAACAACTCCACAATGCCTTCCTTGCCAGGCAGATGCAGCGCGCCGACAGCGATGAACGCATTGCCCTCTTTCAGATAGGCTTGCGCATTTTCGACCATCCCGTAATTGCGCGTGGTGATCATGACCTGCTCGAACTCGGCATAGCCTTCTCTATCCGCTGCGGGCAGCAAGGCCTGGAAAAGCGGCCAGATAAGCCCTATCTCGCCGTGCTGGTAAATTACGATCATGGTTTCAAACACATCATCGATCTTGTCGCCGAGCTGAAGTGTCTGTACCAGCCCGTTGACGTGGAATTCTGTTGGCAGGGACGCCATCGCCTGAAGCTGGCTGATGACGGTTTCAAGACCGGCGATTGCCTTGCCGCCTGCTTGGGCGTCCTCCGCCAGCTTGACATCAAGTATCGCCAGACCGGTTTTGCGCCGCGCAAATTCGCAGGCTGGAATAGACACCGCCGCCGTCAGCATCCAGGGCTGCATCTTGATGACACTGCCGGGGGGAATGCCCCGCCTGGTCAGCGCTGCGTTGACGATTTCGGCTTGTTCGGGAGACAGAAGCGTTTTCAGTGTCTCCGTTCCCGGCAACATCATCAGTTCCGGGTGGCGCATCAGTGAAAGCGCAACCTGCTTTTCATCGAGAACATCCGTGGCCTCGATAATCACCGTGTTCGACTGGTCAAACGCGGTTTGCGCCGCATCCGTCAGCCTGGTCACGCGCTTATCGGTGAGATGCATGGTTCCAAACAGATAGGATGGCTCCAGGCCATCCTTTTTGATCTTCCATAATAGCCCTTTGCCGTTTAGCGTCTTGGCAGCCTCGCGCCGGATGTCGGCAAGTTTGGTGGGCTCTTCACGCTCAAGCTTGCTGAGCAGGTCCTCGCCACTACAGGCAGGAACCGTTTCAGCTCTGGCGCCTGACATGCCGAGCAGAAGCACGGCGGCGACGGAAATCACGAATAACAAGTTTGCCAGGGCAATCAACCCGAGCGCGATCTTGGATGCCTGATCGGCAAGTGCAACTGGTTTTAACATGGTTCAACCTGTAGCGGTAAAGTCAGGATATTTCGTTAATTGCGGTCTTAATATTGTCGTGAATTTCAGGCGCGCGGATGCGCTGAATCATAGATATCGAGCAAGCGGGTGGTATCGACTTCGGTGTAGATTTGCGTTGTCGAAAGACTGGCGTGACCGAGCAGTTCCTGGATCGTTCGCAAATCACCGCCCCGGCCCAACAGGTGGGTGGCAAAGGAATGACGAAGTGCATGCGGTGTTGCTGTGTCGGGCAGGTTCAACGCCGAGCGCAGTTTCTGCATGGCGCGCTGCACGATTGCCGGCTGCAGCGGGCCGCCGCGCGCGCCGCGAAACAACTTTGTTTCCGGATGAAGGTCATAGGGGCAAAGCCGCCGGTATTCTGCCACCGCCTGAACGGCCGCCGGCAACAGGGGCACGAGACGCGTTTTTTCCCCCTTGCCGGTGACGCGGATTGCCTTGCAGTTCTGTCCGGCAATCTCGCCGCCATCAAGGCCAAGCGCTTCGGAAATTCTCAAACCCGAGCCGTAAAGCAACGTCAGCACCGCGGCGTTGCGCGCAGCGATCCATGGTTCTTCATCAAGTTGCTGCGAGGCCGACACGGTTCTTCTGGCATCGTCCGCGGTTAGTGGTTTAGGCAATGATTTGGGCTGTTTCGGCGCCCGCATCGCCGCAGCACCTGCGGCATTGGCAAAACCTTCGCGTTCCAGATATTTGATCAGCGAGCGAACGCCGGCAAGCCCGCGGCCAAGTGTTCTGGCGCCCGCCCCGCCACCGCGGCGCGCTGCCAGAAAGGCGCGGTAATCTGCAGGCGCCAACACGGCAAGATCGGCAAGCGAAAGCGGCTTTGCCTGATGGCTGGCCTGAAACTGCAAAAACTGCCTTGTGTCGCGCTCATAGGCTTCGATTGTCCGCGCTGCCAGCCGCTTTTCACTGGCGAGCGATTTTAGCCAGGCGTTGCGGGCGGCGGCCAGCTTGGGCAACATGAATATGAGGGGATCGGACATGTCACCATGCTAAGCGCAGATCGTTACGGAGCCGTTGACAAAGCCATTGCCGGCAAGCGCCATGACCGCTATGCCGCTTGGTCATGAAGGATGACGGCAAATCCCCGATGATTGTGCTTGGCGTCGGCGGTGCACCGCACGGGCTCAAAGGTGAGCTGCGCATCAAGACGTTTACCGATGATCCGCTGGCAATCGGCAGCTATGGCCCGCTTACCGGTTCCGATGGCAAAACCTATCGGCTGCTTACCGTCCGCGCGGCAAAGACCGTCGTGATTGCACGTTTGGATGGCGTAAACGGCCGTGAACAGGCAGAAACCCTCAATGGTGTCGAATTTTCCGTTTCCCGTGAGGCTCTATCCGCAGCGGGCCTTGGCGAGGAGGAATTTTTTCATGCCGACCTGATCGGGCTTAGCGCGGTCGATGATCGCGGTGGCCGGTATGGCAGGGTTTCGGCCATCCATGATTTTGGCGGTGGAGACATGCTGGAACTTGCAGCCGGCGGCGGCAAAAGCGTCATGATCCCTTTTTCCAAAGCGGCGGTTCCCATTATCGATCCCGGTGCCGGCACGATTGTCATCGATCCGGCCGCAGCCGGGCTGGCCGATGATGAAGGTGACGACCAATGACATTTCAGGCCACCATCCTCACGCTTTATCCGGACATGTTTCCGGGAAGCCTCGGCATGTCACTCTCCGGCAAGGCGCTTGAACGCGGCGACTGGTCACTCAATACCGTCCAGATCAGGGATTTCGGCACCGGCAAACACAGGCAGGTCGATGATACGCCGGCCGGTGGCGGTGCCGGCATGGTCATGCGCGCTGACGTTCTGGCTGCCGCCATAGACAGCGCGGCGCGGGAAGACGATCCGCGTCCAAGACTGCTGATGAGCCCGCGCGGCGAACCACTCACCCAGGCGCGTGTGCGCAAACTCGCCACGGGTCCAGGCGCGATCATCGTCTGCGGACGGTTTGAAGGCGTCGACCAGCGGGTGATCGATGCGCGCGGCCTGGAGGAGGTTTCCGTTGGCGATTACGTTCTTTCAGGCGGCGAACCGGCCGCGGTTGTTTTGCTGGATGCGATTGTGCGCCTGTTGCCCGGTGTGATGGGTAACGAGCAGTCGGGGACCGAGGAAAGCTTTGAAAACGGCCTTCTGGAACATCCCCATTACACCAGACCGCAGACGTTTGAGGGGCAGGCAGTTCCCGAAGTGCTGACCTCAGGCAATCACGGGAAGATTGCCAAATGGCGTCATGAGCAGGCGTTGATGCTTACCCGGGCGCGCCGGCCCGACCTGACGGACGGGCTCAAGCCCAGCGGGAAAAGCGACACTTGACCGTTTCAGGGGTGACAAGCGCTGTAAAAATGTGTATGAGCCGCCATCCAATCGGGAGACAATCCCCGAGGATCCGTCAATGATGGATGGTGAATACGCCCCTGCCGGCGCATGAAAATGCAAAGGCATTGCCAAGCGGCTCGGTTATCAGACCTGCTGGCAAGGGCCGGGCGCTCTGGCTGTTCAAACAAAGAACAAAAGGAACCGAGACGATGGACATCATTCGTCAGCTTGAGGCCGAGCAGGCCGCAAAGATCGAAGCCCAGCGCAAACTGCCTGATTTTTCACCCGGCGATACGGTCCGTGTTCAGGTCCGCGTGACCGAGGGCACCCGCACCCGTGTTCAGGCCTATGAGGGTGTGTGCATCGCGCGTGCCGGCTCCGGGTTGCATGAAAATTTCACGGTACGCAAGATTTCATACGGCGAAGGCGTTGAGCGCGTGTTCCCGATCTATTCACCGCTGGTTGAAGGCGTTGATGTCGTTCGCCGGGGTAAGGTTCGCCGCGCGAAACTTTATTATTTGCGCGAACGCCGCGGCAAATCGGCCCGCATCACCGAGAATACCGGCGCCCGCGCCAAGAAGCTGAACGACGCCGAGCGTCAGGCGCTGGCCGATGAAAAGGCGCGTCTGGAGGCCGAAAAAGTCGCCGCAGCGCAGGCTCTGGCAGCAGAGAAAGCCGCTGAAGAAGCCGCCGCAAAAGCGGCTGAGGCTGCCAGCGAAGAGGCAGCCAAGACCGAATAGCCGCTGTTTTAATATCTGAATTCATCGAAACCCGGAGCAATCCGGGTTTTTTGTTGCCTGGCTTTGTCCGGGCTGGCGGCTTCCTAACTGAATTTCATCATCCCCGTTTCATGCGTGAATACCGGCAGCAATGGTTCGGGCGGCAATGGCGTTTAAACGGATTTATGCTGACATACCGCTTCCAATTGCTCTAGAGCATTTTTCGCTCAAACGGAGCCATTCTGCCGGACGTGCCCTATCCCACTAGTTCGGGCGGAAAGCGGAAATGCCCGGTCTGCGTAAATGCAAACAGGCGATTTTCTATTTTGGTTCCCGAACCGATATTATGGATCACCAATGGTGTTTCGCCATCCGTAGCCTGTTGGTCCGACACAATTGCGATGTGGGGCAGGTTGCCCGGCAGCATCTGCGAAACCAGATCGCCCGGCAGAAACTTCGCCTCATCGGACGAGGCTTCCAGCCGCGCACCGGCGCGGGTTAGAAACGTCTCAAGATTGGGAACGCGCCGGTGGTCGATGTTGCGGTCCGGGCGTTTTAGCCCCCAAATCTTCGGATAGGTCGCAAAATTTTGCTTCATATCCTCATGAACGAGCTTTTGAAGATCAATGTCGAACGCATCGCGATAAGCACGTATGACGACATCGGTGCATACCCCTCGCTGCCGTGAAATATCTCCGCCGGGATAGTCGAGCCCGGCATAGGCGGGATCGTAAATAACGGTCTCGCCGATCTGGGCCGCCGCTGCCTCGACCAGCTTTTTGGCCCAGCCGGCTGCCGCTAGGCGTCGGGGCTCGGCGAAGATGGTTGGCGTAACCACCGTGGAGGCACCGACCACGCAGGATGTCGCGAACAATGCACCAATGAATTTCCGCCGTGAGGCCATGCTCTTTAATCCGGTTCCAGGCGAGCGGCAAGACAGCCTACGAATGCGGCATCAATGAGGAAAGCCATCATTTACACGGAACGGAGCCGGTTTTCTTGACGACCGCATCCGCCGGGTGCATATGACCGGTTTCGAGCAAATATGCTCCAACACCGGAAAACTTTTGGGGAACAACGCGATGACCGCACCGCGCACGCTGTATGACAAGATCTGGGCCGACCATGTGGTCGATACGCAGGAAGACGGAACTTGTCTGCTTTATATCGACCGGCATCTGGTGCACGAGGTGACCAGCCCGCAGGCCTTTGAGGGATTGCGCATGACCGGCCGCAGTGTGCGGCATCCGCAAAAGACGCTCGCCGTGGTCGATCACAATGTGCCGACCTCGCCCGACAGGGCAAATGGCATCAAAAACGAGGAAAGCCGCATCCAGGTCGAGGCATTGGCCAGGAATGCCGCAGAATTCAATGTCGAGTATTTTAACGAGAACGACATTCGTCAGGGCATCGTCCACATCGTTGGTCCGGAGCAGGGATTTACGCTTCCCGGCATGACCATCGTCTGCGGTGACAGCCACACCTCAACCCACGGCGCCTTTGGGGCGCTCGCCCATGGCATCGGCACGTCGGAGGTCGAGCATGTGCTGGCGACCCAGACATTGATCCAGAAAAAGGCAAAGAACATGCTGGTCCAGGTCGATGGTGCGCTGCCCGAGGGTGTGACCGCCAAGGACATCATCCTGGCGATTATCGGTGAAATCGGCACCGCCGGCGGTACCGGCCATGTGATCGAGTTTGCCGGCGAGGCAATCCGCGCTCTGTCGATGGAAGGCCGCATGACCGTCTGCAATATGACAATCGAAGGCGGCGCCAGGGCCGGGCTAATCGCGCCTGATGAAAAGACGTTCGAGTATATCAAGGACCGGCCACGCGCACCGAAGGGCGAAGCCTGGGAGATGGCCATGGCCTATTGGCAGACTTTGCACAGCGATGAGGGCGCCGAATTCGATTCAATCGTCAAGCTGGATGCAGCCAATCTGCCGCCAATCGTCTCGTGGGGTTCTTCGCCGGAGGATGTCATTTCGGTTACCGGAGCGGTTCCAGACCCGGTGAAAATCGAGGATGAAAACAAGCGCGCATCGAAACAGCGCGCACTCGACTATATGGGCCTGACTGCGGGAACCAAAATTACCGATATCGAACTCGACCGGGTGTTCATCGGCTCATGCACCAATGGACGCATTGAGGATTTGCGCGCCGTCGCCAAAGTCGTTGATGGAAAAAAGGTGGCAGACAGCGTCGATGCCATGATCGTTCCGGGATCGGGTCTGGTCAAAGCCGAGGCTGAGGCCGAAGGTCTCGACAAAATATTCATTGAGGCCGGTTTTGACTGGCGCGAACCGGGCTGTTCCATGTGTCTGGCCATGAATGACGACCGGTTAAAGCCCGGCGAACGTTGCGCTTCCACGTCAAACCGTAATTTCGAAGGCCGCCAGGGCTTTAAGGGCCGCACCCATCTGGTGTCGCCGGCCATGGCTGCCGCGGCGGCAATCGCCGGGCATTTTGTCGACATTCGCGAGTGGGAATAGCCAATGGCCTCGGGGCAGAACCCCGAGGCCATTGTTTTTCTGTCATCCGGTCAGCGGCAGTATTTGCTGATGTTCGCCGACTCTCCGCGATTGATGCCATACATGAAGGCACGGCCCTTCAGCACCACGTGAGGCGAACAGGATGCACCGTGCGACTGGTGGAAATAGTCGTGACCGGCACCGGCGCTTTGTTCATAATAGCGCCCGCCATCCCGGCTATGACCGTAGAGGATCACCGGTTCACCGATTTCAGCGCGCACATCGTCGGCAAGATGACCCTTTCCGACGATGATCTGCTTGTGTCCGGACGGGCTGTGGACAATCAGATTCCCGTAGCTATCGGCATAAACCCGCTGATGAGCCTGTCCGGTAGCGGTGGCAAAAAACAATGCTGCCACTGAAAGCGGCAAAGCAAAAACTCGTAAACTGAAACGCATGGCGCGTCCTCCTTTGCCGGGCGCAATCGCTTTGCCCGAGATGGAATGGTCGCAGCCTCCTCACCGGTGAAGTTAATCATTTGTTAATCAGTTTTAAAGGGTGATATTCGCCATTTACCGCTATTAACAAAGATGGTTAACGCGCTCTGACCGTCGCTAGCTTCGAAATGGCCATTTTGATGCGAATGGAGACCATACCGGTTGATCTTTTGATGTCTTTGCGGCAAGTGCAGCGCTGACGAGGGCCAGTGTTGAGTGAGTAAGGCGTGACCATCAGGCATTTTTGGAGTTTTGGAGGCGTTTTTGCCGCAGGTTTGGCTGTGGCATTGTCCGGCTGTGTCGCAAGCATACCGGTCAGCACTGAGCTGGGGTCAGGCAGCCGGTCAGTCTATAATTGCGGCAGCGATGGACGCCTGACCGTTCGAAGGCTGGGTGGTTCGGTCGATGTCGTCAGTCCACGCGGTATCGAAACCCGGCTTCCCGCGTCTCCGCCCGGCCAATCAGCCCGCTATGGCACGCCGCCTTATGCCCTGGTTATCGACCGCGGTGAGGCGCTGTGGTTTGTTACGGGCAAGCGGCCAATCGCCTGCAAACGGTGATGATTTAAACCGGATACGCTCTAACCAGCTGCAAATATTTGATAAATCGATTTAGATGCTGATGTTGTTCCTTTCCGGCAAATTTGTCCAAAACGGATTGCATGACAGGCTTTGACGCAGCGCAAAAAGGCTCTTAGAACAGGGCCGCCAGACTGAAGCAGCGGCGGTCGAATGGGCCGCACGGAGGAAGTGTTGAGCAAAAATACTGCAATGCGACCACGGCCAGTGTCGCCGCATTTGAGCATCTACAAGCTAAGCCCGACCATGATGATGTCAATTGGGCATCGCATAACCGGAGCAGCGCTTTATTTCGGAACGCTGCTGGTCGCGTGGTGGCTCGTTGCTGCCGCGGCATCGCCTGACTATTTTGACATGGTCGACGGTTTCTTCGGCTCGATTTTCGGCCGCCTGATCCTGTTTGGCTACACTTGGGCGCTCATCCACCACACTCTTGGCGGTATTCGGCACCTAATCTGGGACACAGGCGCCCTTTTTGACAAGGAAATGTCAACCAGGCTGGCCTGGCTGACGATTGCCGGTTCCATCACCTTGACGATCCTTGTGTGGATCGCCGGATATATGATGCGCTGAGGAGAAACTGATGGTCGATTTACGTACACCGCTCGGCAAGGTTCGCGGACGTGGTTCGGCCCGCGACGGCACGGACCATTTCTGGCGCCAGCGCCTTACCGCAATCGCCAATGTTCCACTGGTGCTTTTCTTCACAGGCCTGCTGATATCGCTGAATGGCGCCGGCTACGACGGCGTGCGCGACGTGCTTGCCAATCCGCTGGTCACCGTTTTGATGATCCTGATGATTGGTTCGGTGCTATATCATATGCGTCTTGGCATGCAGGTGGTCATTGAGGACTACGTGCATGGCGACGGCATGAAAATCACGCTTTTGGTCCTCAACACATTCTTCACGTTTTTCATTGCGGCACTTTCGGTGTTCGCGCTTTTAAAAATTGCGTTCGGAGGCTGAATGTCCGGCATGGCAGAGACTTCCCCGACAACACCGGCCTATAATTATGTTGATCATGCCTTTGACGTGGTCGTCATCGGCGCCGGCGGCGCTGGTCTTCGCGCCACGCTTGGCATGGCCGAGCAGGGGCTGAAAACCGCGTGCATTACCAAGGTGTTTCCGACCCGCAGCCACACGGTGGCCGCACAGGGTGGCATTGCCGCGTCACTGTCCAATATGGGACCCGACAGCTGGCAGTGGCATTTATACGATACGGTCAAGGGATCCGACTGGCTCGGCGATGTCGATGCGATGCAGTATCTGGCAATGGAAGCACCGGCGGCCGTCTACGAGCTGGAGCATTACGGTGTTCCTTTCAGCCGCACCGAGGAAGGAAAAATCTATCAGCGCCCGTTTGGTGGCCACATGCAGAATTTTGGCGATGGCCCGCCTGTGCAGCGCACCTGCGCGGCAGCCGACCGGACCGGCCACGCCATTCTGCATACGCTCTACGGCCAAAGCCTGAAGAACAATGCACAGTTCTTTATCGAGTATTTTGCCATCGACCTGATTATGGAAGATGACGGCCGCTGCACCGGTGTGGTTGCCTGGAATCTCGACGACGGCACCATCCACCGCTTTTCGGCAAAAATGGTGGTCCTGGCGACCGGTGGCTATGGCCGCGCCTATTTTTCCTGCACCTCGGCACACACCTGCACCGGCGATGGCGGCGGCATGATTGCGCGGGCCGGCCTGCCGCTTCAGGATATGGAATTCGTCCAGTTTCACCCGACCGGCATTTATGGCGCCGGCTGCCTGATCACCGAGGGCGCACGCGGCGAGGGCGGTTATCTGGTCAATTCCGAGGGCGAGCGCTTCATGGAGCGCTATGCCCCGTCGGCCAAGGATCTGGCTTCGCGCGATGTCGTCTCGCGCTGCATGACCATGGAGATCCGCGAAGGCCGCGGTGTCGGCAAGAATGCCGACCACATCTTTTTACACCTCGATCATCTCGACCCGGCCGTGCTGGCCGAACGCCTGCCCGGTATTTCCGAAAGCGCGCGTATTTTCGCCGGTGCCGATGTGACCAAAGAGCCGATCCCGGTATTGCCGACTGTGCATTACAATATGGGCGGCGTGCCGACCAATTTCTGGGGTGAGGTGTTAAAGCCAACCAAAACCAGCCCGGATGCGGTGACCCCCGGCCTGATGGCCGTCGGCGAAGCCGGCTGTGCCTCGGTTCATGGCGCCAACAGGCTCGGCTCCAATTCGCTGATCGACCTCGTGGTCTTTGGCCGGGCGGCGGCGATCCGGGCCGGCGAGGTGGTCGATCGCTCTGAAGCCATCCCGTCTTTGAATGAGGCGGCGGTTGAAAAAATCATGGACCGGTTTGACCGGTTGCGCCATGCCGACGGGGCAACGCCAACCGCTGCCTTGCGCGACAAGATGCAAAAAGCCATGCAGGAAGACGCAGCCGTGTTCCGCACGTCTGAATCGCTGAAAAGCGGATGTAAGCGTGTGTCTGCCATCTGGGGCGAGATGACCGACATCAAGGTCACCGACCGCTCGATGATCTGGAATTCGGACCTGGTGGAAACACTGGAACTGGAGAACCTGATGGCCAACGCGATCGTCACGGTTTATTCGGCTGAAGCGCGCAAGGAAAGCCGTGGCGCGCACGCCCACGAGGATCATGCCGACCGCGATGACAAGAACTGGCGAAAGCACACGCTGTCGACCGTCGATGCCAAAGGCAAAGTCAAGCTCGACTATCGCCCCGTGCACACCGACCTGATCGCCGACGGCATGGATTTAAAAAAGATCGCGCCGAAGGCGAGGGTGTATTAAGATAGTTGAGTGAGATTCCGTTGAAAGGTCTTCACCTTGAACATGATCGGACACAACGTCAGACGACCTGCTCCAAAAGGGGGGCAATCCATATATGCCACCGTCTTTGGTCTTGACACCAGTAGTTTGAAAGAAGTCTATCCGGGCCCTTCATGGAATAATGCATATCAGGAAATCAGAATGTTTCTCGCTGAGCGAGGTTTCGGCTGGCAGCAGGGAAGCACCTATTTCGGCGATGAAAATGTGGATGCTGTTGGATGCGTGCTGACGATACAGGAGCTAACGAGCAGTTTCGACTGGTTCTCGGCATCAGTTAGGGACATCCGTATGTTGCGGATAGAGGAAAACAATGACCTGATGCCCGCGGTCGAACGTGCATCGAAAATGAATTGAGTCTTTCTTGAATGGTTGAACTTACGCTACCGGAAAATTCAAAGATCGTCGAAGGCAAAACCTGGCCCAAGCCGGAAGGTGCGACGAATATCCGCGAATATAAGATCTATCGCTGGTCGCCTGACGATGACGACAATCCGCGCCTCGACACCTTTTTTGTCGATCAGGACGATTGCGGCCCGATGGTGCTCGATGCGCTGTTGTGGATCAAGAACAATGTCGATCCGACGCTGACGCTGCGCCGTTCCTGCCGCGAAGGGATTTGCGGGTCGTGCTCAATGAATATCGACGGCACCAACACGCTTGCCTGCACCAAGGGCCATGACGAGGTGGTCGGTGTGGTCAAAATCTATCCGCTGCCGCACATGCCGGTGGTGAAAGATCTGGTGCCCGATCTGACCAATTTCTATGCGCAGCACCGCTCTGTCGAACCCTGGCTGAAGACGGTGTCGCCGGAGCCCGCCGCAGAATGGCTGCAAAGCCACAAGGACCGCCAGAAGCTCGACGGGCTCTATGAGTGCATTCTGTGCGCCTGCTGCTCAACCTCATGTCCGTCCTACTGGTGGAATTCTGACCGTTATCTCGGCCCGGCAACGCTGCTGCAGGCCTATCGCTGGCTGGCTGATTCCAGAGATGAGGCCACCGGCGAGCGTCTTGATGAGCTTGAAGATCCGTTCCGGCTCTACCGCTGCCATACGATTATGAACTGCACGCAGACCTGCCCGAAAGGCTTGAACCCGGCCAAGGCGATTGCCGAGACCAAAAAGATGCTGGTCGAGCGGAAAGTGTAGACTGGCCGCTCATAATCGATTTTTCGTCTGCCCGTCCTCGGGCGCTGCCCTGCGGGTGGGCGGTAATGAACTGCACGCAGACCTGCCCGAAAGGCTTGAACCCGGCCAAGGCGATTGCCGAGACCAAAAAGATGCTGGTCGAGCGGAAAGTGTAACCTAGGGCGTTTTGCGGTTTCTTTGACCCGCAACAACGCCTTTATCCGCTTGGAATCATTGAAGCATTTTTCGCACATGTGATTCTGTTTGGGCGAAAAATGCACTAGCCGCTCATAATCGGTTTTTCCGTCTGCCCGTCCTCGGGCGCTGCCCTGCGGGCGCGCGGTAATGAACTATACGCAGACCTGCCCGAAAGGCTTGAACCCGGCCAAGTGCCTCGTGGTTCCTTATCGAACTTGCATCCAATTGTATTATTGCCCCTGCAAATTGGTGTCTATAAGATCAGTGTTTGTCAAAAATTCTTGTCAAATCTACAGTGCAAAATGTGGAGCGTTTAAATGATTTCAAAGAAAATAACGGTCGAGGCTGCCGTTCTTGCTGGATTTGCGACGTTGATTTTCAGCGCCTCGCCTGTAAATGCCGTTGAGATAAAATCGGTCTCGGTTGCACCCGTTACCAAAGCGCATTTATGCCGCAAGCTGGGCGGAAAAGACAAAGATCCGTCTGTCACGATAAAACATGCCAAGAAGGGCGGAGAAAAAATTACGGTCCGGATGTATGATGTGCTCTCCAGCGGACGGATATTCAATCACCGTACCAAAACCGTGAAATCGGAAGCAGATGGCAGCACGACGTTGACGGCAAATTTTCTCGCCCCGTGCAATACGACCAATGGCCGGGTCAATTCCTCATATCGCTTTGATGTTACATCTAAGGGTTCGAGGAAAAAGACGGTGCGCTGGTTTAAGTTCAACAGTAAGAGCAAAAGGATCAGCCGGTAGCGCTGTTTAAAATCCCGCCAAAATTGTCCTGCCTCCGGATGGGTCAAAACTGCTCTAGTGGTCTTTATGTTCGAAACGCTTGCTAATGGCGTTGGCTAGTAACCGGATGCAAGCGCTTCGAACAGACCACTAGGCAAAGGTGAAACCGGCAATTCACCTGCATCTCACGATCTCGTGTAACAATTTGTATTTGTTTCTTTAATATTACGCATTAGCTCTGCCTTGAAACCTGTTTGAGGAGCTTTGTCCATGGTCCGTTCGGCCTTTACCGCGCTAACACTTGCCGCGCTGACGTGCTTGTCCACGCCAGCTTTTTCTGCGGACACCGAAACCGCCATATTCGCCGGTGGGTGCTTTTGGTGCGTGGAATCGGATTTCGATTATGTTGATGGTGTGATCGACACCACGTCCGGTTATATCGGCGGCACCGGCGACAATCCGACCTACAAAAACCATTCGAGTACCGGTTATCGCGAGGCGGTGAAGATTGATTTTGATCCGTCCAAGGTCAGCTATTCGCAGCTTCTGGAATCATTCTTCCGCTCGGTTGATCCGACCGATGCCGGCGGCCAGTTCTGCGACCGTGGCCATTCCTACACCACCGCCATCTATGCAACGAGCAAGGATCAGACAAAGACTGCGGAAAAAGCAAAACAAGCTGCGCAAGATGAACTGGGCAAAACAGTCGTCACGCCGATTGAAACGACGGGCAAATTCTACGCGGCGGAAAACTACCATCAAGATTATCACAACAAAAACCCACTCCGCTACAAATATTACCGCCGCAGTTGCGGGCGTGACAAGGGTGTCAAAGAGCTTTGGGGTAAGGCCGCAAGGCGGGGACTTGGTTCGTAAAGTCATCAGCCCGGAGAAGTAGATGGCCGAAAAATCTGCCGCCGACGGTTGGGTGACCAAAAAAAAGCGTTCATGATGTTGCTGCCACGGCAGACAAGCTTGTTGCCGCCGTGGAAAAAGCCGGCGCCACCGTGTTCGCCCGCATTGACCATCAAAAAGGGGCAAAGTCGGTGGGAATGGACATTCCCGGCGCCACCGTGTTCGCCCGCATTGACCATCAAAAAGGGGCAAAGTCGGTGGGAATGGACATTCCCGGTGCAACTTTGATTCTATTCGGCAATCCCAAGATCGGCTATTTATCGCCGGATGAACTTCAGCGCCGCTACGGTCTCATCCAATCGGGTGAGGCCTTAAAGAAGATGGGCGGCGCTGCGGAAAAACTGACTGGCAAGGCAGCTGAAGCTGAATAAGGTAATTGGCGTATCTGCTCTAACCGGGCAGCGTTTCGGTGCCGCCGTTCAACGCCAATTGCATGATGATGGTATCAAGCCACTGTCCATGTTTGAATCCGGCGCCGATTATCCGGCCCGTCTGGATGAAACCAACCGCCTCATGCAAGCGTACTGACGCGTTTTGATGATCGCCATCGCTGATAATGGCGATCATCTGGCGAAACCCCAATTGGTTGCCCGCCTCCACCAGACGGTTCATCAATTGCCGGCCGATGCCGCGGCCTTTCATATCGGGGTGAACATAGACGGAATCTTCCACACTATAGCGGTAGGCCGGCCTGGGCCGATAAGGCCCTGCATAGGCGTAGCCGGCAACCTGTCCGCCCGAAATGGCGACAAAAAAGGGAAATTTTTCGGCAGCAAGCGATTGATAGCGCCGCTCCATTTCGGTGACTGACGGTGCTTCGCGTTCAAAGCTTGCAGTCCCGTTTTCGACCGCATGGCCGTAGATTGCGGTAATAGAAGCAATATGGGTGGGACCGGCGGGGTGAATGGCGAGCTTGGACATGATCTGAACCTTGAGAAACTGAAGCAAAAGCGAATTATTGCTCGATGAACGGCAAAAAGAAAAGACTGCCTTGCGTTCGAAGTATCACTGGAGCATTTTTCGCTCAAACCTGCCGCTATTCACCCCATGCGGCGTTCAAACGATTCCATTTAAACCGGATACGCTCTAAGATCGTGGCGGGGTAGGTCCGGCTGCGACAAACTTGGATGGATATCTTTGATGGCCGTTACAAAATCAATCGTGATGCCAAGCGGCAATGGGGAAAGTGCAATCGTCGATGAGCTCGTCGACCGCGCACGGCTGGCTCAAGCCAGTTTCGAAAGGAACGCAACCCAGGATCGTTACAACCAGGCGGCATTGGCGGCAGCCTGGGCATTGATGGAACCATCGCGAAATCGCGAACTGTCGGAGCTTGCGGTTGAAACCACCGGCCTTGGTAAGGTGGAAGACAAGGTTGTCAAAAATCATCGCAAGACGCTTGGAGTGCTGCGCGACATCGAGCATTCGGTAACCTGCGGTATCCTCGACGACAATCGCGATACCGGTATCACCGAAATCGCCCGCGCTGTCGGTGTCGTCGGTGCGGTTGTTCCTTCAACCAATCCGGTCGCCACGCCAACCAACAATGTGATCAACGCACTGAAATGCGGCAACGCCATCATCCTGTCTCCGTCGCCGAAGGGCGCGATCGTCTGTGAACGGTTACTCGGCTATATCCATGATGAGTTTGATAAGATCTGCCTCGACCGCGACCTTGTGCAGATGATCCCGGTGCCTGTTTCCAAGGTCAAAGCGCAACGGCTGATGGACATGGTTGACCTGCTGGTGGTTACCGGCAGTCAGGACAATGTACGCCGGGCTTACTCGTCGGGAACACCGGCCATCGGCGTGGGGGCGGGCAATGTCACCGTGATTGTCGACGAAACGGCGGATTTGGCGGGCGCGGCTGAAAAGATCACCGCCTCAAAAACATTCGACAATGCGACGTCGTGTTCATCAGAGAATGCGGTCATCGTTGTGGACGCTGTTCGTGATGCGTTTTTGCAGGAATTGCATAAAGCCGGAGGCCGGCTGCTAACCGGCGAAAACGGAGCCAAACTCAAACAGGCCCTTTTTGAGAACGGCCATCTCAACAGGGCCATGCTGGCCAAGGACCTCGACAAGGTCATCGATGCCGCGAGGATCGAGGTTGAGGACGCAGGCAATGCCAGGTTCCTGCTGATCGAAGGCGAAGGAATCGGGCCGGACTATCCCGAATCAGGCGAAAAACTCTCGCTGGTGGCAACTTGCTATCGAGCCAGGGATTTCGACCATGCGAGCGATATCGCCAATCGCTTGTTCAAGCATCTTGGAGCGGGGCACTCGATCGGCATTCACACCGGCGACAAGACGCGCCCGGTAACGCTTGGCAAGACATTGCCCACATGCCGGGTGATCGTGAACCAGGCTCATTGCTTCGCCACCGGCGGATCGTTCGACAACGCAATGCCGTTTTCACTTTCGATGGGGTGTGGGTCGTGGGGCGGCAACTCCATCGATGATAATTTCAATCATAAGCACCTGATGAATATCACCAGGGTGGTTCGCACTATTGCCGTGCGCGAGCCGAAGGTCGAGGACCTTTTTCGTGACTACTGGAAAAAGGCCGGGAAATGAGGCCTCATGATTATGATGGATCGCTACGCGACCTGATCGATCAACGCAGCAAAGAAGCACCAGACAAGATTTTTTTGATCGACCCGGATCGTGGCGAAACGGTTACGTTCGATCAGCTCCGGCTGGCCTGCCGTTCAATCGCCGGACGTGTTGCCGCACAGGGTATTAACCCAGGTGAAGCCGTGGGCTACGCGATGACCAACGGTGCCGCTGCCGCGAAAGTTATCCTTGGCCTGATGTATGGCAGCTATCTGGCCACCGCCGTCAATCTTGTTTCCGGCCGGAAGACTATCGATTACGTGCTCGATCACAGCCGGGCGAAGCTGGTTGTTTGCCAGCAGCAAACGCGCGACCTGCTTGGCAACAACCCTTCCTGTGATGTGCTGGACGCCGGTGATACTCTTCTTGCGAAGAACGATGCTCCGCCTCTTCCCCCGGTTCCATCCCCGCTGGATGATGCGCTGCTGATGTATACATCAGGGACGACCGGGGTTCCAAAGGGCGTGGTGCTCACGCACAGTAACCTGATTGCCGGCGGCGCCAATACCGCGCTGGCGCATGAACTGGAACAAGGTGATCGAGGGCTTTGTGTTCTGCCACTCTATCACATCAACGGATTGTGCGTCACTTTGCTGGGCGCCCTCGTTTCGGGTTCAAGCCTGATCATGCCGAACAAGTTTTCTGTCGGGAATTTCTGGGACTATCTCCGGCAGCATCGGGGCAGTTGGTTCTCGGTTGTTCCGACGCAGATCTCCTATCTGCTCAACGCAGCGGTTAAAAACGGTCACGATCGAACCGGCCTGGAACATTTGCGTTTTGGCCGCTCCGCCTCTGCGCCGCTCGCGCCGGATGTTCAACGGGCATTTGAAGATCAATTCGGCATCCCGTTGATCGAGACGATGGGACTGACCGAAACCGCCGCGCAAATTTTGTCCAATCCGATAAAGGGCGGCCGGAAAATCGGCTCACCCGGCATCGCCTACGGCAATGAGGTCATTGTCGGGGACGGCGATCAAAAGGAGTTGCCGCGTGGCGAAGAAGGCGAAATCCTGGTGCGCGGCCCAAATGTGATGAAGGGATATCTGTATAACCTGGAGGCAACGCGCGACGCTTTGACGGATGGCGGTTGGCTGAGAACGGGAGACCTTGGCCGTATGGACCGTGAGGGTTACGTCACGATCACCGGGCGGATAAAGGAACTCATTATCAAGGGTGGCGAGAACATTGCTCCCAGAGAGGTGGACGACGCGCTTTATTCGCATCCCGATGTGATCGAGGCGGCGGCTTTCGGGCGTCCCTGCGACCAGTATGGCCAAAGGGTGGAGGCCGCCGTCGTGTTGCGCGATGGAACCGCAGTCCAACCGTCAGATTTGATTGCCATGTGCGAGCGGAAAATCGGCAAGTTCAAGGCACCGGATCGAATTCATGTGATGGGGGAACTGCCCAAGGGTCCGTCAGGAAAAATTCAAAGGTCCCGGCTGACGGATTTGGCTGGGTAGAACGGTTTGCCAAATTTCCCGCCGGTTCCTCATACGCCAAAATTCGCTTTGTCATCCCGAACGTGATGCACCAGCGCAACCGGTCAAGAATTCTGGCTACAACCTAAAGTAGCCTTTATCAACTCGAAGCCATCGCTGATGAACATACCCCAGGTGTGATGCAATGTTGGGTTTGACCCATCAGGGCATTTAATTCTCGATGGCTATTTGGTGCCGCAATCAACATCCACATCAGATCACTGAAACCATGGTTCCGATACATATTGTTTATCCAAAGAAGGAACCGGTGAGTGATGAACTCGATGTTTGGTAGATACAATTTTAGATAGAATCTATTGAAAAATAAAACCTGCCTGATCTTTTTTACTTTCCGGCACGCCCATTTAAAAAAACCTTAAAAAACAATTCTTTATAATGAGTTGAGTGTACACAACAATACCGGAGAATATTGCCTAGCCCAGATATTTATTTCACTCATTGAGTCACAGCACTTCTATCACGTCGTCAATACAAGCGAGAAAAAAGGCGGAGACTTTTCCCTTGGGAGGGGCTGATGAATGACGACGTTGCTTTGGCAGCGGCGGACCAAGTGCGTCTAGAATTTGAGTCTAAGTGGCTGGATTGTTATCCGTTGCTAATGAACAAGGCGCGTCGGCTGGCCAATGGATGTTCCCAGGATCCCGAAGATCTGCTTTCTCAGGCAACGTTAAAAGTCTTGAACTATATACAATTAGAGCGCGAAATCGAGAATTTTGCCGGCCTGATGTTCCTGTCGCTTCTTCAAGTTCATCTGGATGGCAAGCGACGCCTCGGCAACCGTATTTTCGACTATGCAAAGGAAATTGTCGAAGAGCGGGGATCGTTTGAATGCGAACGCGATCTTCCATGCGCTGAACGAACCTTCATAGCCAAGCAAACTTTGGCAGACATCTTCGAGTGCCTCGGGACCATGCCTTGTTTCTATCAGGAATTGTTTGAGCTGAGGTTTGTTCAGGACCTCTCCTATTCAGAGATTTCCAAGCAAATGGGCATTTCTGAATCAAGCGCCCGGCAGATGGTGAGGAAGCTGAGGTGCAAGATTAAAAGCTGGATTGAATAAAACTTTGAATTTCGTGTCACAGTTTTCATCTTTTGTCGTCTTACCCAACAACGGGGAACCCGGAACAAGAAAATGGCAAATGATCCACAAGTTAATGCACAAATAACGGATGCGGTCACGCAGACCAATGTCAAGGTTGTTGCTGAAGCACCCGCGCAAGCGATGGCAACGCTTTACCAAGTGGCATCTCAGGCAGCCGGTATTGCGATCAGCAATGCAAATTCCAATCAGCAAAATCTCAACCTGCTGAACCCGTCAATTGTTGCCGAGGCGATCAACATCATCAAGGGCAAATGACGAACATGCGCACCAGTGACGTTGATGCAGGCGAATGAGTGAAATGAACAATCTGCCGACACAGTTTGGAAAAAACCTTGAGAGGTTCTGGTAATGGTTCGATCCGTATACGGCACATCTTATTGCGACAGCACAGGGCGCACGCTAGGTGCAAACCCCGGCCCCGACCCAACAACGCCAAGCGAAAAATCGGTCCACTTCATCAATGGTGAAGTGCTGGACCCGCCGGAGCAAGGCAAACTCTCTTTTGTCGGTCCCTATTTCGATCAGTCACTGGCCATGGCTGTCGAAGATGCAAGAAGCTTTGTGCAGGGCGCCGAGCAGATCTTACTTGTCGCCCTGGCCAAGGCACTTGCAAAGGCGCTTGGAGATGACGCTCCTGCGCCTCTGGCAACAGACAATCTCAATGCACAGGATCGTGCACCGCAGGGCGTTGCGCCGGCCGCCGACGATATGAATGCAAAACCGGAGCCTGGGCCGGAAGAGGCCTCGCCATCGGGAGCGGTTTCACCAGAAGGGGCTGCTAAATCCGAGCCTCCGGAAACCGAAGCCACAAATAATGACTCCAAGGATGCAGGGGCTCCGAAAGCCACGAACGGCGAGGCGGCGGCCAACACAAATCAGATCGCCAGCGATAACCTGAAATCCATCGAAAGCATGATGGCATGCCTGTCATCGTTCCATGCATCCGTTACCGACACCGCAATTCGATACAAAGGACGCAGGTAATGCCAAAATCAAACAGGAACACTCCAATGGGCTATTCAGACCAGTTCAAACCAGCAATTCAGCTCGGAACGCCAACGACGGACCAATGGGCGGATTTTTTCTACGCTACATTGCTGCAGGATACAGTTATCGAAGGTGAGCATTTGCTGCGGCTTGGCCGCGGCACATCGACCGAACCTGGTTTTAATGACATCATCCAGCTCAAGACTCCGGTAGCCAATTTCGCACCAAATTTTCGCGAGGTGCAGGTTACCGGCAAGAAGGGATATAACGCAATTTGCGTGGAAGGCGGCCCGGAAACGCTTGGAGTCTTTGTCTATCTTACCCAAACCGTCGTTAGTGGTAGCGATACCGAAGTTCATATCAACTCGCGGTATCTGCCATACGCCAAGTTGACCGACCTGGTCGTCCCCACGGCGAAGGACGGCCCGCTGGAGCTGCGGCTACCCAATACCGGTATTGCCAAGTTGAATGTCACGCTTCGTCATTCTCCGGCAG
Source organism: Rhizobiaceae bacterium (assembly GCA_963669455.1). Taxonomy (GTDB): domain Bacteria; phylum Pseudomonadota; class Alphaproteobacteria; order Rhizobiales; family Rhizobiaceae; genus JAWKWH01. Next base: position 722,558 of record OY770026.1, read on the forward strand.
GCGAACCGATTTTCAGGACATTCAAAACGGAAGCTCTTTTCGATGATCTGACGCCGGCTGTCATACAATTCATCGAAAACCAACTCAACTTCCAGTCTGCCAGTATCTCGGCCTATATCGGATATCAGACGCTATGCGCCAACGGGCAATGGCCCCCCTCAAACGCTTCGGATGAAGACGTTGGCCTGCCAACGCTTACACCACTTGCCAGAGCTGTTCTGGCGGGCGTGCTGGTCACGGCCGGAACGGTTACAAAGGTTTACGGAATGACCACTGATAACTCCGTGGCAGAGGCTGTAGGCGAAGGGTTGCTTGGTGCCGTTGTGGTTCTGGAAGCCTGGCAAAATATAGCTGGTCTTTGGGCAGCGCCTGCGGCTGCGCCGCCACCGCCACCTGCCGCCGCGCCCGTTGGTGCGGGAACACGGGATGATCCGATTATCATCGACTAGCCACAGGTGGTCACATGTCAAAGCAACCAACACTCAAGGAAACGATCCGGGGGACACTTGAGGATCAACACCTAAAGACCATGAAGGTGATGAATTCTATCAAGGGCGATACGGACGTTCTTCTGCGCAATACCGGTGAAATAGTTGAACTGTTGTCAGATCAGGAAATTGAAGATGCAGATAAGGAACTGGCGGATACAGGTACTTCGAAGGAAGAAGAGGGGATGGATAGCGAATTATCCAGCGCTGATAGCCTGTTCGCCGAGGGTTCCATCGAAATCAAAGGCCATGATGGACGTATTCGATCAGTAGAAACAGATGATGTCACCAAAGAGATATCAAAAATTTGCGTCAAAGAGGTGATGTCGACTGTTAGTCCTATTTTGAATGCACTTGAACAGTTCATCAAGGCCAATTCAATTTCCGTGGAAGCCGCGCAGGATAGCGAAGATGAGGCTTTCGTCGAGAAACTTGTCGAGGAAATGAAAGAGTCTCTGGGGCGGCGGCAGCGCATCGCCCTGGCTCGCAAACGGCTAACGATGCCCCGATCATAGGAGAACAGGAACATGCCAGACGACAACAAAGAGGAAACCCAGAGCACCGATCCGGAGTTTACTATGCCGGAGATGTCTGTCGATCCGCTCGCGACATCCGATCTGGTCATCGAAACCGCACCAAGTTTTGCGATTGCAAGTCTGATGATCGGCTCTGCCCAGGTACAATGCAGAGCGATGGAAGCAAGCGTGGCCAACCTCAATCAGACGTTTCTGGTCGGGCTGTCGACCACAACACGTTGTGTGAATCAAATCCTGGATGAACCAACGCATCAGCAGGCGGTGCTGAATAGTCTGATTGCAGCCAACAAGATTTGACCAGATTAACCGGACCGTCAGGACAAAACAATGCCGGGCCGGTTAATAGACGCTGCCATAGGGGCAGCAACCCCAGCCACAAAACAAGGAGTTTACAATGGCCAACGTACCAGCAGAAATCCTCGAAGCCGTTACGGCTACCAATGTCAAGGTTGTTGCCGAATCCCCGGCAATGGCAATGGGTACCCTGTACCAGTCGCTTGCCCATTCCACCGGAATATTGTTTGAGAATTCTGTTACCGGCTCGCGTAATGCTGACATGGTTGGTCTTGCGGCCGCCAATCAGGGTATTATGCAGATCTACTCGGTCGATACGATCACGGATGCGGTATCTGTTGCTCAGATCATCGCTGCCAACTAAGGCTGCTTGAGTACCATCAGTCATCCCCAGGGCTGTTGGATAGTAGATGGAAGCGCGTCTCGTACGCGCTTCCATTCTATTGGCCTTTTCCAAAACCCGTCAGGGTTTGACTGGCACATGCCAATATTCCCGAAACGGTCGTGCACCCTTTTGATATTATCGTTGAGGCGAACCGCTACCCCAAATTGAAAGTCGGGATTTTTGGGGGTGAGCTGCCGTTCGCTACAATCGCGACATATGTTTATGCATATCTATAAAACCGCCATTGGGCGACCAAAACATTTGGTCAATGCCGTCATCTGGCGGGTATCAAACAAAAAGTGTCCTCGTCACGCTGCTGGCTATGCTTTTTTGGTTGTTGCTGTGTTTTAACCGGTCAACCTTCTTCCTGCACAAACACTTCAACCTGGTTGAATCAAGAGGAATAGACCGTGGAAATCCCGTGACGGCATGCCCGTCATTGGCGATGATTTACTCATGTCGAAATGAAACAAGACTGGCCCGTCTCCGGCTTCCCGCACGGTAACTTGTTCAATCAGCTAGATGGATCGTAAGACCCGGCAGCTTTCCCATGCGGTGGGTTTGTTGTGCCAGGCGTCATTCCAGAGCCGTTCACCAATGATGTGAAGGCATATCTACAAAACATGATGCAATGACGCGCTTGCGCCCTTTCTGTCGCGAAAACCAAACCCTGGCCGTCGGGATAAATCCCGGTCATCAGGCAGGCTCGACATTTGGTGGTGAAAGTCCTTCAAACCGGCCCTTGCAATTCAACTCAACACGTGCATTATTTGAATAAGATATCCATTATGTGGATATACAGGGAGATTTATGATGGGCTTGAGAATAGCAGTCGACACCGGTGGAACATTTACCGATGTCGTATCGATCGATGAGAAAACCGGTGCCATTACGGCGCTCAAAACACCCTCTACGCCTGCCGATCCAAGTGTCGGGTTGTTGGAAGGGGTGCACAAGAGCATCGATGCATCACCAAGCGCGGCTCGCAATGTGTCGATGCTGCTGCACGGTTCGACCGTAGCGACCAACGCAGTCTTGGAGCACAAATTCGGAGGCTTGGGTCTTCTGGTGACTTCGGGCTTTCGCCATCTGATTGAGATCGCCCGGCAGTCCGTTCCCGACGGATATGGGAACTCGTTCTTTTGGGTCAAACCTCCCAGGCTGGTCCCGCTTCACCTGGTTCGGGAAGTTCCCGGTCGCATGAAATTTGATGGCTCAGAACACGAGCCGATCAATGAGGAAGAAACACTGAAAGCGGTCTCCGAACTTGTCGAAGACGGCGTCAAATGCATAGCAGTTTGCCTCCTGCATTCCTACGCGAATGGCGATCATGAACGGAAGATCGGTGAGCTGATAAAAAAGCACTACCCGGATGTGTTTGTCTCGCTATCCAGCGAAGTTCTGCCGGAATATCGCGAATATGAGCGAGCCATGACGACCCTTATCGATGTGCTGGTCAAACCATTCTGTAAAACCTATTTGCAAAGCGCCGCCGACAGTATCAACAGTTCGTCCGGCGAGGTTCCGTTTCTCATCATGCAGTCGAATGGCGGTGTGGTGAAACACTCCACGGCAGGCGAAAAGCCGGTGACCATGCTGCTTTCCGGTCCCGCTGCCGGAATTCTCGGTGCCATCCACATGGCCCGCCTGGCCGGTTATTCCGATATTCTTACCAGCGATGTCGGCGGAACATCCACTGACGTGGCGATCATCGAAAATGAAACGCCGATGTATACCTCGGCATCCATGATCGAGCACTATCCGGTAAAGACGCCGATGCTGGACATCGTGACCGTCGGTTCAGGTGGCGGGTCGATTGCCTGGACGGACCCTTATGGCAACCTGAAGGTTGGCCCGCAAAGCGCCGGCGCCGATCCTGGTCCGATCTGTTATAGTAAGGGCGGCGACAAGCCGACCGTCACCGATGCTGCGATTGTCCTCGGCCGGTTGCCGACCGCGCTCATCGGCGGCGAAATCCAGCTCGATCTGAGCGCTGCACAAAAAGCCTATGAGGATCTCGGCAATCAGCATGGCATGTCTGCAGAAGAGGTGGCGGCAGGGGTGCTGGAACTCGCAGCTGTCAGTCAGGTCTTCGGCATCCGGCAGGTGACAACCACCCGTGGACGCGATCCGAGCCGCTACGCGATGGTCGCATTTGGCGGTGCTGGTGGCCTGTTTGCAACCGAGGTTGCTGATTTTCTTGGAGTCAAAACGATCATCTCTCCGCCCGATCCGGGTAATCTGTGCGCCCTTGGGCTACACGTGTCGGATGTGCGGCGAGACTACATCCGCACGATAGTCCGACAGCAGTCGGCTGCGGATACCGACGAGATTATCGGTGCGTGGGAAGAGCTGGCGAGCAGCGGGAAAGCTGACATCAAGGCCGAAGGGATCAGCGAAGATCGAATTCGCCTGGTTTACGTCGCTGATGTTCGCTATTTCGGCGAAGGCCACGAGGTTCAGGTAACCATACCTGACGGGGTATCGGGTGCGGACGCCATTGCTTTCATGTGGAAGCAGTTCCACCAGGTTCACGACGAGGTTTTCGGCTTCCATTACGAGGGCGAACAGGATGTCGAACTCGTCAATCTCAGAATCCAGGCTGTGGGTGAACAACATCGCCCGGAAATCAATGCGGAAAACGAAGATCGCCCGGACGGGCAGGCCAAGACTGTCAGAAAAGTATTCTGGAAGGATGCCGGCTGGATCGAATGTCCGATCTATGAGCGTTCGGAACTCTCATCCGGGCAGACTGTTTCCGGGCCAGCGATCATCGAGGAATACGGATCAACTGTCGTCGTTCCGGATGGCTGGTCCTTGCATGCGGATGCCTACCGCAACCTCATCTTGATATCGGACAAAGAGGGGAAATGACCATGAATGTTCACCACAAGGAATTATCGATCGGTCCGATTGAACTGGAGGTCATTCATGGAACGATTCGTGCGGCTGAACTAGAAATCGAGGCCGCGGTCGAACGAACGGCCCGCTCCCCGATGATCCGCGACCAGCATGATTATCGTGTCGCACTTTTCGATGCGCGTGGCAGAAAGCTGACCGGGCGCTCCTACTCGGCTATCGTGGAACCGGTATTCGAGTATTTCGGCGAGGATGACATCCATCCCGGGGACGTTTTCTTTTGGAACGATCCCTATAACTCCTGCGGCGGCATTGGCCATGTGCCCGATCTCTGCACGACTGTGCCGATCTTTCACGGGGAAAGGTTGATCGGCTTCTCGCAAGTCTTCGGCCATCATGATGATATCGGCGGCTCAGTTCCGGGAAGCCTGCCTGTCCATGCGACAGATAGCTGGATGGAAGGCGCACTCATTCCGCCGATCAAGCTTTATGATAAAGGCAAGCTGAACGAAGCGGCCTTCAAGATCATCGTCCGCAATTCCCGCCTGTCGGATCACCTTGCCGGTGATCTGGATGCCGAAATCGGCGCAGCTAAACTGGGTTCGCGGCGCATTGTGACGCTTGCTGATCGATATGGTGTCAACGTTCTGGAAGCCGCGTTCGATCAGATCATCAAGAACACTGCGGAGATTTTCCGCCGCGAAATCTTTCCCAAGATCAAGGACGGAACCTATCATTTCGAAGATTATATCGAGGCTGATGGAGTTGACGATCCCCGGCCCCATGCCCTTCGTTTGACAATGACAAAGACGCCGGAAAAAATCGTCCTCGATTTTGCCGGTACCGATCCGGAAGCCAAGGGACCGATCAATTGGTCGCTTGACGAAGTCGAAGGGCGCTATTTCCGAAAGTGGCTTGCACCGGTGCTGCGCTCGCTGGCCGAGTCGCCCGAACGCGCAGCCGAAATCGATTCCAACGAAGGTGTGCTCGATGTCATCGAAGTGAAGTTTCCCGAAAAGGGGACGTTGATCACACCGACATTTGGCAAGCCGACGGGCATGCGGTTCTTCCTGATGTTGCGCTCGCTCGGCGTGTTCGCCGCGTGTCTTTCCAAGGCGACAGGCGGCAAAATGCCCGCCGATCACGAGACCATCCGCATCTGGGGCCTGACGGGCGGTGACCGCCAGGAGGACTTCTATTTGTTCCGCGAAGTTTTAGGCGGCGGTGGTCCGGGCAGGCCATGGGCGGATGGATCCGACGTCGTTCACATAGTTCCGAATTCACGCAACCTGCCCGCGGAATTTTCCGAAACCCGTTATCCGATCATGGTCGAGAGACTGGCGCTGAAGCGCGATTCAGGCGGCGCCGGATTCCGTCGTGGCGGATTGGGGTACGATAAGCAGATCAAGACTTTGGGCGAATGCCGTTTGATCTCGAATGCCGACCGCTCTATTCTCGGATGCTATGGCGTCAATGGCGGTAAGGCGGGCCTGCACTACCAGGTTTCGGTTGTCCATCCATCCGGTGAGCGGGACGACCATCCTGGCATGTGTGACACTGTCGTTGTTCCCGCCGGCTCGTCAGTCCGCGTCGTCACGACCGGCGGCGGCGGTTGGGGTGACCCGCTAAAACGTGAACCGGAAACGGTTGTCTACGATCTGCAGTGCGGACTGATATCCGAAGAAGCCGCACGTGACAATTACGGTATTGTTGTTAATCTCGAAGGCCGAAAGTGGGTCTTCGATAGGCAAGCGACTGAACAGCACCGCGCCAAACTGATACAGGAAAGAGGCGCACTGCCGATGTTCGATCGCGGACCTGCGTCCGACAAGTTGAAGCAGAATGGGGATATCCGTTATCCGGAAGGCTGGACGGATCCGGATACGGGCTGGCACGCAGTTTAACGTTTGAGGTCCGCACTATGAACATTCGACAAACCTTTACGATTGAAAAGCCAAGAGATTATGTCTGGACGCTCTTTCAGGACATACCCCAACTGGCCGAATGCATGCCCGGAGCCTCCCTGGAAGAAGTCCGCGATGACGGCGTTTACATCGGTCAGGTATCTATCAAGATCGGCCCCTTCAAAGCCGCATTCCAGGGCGAAGTGAAACACGTCCCCGATCCGGAAAACTTTTCTGGCCATGCCGATGGTAAGGGTCTCGACAAGCGCGGTGGATCACGATCCAGCATGGTGATGGACTACGCGCTTTTGGAAGAGGACGGCACAACCGAGGTGACTGTCGATGCCGAAATCCAGCTCTCCGGTCCGATTGCGCAATTCGGCCGCACCGGTGTCGTTGAGCAGACAGCCAAATTGCTCATTTCCCAGTTTGCAAGCAATATCGAAAGGCGACTAGCCGGAGAGAGCGCCGATGGTGAGGCTGCGGATGGCGATTCAATCAAAGTACTGCCTCTTTTGCGCAGTGCGGTGACCAGCCGCCTGAAGGGCAAATCAAAGCAAGAATAACGACGCCGGGGAGAATTTCTATGGAACACCGCATGTCATTCATGACCCAGATGGAGATCGGTGAAGCGATAGATCGCAGCGCTCCTGTCATCGTGCCAACCGGCGCAACCGAGGCGCACGGGCCGCATATGCCCACGGATACGGATACGCACCAGTCCGAACATATCGCAATTTGTCTGGCCGAACGGATCGGTGCCCTTGTCGCCCCTCCCGTTGCCTACGGAATTTCGAAAACCTTCGAGCACTTTCCGGGCACGATTTCGCTAACTATCCCGACCTATCAAATCATGCTGTTTGAAATTGGCTCCGCGCTTGTCAAACAAGGCTTTGGGCACATTATACTTTTGAACGGCAACCGACCAAGCGGCACCGCAAACGATCAGGTTGCACGCCTTTTGATCGATGAGTTGGACGAGGACCATGATTTCAAGGTTTCGGCGGTCAGCTATTGGGAACCGGCAGCAGAGGCCATCCACGCCATGCGAAAATCAGAAGAGGGTGGCATGGGTCACGCAGGCGAGATGGAGACCTCCTTCCAACTCGCCACACGGCCGGAATTGGTGAAGATGCAGCGATTGAACAATGCCCATTACGGTCCGGTCGGATGGGACCTGGTCGCTCCGACCAATCCGACCCGAACCTATATGCGACGTCCGAGGCCGGACGCCGGACATGCGGCCATATTTGGTGATCCGACCAAGGCGTCAGCGGAGATGGGCCAAGCCTGCATCGATGCGGTGGTCGATGCGCTGGTGGAAACCTTTGAGAACCTTCGCGGCTCCTACGAAGAACGCAAATAGCCGGTTCAGCCTTGTCCAGGACGATAGCCGAGTTCCATCGAGATCGTGTGGGTCATCATCAACAACTGTTCCTGAAGCTCATCCATGGCTTGCTGGTTCTTGGCCAGGTTCTTGAAAAAGACGAAACACACGCAGCCAAGGATCTTTCCATTGGCGCCGAAAACCGGCGCCGCGATGGAGCCCGTGAAAGACTGAACGTCACCAAGTGTGGAGGCGAAACGGTTCTCTCTCACCCGCTCCAGCTTCTCGCGCAATTCTGTCTTGTCCGTAATGGTGTCTGGCGTCAGCGCCTCAAGATTTTGATTGAGATAGTCTTCAATGAAGTCGGAACCCGCATGGGCGAGCAACACCCACCCCTTCGAGCCGGCATGCAGAGGAATGTGAAATCCATACTGCGCTTTGGATATCGGTTTGGGCTGCCGCTTTTCGGCGTGCGTGACGACCGAATAATTGCCAATGCGCTCAACGATCTGGATATCGACGCCCGAAATGTCGCGATCTCCGGCAAGATAGGAAATCGCCGCATTCATCATTTTGTTGTTGGCGAGATAGGTGGAGCCGATATGCCACATCCGGGGTCCGATTTCATAGCGGCCCGTTTCGGTGTCTTGCGAAATAAACTGCGCCTTTTCCAGTTTCTTGATCGTGCGATGTACCGTTGCCCAAGGCAGGTTCAGCGCCTTTGTAACGTCGACAACCCGGCTTGGCCGTGCGGCGATCAGCTCGAGAGTTGCAAAGGAGCGCTCCATACCCGGCATGGATTTGCTTGCCGGCTGATTTTCGCCCGCCTTGTCTTCACGCTCGGTCGTCACCTTCGCCACATCATTCCCTTTTTATTTCGGCTCGTATTGCCGACAACTATGTCCATCAAAGTGAATATGATATCCTCTTGTTCGATACAAAATCCAGCGCAAATTGAGAGTCCCGATAGCCCATGATCGCACATCCTATCTGGTCGAAGACCGCATGCGAAACCGTGGACTGGTTACAAAAAGGGGATTTGCACCCGTCAGAAGTCACTGAAGCGCTGTGTGAGCGGGTTAGTGATATCAACCCGGTTGTCAATGCTTTGCCCACGCTTTGTCTCGATCGTGCGATGGACAGAGCAGATGATGCTGCAACCCGCGGACCCCTGTTTGGCCTTCCCGTTCCGGTCAAGGACGCATTCGCTGTCGAAGGTGTGCGTACGACCTGGGGATCATTGGCTTTTGCAGACCATGTTCCCAATTATTCGGACTACGCCGTCCGCTCTTTGGAGATGGCCGGCGGGCTGGTCTACGCAAAGTCGAACACGCCCGAATTTGAAGCCGGCGCCAATACGTTCAACGAGGTTTTTGGACGAACTTCAAACCCATGGAACACCGACCTGTCGGCCGCCGGTTCTTCAGGTGGCGCGGCAGTCGCCGTTGCCACCGGAATGGCCTATATCGCGCAAGGTGCAGATTTTGCCTGCTCGGTCCGTTATCCTGCATCGTTCAACGGTATATGCGGCTTGCGGCCAACGCCGGGCCTTGTTCCACAGGGTCCCACCAGGCTTCCCTACCAAACATTATCGGTGGTCGGTCCGCTCGCACGAAACGTCGCCGATCTCGGTCTTGGTCTTGATGCGTTGACCGGTTACGAACCTGGCGATCCGTTGACACGCCCATTTGGCGCAACCTCTTACCGAAAATCCGCCGAAGCGCCGCACCGACCGGAACGGATTGCCTTTTCCCCCGACCTGGGCGTTGCCATCGTCAGCAAAGAGGTTGAGGCAATCACGACAAAAGCGGCGGATCGGTTGGCGGCCGAAGGGCTCGATATAGTGCGTGCGCATCCGAACCTTGATGCATGTCACAGCGCATTTCGCACACTCAGGGCGTTTCAGTTTTCTTCACTCTGGTCGCATGTGCTCGAAACATCGCGCGACAAACTCAAGCCGGAAGTGGTCTGGAATATAGAACAGGGACTGAAATTGACCGCACGAGACATAGGAGCGGCAGAAGCCGATCGTGCCAAGCTGCGCATGGCGATGATCGACTTTCTGAAAGAGCACGGATTTCTGGTAATACCCACCGCGCCGGTTCCACCTTACCCGGCTGCCCAACGCTACGTCGAAGAGATCGAGGGCGTCGCCATGCCGACCTATTTGGACTGGCTGGCGCTTGGTTATGCAGTAACGATTACCGGCTGCCCGGCGGTGTCGATCCCATGCGGCTTCACGACATCCCGATTGCCGGTCGGCATGCAAGTCATTGGACTGCCACATAGCGAAAATACGCTGCTCTCTGTCGCCGCATGGATGCAGGAGGTTTTGGGCGCAGGCCTGGAAGGGCCTATCGACCCAAAAACCGGCCCCAACCATAACAATCTGAAACCTCAATGATCCTGCATTTGCCGACATATATCGACCGGGCGGGGGCTGTTTGCCCGAAATGGGCGCATGGTATTGATCAATCGGCTATGTTGTGCTTCGAGTTTCCTTACTCAAATATGAATCTAGTTGACATAAAGCGATTAGTGATTATTCTCACTAGTTAGATACGGTATCCATCTATTGGATATTAACGAAAGAGATGTCGATTTTCACGGATGGACGATTCGACGACATTTCAGAAGGATGAGCCAAGCGGTTGAATGCCATGATTTCTAAGGTGAGAACGGAGGATTGCAGATGAAGCCGTCGCTGTTCGAATATTGTGCGCCTGGAACAATAGAAGAGGCCATATCGGCCTTGGAGGCTGATCCCGATGCCGTGGTTTTGGCTGGTGGGCAAAGTCTTATTCCTGCGATGAACTTGCGGCTGGCCAATCCGACCAAACTTGTCGATTTGCGAAATATTCCGGGCCTGTCCGACATCGTCATTGAAGATGGCGTCATTCGTGTCGGCGCAATGGTCCGGCATCGCGATCTCGAACTCAACCGAGATGTATTTGCTGCCAATGGGCTGATCCGCGAAGCGGAGAGACATGTCGCTCACGTGCCGATACGCAATCGCGGGACGGTTGTCGGAAGCCTTTGCCATGCCGATGCCGCGGCTGAAATGCCGCTGGTACTGCTCGTGTGCGATGGATCGGTGATCGCGACCGGCCCGTCAGGTCAGCGTGAGATAGCGGCAACGGATTTCTTCCAGTTTCACATGACAACGGCGCGCGAAACCGACGAAGTGATTACCGAAGCTCGAATTCCGGTTTTACCCGAAGGGGCCGGATTTGCGTTTGAAGAGTTTGCACGACGGCGGGGGGATTATGCCATCGCCGCCGTATCGACAATTATCGAGTGTGCAGAAGACGGCGCGATCACCCGGTGCGCCGTCGGCGCATGTGGGATCAGCGAGCGGCCGGTTCGATTGTCGGAAGTTGAATCTGCGCTAGAGGGCAAATCTGCAGACAGTGCCAGCGTTTTAGCGGCAGCTTCCCTGTCCAGTGAATATGTAACGGCGCCCGACGACATGCACGCTACGACCGAGTATCGCCGGCATCTGCTGAAAGGATTGGTTGAGCGCGCCGTGATTGCGGCGGTGGCTCGCGCCCGGGGAGAACAATCGTGAAACCGATGACAACTATTGTCCAAGAGGCAAATCGGGCCGAACCGAAATCAACCGTCAAAATGACGGTCAATGGCACCGAGGTCGAGCGTGAGGTCAGCACCCGGATGCTGCTCTCCGATTTTATTCGTCATGAACTCGAACTGACCGGCACCCATGTGGGGTGTGAGCACGGAGTTTGCGGCGCTTGCACCATCATAGTTGACGGGCGGGCCGCGCGGTCATGTCTGACATTTGCGATTCAGGCCGACGGCGCGGACATTCGCACCATTGAGTCCGTTGCCGGCGAGGGCGGTGAGTTGCATCCACTGCAAGAGGCATTTCAGGATAATCACGCGCTTCAATGCGGTTACTGCACACCCGGTATGATCATGAACATCCTCAGCCAAATCGAGGCGGGCGACAAGCGCGACATGACCGACGATGACATTCGCGAAATGTTGTCGGGGAACCTGTGCCGGTGCACCGGGTACGCCAACATCATCAAGGCCGTCCGGGCGGTCACTGATACGACCAAACGGTCCTGATAGGGAGGCGGCAGAATGTCTACGCGCATGTTTGGCGAAAACGTAAAGCGGAACATCGATCCAAAGCTGTTGAAGGGTGAGGGCGCATTTGTTGACGATATTCCCCTTCCTGGCGCATTGCATGCTGCGTTTGCGCGTAGTCCATTTGCGCGAGCCAAGATCAGCAGCATCGACACAACAGCTGCTGAAAACCATCCGGGTGTCGTCGCTGTGTATACCAGTGACAATATCGGTCCGCTCGACATCGAGCTGCCGTTGTTGATTCCACACGGTTCCATGACAGATGCCCGAACCCAAAGACCGCTCGCCAAAGACGATGTCTATTATGTCGGCCAAACCGTCGCCATGGTTGTGGCGGTAGACCGGTATACGGCTGAGGATGCGGCGGCGCTGATCGATATCGACTACGAACCACTCGGTGTGGAGATCGATATTGAAGAAGCGGTCAAGGACGGGTCACCCCTCGTCCACGAAACACATCCGAACAATATTGCTGCCGATTTCACCCAGGTTTCCGGCGATCCTGAAAAGGGTTTCGCAGAGGCCGAGCATGTGACGCGCATCAGGGTGCAGGTGGACCGTTCAACGTCAGCGGCGATGGAGTGCCGCGCGGTGGCGGCACGATACGATTCCACGACCGGTGAACTTGTCGTATGGGACGGAACGCAGGCGCCGATTTCCGTTCGCGGTGGACTAGCCTCCATTTTAAAACTGGATGAGGACAAAGTCCGCGTGATTGCGCCCGATGTCGGGGGCGGCTTCGGTCAGAAAGTGCTGCTGTTTTATCCCGACGAGCTGTTGGTTCCGTATGCATCAATCAATCTGCGCAAACCGGTTAAATTTATCGAGGACCGGCGTGAAAACTTCATCGGATCCACGCAAGAGCGGACGCAGGTTCACTACATTGAACTGCACGCAAAAAAGACCGGTGAGGTCGTCGCACTAAAGGACTTCTTTTATCACGATACGGGCGCCTTCATTCCCTACGGGATCGCGGTGGCGCAGGTCGCGTCAACTTCAATTGCCGGTCCGTATCGAATTCCCAATATTCACGTGCAATTTCAGGCAGTCTATACACCGACTGTTCCGGTCACGCCCTATCGGGGCTGCGGCAGGCCACAATCCTGTTTCGCCATTGAACGCGCGATGGATCAGCTCGCAGATGAACTCGGTCTTGACAGGTTTGATATCAGGCGGCGCAACTTGGTTGGCGATGACCAGTTTCCGTGGGTACGTGATGGGCTGCTGTTTGCAGACGGGCTGCGGGTCAGTCTCGACAGCGGGCAGTATCACAAGGCGCTTGACATGGTGCACGAGGCGATTGGCGCTGGCGATTTCGCCGAAGAACAAAAAAAGGCCCGTGAAGATGGAAAGTATTTGGGGTTGGGTCTCGCCTTCTATGTCGAGGGCACCGGGCTTGGCCCCTATGAAGGCGGGCACATCAAGATCCATCCGATCACCGGCAAGGTGTACGTCAACACCGGACTGGCCGGCCAGGGGCAGAGTCATGACACGGTGTTTGCGCAGATTGCTGCCGACCAGCTGGGGGTTGCAGTTGAGGACGTGATACTGACCGAAGGCGATACCGGAGCCTATGATTGGGGCGTGGCAACATTTGCCAGCCGTGCGGCTGTGGTGTCAGGAAATGCGATCCACAAGACGGCAATCAAGGTACGAAAGCAGATCATTACCGCCGCGGCAAACATGCTGGAAGCCGACGAAAGCGATATAGAGTTGCGCGACGGGGCGGCCTGGGTGGTCGGCACCAACCGGTCTGCGCCGCTCGCCGCGATAGCTACGGCGACCAATCCGCTTCGCTACGCATTCAACGAGGCTGCGCAGGCGGCAACACAATTCGCTCCGGCCAGCCGGCATGATGGGCCAGCGCTGGACGAGGGGCAGCACCCCGGACTTGAAGCAACCGATTATTTCAGCCCCGAATGCGCTACTTGGGCATATGGCGTCCATGCCGCGGTCGTGGAGGTTGATACCACGACGTGCCAAACCAACATCCGCAAATATGTTTGCGTTCATGACTGCGGCAACATGATCAATCCGATGATCGTTGACGGCCAGGTCATGGGTGGCATGGCCCAGGGCATCGGCGGAGCGCTTTACGAACGCATCGAGTACCAGCCCGACGGCAACCCGGCAAACGCCAATTTCGTCGACTTCCTTGTCCCCTACGCGACGGAAATTCCCGATATTCAGGTGGAACATCTCCAGACGCCTTCACCACTCAATCCGCTTGGCGTCAAGGGAGTAGGTGAGGCGGGATGTATAGCGGTCGGAGCGACGATTGCCTCCGGCCTGACCGACGCCCTTTCGCCGTTTGGTAACGAAAAATTCCACCATACGCCTATTACGCCGAGCATGATCTTCGAGGCGATCAAACAGAGTGTGCCAAGCAAGAATGAAACAATCTGACAATTGCAATGTGAGGCAAGTCGCTGAAACCGGCTTGTGAAACCTATCAGATCCCGTCTCAATCGGGATATCATCAGGGAGGTAATACCATGAGAAGCAAGTGGATTGTTCCGGGTCTCGCCGGGATTGTCATCGCAGCGTCGTCAGTGAACACCGACGCGCAATTCAAGGCGCAGGACGGCCCCAAGCCGGCCATGATCATTTTTTCGCAGAAGAATGACGGTGGCTGGTCGCAGGCGCTGGACGAGGCTCGCCAGAAAATCGAGGCCGAACTTGGGATCAGTATTCCGGTCGTTGAGAATGTTCCCGAAAACGCCACGGCGATCCGTCCAGCTGTCGAGCTGTTCATCGATCGGGGTGCAAACATTATTCTTGGATCTGCTTTTGGTTATTCCGACACATTCAAGGAACTTGCAGAACAGTATCCCGATGTCGTGTTCCTGAACCCGGCCGGAACCACCAACGGCAAGAACCTGATGTCGTATTACGGCCGCACATATGAAAGCCAGTATCTCTGCGGTATGGCCGCGGCCTCCGCGTCCAAGACCGGCAAACTTGGATTTGTCGCCGCCAACCCGTTTGGCCTGGTGAACTGGACTGTCAACGCCTATGCGCTTGGAGCGCAGCAGATCAACCCTGACGCCACGGTTACGGTGGTCTACACGGGCGCCTGGAATGATCCGGTAAAGGAGCGTGCAGCCGCTGAAGCGCTGGTTGAACAGGGCATAGATGTCATCGGGCAGCACGTTGACACGCCGACGCCGCAGATCGTGGCGCAGGAAAAGGGAATCTATGGAACCGGGCACCACCGTGACTTGAGCGAATTCAGCACCGCAACACAGTGTTCGTCGGCTTGGGTCTGGGACCGCTTCCTGATACCTGAGATCAAGAAGATCGTTGCGGGCGAATGGGAATCCCAACCCTACGGCGCATTCCTGTCGATTGCGCAGGGCGGCACGGATATCGCCTGTTGCGGCGATGCCGTCTCGGACGAGGATGAGAAGAAAATCATGGCTGAGCGCGAAGCGGTCATGGGTGGCAAGCACGTGTTTGCCGGACCGCTGAAAGATCGTGAAGGAACCGAACGCGTCATAGCCGGCGAAGTCCTCGGTGATGGCGACCTTTGGGGTATGGACTGGTTTGTCAGTGGGGTGATCAGCCAGCAATGAACCAGATTCCGGACCGCATTGACAAGGCAATTGCCGGCGGTCCGGAGCTCGCACCGGACAGTCGATTTCTGGTGCTTTCTGGGATTGTCAAATCCTTTGGGGATTTTTGTGCGCTGGACAATGTCGATTTTGATCTGGAGAGGGGCGAGGTACACGCCCTTCTTGGAGAAAACGGCGCCGGCAAGTCTTCTTTGATGAATGTAGCAGCCGGCCTCTATACTCCGGACAAGGGCAAGGTGTTGGTCGAAGGATCGGCGGTGGCAATCAAGGGTCCGGCGGCCGCGGCCAGACTTGGTATCGGCATGGTGCATCAGCACTACAAGCTGGTCAGGCCTTTCAACGCCGTGGAAAACATTCTTCTGTCGCACCCGACCGGCCGATACGAGAAGTCAACGCAGCGAATGCGATCGTTGATCGCGGAGAAAGCGGAAGTCGTTGGATTTGAAATTGATCTCGACCGGCCTGTCGCCTCGTTGTCTGTGGCAGAACAACAGCGCGTCGAGATTCTCAAAATCCTGGTTGCCGGCGCTCACATCATCATTCTTGATGAACCGACAGCTGTCTTGACCGACGAAGAGGGCGAACGCCTGCTGACAGCAATGCGAAAGCTCGCCGAAGACGGATGCTCCATTGTTCTGGTGACACACAATCTGAAGGAAGCACTGAATTACTCCGATCGGATCACCGTTATGCGCGGCGGCAAATATGTGGATACGGTCAATCCCGGCGATGTCACGCCTGCGGATCTGACCAACATGATTGTCGGACAATCGATCGTTGAGCGTCCTCATCCTGCCGAGAATATCGGCGACGTGCGGTTGAAAGTCTCTGCTTTAGGGACGAATCGCGACGACGATGCAAGAGCACTGGACAATGTGGATTTCCAGGTTAGTTCCGGCGAAATTTACGGTATCGCAGGCGTTGGCGGCAATGGTCAGGATGAACTGGTCTCGGTTTTGATGGGTCTGTTGCCGGCAGTTCGGGGCCATATACACCTCGATAAACAGGGCGACATCACGCGGGCGCGCACCGATGAGCGACGCGGGTTCGGAATGGCGTGCATACCGGCCGACCGGCATCAATTTGCGCTGTGCGGCGATCTTCCGATCAGCGACAATTTCGCCATCAGCAAAGTGCTTGAAGGGCAATATGGGACCTGGTCGCGGGTCGATCGCAAGAAGATCACCGGCGCAACACGCGATGCGCTGAGCAGCTACGATGTACAAGGTGTTCGCAGGGAAGATCAGCGGGCCGGATTGCTCTCCGGAGGAAACGCCCAGAAACTGGTTATCGCCCGCGAATTCTCAGGGCAACCATCCGTGGTCATTGCACACAGTCCCAATCGCGGTCTGGATGTGCGTGCTTCGGCTGCAGTTCACGGATATCTTCGTTCAGCTCGCGACGCCGGCGCAGCGGTAATCCTGATCAGCGAGGATCTCGACGAGATCATGTTGTTGTCGGATCGCATCGGCGTCATGAATTCGGGCTCGATTGTCGCTGAATTCATGACGCCGGCAGACCGGCACGAAATCGGCGGGGCAATGATCGGTCATGACTGACGGAGTGCCCGCACGCCAGCTATGGCGTTTACACCTGGAAATTCGCGACCACATGCCGTTGTGGCAGCAGGCAATGATTGTTGGAAGCGGTGCTGCCGCCGGCTTGTTCATTTCGGTGTGCGTATTGATGATATCGGGTGTCAGCCTGTCGGCGCTCTGGAATGAGTTTGTCGTTTTCATCTTCACCAATCCGCGAAATCTCTCTGCGGTCATGACGCAGTCGGCCCCGCTGATCATTGTCGGCTTGGCAGCAGCAATCGCGTTCAAGGTTAGATTCTGGAACATCGGTATCGAAGGCCAGATGATTTTTGGCGCAATCGGCGCGACCTTCGTCGCAACCTTCGACATTGGCCCGGAAACCCTGCGGCTGCCATTGATGGCGATTTTCGCCATGCTCGGAGGAATGGCATGGATGGCTTTGCCGGCGATTTTGAAGCTCAGGCTTCAGGTCAATGAAATCATCTCAACCCTGCTGCTCAACTACATCGCGTTCAATTTCCTGCTGCATCTTTTGTATGGGCCATGGCAGGACCCGGTCAGTTCTTTTCCCCACTCAGAGCAATTCGCAAGTTTTGAACGGCTGACCAGCCTGAATTGGGGCAATTTGGATTTCTCACTGGTCGTTGCGCTCGGCCTCGTCGCCGTGTCGTTCTGGCTGTTGATTTCCAGCCGGTTTGGATTCTTGTTGAACTTCATTCATTCCAATCCGCAGATGGCCCGCGCCATGGGAGTTCGGGTGGGAATGCTGACCCTGATAGCCGCGCTATCATCCGGCGCATTTGCGGGATTGTCGGGCTTCGTTGTCAGTGCCGGTATCGAGTCCCGGATGACGCAATCCTTTTTCATCGGCTTCGGGTTTTCCGGAATCCTCATTGCCTTTCTGGCGCGCAACAATCCACTGACGATTGTCGTGGTTTCGCTGTTTGTCGCGACGTTGATGATCGCCGGGCAAAGCCTTCAGGTGTTCTACCAGATACCGTTCGCCACCGTTCAGCTCATCCAGGCGATCGTTGTGATTTGTGTAGCCGCGTCGGAATTTTTTATGCGCCATCGCATTAGGCTGGCCAGCTAGCGAGGAACCGGACAGATGGATTTTCTAATTAATTGGCTGGCTAACGTTCCTGGATTTGCGGTTCCCTTTGCGCTTGGCGCCATGGGATTGATCATCTGCGAAAAATCAGGTGTTTTGAACCTGGGTGCCGAAGGTTATCTGCTCGTCGGTGCGATGATCGGTGCTGGATCAATGCTGACATTTCCGGGCCATCCGTATCTCGCCCTGACACTGGCCGCACTTGCATCGGCATTGCTGTCGGTTTTGTTTGCTGTCCTCGTCGTCCATCTGCGGGTCAATCAGGTTATTTCGGGTCTTGCCATTGTTTTCCTGGCTCAGGGCCTCACCAGCCTGGTGGCAGGCAAGATGGGCTGGACCAACAAAGCGTTTTCGGGTCTTGGTGATATCAATCTGGGGCCGATTTCCGATATTCCGGTCATCGGCCTGATTGTTTTCAGGCAGGATCCGATCGTCTATGTGACCGTGGCCCTGTTCATTGTCGCCTCATATGTAACTTACCGGACACACGCCGGCTTGCGTTTGCGGGCTGTCGGTGAAAATCCGGAAGCCTCGGATGCGGCCGGTATTCCTGTGCTCAGCTACCGCTTTGCCGCCGTTTTAATTGGGGGTCTGTTTCTCGGTCTGGCCGGTGGTTACCTGACCGTCGTCGTTTCCAAAATATGGGTCGACAATATGGCTGGCGGCAGGGGGTGGATTATTATCGCCTTGGTCATCTTCGCACGGTGGCGACCATGGCGCGCACTTGGTGGAGCGATCCTCTTTGGATGCATCGAGGCACTTATTCCCCGCGTCGCCGCGATCGGCATTCAGTTGCCGCAATATTTCGTGCTGATGCTGCCCTATGCGGTCACGCTAGCGGTGATGATTTGGACAAGCCTGTCAAAGGATGCACTATCAAATGACCCAAGCGCGCTCGGGAGGCCGTTTGTTCGTGAAGAGCGTCGATAGGTCTGGTCAGGCGTACAAGTCCTTGTAGGTATCGCGCAGCATATTCTTCTGGATCTTTCCCATGGCATTCTTTGGCAACGCGTCAACGGTGATGATGCGTTGGGGCACCTTGAACTTGGCGAGCGAGCCTGCAAGCCGGTTGCGCAAGTCCATCTCGTTGACCGGCTTACTATCGGTGGCAACGACAATCGCCGTGACCCCTTCGCCAAAATCCGGATGGGGAACGCCGATCACCGCAGATTCGGCAACTTCAGGCTGTTCATCGATCTGGTTTTCGACCTCGGCTGGATAGACATTCAACCCGCCGGAAATAATCAGGTCCTTGCCGCGGCCCGAGATCGTCAGATATCCATCCTTGTCGAAGTAACCCAAATCACCGGTGATGAAATATCCATCATCGCGGAACTCGGCGGAAGTCTTTTCCGGCATACGCCAATAGCCTTTGAAAACATTCGGCCCCTTCAATTCGATGACCCCGATCTCACCATCCGGCAACACCTGGCCGCTTTCCGGATCGGCAACGCGCACCGATACCCCGGGCAGTGCAAAACCGACCGCGCCTGGCCGGCGTTCCCCGTCATAAGGATTGGAGGTGATCATGTTGGTTTCCGTCATGCCGTAGCGTTCAAGGATCGCGTGACCGGTTCTGGCAGTAAACGAGCGATGGATTTCGGCAGAAAGCGGTGCCGATCCGGAAATGAATATCCGCATGTGCCGGGTCGCATCGGCATCGAAATCGGGTGAGCCGAGCAGGCGTATGTAGAAAGTCGGAACGCCCATCATTGCCGTTGCCTGCGGAAGCGCGGTCATCACCTGATCGACATCAAACTTCGGCATGAAAATCATTGATCCGCCGGTCAGCAATACGGTGTTGATGGCGACGAACAATCCGTGGGTGTGATAGATCGGCAGCGCGTGCAGCAGGACATCGTCAGCCGTGAAGCGCCAGATTTCTGCAAGCGCCATCGCGTTGGAGCGCAAATTCTCGTGGCTGATCATGGCGCCCTTGGAGCGGCCGGTCGTGCCTGACGTGTAGAGAATAGCGGCGAGGTCGTCGCCATCGATCTCTTCCGTGTCAAAAGTGGTCGAACATCCCGCCGCCATTTCCGGCAGCGACCCGCCACCATTTGGCCCGAGTGATGCCATGTGTTTGACACCGGCATCGGCCATCAGCGGCTCCATCTCTTTCTCGTTGTTCATTTCGCATACAAACAGAGCCGGTTCGGCGTCGCGAACAAAATAGTCGATTTCGGCGGGCGTATACGCCGTGTTCAGTGGCAGATAAACGGCACCTAGCCGAAGACACCCGAGATAGAGCCAGATGCATTCCTTGCGCTTGTGTGTCTGCACCGCCACCCGGTCGCCGCGACCAACGCCGAGTGCGGCAAGCGCATTGGCGTAGCGGCCACTCAGTTCCAGCACATTGCCATAATTGATGACGATTTCATCTTCGGGCACGTGCAGAAATGGCGCGCCGGAATCGGCCAATTGAGCCTCGATCGCGTGGAAAAGATTACCAGTCACGTTGTTTCTCCAATTGATCCTTCGTCGCCGGAACCGGTTCGATGCGAACCGGATTGGACTGTGCCAGTTTCTGGACCGACGCCGAAGCATTGATTCCGCCATGCATGACGAAGTTTTCGTGATTGCGTTCAATTTCTTCGCGGTCATACAGGTAGTTGACCATGATGGTGTGGGATGAATTCCGGCCCAACTCGCTTGTATCGCTCAGCCAGTTGATTCGTTCCAGCCGCGCTCCATTGCGCAGGTGGAACCGCGCCACCGGATCCAGAACTTGGCCCCTGGTGCTCTTGGCGTTCAACAGATAGTCGGCAGCCAGTGGAAGCAAAATCCGTTCGACCGCCGATGACGTTTCCTTATCCGTCCACCATTGGCCAACGGTGAGCTCCTGCAACCGGTTGAGCCTATCATCCAGATCCGGATTTCGCCCGGCCACTTCTGCGTTTGCCAGCTCCTTGATCCATTTCGAATACCCGGGAACCGGTGAAAGCGTCGCAAACTGTTTGACATGGGGAAATTCAAGCCGCAGCTCCTCGACGACCTGCTTGATTAGGAAATTGCCGAATGAAATACCCCTCAAGCCCGGCTGGCAGTCGGAAATCGAGTAAAAAATTGCCGTTGTCGCGTCGTCGGCGCTAATCATCTCCCGATCTGCGCCAAGAACCTCGCCAATGGTAGAGGGAAGATCTCTCATAAGAGCGACTTCGACGAATATCAGCGGCTCGTCACGCACCCGCGGGTGGAAGAAGGCATAAAGACGCCGATCCGGCGGATCAATTCGTTCACGCAATTCAATCCAGTCGGAGATCTCGTGCACCGCTTCATAGCGAATGATCTTTTCGAGGATCGCGGCCGGCGTTTGCCAATCCACATGCCGCAATTCCAGAAAACCGCGATTGAACCATGAGCTGAACAGGTGCTTGAAATCATCGTCGACAGGTGACAGTTCCGGATTCTTTTGTATTACGTCAAGAAGATCAGCACGGATGGCCATCAGCGCAGATGTTCCATCATACACCTGATTGAGGCGGCGAAGAATATTTTGACGCAACGGCTCCGATTCTGCATGTAGGCGGCTGGCGGCAACCGGGTCTTGCGAATGCATATAAGCGTCGACAGCCGTCTGCACTCGTTCATGATCTGGGCCAAACTGATCGAGCAGCAGGCGAAAGAACGCCGGCTGTTCTTCCTTTTCAAGCAGCTGATATTGCGAAAGAATTTCCGTCGCCGTCGCCAATTCGGTTGCTTCACCGATATTCGAAAGCAAATGCCGGCACAATTCCTCCAGGCCCCCGATTTCCGGTTTCCTGCGAGAAGAAGATGTAAGCTCGCTGAATAGCTTTCCTCTTTCAGCAATGGACTTTAGAAACTCGGAAAGAAACGACATGTGGTAGCGGCTTCAGTAGATTGCGGAACGATATCGGAGCGAGTAATATCCAATTATTGGATATTGCATCCATTTTAGATGAGTATGTTTCATAAAGCAATGAGGCGCCCGCCTCCAGGGAGATGACAATTTGACCCGTCCAGATGAGCACGTCCTCGCGCACTGCGCCATGCTCCTATATGCGGCGCTTGTAGCGGGATCATTCTCATATGGTGCTTTGGCTGCGCCGCATATAGGTCCTGTTCCACTTACCGCCGCACGATTTGTCCTGGCTTCAATCCTGATGGGTTCGCTGTTGCTCGTTTTGCGCCGTCGCTTGCCAGCAAGACCGGTTGCCGTCTGGCGTTACGCCATTCTTGGCTCTCTCATGGGGGTCTTCTTTATTTTGATGTTCGTGGCCCTTCAGATTACAGATCCGGTTTCCACTGGTGCGGTGTTTACACTCATTCCGCTCATGAGCGCCGTGTTCGGTTACATCTTTCTGCGCCAGTCGACGCGCGGGATTGTCGCCATAAGTCTGATCATCTCCGCGGTTGGAGCACTTTGGGTCATATTTCGCGGCGAGCTCAACAGAGCACTGGCATTCGATATTGGACGTGGCGAGGCTATATTTTTGATCGGATGTGCCTGTCAGGCCGCCTACGGACCTCTGGTCCGGCTGCTGAACCGGGGCGAACCGGTATTTGAATTCACGCTCTGGACACTTGTGGCGGCGACTGTGTGCGTCGGCTTTTATGCAACACCTGAAATCCTAGAGACTTCCTGGCTGTCATTGCCGCCGATTGTCTGGACATGCCTGCTCTACCTGGCCATTGCGTCGACGGCGATAAGCTTCTTTCTGCTTCAATATGCGTCAATGCGGCTGCATTCCGCGAAGGTCTTTGCCTATGGTTATCTGATACCGACATTCGTCATCGTGATTGAAGGCGTGCTCGGACATGGATGGGCGTCATTGGTCGTCATAGTAGGGGCTTTTATGACCATTGGCGGTTTGCTGATACTGGTACGGACGCCGGACATCGCGCGCGCAAAGTAGTCTGGAATGCGCATCATAAAAAATCCAATTCATCACCGATAGTAACAAAGACTTTGCGCATTCGATGTGGCTCGGTGTCGACAAGCCAGACGCATGGCCACATGGCGCGACAAAAGTAAGAAGCCATCATTGGAGACTTGAATAGGTGCACATGCGCAGCGCGAGTAACGCTACGTCCAATTCGCGTCATTCAGATTTTCGCGTGTTATCACTTCAACTGGAACCGAGGAGATTACGACCTCTCTGTTTTCCAGCCTCGCAATCATTGCGTCCACGGCGCGTTCGGCCAGCAATTGCATGTTTTGGTGGACAATGAATTGCATTGCGCCATCCAGTATGTAGTCCCTTGTTTTTGCGGTCAGGTTGTGGCCGATGAATTTGACTTCATTCTTCAACTTTTTCTCGCTCAGTGCGCGAACGACGCCTTCATTCCCGCCTCCGACATTATAGATGCCGGCGATATCGGGGTGCTTCTCAAGCACCTCAAGAATTGCATTGTAGTTTCCGGTTATGTCGTCCTGCCCGCTCACTGTTTGAACAGCTTCGAGATGGGGGCAATCGCTGCGTAAATATGCGCGGAACCCCATTTCGCGGTATTCATGGCTCCGGTATAGCTGGCCGCCGGACAGAACAACAACCTTGCCGCCTTGAGGGCAGGCGAGCCCCATCAACAGCCCCGCTGTTCGGCCGCCAGCGCGGCTATCGCTTCCGACGAAACCGATAAGCGGCGCATGTGCAAGGGGGGATACCAATGCCAAACAGGGAATGTTCCTTAACTTGAGATGCTCGACGGCATCGCGCACGCGTTGGTCTTCGAGCGCCTGAAAGGCAACCGCATCGATGCCCTGTCCTTCGCAAGATCGCAATTTTCGCGCCAGAACCGCGGGCTCCATCTTTGTTGTGAAGATGCATTCAATCGTTGCGTTCCCCTTCACGCCGAATTGCTGAAAGCACTCTGCCAGGAACTCGGTCGAAGGACCGGCGACTTCCGGCAGAAATACCTTTAGGCGCCAAGGTTTTGCACGATTTTGAACCCGCGAGCCTGTTTCAATTGCTGCCTTTGCCTGCAAGACACGCTGGCGTGTGGCTTGCCTCACGCGGCCGCGTTTGTTCAAAACACGGTCAACAGTTGCGATTCCGACGCCTGCAACACGCGCAATTTCGGATTGCGTCGCCCGGTGCCGAACTGTGGGCGGGTGTGATTTGTCCGATTCGTCCATCATAAATCATCATTATCACATCAATTGTTCTCATAATGGCATCATAAAACATCAGTTTGGTGGATTTGATAAATTCCCCTTGCGAAAGCGATGAAGGTGCAAAATCTTGCGGCTCACTGGGCACATGCCCTAATTGGGAGGACATTATGAAACTAACTTCGATGACGCTTGCCATCGCAGGTCTGATCTGCTCCGGTGCAGCAGTCGCTGCGCAGGATTTCACCTTTAAATACGGTAATGAGCAGCCTGAGGCATCGATCCGCTCTCAGTCGATGGTATTCTTCGAAACCGAGCTTGAGAAACGTTCCGGCGGCCGGATCGAGGTCGAAAACTTCTTCGGAGGTACAATCGGCAACGAACGTGAGTTGATGGACCAGGTCACATCTGGCCTTATTCAGGGGACGCGTGGCGGGTTCTTTGCGGATGCATCCGGCGCATTCAACATCTATCAACTTCCGTTCCTGGTTGCGAACTGGGATGAGATGCAGTGTCTGGTCGGCAGCGAGTTCACGGATAGTATCGAAGCGCGCGCCGCCGAAAACGGCTATCACATTCCGGCAACCGGCATCAGCCAGGGTTTTCGTGCGTATACCAACAATGTGCGCCCGATCACCAAAGTTGAAGATCTCGCCGGTCTGAAAATTCGTGAACCACAATCCGATCTGATGATCGCGACCGGTACGGCGCTTGGGTCAATTCCTATCGCGATGCCGTTCTCTGAAACATATCAGGCGTTCCAGCAAGGCGTGATCGACGGCCAGCACAACCCGCCACAGAACATTTGGGACTTCAATGTTCACGAAGTTCAGAAATATCTGTCTTTGACAAATCACATGACAGGCCCAGATCCGTTGATCGTGAACAAGGCCTGGTACGATAGCCTGCCTACCGACCTCCAGAAACTCTTTGATGACGTCGCCGTCGAAGCGCTTTCGATGTCAGACAACCTGTATCGTGAAGCTGAGGTTGGCGTGATTGAGGATATGAAAGCATTTGTGGAAGTGAACACATTGGAAGCATCCGATCTGGTTGGTTTCCAAGAGGCTGTTGCACCTGTCTATGCGCAGATGATCGCTGCGGGCCATTTCTCTCAGGATGACATTGACGCCGCGCGTGCTGCTGCACAATCCTGCAACTGATCAATACCTGGTTTTAAGGGGGAGGCACATGGAGAAACTCGAAAAGGCAAATCGGATTCTGACCAATCTTCTGGAAACAGTGATGGTTTGCCTGTTCGGTATCTTCCTTGTCATCGTCGTGACAAAGGTGCTTTTGCGCCCCTTTGACACGGCGATCTACGGTGTCGATGAATTGGTCAAAATCGCCTTTCTGACGTCAAGCGCCATCGGCGGTGCGGTCGCAATATCGCGCCGCGAGCACATAGCGATAACCTTCTTCATCGACATCTTGCCAGCGCCAATCAAGATTGGCCTGTATCTGCTTGGTCTATTGCTGGTCGCATTTGTGAATGCGGTGCTGGTTTACCTCTCAATTGATTGGATCGCGGGGCCTGGCAACAACATCTGGCAGCCTTTCGGTATGCGGCAATCCTATGTGTTTTTGGTTGTGCCGGTTGCCTGCTCGCTCGCTGTATTTTTTTGCCTGGTCAAAGCCGTTCTCACCGTCGCCGGGCGCGAGAACACCGATGTGCTCTGGCTGCCGGAAGACTGATCAATGCTTATTTTACTTGGCGCACTCTTCATCTTTCTGCTTATCGGCGTACCTGTCGCTTATGCGCTTGGGCTTGCCTCGGTTGCTTATTTCATGGTGGAAAGTCCGGCCGCGCTTGGATTTGTGGTGCAACGGTTCTTTTCCGGCATCAACAATTATCCGCTGGTTTCGCTGCCCTTCTTCATTTTGATGGGACTGGTGATGAACTCAGGCGGGATTACCCGCCGCCTGCTTGACCTGTCCGTGTTCTTTGTCGGTCGTTTCAAAGGTGGCCTTGGGCATGTGAACGTCGTGGCCTCCATGATTTTTGGCGGTATTTCGGGATCGTCGGCATCGGATACCGCTTCGATTGGAGCTGTCCTCATTCCCGAGATGCAAAAACGCGGTTACCCGATTGAGGTGGCATCCGGTATCACGGTCGCATCATCGACCATGGGGATGATTATCCCGCCATCTGTGCCGATGATCATCTATGCTATCGCCGCCGAGGTGTCGATTGGCCAATTGTTTCTTGGCGGGATCATTCCGGGCATCATGGTTGGGCTGCTCCAGATGCTTGTCATCGCGTATCTGGCGCATAAACGCGGATATCCGACCGAGGTTGTTCCATTCAGCCTGAAAGCTGCCTGGACAGAGTTTAAAAACTCCGTTCCGGTGCTGATCATGCCTATCATGATCGTCGGGTCGGTGGTTTTTGGCTTCGTAACACCGACCGAAACGGCGGGTGCTGCGGTCGTCTATGGCCTTATCATCGGATTTTTCCTTGTGGGGCTGGCCACAATCAAAGAACTGCCTTTGGCGATGCGTCAGGCGATCATCATGTCGGCCAAAATAATGATGATCATCGCATTCAGCCAGGTGTTCATCACCGTGCTTGCGCTTGAGCGCGTCCCAAATCAAATCGGCGACTTCATCACCGGGTTTGGCCTTGGGCCCACGGGTTTCATCGTGATGACCGCTTTGCTCATCCTGCTTGCGGGGACATTCATCGATGTAAGTCCTGCGATCCTGTTGATGACGCCAGTGCTGTTGCCGGTCGCCCAAGAAATGGGGATTTCGGGGGTGCATTTTGGCGTTGTGATGATCTTGGGCCTGGCCGTTGGCGCATGCACGCCCCCGGTGGGAAATTGCCTGAATGTATGTGCGGCGATCACGCGTTTGCCAATTGGAAAGATCTTTTGGGGCGCCGCGCCATTCCTGTTGGCGAACGTTGTGGTTTTGCTTTTGATCTGCATCTTTCCGCAATTGGTGCTTTGGATCCCGGGCTTGGCGTTCGGACCTTAAGAGATTTCGGGCAGCGAGGTGTCTTTCGGACCCGCCCGGTGCCTTGGCGCTGAAACCTCGAAATGAGTCGACACCCGAATAGGGCGTCAAATGCAGCGCGTTTCGGCCTATGAGTCGAACAGGAAAAGGAATGTACTATGCGCGCAGGAGTAGTTGGATTGGGGGATATGGGCAGTGGCCTGGCAAAAAACCTCATCAAGAACGGGTTCGAGACGTTTGGATTTGATCTGAGCGAGGAACGCCTGAATGCCCTGAACGCCATGGGCGGAACCATAGCAGGTGATATCGCCGGGGTGGGACGGAACGCTGACATCGTCTTTGTTATGGTCATGAATGGCGATCAGGCAAAATCCGTCATTTTGGGGGAAGCCGGCCTGATCGCGCATATGGAAAAAGGCGGGGCCGTCGCTCTGACCGCAACGATCAAACCACGCGAAGCGCGAGAAATCGCAGTCGCCATGGAAGGTTCCGGTATTCATCTCATCGACAGCCCGGTTTCGGGTGGCTTCCCCGGTGCGCAAGGCGGCACCCTGACAATGATGGCCGCAGCGCCAGATGCGATATTGGATGCGTTTAAACCCGCGATGGAGGCCGTCTCTGCAACGATCCACCGGGTCGGTGACGAAGCGGGGCAAGGCCAGATTGTAAAAGCATGCCTGCAAACGCTCATCGGCTCCATCTTTTCGGCGACATTTGAGGCATCTGTTTTGGCGGCAAAGGCCGGCCTGAAGGGCGAAAACCTCTTCAAGGTCTTCTCGACCTCGGGTGCCGGGTGCGGATGCACCAACATCGCGCTTGAAAACATCATTGACCGCCAATTCGAAAATACCGGTTCCGGTATTGGAACAATGCACAAGGATCTGACCATCTCGCTGAATTTGGCCGAGGAACTGGGTGTTCCGATGCAAACGGCTTCAAGTGCCATGCAAATCTTCCACGCCGGAAAATCGAAATTCCCTGAGGGCGACAATTGGGCTTGTACCAAAGTGATCGAAGAGATCGTCGGCGCAGAGCTTCACCGTTGAGAAGGACGAGAAAATGAAACTAGGTGTAATTTGCGACGGTATCAGCCGTGATCTGAAACACGCTGTCGATGTGATGGACCAATTTGATCTGGAATATGCAGAGCTTCAATTCGTCGGTGATACCGAAGTTGGCGATCTTTCTGCCCAAGAGATCAAGGAAATCAATACCCTGTTGCGGGATCGAGGCAAGCCTGTTTCTTGCCTGTCGCGCCATATTTTTGCGGGGATGACCGGTGCCAATGTTCCAGGTGACGACCTGCACACCAAACACATGGATGCGCTTAAGCGCGTGATCGACATGGCCCATGTGGTCGGCAGCCCGTTGGTGCGGATCATGACCCCGAAGAAAGAGCAGATTCTTTGGGGCTTTGGCGGTGCCGAAAAATGGAACGTTTCACATGGCGCATGGGACAGGATGTTGCCCTTGATCGCGCCCGCGATTGACGTGGCCAAAGATGCTGGCGTGACGCTTGTCGTCGAAACCGGCAATGGCACGATGGTCAACTCGAACTATACGGGTCGCAAGCTGATCGACGATCTGAATGCGAAGGACACGCTCAAAATCCTTTGGGACCCGGCCAACAATTGCTGGTGCCACGAAGAGGCGTATCCAGCCGGGTATGAAGAGGTCAAAGACGGTTACCTTGGCCATATCCATATTAAGGATGTGCAGGTCGACACGCCGCGCGCGACACTTGAGGTCAAGCGCATGGGTGAAGGCCAGCTTGCGGATCAGTTCCAGCCTATGGCGGATGTGCTGCGCGCGGATGGCTATGATGGTGTCATCAGCTTTGAAAGCGTGTTCCATCCCGGGAACGGCAATTTCGAAGATGGCTTCAGACAATGTGTTGGACGGTTCAAAGAGCTTTACGCCTGACTTTTGAAACGGCGCTCGGTCGTTGAAGCCAGATGGAATGCAATGCCCGATAGCGGGCTTTACAGGTCCGCCTCATGTTTTCCTTTTGATCGGGAAGGTAGAGCAAATTGAGCACTCTTGATCTGATTACAATCGGCCGTTCGTCTGTTGATCTCTATGGCGTACAGATTGGCGGTCGGCTTGAGGATATGGGCGCCTTTGACAAATACATCGGCGGGTCGCCGACAAACATTGCCTGTGGCACCGCGCGGCTGGGGCTGAAATCAGCCGTGATCACGGCGGTTGGCGACGAACATATGGGCCGCTTTGTTCAAGAACAGCTTTTGCGTGAGGGTGTGAACACAGATGGCGTCAAGGTGGACCCGGATCGCCTGACAGCGCTTGTCTTGCTTGGCATTCGCGATCAGGAACAATTCCCGCTGATATTCTACCGGGAAGACTGCGCTGATATGGGGCTGACGGTTAATGACATTGACCCAGGCTTTATCTGCTCGGCGCGGTCCGTTGTGGCGACGGGCACACATCTAAGCCACCCCCGGGTCGAGGCTGCGACGCGCAAGGCGTTGGAGATTGCCCGCGAGAACGGGATAAAAACAGCGCTTGATATAGATTACCGTCCGAACCTGTGGGGGGTTGCGGGGCATGGCGACGGCGAGAGCCGGTTTGTAGAGAGCGCGAAAACCACCAAAAAGCTGCTATCCGTGCTGCAACTATTTGACCTGATCGTGGGAACCGAAGAGGAATTTCACATCGCCGGAGGGTCGACCGATACGCTCGAAGCGCTAAAGGCAGTTCGTCGCGTGTCGGGCGCAACGCTCGTTTGCAAACGCGGTGCCATGGGGGCTGTGGCGTTTGTCGGTGACATACCGAAGTCGCTGGATGATGGGCAGGCCGGACCGGGTTTTCCAGTTGAAGTTTTCAACGTGCTCGGGGCTGGGGACGGGTTCATGTCCGGGTTGCTTAAAGGGTGGCTGGATGGCGAAGGCTGGCCGACATCGCTGAAATACGCCAATGCATGCGGTGCATTCGCCGTCAGTCGCCACGGATGCACACCGGCCTACCCCAGTTGGGAGGAGCTTCAGTTCTTTTTAAAGCGCGGCATTCTGCGCCCTGATTTGCGCAATGACGCCGAGTTGGAACAGATGCACTGGTCGACCAACCGTTCCGGCGATTGGTCCAGCATCAAGACGTTTGCCTTTGACCATCGCCACCAATTGGAGGAAATGGGCGGCTACACATTGGCCAAAGGCGGTGCATTTAAGGAACTGTGCTTGCAGGCGGCACTGGTCGTTCAAAACGGGCAGCCGGGATATGGTATTCTGTGCGACGATCGGATTGGGCGATCTGCATTGCACAAGGCAACCGGGACTGGCCTTTGGATCGGACGACCTGCGGAGCTACCCGGCTCGCGCCCGATTGATTTCGAAGCCCAGCTTGGGCCTGACCTTGGCGGATTGGGGGAATGGGCGCGAGAAAATGTCGTAAAGCTGTTGGTCTTTTGTCACCCGGGTGACGATGCAGAGATGCGCGCAGTGCAGCAAGAGCGCGTGTTGCGGCTTTTCTCGTCTGCGCGGCGCAACAATCTGGAATTTCTGCTTGAGGTTGTCCCTTCCAAGGTTGGCCCCGTTGACGATGCCTCGACCGCCACATTGATACAGCAATTTTATGATGCGGGCATCTATCCCGACTGGTGGAAACTGGAGCCGTTTAAAACGGCGGAGGCCTGGCAAAACGCAGTTGATGTGATCACGCGCAATGACAGCCGGGTGCGCGGGATCGTGGTGTTGGGACTAGACGCGCCCGAAGACGCGCTGGCGGAAAGTTTTGCACTGGCCGTCGCACAGCCCATGGTCAAAGGGTTTGCCGTCGGCCGCACGATTTTTGGCGATGCGGCGCGCGCCTGGTTCCAGGGTGACATGAATGATGAGGACGCCGTTGCCCAAATGGCTGCGCGCTTTCGGCGTCTTTGTGATGTCTGGAGCGCAGCGCGCGCCGTTTGAACGTCGTGATGACGTGGAAACCGAGGACGCAAAAATGAACGACACCATCCGGTTAACCGCCGCAAATGCGCTTGTGCGATATATCTGCGCGCAATCAAACGAAGATGGCGACCGCTTCATCGAAGGGGTCTGGGCAATTTTTGGTCATGGCAATGTGGCGGGCCTGGGAGAGGCGCTTTATGCATCCAGAGACGACTTGCCAACCTATCGGGGCCACAATGAACAGACCATGGCACATGCGGCCATTGCC
This sequence comes from Rhizobiaceae bacterium, assembly GCA_963669455.1. Lineage (GTDB taxonomy): Bacteria > Pseudomonadota > Alphaproteobacteria > Rhizobiales > Rhizobiaceae > JAWKWH01. Next base: position 753,889 of record OY770026.1, read on the forward strand.
TTTTCCAAGCAACTCAGACGCAAGCGCGCGATGGCTGTTACATCGTCCATCGGCCCCGGAGCAACCAATATGGTCACGGCGGCGGCGCTCGCACATGTGAACCGGCTGCCGGTTTTGTTGCTGCCGGGGGATGTCTTTGCCAATCGCGGGCCTGACCCCGTTTTGCAGCAGATAGAAGATTTCGGCGATGGCACGCTGAGCGCCAATGACGCCTTTAAGCCAGTAAGCCGATATTTCGATCGGATCACGCGGCCCGAACAATTGCTGACCGCCTTGCCCCGCGCATTTCGCACTATGACCGATCCAGCGGCGTGCGGTCCGGTCACACTGGCCTTCTGCCAGGACGTACAAGCCGAGGCCTTTGATTATCCCAAAAGCTTTTTTGAACCGCGCATCTTGCATCGACGCCGTATCCGTCCGGACCGAGGTGAACTTTCGCGAGCAGCAGATGCGCTGCAAGCGGCAAAGCATCCCGTCATCGTTGCGGGCGGCGGTGTGCACTACGGGGATGCAACCGAGGCGCTCAGGATGTTTGCTGAGGCCCACAACATCCCTGTTGCTGAAACACAGGCCGGGAAATCCGCGCTGCCCTGGGATCATCCGTTGAACCTTGGCCCCATCGGTGTGACCGGTGGTGAGCCTGCCAATGAGGTCTGTGGCAATGCTGATGTGGTTTTGGGCATTGGCACGCGGTTTCAGGACTTCACCACCGGGTCATGGAGTCTTTTTGCAAATCCTTCGCGCCGGATTATCAGCTTGAATGTTGCCGCATATGACGCGGAAAAGCATGGTGCGATGCCGCTTATGGCGGATGCGCGGATTGGTATCCAGGACCTTGGGCAGGCACTTGGAACGCGTCAATATGATGGTGATGTGAAGGGGCGCAAATCACAATGGTTTTCCAGGGTCGATCCGCTAACGGATGCACCAGAAGGGGATGAACCTCTTTCAACGGATATGCAGGTGATCGGCGCGGTTCAGCGATCGGCACATGCGGATACCGTGGTGATGTGCGCCGCAGGCACGATGCCGGGCGAGTTGCACAAATTGTGGAAAGCCGGTCGTCCGGGCAGCTATCACATGGAATACGGGTTCAGCTGCATGGGATATGAGATTGCCGGCGCGATGGGCATTAAAATGGCCCAGCCGGAGCGCGATGTGATCTGCTTTGCCGGTGACGGCGCCTATATGATGGCGAACTCGGAACTGGCGACTGCGGCAATGATGGGTGTGTCCTTCACGATCATTGTAACGGACAATCGTGGCTTCGGCTGCATCAACCGGCTGCAAATCGGCACTGGCGGTGCCGAGTTCAACAACATGCTTGATCATACAATCCACGAAACACCATCGGCCATAGATTTTGCAAAACACGCAGAGTCCATGGGGGCCACAAGCGTCAAAGTATCCAGCATCGCAGCGTTGGAAGAGGCGCTTGGAAAGCGTGACAAGATCAAAGGCCCTAATGTCGTGGTGATTGATACGGACCCATATTCCTCCACGCCGCATGGCGGAACATGGTGGGATGTGGGTGTACCCGAAGTGTCTGAGCGCGCCGAGGTGACGTCGGCATACACGGACTATGCTGCAAACAAGAAAACGCAAAGGTCAGATTGATGGCGGTCAAAATTGGCATTTCCCTGATTGCTTGGCAAAATGACGATCTGCCGGATCTGACTGCCGCGTTCACCACCGAAGGCGCGATGGAGGATGCAGGCCGGATTGGATATCAGGGCGTCGAACGGGGCCGCAGGATGCCGGCCGATACCGATGGTTTGCGTGCCTATCTGGACCGCTACGGCGTTTCGCTTTGCGGCGGCTGGTGTTCGGGCAATTTGATGCAAGTCACCGTAGACGAAGAAAAAGAGGCGATCCGCCAGCAGGTCGAACAATTTGCGGCCCTTGGCGCCCCTTGCATAGTTTATGCGGAATGCTCCAATACAATTCAAGATGACATCTTAAGGCCGGTCAGCCAACGCCCGAAGCTGGGCCGCGACGATATCGCTGCCTATGCGGCAAAACTCTCTGAACTTGCCAAATGGTCCGCCGATCAGCGCGTGCCAATTTCCTACCACCACCATATGGGGTCGATGATTGAGGATGCCGAAGACATCGATTGGCTGATGGAGAGCAGCGATCCGACGCTGACGCTGCTTTATGATACCGGGCATTTGCATTTCGCCGGGGCGGATCCTTTGGCGCTGTTGGATAAATGGGCCCACCGCATCCACCATGTGCATTTCAAGGATGTGCGGCAATCGGTTGTCGATGACATTCGCGCCAGGGATTGCTCATTTCTGGATGCCGTGACCGCAGGCGTCTTTACCGTGCCCGGCGACCCTGAAGGGTGCATCGACTTTCAGGCGGTGACGGACAAGTTGCGGCAAGTTGCCTATGACGGCTGGATCGTTGTTGAAGCGGAACAGGATCCGGCCAAGGCGCCGCCCTTCGCATACTCAAAACTTGGCTATGATCATATCCGAAAGATCTGCGACCGCTCTCGTCTGATCATTCAAGAATAAGGATCGCACTATGCCCGATCTCCTCAAAAAACCTTTTGGCTCGTGTGGCAAGGTTCACCAGATCACACCCGAAAGCGCGGGGTGGCGCTATGTCGGGTTTTCACTCTATCACCTGAAAGCAGGCGACAATGCCTCCGAGGTGACAGGGGATCGCGAGGTCATCCTCGTAATGGTCGAAGGCAAGGCCCGCATAAACGGTGCGGGGCGGAATTGGGGCATTTTGGGCGACCGCATGAATGTGTTTGAAAAAACACCGCCCCATTGTCTGTACCTGCCCAATGGTACGGATTGGGACGCCGTCGCGGAAACCGATTGTGTAATCGCCGTTTGTTCTGCGCCGGGCAAGGGCAGTCATGAGGCGCGCCGCATCGGGCCTGACGGTATAGCTCTGACTGAACGTGGCAAGGGCAGCAATACGCGCTATATCAACAATATCGCGATGGAAAACGAAGACTACGCGGATAGCCTGTTGGTCACAGAAGTGTTCACACCCGCCGGGCATTGGTCGTCCTATCCCAGCCACCGCCATGACGAAGATGATTTTCCCCGTATTACCTATCTGGAAGAAACCTATTACCACCGTCTCAACCCTGCTTCCGGGTTTGGCATTCAGCGTGTCTATACAGATGACGGACAGTTGGACGAAACCATGGCTGTTCAAGATGGCGACGTGGTGCTGGTGCCGCGCGGTCACCACCCCTGCGGCGCGCCTTACGGGTTCGAAATGTATTACCTGAATGTGATGGCGGGCCCCTTGCGCAAATGGCGTTTCGTACCGGCGCAAGAGGTCGAATGGATCATGGAACGGGACGGGTAAGCCAAATGCCGGACATAAAAACCGGCCCTACCATCATCGCTGGCAGTTTTCTGGGGTAACAATACGGAAATCGACCGAGATCGGCTTTGCCGACTTCGGGTCGCCGGTCACAATTCTAGCCAATGCGTTTGCCGCCTCGGCGGCAATCTGTTCAATTGGACTGGCGATCAATAGGTCAATAGTCCCGTCCTGCAGACCCCGCGAGGCAGTTGGGCTGTGTTCGTGACAGACATAGAAAATGTCGCGCGTCCGCCCGGATTCCTCCAGTGCCTTGACAACTCCGGGAACCCCGCCGCCGCAATGGTAAAGACCAGCCAACCCAGGTGCGCTCTGGAGAAGATCGCTCGCCGCTTCATATCCAACCGCCGTGTCGTCAAGATAAACGATTGACTCACGCATACGAACGTCTGGTGCATATTCGCGCATATAACTGCGGAACCCCACCTCCAGCGCTTCGTGCCCGAGATAGCGGTGACAGCCGACCAGGATGCCGACCTCACCCGCCCCGCGCATCAGGCGTGACATCGCCCAGCCCGCGGTGCGCCCTGCCTTTCGACCGTCAATCCCGACATATCCCTCAAGCACCTTCAGCGGGCTGAGAAGCGCAATCGCAGGCACGCCCCTTTGTGCAGATGCTTTGACCGCATCGGATATTTTGGGGTGATCCACCGCCACAAGCCCAATGGCGTCAACCCTGTCCGACAGTTTCAGCACGGCTTGCGCCAGATCGTCCGGCGACAAGGTTTCCACGAATTCAATCACAACGCTTGCTTTCACATCCCGCAAGTCAGTTGCGGCCGATCTGAGTGCACCAGCCAGCGTCTTGTAGAACCACTTGCTTTTTTTTTGCAGTATGAACCCGAATGTCTTTGCCGGGGACATCTCTTCGATCCGGCGGCGCAACAGTCCATGCGCATGGTAATCCAGAGATTTGGCAGCAGCCAAAACCCGTTCAGCGGTCGTGGCAGAAACCGGGGCACGTTCATTCAAAACGCGGTCCACGGTCGCGACCCCGACCTGGGCAAGATCTGCAACATCTTTGAGCGTAGCGCGCGGCATCGTTGCCTCCTATGATAGGTTTTATCATAATAATAAGGCAATATTGATAGAAATGATAGAAAATATCTTCGTCAAGTTGACAGCTCACAATGTACGCGCCATGGCTTTGAAAAACGTCACGCCATCTGAAGAAAGCGAAGGCGCCCCATGACGCAAAAAGCCGCAAAAACCACATCTGACGTGTATCCGCCGCTCTCCGAAAGTCGCGAAAATCTTAACATTCAGTGGTATCGCTCAGCCATGGAGCGCGACAGGTTCCACGAGTTGTCAAAGAGAAGTGATACCAAGGGATGGATGCAGGCGGGCGGACATCTGGGGCTGTTGGTGTGCAGTGGTATGGCGGTTTTCATCACCTGGGATCAAAGTGCATGGTTGCTGTTCATACTGGCATTGTTCCTTCATGGGACTATTGGCACCTTCCTGCGCGGAACATCAACGCACGAGCTGGGGCACGGCACGGTCTTTCAGACGAAGTGGCTCAACAAGGTCTTTCTGTATCTTTTCAGTCTGCTGAGCTGGTGGAACCCTTTCGACTATGCCAGCAGTCACACCTACCATCATCGGTATACCCTGCACCCCGAAGGGGATCGGGAAAACCTGCTTCCTCTGCATCCAAATGTCGGCAAGACGTTTTTGCTGCAAATGTTCACAATCAATGTGCTGACCCTGCCCGGGCGTACCTTTGGTAAGGGTGGTCTGCTATCAACGCTCTGGGTCACGATGCTTGACGCCCTTGGAAAGGTTGGGTCAAGCGATATCCCGGCCAACGAATGGCTAAATTCCCTGCATCAGGACCATCCCGCCCAACACCGCAAATCCATATGGTGGTCCCGCCTGCAACTCGCCTTTCACAGCACCATCCTGGTCATCGCACTTATCACCGGGCTTTGGGTTCTGCCGCTGATTTTCACGCTGTTCAGTTTTATCGGCAACTGGCTCAGCTATTTCGTCGCCTTGCCCCAACATTGCGGTCTGCAAGAAAACGTGGCGGATTTTCGCAAAAACACACGGTCTCTTCGTCTGCCGCGCTTTGTTGAGTTTTTCTATTGGCACATGAACTGGCATATCGAACACCACATGTATGCGGGGATCCCGTGCTACAATCTGCGCGCCGTGCACGAAGAGGTTAAGTCCGACATGCCGGAACCCAGAACGCTTGTCGGTGCGTGGCGCGAAATGCTGGACACCTGGCAGCGGCAACAAAAGGAACCGGGCTATCAATACAACACACCGCTGCCCGAGACCGCCCGGACCAAGCGCCGCCATCCCAGCGATGCGGCCGAGGCTTCAATCGGTGATCTTGATCCAACAAATACCCTGCGCTCAAACGCTTCCATTTAAAAAAGACACGCTCCAATGGTAATTTGGTAATGTAGCCGGCTAATTGCTGTGAAGGAGACACGCTCTAGATAGAGAATATAAGGAAGATCTGCCGGCAAAAAGGCGACAGCCAACGCATTCTATTTTTTGATCTTTTTGTATGCCATGTCCAAAAATCGTTGTAGCGCGTTGGATCGGACATGGCTGGGTGGCGTGACAGTGTACACCCCCCCGGAACGCAACGACCAATCTGGCAGCAATTGCTTCAGGCGACCCTGCTTTAAATCTTCCTTCAACAAGAAGTCAGGTAAGAGCGTGTAGCAAAATCCCTCAGCCACATATGCACGCATAGCGAGGATGATGTTCATTGTTGATACGGTTTGGGTCGAAAGAATTTGCTGTCGCCCATCCTTTTCAAAAACCCACTTGGTGTTTTCGGGAAACGCGGCACTACGAACAAATGGAACCGCTGCCAGATCATTCGGTTCCTTCACGTTCAAACGCCTCTCGGTGCTGGGAGAGCAGACGGCGACTACCTCGAAGTCCAGAAGCTTGCGTGCAAGATTGGCCGAATCTGCCAGCCAGCCAATGCGGAACGAAAGGTCGTATCGATCTTCTATGATATCCACGAGCCCGTCCGTCAGATGAAGATCTATCGTCACCCCTGGGTAGGTTTCCTGAAACTGAGCCACAAATGGCGCAACATACGATACGCCAAAATCAACGGGTGCCGTTATTCTCAATGTGCCCTTCGGCGTCTTGTCACGATCCTGAATGCGCTCATAGGCATTGGTAGCCTGTGTTAGAGCTGATTTTGCATCCTCATAAAACACGCGCCCGGCTTCTGTGGGTTGAAGATGGCGGGTGTTGCGCAACAAAAGTGGCGTTCCAACATCCTCTTCCAAAAGTTGCAGCTGCTTGCTGACAACTGCCTTGCTGATCCCCAGGGCGGCTGCCGCACCGGTGATTGTGCCAGCTTCCACCGTTGTGATGAAGTGGACCAGGCGGTTGAAGTTGAGGCGTCTACCCATACTCATCTCATTTTTGGCTGACCGTATATCACACTTGTTCGGTATCAACTGACAATTTGAGCAGCTTTGCGGGCAATGAAAGCTGCGCGCGCAGCCTGAAATGCCGCCTTTATTGTTAGCTAAAAGCATACAGTACGTCTGATTATTCTCTCTTTTGCTGACTGGTGAGGAGCACTACCTCTTACCCAGAGCAAATTGGAGAACGCCATGTCTGAAGAAAAAATTGTTGTAATCTATGACACATTTTGTGGCTGGTGCTACGGTGCCGCACCGGTATTCGACGCACTCGTAGATACAAACGCAGATGTCGAAGTTCTGCACCGTCACCTGTTTCAGGCACCCTACGCACCGAAGATGAGTGATGGCAAAGGGGCTCAAATTCTGCAAACGACGCCACATGTCGAAGCATTGACCGGGCAGATTTTTTCTCAGGCGTTCAAGAACAAGATCGCACGCTCCGAAACGGAGGTTCTTGAATCTGGCCTTACTGCACAAGCAGCGGCGCTGGTACACGATCAAGGCCCGAAAAAGGAATTCGCGCTGCGCCATCGTCTCGAAACCCTTCACTTCGGTGAGGGCATGTCATCGGCCGACCGGCAAGCCATTGTCGATGCTTTGATTGCAGAAGGTGTCTCGCCAGATCAGGCAGAACGCATTGGAACACCAGAGCTGGAGGCCAAGGCCAAGGCTCTCGCAGAGCGTGCAGAATCGCTGATGGCTGCCGTCGGGTCCCGTGGTGTGCCCACCGTGCTGAAGATCAGCGGCGATCGGGTGACCCAAGTCGACCATCAGGTCTTCTACGGCCGGCCTGAGACGGTTTCTGCGGCTCTAAATGAACTCTCAACATTGTAACCCTGCGCGAAAGGACCGAGGCATGACATCTTCATTTACCAAAACGGTGGCCATCTTTGGTGCGACCGGTGCCCAAGGTGCCCCCGTCGTAAAAGAGGCACTATCCAAAGGACACATTGTCCGAGCCGTCGCTCGCGATGCTGCAAAGATCGGGGCTGCGCATCCAGAGGCCGTTGCTGTTGCAGCCGACCTCTCCGACGAAGATGCGCTGGCCAAAGCGCTAAGCGGTGTGGATGCAGCGTTCCTGCATTTCCCGATGCCAAGCGGACCAGATGACAACCAGAACTGGGCAGCTGCGTTCTTTGCCGCAGCGCACAAGGCCAACCTTCCCCTGCTTATCTACGCTACAGGTGGACCATCAGGCGATCGTTTCCCATCATCCGTTGTCGTTGACGCAACGACCCAAGGCATGAAAGCCATGTTGGGCTCCGGTATTCCGTCGATTGTCCTCCAATCTGCTGTGTATCTTGAAAACTTGCAGCCGGAAATTTTCCTGCCCCGGCTGCGATCTGAAGGCAGGCTGGATTATCCGCCGATCCCACGGACGATGAAGATGCAATGGACTTCGCATCTGGACCAGGCAACCTTGGCTGTGGCCGCAATGTCGCGCCCTGACCTGGCAGGCCAGTCATTTGAGATTGGCACGCCACAAGCTCTCACCGGCGCGGAACTGGCCGAGCTTATGAATGCTTGGGTCGGGCGAGATGTTGTATTTGACCCAATGACCCCGGCTGAATTCGGTAACCGCGTGGGTGATGCTCTGGGCAGCCCGGGTGCCGCCTTCGCTCTCGGCGACCTCTATGGTGCAATCGCCAAATTGGATGGGGATGACATGGTAATCGACACGGACGCACTGGAAGCCACGTTCGGCGTCAAACTGACAACCGTGGCCGACCATATCAAAAGCTGGTCGTAACTTCGGTGGTGGTACTGCGATGCTGCGGCAGGAGAGAATTTAGGGTGCAAGCTTTTCAAGCGGGGCTGGGCTTGGGTCTTCCATTGCCACAGAACCTGAAACCCTCTCTGATCTGGAAGCCTTTGAACCGGACGAGGTCTACGGCAGCATCACGGTTGGCGCGTTGCCGTTTTCTAAACAAGACTGGGTCGCAACTGCCCTGGGTCGCATGGCGAGCCGAGTGAGACACCTGAAAATAAAGGCCACTCCCGGAGGCTATGTCAGCCTGATGGAATCTCTCATCGCCGGAGAGCTCGTCTGCATCATTTTCTGGAGTGCGATGTGGCCAATATGTCGCCCAGATTTTACCACTCACCGGTTTTGATGAACTCGCCCGGTTTCAGGCTTGGCAGGGATGTGTGAATTTGTCGCCCGCAAGCGTCAAGCCGATGCCGTGCATTGCCCGGCCATCATCTATTGCCCTTGCCGCGCCAGCTCGCAATCGCTAAATGTCGTCAACAAACGCGGAGTTTTCAATGGTTGCACTGATTCAGACCGTCTTGCTGGCGCTCGATATCTACTGGTGGATCGTCATCGCTTCGGCGGTGTTTTCCTGGCTATATGCCTTTAACGTTGTCAATTCAAACAATCAGATCGTCGGCATGATCGGGAGTTTTCTGTTCAAGGCAACCGAGCCTGCGTTGCGCCCGATCCGGCGGTTCATGCCCGATTTAGGCGGTATAGATATTTCGCCAATTATTTTGATCCTGGTCATCTTCTTTTTACGTCAGTTCATCGTGCTGACAGTTGCTCCCGCCATTCTCTCCTAGTAGCAGGGAGGAACTTCTGCCCGTTGACAAGGAGAGCAAACATGTTTGACCGTCATGTCCTGATTGTGGCGATGATGTTGACCGTGAGCCTTTCAGCATCTGCCTCAGCAGGTGAAATTCGCAGCGAATACACAAAACTCGATGCCGGCAAAGACTGCACGGTCTTTGCTTCGGCGGCGGAAGGTGATGGCGACTGGGCCAATCTGATTTGCAATGGCTATCGTGGCCTGCCGGTAATCATCCAATATTCCGATTTGCGCGAAAGCCTGCATTATGGATTGCCGCCAACGGGTGATATGGCCCCGTTGTGGGAAAGTTTCGGAAGCTTCAATTCGACCGGCCCGACGATCGAATGGCGCATCGAGGATGGCGAGCGCGGGCCGGTCCCGTTCGCCACAATCCACCGCTGGACCGTCTCTGGAGCAAACGAAGGTGATAAGACTCAGGTACTGGTTGTCGAAAAGGTGGCGCTGTCGCCGGCCGGCGGCTGTGCGGTCGGCTATGTGGTGGCAACGGGAAATGCAAACGCCAATGTCCAGGCAAGGCGAGTTGCCGACGAATTCGCACGTGATTTCATCTGTGGCCAGGACGATCCCGTTGTTCGTGAAGGCCGGGTTGCATTGCCGGATAGGTATGTTGCACGCCAGTAGGGCCTGCAAATAACAGGATCGGGGTCGGGCGCAAGACCAGACCCCGAGTTGCCCGGAACGATGCTCGTTCCAACCGCGACAGATTCTTTTGTATCCATCACGACGCACGCTTAGCACGGCAGGTTCGGCAGATGCGGATTGTTTGATGTTAAGGTTAGCAAAACCCAGAGTTGTTGTAGGTTGTATTGAGGTTTTTTCGCTCAAATTGGAACGATTTTAACCGGCAAAATCACCGTTCAGATCGAAAATTTGCCATCGAAAGCCTCGCATGCTGGAAAATTGATCTATATAGAGACGCTGACCACTTCCGGTCACAATAAGGGGTAGTTCATGGCCAATGTCGTGGTCGTCGGTTCGCAATGGGGCGACGAGGGTAAGGGCAAGATTGTCGATTGGCTGTCCGAGCGGGCCGATGTCGTCGTTCGTTTTCAGGGCGGTCACAATGCAGGCCATACGCTCGTCATAGATGGCACTTCCTACAAGCTCAGCCTGCTGCCTTCCGGTGTCGTCAGGCCTGGTAAACTGGCGGTGATCGGAAACGGGGTGGTAATCGATCCACATGCGCTTGTTGCCGAAATCGACCGGCTGGCCGGGCAGGGCGTTGCCATCTCGCCTGAAAACCTCAGGATTGCCGGCAATGCGACGTTGATTTTATCACTGCACCGCGAACTTGACGGTTTTCGCGAAGACGCCGCCTCCAATTCGGGCACCAAAATCGGCACGACCCGGCGGGGAATCGGACCTGCCTATGAGGACAAGGTCGGGCGCCGCGCCATACGGCTGATGGATCTGTCCAATGACGAGACATTATCCGCCAAGGTTGACCGGCTTCTGACCCATCACAATGCGCTGCGCCGTGGTCTCGGATATGAAGAAATTTCGCATGATGTCGTCATGGAGGAGTTGCGCAGCGTTACCGAGCGGATAGTGCCTTTTCGTGAAACCGTCTGGCGGCTGCTCGATGAGAAGCGAAAAAGCGGTGCGCGCATCCTGTTTGAAGGCGCGCAGGGCACGTTGCTTGATATCGATCATGGCACCTACCCTTTCGTTACGTCCTCCAACACTGTTGCAGGGCAGGCTGCTGCAGGTTCGGGCATGGGACCGGGCTCTGTCGGCTACGTTCTCGGTATCACCAAGGCCTACACGACGCGCGTCGGCGAGGGACCGTTTCCGACCGAACTGGAAGACGAAGTGGGCCAGTTCCTGGGCGAGCGGGGCCGTGAGTTTGGTACTGTTACCGGAAGAAAACGGCGCTGCGGATGGTTTGATGCGGTACTGGTTCGCCAGGCTGTCGCGACCAATGGCATCAATGGTATCGCACTGACCAAACTTGATGTGCTGGATGGACTTGAGGAAATCAAGATCTGCACCGGCTACCGGCTTGATGGTGTCGAGATCGACCATTTTCCGGCAAGCCAGGGCGCGCAGGCCCGCGTCGAGCCTATTTATGAAGTGCTTGAAGGATGGGACGGCTCGACGGTGGGCGCGCGCAGCTGGAACGAGCTGCCGGCGCAGGCGGTTAAATATGTCCGGCATGTGGAGGAATTGATCGGGGCGCCGGTTGCGCTGCTTTCGACCAGCCCGGAGCGTGATGATACTATACTTGTGACCGATCCGTTTCATGACTAATCTTAGCGAATCAGATTTCCGGCCATAGACATGGTGACCGACGGCTCGAAATCGCAACAACTTTTGGGGGACATCGACATCTCCAGAAAATCCATTGCGCAGACATTTTGGCGTTTGGCCGTTGGCGGCCATTGCATGCTGTCATGTCAGAGCCGGATTTTGTGATATGATGCGGATGGAACTAAAATTCAGTGGAAACGCTATAAATGGCTGATTTTGTTGCGGTACTACGCAAAACGCTCGGCGGCCTTGAGAATCCGACGCCGGAGATGCGGCAGAAAGTTTACTCAAAGGCCCGGACCACGATAAGCGCAAAGCTTGCTGCACTCGATCCGGCTCCACCACAGTCGGTGATCGACCGGCAAAAGGCGATGCTTGAAAAGGCGATTGTGGATGTGGAGGCCAGTTACGGTTCTGCAGAAGCTGAGGCCGAGGTTGATCCGCTTGAAGACTTTATCTCTGGCGCCGCTTTTGGCACAGCGCCGGGATCCGCGCCTGCGCCTAAACCCGTCGAACCGCCATCCGTGGCTGCGAGCGAAGCAGCACCAGCTAAAGCCGAACCGGCGGAACCTGTTCTGGCTGGCTCCAATGCCGCCAGCGGCAATAACAGTGAAACTGCCGAAGCAGCACAGACGGAATTGGAAAGTTCCAGCTTGGCTGGCAGCCAGGTAAAGAACACGAGGTTTGCCGGTGTGATCACAGCGGCGATTGTCGTGCTGCTCGTCGTCGGTGCGGGCTACGCCATTTGGAAAAACAAGGATGACCTCTCCTTTGCCCTGACCAGCCTGTTTGCTGATGACACCGATACGGCAGATGATGGTGATCCGGCGGCAATGGACACGACTGAGGACACTGCAACTGGCGGTCAGGCTGTGACGGATAATGGCGATCAGCCTGCGGCGGACAATGCCACCGGCTCCGATGCACAACCCACCGCAGATGAGGAAGAAAATCCAAAATTCACCCAGCGCCTGATGGAAGACGGGACCGAGGTTGATGACGGTCCCGCTGCCAGCGAGCCGACCATCGGTGAAGGAACATCCGTGGCCGCTGCAACGGTTTCACCGGCTGATGCCGGTAGTGAAACGGCACCGGCAGATAATGCAACGGAAACCGGCGCAGAGGCGCCGGAGAGTACCGCTCTGCCCATTGGCCAGCGCGCAATATTCTATGAGGAGCGGACATCGAGCCTGCAGGGGTCGGCTCAGGCTGGTGAGGTCGTCTGGTCGGTGGTTCAGGAATCGCCGGGCGGCAATTTGCCACCGGAGCCGGCAATCCGGGCCGAGGCGACCATTCCGGACAAGAATATTCAGTTCAATATGACGATCCGGCGCAATGGCGACGACACCTTGCCTGCCAGTCATATTATCGAAATGATTTTCATCACGCCTGAAAATTTTGATGGTGGCGGGATCGAAAATGTCCTTCGGATCACGTTTAAGGATTCCGAGCAATCGGCCGGCAATCCGCTTTTGGGTATACCGGCTAAGATATCGGACGGGTTTTTCCTGTTGGCGCTGACCGACAGCGAGGCCGATATCGAAGCCAATACCAGGATGATGGGCCGGCTGGAGTGGCTGGACGTACCGCTCGTCTACAGTTCCGGCCGTCGCGCCCTGATCACGATGGAAAAGGGCGTCCCCGGCTCAAGAGTGTTTGACGAAGTACTTAAATCCTGGACGGAAGCAAGCAGCGGCTAGAGCATGTCTTGTTTAAATGGAATCGTTTGAGCGCAGGTAATTTGTGTCCTGGTTAGGAGCGTGATGCGACGCGGGTACACACCCATTAGCGTCGCGCGACGACATCCAGGGCGCAAAGAACCAAGCTGAAACGATTTGGTTTTGCTATTTCCTTTCAAATCCTTAACTTAACCTGCTTGGAGGTCTTTTTCACGGACAGTGTCGTCAAAATCCTCGCACGATCGTCTGATCGCACTCCGGTGTTTTCCTAACTGCCGCAAAAAATCCTCTCCATCAAACTGATCCCATTTAAGCAAGACACGCTCTAGCCAGAAATACCCGGGATCAGGCGTCAATCGTTCGAAGTGCCTGCGCCTGTTTTTTGGCGGCGTCCTTGACGGCTGCCTGAACCTTTTCAAACGCACGTACTTCAATCTGCCGTACGCGTTCGCGGCTGATATCGAATTCGCCGGACAGTTGTTCAAGCGTCAGGGGATCCTCCGACAGCCTGCGTGCCTGGAAAATTCGCTTCTCGCGATCGTTTAGCACCGACATGGCATCCGACAGCATCGCGCGGCGATTTTCCAATTCGTCCTGATCGACGAGGATCTGCTCCTGGTTTTCGCTTTCGTCGGCAAGCCAGTCCTGCCATTCGCCGCCTTCGCCCTCTGCCGCGCGAATGGGCGCGTTGAGCGAGGCATCGCCTGAAAGGCGGCGGTTCATCGACACGACTTCCTCTTCGGAAACTTTTAGCCGTGTGGCGATTTCGCTCACCTGTTCGGGATTGAGATCACCATCATCCAGAGCCTGGATTTTGCCTTTTACCTTGCGGAGATTGAAGAACAGCCGTTTCTGGTTGGCGGTCGTTCCCATCTTTACCAGGCTCCAGGATCTGAGCACATATTCCTGGATTGACGCCTTGATCCACCACATCGCATAGGTGGCCAGCCTGAACCCGCGTTCCGGCTCGAATTTCTTCACCGCCTGCATCAGCCCGACATTGCCCTCGGAAATGACTTCGCCGATCGGCAATCCATAGCCGCGATAACCCATCGCTATCTTGGCGACCAGGCGTAAATGGCTGGTGACGAGCTTGTGGGCTGCTGCCGTGTCTTCATGCTCATGATAGCGTTTTGCGAGCATGTATTCTTCTTGCGGCTGCAACATGGGAAATCGGCGTATTTCCTCCAAATAGCGGCTTAAACCACCTTCGCCGGACACCACACTTGGTAAATTCTGGGCCATAGAGCACCCTTCCTCTCCAGATTTATTGTCTGCCCCCTTTTTTCAACAAAGGCAGGCAGCTAGGCTGAAGGCCGCACGTCGAGCGCACCTCCCGATATGACTAAATATAGGAATGTTTGCGGCAATTTCACGAAAACAGCGCCGAAAAATCGAAATTTTTTGCCCAAATATTGTGTAATTATCTGATATTCATAGGTTTTTGAAGCCATCAACCAATGTTGCCATATCGGCGGGCAAAGGTGTTTGGAAACGCATGACCGCCTGTGTTGCCGGATGGCGAAAAACCAGCAACGAGGCGTGCAGTGCCTGCCGCGGGAATGCCGACACCAGAGTTTTTAAGGGATCGGGTAGCAGATTTGCCTTGGTTCGCATGCCCTGACCATAGGCGGGATCGCCAATCAGGGCGTGGCCGATATGGGCCATGTGAACACGGATTTGATGGGTCCGGCCGGTTTCAAGCCGGCATTCGACGAGCGCGGCTGCTGCGGTTGCGTCCGCTTTCAGCCCGAATTGCTGCAACACCGAATAATGCGTCACGGCATTGCGCGCATCACCCCTGCCGGCACCGACGACGGCCCGTTTGGTTCTGTCGGCCGGCGCCCGTCCGAGCGGCGCATCGATCAGCCCGGTCATGCGCTGTGGCGTTCCCCAGACAAGTGCCTGGTATTTGCGTTCAAGCTCGCCAGAGCGGCCGTGGTCGGCAAAAGCTTCCGACAGGGCCTTGTGCACGGCGTCGTGCTTGGCGGCAACGATGACGCCGCTTGTTTGCTTGTCGAGCCGGTGCACGATCCCCGGACGCTTGACCCCGCCAATGCCCGATAGCGTATCGCCGCAGTGATGCAAAAGGGCATTGACCAGCGTGCCGTCGGCATTGCCGGCACCTGGATGGACGACGAGACCGGCCGGCTTGTCGATGACGACAAGGTGCTCGTCCTCAAACAGGATGTTCAATGGAATATTCTGCGGTTGCGGTTTGGCATCTTCTGCTTCCGGCAGGCGCCATTCAACCTGATCGCCCGTGCCGAGCCGTTTCTTCGGTTCAGCACGCTCCCCGTTTAATGCCACATCGCCGGCCTCGATCAGCGCCTTGACCCTGCTGCGCGAAAAATCCGGACCAAGCTGGCGCGAAAGCCATTGATCAAGGCGGATGCCGGCCGCAGCATCATTGACGGTCATGTCTTCCCAACCGGGGCGAGCTCTAGTATCAGGTGCCGGCATCACTCAATCCCCGGAGCATTTGTCTATGACCGACCAGGCACCCATAAACCAGGCTTCTGCCGGTAATGATGAGGAAAAGCCGCTCGATCCTGCTGTGGAACGGGTGCGCCGCAAGATGATGCGGTTGATGGTGATATCGGTCGGGATCATGATGATCGGTCTTATGGCGGTGCTGTTCGCGATTGTCTACAAAATCTCCGATCGCAATGATCCACCAGCACAAGGCGGTGCGATGTTCG
Organism: Rhizobiaceae bacterium; assembly: GCA_963669455.1. GTDB lineage: Bacteria > Pseudomonadota > Alphaproteobacteria > Rhizobiales > Rhizobiaceae > JAWKWH01. The sequence continues at coordinate 769,875 of OY770026.1, forward strand.
AGACGGTGTTGAAACTTCCTGCCGGCGGAAAAATAGTGTCACAGAGCCTGTCGGGTGACCGGCTGACTTTGCTGGTGGAACATGTGTCCGGCCGGCAGGTGATTTTCCTGTTCGATACAGGTAAGGGCCGCGTGGTCGGGCGCATTGACGTTAATGCGCAGTGACAGCTCATGGTGAATTGCCGATGAGACGCCTTGCGACCATCACATATCTGGTTCGCGACTATGATGAGGCGGTCAGCTGGTTTTGTAAAAACCTGTCTTTCAAGCTGGTTGAGGACATACCGGTCGGTGACGGCAAGCGCTGGGTCGTTGTCTCGCCCGGCGACGATCAATACCGGTTACTTTTAGCAAAAGCCGATGGCGTTGACCAAAAAGCCCATATCGGGAAACAGGCGGGCGGGCGTGTCGCGTTCTTTTTGGAGACGGATGATTTTGACCGGGATTATTCTGCAATGCGCGCCAAAGGCGTGATGTTTTTGGAACAACCAAGGCATGAGCCCTATGGTGTGGTGGTGGTTTTTGAAGATCTTTACGGCAATAAATGGGATCTGATCGAACCGATGCGCCAACAGCGCGGACTTGAGCAGGTAACATAAATTGCATTGCATTTCGCCGGCACGCGGCCTATATCGCGCGGGGTCCGGCAGGCTCCCATCGTCTAGTGGTCTAGGACGCCGCCCTCTCACGGCGGAAACAGGGGTTCGAGTCCCCTTGGGAGTGCCATTTCCAAATTTTTACCGGAAAAGTCCACTAAAGCCTTGAACGGCAAGGTGGTTTCGGCGGTTCGATAGCCTTTATTCTTCAGATATGAAAGACGGTCGGCGCGGGGCCACCATTGGCTGATTGTTTCCAGTCTGGCATGAAGCCACAGGCCGTCCGTTCAAGTTTGTTGGGAAGAAATCGGCGGAGCAAAGCTCAACGCCAACAAGGAGATAGGTCTACCCCAAATCGGCCTGGTATCGGCCACGGGACATTTCAAGAAGCGAAGATGCACTTGGGACGTACATAGGAATAACACCCTATATTCTCGTAGAAATGTCAGGAACAAATTCAGCATATGAGCCCAACCGGTCAACGGCGGTTGAGAGCCCATTTTGCCATTTCGCGTCTTGTCGTTGAGGGAATGAAGGATCGTCATTTCCGATGATCACCTAATTAGCACAGAGCACAAATAATTTGGTGAGATGATGAGCCCGTACTGAAGCATCATAGTTAACGCACTACGTACGTCATACGTACTCTACACGAATAGATCAGTGGCTTGGATCTGATATCTTATCCGGAAGAAATTGGCTTCAGGACTGATTAAGATGCAAGTGAAAAATTCCAACGGATGCTGCAATCTGAACAACGCAATGTCGACACGGCAGGCTCCAGGTAATAAACATCAATCATCGAATTGTGACCAAAAGCAATCTGGTTCACGCTTCAATCAGGCGCTCAAATTAGCACAGAATAATCAACGCAATGGCGGAGGTTGCTGCGGCTCCAATAATAACGGGCCGTCCAAGGGTGGCCAATTAACCGCTAAGCCTCCCTTTATTCAGGATGGCGCACCTCGTCCTCAACCTCCTTTTATTCAGGATGGCGCGCCGCGACCGCAGCCTCCGTTTATTCAGGATGGCTCACCACGTCCGCTGCCTCCGATCATTCAGGATGGTACGCCGCGTCCGCAGCCCCCTGTTATTCAGGACGGCTCACCACGTCCGCAGCCTCCTTTTATTCAGGACGGCTCACCACGTCCGCAGCCTCCGTTTATTCAGGATGGCTCACCACGTCCGCAGCCACCTGTTATTCAGGATGGTACGCCACGTCCGCAGCCCCCTGTTATTCAGGACGGCACACCACGTCCGCAGCCTCCGTTTATTCAGGATGGCGCGCCGCGACCGCTGCCACCTGTTATTCAGGATGGCACGCCACGCCCGCTGCCTCCGATCATTCAGGACGGTACGCCACGTCCGCTGCCACCTGTTATTCAGGACGGCACGCCACGTCCGCTGCCTCCGATCATTCAGGACGGAACACCGCGTCCGCAGCCCCCGATCATTCAGGACGGTACGCCACGTCCTCAGCCTCCCTTTATTCAGGATGGCGCACCGCGTCCGCTGCCACCTGTTATTCAGGACGGCACGCCACGCCCGCTGCCACCTGTTATTCAGGATGGTACGCCACGTCCGCTGCCTCCGATCATTCAGGATGGTACGCCACAACCTAAGCCACCTGTTATTCAGGATGGTGGATGGGATAGAAACCTATAAGCCAACCATTCGGAATGGGTCCCAAACCGACGGTAAATCAATATTAATTTCGGTGTGATTTAACCGCTCAAATAAGCGGCATCAAAAAACCGACGGAATTAATCATTGTTGAAGCTTATCGACCCATCGACTGCGGGAAAGTCGCTGCTTCGTGAAATAACGACAAACGGCGTGACGCATGGAACGCCGGAAAATCCTATCCTTACCCGGGATGGGCAAACAGGCAGCGCATGGGTCATGAGCTATCTTGGCGCTGGCCTAAGAGAACCGTGGCTATCATCTTCATGCGATGGTCTGCTTAGAATTCTTGAACATTTTGATGGGAAACAACTGGCAACCATGGGGCTGGCGGCTAGTTCCCTGCTGTCAGGTTGCATCTTGCGGTCAAAACGCGGGCACAGCGGACTAATGGTGCGCTCGGAAGCAAAGGCGCATGGTTCAGGAAATCAAATTGAAGGTTTGGGAGATACGTCGGAACCCGTTGTAATTATCGACGACGCAATCGGCACGGGGTATTCCGCACTAAAATGTGCTGAGATACTGGAAGCAAATGGCTTTGAAGTCGAGGGAGTGGTTTGCGTCGTAAGTTTTTCCTACGACAGTGGATACGGATTGCTCGAAGAGCGCGGTTTCAAAGTAGCCTCTCTGTTTGATCTATATGATGACCTCGCACCAATCATGCAGTCAGAATTGATCCCGGATTCGGAAAGTTATAAAGGCGCAACGGTCACTTGGGACAATGAGGTAGCCGATAGTGGACTTGGTGTATTTGCCCTGACAAGAGCCGCGCTTCACTACGGTAATGAATTTGGCGCCATGCCACAGCCGCCGGAATTTCTGGCACATCCTCTTAACTGTGATGGCGGACTTACGATCAGCCTTCGTCAAAAAGGGGATGGGCGTTCAATTGCCCGGGGCTCTGTTTGGTGTCTACCCGATGATCAAGAGATTAGTCCCGGTGAAATGCTTTTTCGAGCCTGCTGGCAGATCATCCAATCCTTGCCGGAGGGAGAAAATCTGTCTGAGTTGCTTGGCAACTGTAACCTTGCAATCAATTGCTTTGGTGCGATGGAAACATGCACTCCAGGCAGCGTGAAAAATGACGAATATGGATTGATTTTCCAAAGTAAGGAGCGACCTTGGGTGATGGGTGGCGCGTTGCCGGGAATGCCGGGCATTTCTGATAACATGCATCAGCTCATGCATGGGGCGTTTACAAATACGGGTCTTCGTCCGCTAGAACGGTACGAATTATACCGACACACAGTCACAAAACTAGTCGAGCCGGATGCGATTTGGCCTCCAGGTGGGCAATCCAAAAATAGCCAGTTGGCGGAAGTGGATGACGCTTCTCAAGCAAAGAGCCTTTTAGAGTACGCAGCCGAGATATTGGCTGGAAAAAACGCAGAAAATTTCGACAGCTTTTTCTTTTGGAATTTAGATCGAATATTCATCTCCATATATGACGACGACAAGCTTTTAGCTTGCGCTGGATCGGAGTGCTCCAGCCATGAAGATTTTACCAATCTCGTTTTAGCCGCCGCGCAAGACCCGCGAATGGTCGATGCACCGACAGTGGATAAATTATCTCTGCAAATAACTGTGCTGCATGAGGCATGGTCTGAGGTGGCGCCCTTACCTTTTGTCACTGGTAAAGATGCTCTGGCGGTAAACATGAATGAGGTGGAGACTATTTTATTGCCCAACGTTGCCCTGGAACTCAATCAGGACACCACGGCGTTTATGGAAATGCTCCTCCATAAAGCTTCAGCTAAAGAAGGTCTTGCCGAGTATTGGACGCGCTATTCGTGCAAATCATGGTCGATGCTTCCAGGCCGGGGTGCTGCGATAGAAGGGACTAGTTTGCCAATCGCCTCGCGTCAGCTTGCTCCAAATCTATCGGCAAGTGAGCACGCACAAATGTGGTCCCGGTGGTTGTCTCAATGTTTGGAAACGGGGCTTGTGCCGGAAGTGATACATCCGTTGACCGCATGTTCAGATGGCATGGCTAGTCAGACACTTCAGGCAAAAATACAATTGCAATTGGCCCGCCATAATACAAACAACAAATATTCATTTTCGGACCTACCCGTCCCCGCCTCACAAGGTTCTATTGATATTGAGGCAACTGCCTATACGCTTCTTGTTGCAAAACAATGTGGTTCAGAAAACCTGCAACGGCTTGCTGACACATTGTGTCAGTCAGCGGCGAGTGAATGTATCCGCACGAATGGCTCAGGGTTTTGGACTTCAATATCGGCATTGGCAGGGTTGATAAAAAACCACGAAACGATTTCAAACAGGACCATACAAAGGCGGGCAAGCCTTCCAATTCTAGCAGATCAACGCCTACTCAGACTTTCCTCTTTGATAGACTGGCAGCGCGTCAATCCTGACGCTGATCTACTGCAACTCATAAAGCTTGAGATACAATGGTTGCGGGATTTCCAGTCAGAAACAGGCGCGTTCAACTTCCTTTTACAGGACGCTGATCTTTCTTTTCTGACAGCAGAAAGTGCTGAGATTTTGGCGAAAGCTTCTGATTTCTTTCCTAGTGACGGATTATTGGAACAGGCGGAATTAGCCCTTAAATACCTGACCAGCCTCAGCATAACGCTTGATACGACGAGTGCCGGAATACGCAAAGGTTGCGATGAAGTGTGTATATCTACGGCTGCCACCGCTGCGGCTTTGGGTGCCTTCTGTACCTATCGGGAGGCTTCAAAATGACAAGCAGAGCGATGAAATATGCTGGCGCATTTTATCCCGAATGTTCCCAGGTTGCAAAAGCTCTTGCTGGCGATCTCGTCAATCAGGCGCGCGAAAGTTTTGGGTCACCTGTCGCAATTGTAGCTCCCCACGCGGGATGGCGATATTGTGGGCCAGTTCTTGGAACCGCATTCCGGGCAGCCGCCAAACGAAACAACGTTTCCCGCATCGTCCATTTGGGCCCGTCACATTATCACGCGGTTAGCGGAGTAATCCAAGACACCGCAAATGTTTATGAAACGCCCTTGGGACCAATTGAAATTGAACAATCGCAATTTGCCGGACTTGCGGCGGATCACGCGGTGCATGCGGATGAACATGCGTTGGAAGTTCACCTTCCGATCATCCGCCTACTGTTTCCAGAAGCTCGACTATTGCCACTGATTGTAGGGCCGGTTTCACCATCAGAGCTGGCGTTTATTCTGGATGATCTAGGATGCGGGGATGACGGCACGCTGACCATCGTTAGTTCCGATCTTTCTCACTATCTAGCAAAAGAAGATGCGAGAAAAACGGACCTTTCAACGCTAGTGTCCATAGAGCAACAAGATACCGTTGCACTGACCGTGGATAAGGCATGTGGTGCGGCTGCGCTATCAGGTTTGCTGAACCATGCGCAAAACAAGGAATGGAAATCGGTAGCCTTGGATAGACGCGATTCCAACGATATCACGCGCACGGATCCTGGGTCGGTTGTGGGCTATGGCGCAGTTGCACTTTACAGCCCCAAGAATTCCATCACTGCCACACTGAATCATCAACACTGAGTAAGAAAACCGAAAATGACTGATTTTCTGTCGATAAACGGAACACCGGAACAGGTCTCAAATGGCGATGTTTATGGCTTCTTTCGGACGATTTTCAACGACGGTTATTTTTTGACCAACGTTGGTTCAATCGACGATGAACAATTGTTGAAGATAGCGTCCCTTTTCGGTCAGCCTTGGAACAAGGCTCAACCCACTTTAACGGTTGCCAAAGTAGAGAAACCAGAGTTCATCGCCCAGACCGACTCGATCATAGAAGCCCACAATGAATGTGCGTATAGCCATACCCCGCCGCGATTGTTGCTTCTATACTGTGTTGAAAACGAAACGGAAGGCGGCAATTTCTTTACGGTTTCTCCAAGAGATTTGATCGAAGAAATCGGTGTTGAATATGTGACATCCCTGCGGCATGCGATTTTCAACTGTCAGGTTACACCAGACACACCACCGGTTGCCGTACCAATCTTGCGCATGACCGAAATTGGCGAACAAATAATATACTCTTCGATTGGGGCTTCTGTCGGCGATTCAATCTATTCCCTCACGCAAGCGCAAGACGAATATTCCGCTGGCCTTCCAAATCGCCTGAATCAAGTTTTGAACGATCCCAAAAACCGTCGCCAACACCGCTGGCAAACTGGCGATCTACTCATAATTGACAATCTCCAGATGATGCATGGACGGGAAAGTTTTAGCGGAGGAAACCGCACACTCCGTCACCTTCGATTAGTCTAGAGCGTGCCTTGTTTAAATGGGTGCGTTTGAGCGCCGCTAATTTGTGCCCTGCCCCCCCTCTCGGCGGCGCTTCGCCTGCCTGCCGGGTCAACGAGGAGCGTGACGCGACGCGGGTGCACACCCGTAAGCTGCGCGCGACGACATCCAGGGCGCAAAGAACCTGTGGCGTTTTGCGGCTTCTTTGGCCCGCAACAACGCCTTGATCCGCTTGGAACCATTGAAGCGTTTTTTCGCACATATGATTCTGTTCGGGCGAAAAATGCTCTAGACAAGGCTTTGGGCCTTTATGCCCGGTTGTTTGATCAAATGGCCAAATGGCGGCATTGAGCCCTTATTGACATGGAGCATGATTATTGCTTGTCTTCGTTGCGACTACAATTTTCGTCGTAAATGTAAAAGAGCAATATTAAGCAATGACATGGTGGACAAAGAGTTACATAGTCCATGTTGGGACATGGGTGGGATTGAGTGTCATTTCACTTTTTGTAAATATCTGGATGCCTGTTTTTTTTGGTTTTATTCTAATTGTTGCGACACTGCTTTGGACTCCCTTGGGCTACTTGTCAGGTATGAAAGATCCCCATTTGGCAAAATGGGGTGCTTCGGAAATCCCTAGTTTTTTAATGATAATTTGGTTCGGCTTTCTAATTTTGGTTGCGTTATTCATTGTGTTCAACGCAATCAAAAAATGGAAAACGGGAACCAAAAACCCAGCGAGACTACTTTTTCACTCATTGATATTTGGCATTGGGATATTCTTGCTTGCGGCAACAGGTTCGATAAACTTCCCGTTTAGGCTTTAGGAAGGAGTTCCAATTGGATCAACAAAGGCCAGTGTGATTTTTTGGTTCCCTTCGCCAATGACTCTGGTGGCTTTGCTAAAAACGAAATACTTCTAAAAATCCCCTATTTGCGACACACTCAAAATTGTAAAAAAGTCCGCATACCCGCCCTTTGTCCCGCTTTCGCATGCACAAGTCGAGTGCCGAATATCGGGTTCTGCGCGCATTTTCTAATGGCCGCCGCTTCGAGCCTAAGAACTTTTCGCCTTAAGATTTTGCCCGCTTTGGCCCATAGCCGCTTTGGAACTGGCTCATCGTTGGCCTCACTGCGTCGTAGCTCCCAGCGAAGCTGTCGGGCGTGATGCACCGCCTCTAGAGCATTTTCAGCAAAAGTTGCAGACTTTTGCGCTCGCGAAAATGCGCCAAAACAATAGCTTAGAGCGTTTTTGATGACTCGGTTTTCTTCAAAAATGCTCTAGGCACCGGCCCAGGGCGTTGCCGTGTCGCTTTAGCGCTGCACGAAACTGCAATGCTGTTCAACCCATTGACAGTCTGACAAAGACGCCAAACCAAACAGGTAACGGTTCGGACCGGGGCGGTTTTTCCGGGATGGTCGATCAAATGCCTTCCAGGTCAGATTTACATTGCTTCCCGGTCCCTGCTGTGAGCAATATCGATCATCGGCTCTACAGTTTATTCTGTCTGCCGAAACAATGACATATGTGAAAGGAGGCGGGCGATGGCTCTTCAGCGATATGGATCAGGATCAACGGGCGCGGGCGAAAAGGCGCTGCCGTTTGCGCGGGCGGTCGAAGCCGACGGATGGCTGTATGTATCGGGCCAAGTGGCGATGGAAAACGGCGAGATCATCGATGGTGGCATCATCCCGCAATCACATAAAGCGATCCGCAACATGAACGACATTCTTAAAGAGGCCGGATACGGCGTCGAGCATATCGTTCGCATCGGTGTATGGCTCGACGATCCGCGCGATTTCTGGACGTTCAACAAGATCTTTGCCGAATATTTTGACGAACATCCGCCAGCACGCGCCTGTGTGCAGGCATCGATGATGGTCGACTGCAAGGTTGAAATCGACTGCATCGCTTACAAAGGCGACTGATCTGCTCTTCCGCCGCTATCGGGCTGCACCTGCTCTGTAGACAGGCGTGGGTATGCCCTCCATGCGGGCCTTGATCTGCAACGCGACGATAAGAGAATAATAGCGTGATAAGGCAAGGTTTCCGCCATGGAACCATAGGGCTTCCTGGTCGGTCGGTTTCCACATGTTGCGCAACTCGCCCTCCCAGGGGGCGGGATCGCCGGAAATGCCGGAGCCGTAACCCCAGAATTTGCCGATTTTATCTGCTGTTTCCGATGAGATCAGGTGGGAAACCATCTCGTCGATGGAACCGTAACCGGTTGCATACACGATCACATCGGCGTCGACCTTTTCGCCGTCGGCCATGACAATTCCGCTTTCATCGAACCGATCGATTTCAACACCGCTTTTGACCGCTATTTCACCGGTGATGATCAACTCGCTGGCACCAACATCGATGTAATAACCCGATGCGGTGCGCAGCGCTTTCATCAACAGGCCGGAATTGTCGACACCCATATCCCACAAGAAGCCGGACGCGCTGAGCCTGTCATAAAAGTCGGCGTCGGCCTTGACCATGTCTGCATAAAGCGGGGCCTGGAACTGTGACATGAGCCGAAACGGAACGGATGCGAACATCAAATCCGCCTTCTCCGTCGTAATCCCGCGTGCGACAGCTTCCTCAGAATAAAGCTCAGCGAAACCGTATTTCATCAAGGTTTCAGACCTCACCACAATCGACGGTGACCGCTGGATCATGGTCACATGGGCATCGTTTTCCCACAGGTCAACACAAATATCGTGCGCGGAGCTGCCCGACCCGATTACGACGCAACGTTTCCCGGCATAGAGTGCACCGTCCTTGTATTGGCTGGTATGAAAGGTTTCTCCCTTGAACCCATCTGCTCCTGGGAAATCGATGGTCTTGGCAAAACCGTATGCGCCGGTCGCGAAGACCAGTTGGTCGGGGTGAAGTGTTACTGGTTCGCCTTCGCGCATAAGCGATACGGTCCACTTTTTTGTGTCCGGATCAAACCTCGCGCCGGTGCATTCCGTCGAAGACCAGTAGTTCAGTTCCATGATCTGCACATAGGATTCCAGCCAGTCGCCCATTTTGTCCTTCGGCGTAAATACGGGCCAGTCATCGGGGAATGGGAGATAGGGCAGATGGTCGTACCAGACCGGATCATGCAATACGAGCGACCGGTAGCGATTGCGCCATGAATCGCCGGCTCGTTCGTTCTTTTCGACGATGACCGTCGGTACACCCAGCCTGCGCAAGCGCGCCGCCAGCATGATCCCGCCCTGGCCGCCGCCGATGATCAGACAATAGGGCTGGCTCGACGTACCTAGTTCCTGCTGTTCATGAATCCTGTCCTCGAGCCAGGTTGTGCGATCCTTTCTCGCACGGTGCTCGACACCCTGGATGCGGTTGGTGCCGATCTTCTCCTCGGAACCCTTCAACTCGTCAATTGTCGTGAGCAGCGTCCAGCATTTGTCATCCTTCAGCCGAACGATGCCCCGGCCGCGCGCCACCGCCGTTTCAAGCGTGAACCAAGCTTCCGTGACATCTCCGTCGGATGTGGCAACTCCGTCCAATGATATATTGACCGGGTTGATGCCATGCAGGCACTCGATCAACATGGCGCAAATCTGCTCGCGTCCCTCAAGCGTGATTATGTTCCAGGTGAAGGCAAGCAGATCTCGCCAGTAGCATTCATCGCCAAAAAGCTGCGCGACATTTCCATGATCGCCGCCGTTTAGCGCATGCTGGAAATCTGTAAGCCATTTCGAAACCTGCGAGGTTGGTGACATTTTTGAGGTTCCGTTGAATGGCCGTCTCGGGCCGCTAGTTAAGGTGAATTGCCTGTCCGGTCTTGATGCTTTCCTCCGCGGCCAACACGATTCGAAGGCTGTTGACGGCCGCATCCATGGACTCTGTCAGATCAAGATCTTCGTTAATTGCCTTGAGAAAATACTCCTGTTCCCGGTCGCACAGCTGCTGATGGTCGGGTTCGTCCTCCATCGGCATGATTTCGTCCGGCTTGGTGAACTCTTTGGTCTCAGGATCGACAGAAGCGTGATGCAGGCGAATGGCGTCCGTCTTGGTGTGCTTGTCAATATCGGCGGAATCGGAAAGGTCGTGTTCGTCCTCGCGCGCGCTCTGCTCCGGTGCGATGGTGACAGCGCCTTTCGGCCCAACCACATCCTTTACAAAAAAGGCTTCTTCCGACATCATCGGCCCCCAGCCGGCCTCGTACCATCCAACTGACCCATCATCGAAAGTGACATGCAGATGGCCATAGTTTTGCTTGGCGGCGTCATCCCAGAGTTTCGCACCGATGCCGTGAACGCGTAAGGGTTTCGCGCCGGTCAGTTGGCACATGACGTCGACATAGTGAACGCCGCAATCGACGATCGGGATAAGTGAGTCGATCAGGTTTTTGTGCCAGGCCCATGCCGGGCCGCTGCTCTGTTGATTGAGGTTGAGCCGCATCGCCAACGGTTTGCCGAGTGTCTTTCCCACTTCGATAAACTTCATCCATGACGGATGCACCCGCAAGATGTATCCGAGAACGAGTTTGCGGTTCGCTGCGCGTGCTGCTGCGACTACTTTCTCGGCATCTTCATTGTTTGTGGCGATCGGCTTTTCCATGAAAACATGGCAGCCGGCATCGAACGCCTTCAGTGCATATTCAGCATGGGTGTTGGGCCACGTGTTGATCGATACCGCGTCAGGCCTGGTCTCGGCCAGTGCTTGCTCATAGTCTTCAAAAAGCGGATATCCGTTCAGATGCCCGGGAATGTCTGTCCGGCTCTTGATCGTCCGGCTCATCAGTCCGACGATCTCAAATCCGTCCAGTTTGTGATAGGCATTGGCGTGCGAGACACCCATGTTGCCAAGTCCAACAACCAGCACTTTTACCTTGCCTGCCATTGTCGCTCTCCGTCTTGTTGAAATCACCCAGGCGCAAAACACGCTCTAGCGGCTACGTTGTGTGCCCGGTCGCTCAAATATATACCCGGGCGCTCGGGCGCCCGGGTGAGAGAATGTTCCGCTAACGAACTGCGTTTGCAAAGAATCGTTTGTTGATGGCATCGACATCGACAGCAGTCATCTCATCAGACAGGCTGTATCCATCCGCGTCCGCCTTCACCTTGGCCATATCAAAATCATTGGCGGGACCGATGAATTCGTTTGTAACGGCCTTGCCGACATCTACCGGTTTGGTGATCTGGCCGATTTCCGAGATCGTCTTGAAGAACAGGTTCCATTTTTCCATGTCATGCCAGCCCCAGCCTTCGCGTTTGGACATGTCGCCACGGAACACATTCGCCAGTTGCATCATGGATTCAGTGCCAAGTTCCGGCCCCAGGTTCTCCTTGACGATCGGGAACTGCTTGAAAACAATCTCGGTCGCTGCGCGGGGGTTTTGATGGCCGAATTCCAGTCCCATCGCCCAGCCTCGCAGATAGGCTTCGAGGAACTTGCGCCGCTCGGCATCCTCGATATCCGAACGCTTGACGACGAACACGTTGGCGGGGAAGTTGGAATGATCGACACCAAGCCAGTACTCAAGATCGAGACCCTTGCCTTGCCAGTCAGCGCGAAGGCCTTCCCAGGCAAGTGCGGCATCGCCCTGCCCAGAGGCTAGGAGCGTACCCCACTGGGGCCATCCACCCTCAACATAATTGATTGTCTTGGGATCTACGCCCGCCGCTGCAAACATCGGGTCGGTGATCGCAGACCATGCCGCACTTCCAAGCAGAACAGTTTTCCCCTCAAGTTCTTTGAGGTCCTTTACGCCTTCGCCCCGGCGGAATGCGAGATTGAAGACGTCGGCTGCGCCCATGTTGAAGACCGACACCAGGTCCATTTCGTTTTCAAGCGCGAACGAGAATACGCCTGGTGAGGGATAGCCCATGTCAGCCTGACCGACGGCGACGAACTTGACCGTTGCAGTTCCATCGGAAGGACCTGGCTCCATCTTTGTGTCCAGATCGCCGAAATAGCCCATTTCCTTGCCAATCCAATAGGGATAGTCATCGAGCACTTCGAGCGTACCGCGTGGCGAAATCCAGGTAAAAGTCTCGGCGGCGCTGGCCGGCTGTGAAAACAGGCCTGCTCCTCCTATTGTTGAAACTGCAACAGCCCCAGAGCCAGTCACCTGCAGAAACCTTCTGCGGCTGACGCGGCTAAGACCGCTCACATTGGTTTTGAGATCCTTGGACATATTACCTCCTTTGTTTCGGCTGCGAATTGGTTGTTGTTGTCAGCCGAATTTGTTGTGCTGGTCCAAACTCAGTATGTCGGTGTCATTCGGGCGACCTATGACTCCCAGCTAGCCCACTTCTTCCCGACCAGGAAAAAGAACACGTAAATCAGAATTCCCAGTATCGACAGAACCAGGATAACTGCAAAAAATTGTGGCATCTTGAGCGTCGCAGAAAATGTCGTCAGCCGGTTACCCAACCCAAAACCGCCTCCGACCATCTCAGCTCCAACTGCTGTCAACAAACCGAAAATGGCGCCGATCATCAGCCCGACGATAATCATCGGCAATGCCATCGGCACGCGAATTTTCAGGAATATTTGAAATGTGGAGGCGCCGAACGAGCGGGCCAGCGCGATTTTTGCAAGATCGACCCTGCGGAAGCCCGTCGCCGCATTGATCATAACCATTGGTCCGGAGGCTAGCGCCACTGCAATAATACGTGGCTCGTAACCAAACCCGAAGCGCAGGATCAACAGCGGCACCAGAGCCAGCATTGGTGTGGTGACGAGCATCAAGATGTACGGCGCCACAATTTTCTCCGCGAAGGGAAATTGCGTTATCACCGCAGCCAGCAGCAAGCCGATCGAAGCACCGATTGCGTAGCCGGAAAACAGCTCAATTAGAGTATGGACCAAATGCGGTCCGATAAACCGAAAATCCGTGAACAATGCTGTAACGATCGCACTGGGCGGCGGCAATATGTATTGAGGTACCTCGTAAAGCCGAACTGCCAACTCAACGCCACCGATGATGAAAACAGCAACGGCGACAATCGCCGCCACCTCACCAAAAGTCTTGATTCCGGACCCAGACGAAAACGCCGAAAGATTTGTTAGACCCACGGATTGATCGCCACCCTTAGTCTTTCCAAATTCTGGAATTTTGTCGCCAAGCGCCTTGTCAACCATTTGGCTGTTTTCCTCACCTTTATCCTAGAGCGTGTTTGCCGTCATTTTGCTGGTTGTCTGAGGCGGCCCGTGCTCGATTTCCGCTTTGATCTCATTGACCAGGTCGAAGACCTCCTTGGTAGCCAGCAGGTCAAGGGTTCTCGGTCTGGGAAAGTCGATCTTAAAAATCTTGGCGATGCGTCCAGGTCGAGAAGACATAACAAAAATCCGGTCCGACAAAAAAACCGCTTCGGTGATGTTATGTGTGATGAAGACGATTGTTTTGCGCGTTTCCAGCCAGATCTCCTCGACCAAGAGGTTCATCTCATCTCGCGTGAATGAATCAAGCGCACCAAATGGCTCATCCATCAATAACAGTGACGGATTGAACGACAACGCCCTGACAATCGCAGCGCGCTGCTGCATGCCACCGGACAATTCTCGTGGAAATTTTCCGCCAAATCCACTAAGGCCGACGCGATCTAGCAGACGGTCGATATGCTCACGATCCGGCTGCTGACGCTTGATCTCGAAGGGGAACTCAATGTTTTTATCCAGGTTGCGCCAAGGCAGAAGGTTGGCCTCCTGAAACACCATGCCGATCTGCGGATGAGGCCCGGTGACACCTTCGCCATCCAGGATGACATCTCCGCTGGTCAAAGAATGCAGGCCGGCAATAGACCAAAGTAGCGTGGTTTTTCCGCAGCCTGACGGCCCAACAACACAGGCAAACTCGCCGTCTTCTACCTGCATTGAAACATTGTCGAGTGCGTGTAGTGGACCGGATTTTGTGTCGTAGTATTTGGTGGCATTCTCGACCACCAGTTTTGGCGTGCCGGCAGCGCTCATTCGATCAACCCTGCTGTTTGCCGGGCCAACACAAGATGCTTCCGATCAACGAAAAGGCAATTCCCACTATACGGTAATTCGTCGATCAACATCCCACGACACCCCTGAATTTGTAGGTAAGTATCTTACAAAATTCCGAAATGCGCAATTGAAGAATCCGATTCTGCGCCATTTTTGTGTGCATCTCTGAGATTTAGTATATAAGTTTCCTACATTTTTTGCTACCGTTAGGCATCAGATCAAGGGAGAATTCAGTTGGTCTATCGATCCATGTACAGCTACACATGGGATATTGCCGAGGAGGGTGCGTACCGGTTTGCCGAGAGCCTTCGCTCAATTCATATCAACACTATTACGCTTGCCGGTTCCTATCACGCGGGAAAATTCCTCCGCCCCCATGGTTTGAACGGCAAGGTCTATTTTCCTGAGGATGGCACAGCCTACTTTAAGACCGACCCCAGTCGCTACGGCGAAATTCTGCCCATCGAAAACAGTATGCTCGACGATCATGATGTCATCGGGGAATGTTGCGCACTCGCCGACATGAAGGTCAATGCGTGGATGGTGCTGATGCACAATTCGCTGCTTGGGCAAAAGCACCCCGATTGTTGCGTCACGAATGCATTCGGTGATCGCTATATTTACAATCTCTGCCCGTCCTCACCTCAGGCGCATCAATATGCCGTTGCTCTATGCACCGATATCACTGACCGGTACGCAGTTGCGGGAATTACGCTTGAATCGCCGGGATTTCTTCCATTTGAGCACGGTTATCATCATGAATTTGCGTTGCTTCGACAAAACGCATGGCTGAACAATCTGCTTGGTATCTGCTTCTGCAAGCACTGCCTGGAGGGTGCGGCCGCTTCTGGAATAGATGCGCATGGCTTGAGGAATCGCGTCGTCAATGCAATCGAAGGTTATTTATCGTCGGAAATCGACTTTTCCGACGATATGGCCGAAGCCTTCTGGAAGGCGGATCTGGCGTGCGATCCGGATATTGCAGCGCTGTTTCGCTGGCGATGCGGGGTTGTAGAATCGCTGGTGAAAGAGATCAGGGATGCGGTCCGCGATGATGCAACCGTTTCGGTTATACCCTCGGTAGCCCGCCCAACCAGTGGCGCCTGGTACGAGGGAAGTGACATCACCCGGTTAGCCGAGGTGGCTGACTTTGTCGAAGTTTGTTTTTATGAGCCAGGGCCGGAGCGAATAGCGAGCGACCTTCACGACGTAAAGCGCCGTTGCTGGGGCGCGCAAAAGTTGCGTGGAGTTTTGCGCCCGGGATATCCCGACCTTGCCAACCAGGAGCAGGTTGTCGCAGCGGTCAATACGCTGACGTCCGGTGGGATCAAAGACTTGGCTTTCTACAATTACGGTCACCTGAGGAAACAGAGCCTCGACTGGGTTGGTGAGGCGATATCCAGGCTGGAGTCGATATGATGGGCTTTTCGGGAAGGAACGTTCTTGTAACGGGTGCCGCCGGCGGTATCGGTCAGGTGATTACGCGTACGTTTGCAAATCGGGGTGCTTGTGTTGCGTTGATCGACAAGAATGACAGGGTTCTCGAATTCGCAAAAACGCTTCGCGATGAAGGCTTCGAAGCAATGGCTTGTGTCGCGGACATTGGGTCAGCAGAGCAGGTTGCTTCATCCTTCGGCGAACTACGCGATGGAATCGGACCGATCCACGTGTTGATCAACAATGCGGGTTTTTCCAGCGCCAGCAATTTGGAAACGACCACCGGCGAAAGCTGGTGCGAAGACATTAACGGCAATCTGAACGGCGCATATCATTGCACGTCACAGGCTATCAATGACATGAAGTCGGAAGGCGGCGGCGTGGTTATCACAATCGGCTCCGTCAACGGTTCGACATCATTGGGGGATCCCGCATACAGCGCAGCAAAGGCTGGCCTGATCAGCCACACCAAGGCGTTGGCCATGGAGTACGGGCGATACGGTATCCGCGCAAACATGATCAGCCCGGGCACGGTTCGCACCCCAATCTGGGATCATCGGGTCAAGCGTGAACTGGGCATTTTTGAGAAACTGGTCGAATGGTACCCACTGCGGCGCGTTGCCGATCCGCAGGATATCGCAAATGCCGCTGCATTTCTGGCATCGAGCGAAGCCGCCGCGATAACCGGGGCAATTCTGCCGGTGGACTGCGGCCTCTCCGCCGGCAACATCGTCATGACCCGGGAAATCACCCAACTGGAATTCTAGAAATTGATGGCAGCGCTGCCATCGGGAATGGAAATACGACCAAGTGGAAAACGAGAAACACGAAACCTTATCAGTAGAAGCTGGTTCGCGCGCGTCAGTTGCCACGAATAATGTTGATGAAAACAGTCGTTTGCATGTTGATGATTTGATCACCAGGCTGACGCATTTGCGACGGGATCTTAGACCGGCCGAAAAGCGGGTCGCTGATGTTGTGCTCAAGGACATCGAATCCGCCATTCGGGCCAGCAATTCGCAACTCGCACAGGCAGCGGGTGTCAGCGAACCGACAGTCACCCGTTTTTGCCGCGCAATGGGATGCGAAGGCGTTCGCGATTTCAAGCTCAGATTGGCGCAGAGCCTGGTCGCGGGAACGAAGTCTTCTCACGAAGAGATGGCTGGACCCGATAGCGTGGCGGCACCTTATTGGAATGCCGTGTTCGGGCAGGCGAGACAAGCGATCAGACTTGCTGAGCGGCAATTGGATCCAATTGCGGTGCAGGGCGCAATCGATAAGATTGCAAACGCCAAGAGGGTGTTCGTGTTCGGCCTCGGAGGCGGTTCAACATCATTGGCTCAGGACATGCAGTTCCGCCTGTTTCGGTTTGGCATCAGCGTCGTCGCCTATAGCGATACATATTTGATGCGAATGGTCGTCGCGACCGCTCAGCCCGAAGATGTCGTCATCGTCATTTCGGCGACAGGCCGAACCCGCGAATTGCTGGAGGCTGCCGGAATCGCGCAGCGTTACTCTGCGACTGTAATCGCGTTGACGTGTCCGGGTTCAGAACTTGCGCAGGCCGCCGATATCAGCCTGACCGTGGAAGTGCCTGAGATTGTGGATGTACTGAAACCGACTGCATCGCGGTTCGCATTTCTTGCAGCGCTTGATCTGCTGGCAACTGGGGTTGCCTATCAGCTCGGTCCGATAGGCCAGGAGACATTGAGACGCGTCAAGCTCAACTTGATGAGCATGCGCGAAGGCGATGTCTTGGAACCGTTGGGTGATTGACTGATGGCTGTCCATATCCAAAACGCCTCTGTGGTTCTCAAGGGTGGTACGCTGATTGACGGTTCCGGGTCGAAGCGGCGGACGGCCGATGTTTCTATCAAGGACGGCCGTATTCACGCCATTGGTGAACCCGGGCTTTTGGACGTAACTGCGCCCTCCGTACTGGATATTTCCGGACGCATCATCGCCCCCGGTTTCATCGATGTACACACCCATGACGACAATGCGGTTTTGTCCAATCCGGCAATGACCGCCAAGATCAGTCAGGGTGTAACCACCGTGATCGGAGGCAATTGCGGCATTAGTCTCGCACCGGTTCAACCAATCGATCCGCCGCCGCCGCTGAATCTGCTTGGCGACAGGTTGGCATACCGCTTTGCGACCGTGGCCGACTATGCCGATGCGGTCGATGCCGCCAAGCCAGCAGTCAACATCGCGCTTCAGGTTGGTCACAGCACCCTTCGTGTTGGAGTTGTCGCCGATATCAACGACAAGGCAAATGCTGCGGAAATTGACCTGATGCGCACCCGGCTAGCCGAGGGACTTGAAGCCGGAGCAATCGGCTTCAGTACCGGTCTATGGTACAAAACCAATGCACCGGCCGATATCGACGAAGTCTGCGCCCTGGCCGAACTTCTGTCTGATGTGGGAGGAATTTACACAACCCACATGCGCGATGAACATGACGGTGTTCTCGATTCATTGCGCGAGTCGTTTGAAACCGCCAACCGCGCCCAGGTACCAATTGTCATATCTCACCATAAATGTGCAGGACCAAAAAACTGGGGCCGCAGCAAAGAGACGCTGGCCCTCATTGACGAGGCCCGAGCGCAACAACGAGTTTCGCTTGATGCATATCCTTACATTGCCGGTTCGACCGTCCTGGAGCCGGAGATGGTTGATACCGATATCCGCATTTGCGTGTCCTGGTCTGTCCCGTATCCGGAAATGGCGGGAAGGGATTTGTCCGACATTGCGGCGGAATGGAACTGCTCACAACAGGATGCCGCACTCCGCCTGAAACCGGCGGGCGCCATCTATTTCCAGATGGATGAAGCCGACATGCGTCGCATCCTGTCATACCCTGCGACCATGATAGGATCAGACGGCCTGCCACATGACACCCACCCTCATCCGCGCCTGTGGGGGACCTTTCCACGCGTGTTGGGGCATTTCTGCCGTGAGGAGGGCTTGTTTACCCTCGAGCAGGCCGTTCACAAGATGACCGGCCTTCCGTCACAAAATTTCGGCTTGAAGAATCGCGGGCTGATTGTCGAAGGCGCGCATGCGGACATCGTCGTATTTGACGCTGACAACATCATTGACCGTGCGACTTTCGCCGACCCCAAACAGCCTGCCGCGGGGATCGAGTATGTGTTTGTCAACGGCCAAATCGCATGGACGTCAGAAGGCGCGGCCCCCGCCCGCGCCGGTCGGTTTATTCGCAGGGAATAGCGCCAAGCAAGACAGGCTCTGGAGCGTGTCTTGCCTAAATGGGATCTGCTATTGCGAAGATCCTTTCGGCAACGTGATCGAAATCATGTCGCACCGCTACAAGCAGGTTCTTTCCAACACCGAATAGAGGACAGGCAGCACGCAATGGAAACACCGGCAGTCAAGATCGATCTGGCCACGGTCGAGGCCAATATCGCCAGAGTGCAGAACATACTCGACGACCTGGGGATCGCGTTTCGTCCTCATATCAAGACGCACCGAATTCCTGCATTTGCAAAGAAACAGCTTGCTGCAGGCGCTTGTGGGATCACCTGCCAGAAAATCGCTGAAGCAGAAGTCATGGCAGATTCGGGAATTGATGACATTTTGATCACCTACAACATCGTTGGCGAGGAGAAGCTTGCCCGCCTTGCCGCGCTTGCGATGCGCTGCGACTTGTCTGTGACGGCTGACAACGGCACCGTCGTTGGCGGCCTTTCGAGCACGTTCGCCAATTCGGCGGAGAAACTTGAGGTTCTTGTCGAATGCGACACCGGTCAGGGCAGGTGTGGCGTACAATCCCCACAAGATGCGGCCGAACTGGCAGTCAAGATCGACCGGTCACCCGGTTTGCGGTTCGGTGGCCTTATGACTTATCCGCCTATGTCTGATATGACAGCGGTGGACCAATGGTTGCGTGCGGCCAAGGCGGTAGTTGAATCCGCGGGCCTTGCCTGTATGCGGGTGAGTAGTGGCGGAACACCGAACCTCGCCACCTTAGGCCAGGTAAAGATCGCCACCGAGCACCGCGCCGGTACTTACATCTACAATGACCGCTCATTGGTCGAAGCTGGAGCCTGTCAGTTGCAAGATTGTGCTCTGACCGTGGTCGCGACGGTTGTCAGCCGCCCCACCTCCGACCGGGCGATTATCGACGCCGGATCGAAGGCACTGACATCGGATTTGATCGGTCTGGAAGGGTATGGCCATATCCTCAAGGCACCCGCCGCTGAAATCTTTGCCTTGAGCGAGGAGCATGGGCATATTGATTTGACCGGGACGGATTGGCGGCCTGAAGTGGGCGAGGTCATCGCGATCATTCCTAATCACGCTTGTGTCGTTTCCAATCTTGTTGATGAAGTTCATGTCGTGCACGAGAACAATCAGATCGAATTGATGAAAGTATCCGCCAGAGGTTGCAGCCAATAGCTGGCCTGGTGCTGACGACGACCGAGCAGCGTTGAATTGGCAACATCTTCTGCTTGGATGTTCGTCTAGAGCGTTTTGCGGTTGCTTTGAACCGCGTGTATCGGCTTGGAACTATTGAAGCATTGTTCGCTTCTATGATCCCGTTTGAGCGAAAAATGCTCTAGATTCCGTTTTCCAGACGCTTCAGCAATTCTTCCAACATCATGTCGCAACGCTGTAGTTGCTCTTTTTCGATATATTCATCCGGCTTGTGCCCCTGCGCCATCGAACCCGGGCCGCAGACGACGCAGGGGATTCCCAGATTTTTGGAAAACAGGCCTGCCTCTGTGCCAAATGCCACTTTAATAGTGCCGTTCGCGCCGGTTAGGGATTTTACGAATTCAACCACTTCCGCCTCATCGGCGGTATGCAGGCCGGGATAGGAATTTATGATTTCAAACTCAATTCCAGCTGCGGCGAATTCAGCCCGGACCTTATTATTGATCCGATCAACTCCTGCGCGCAGCTCCTCAAGGATCTTAACTGGATCATCCTGTGCGATATTTCGAATTTCAAACAGAACTTCGCAACGATTGGGCACAATGTTGAGCGCAGTTCCGCCTTTCATCACACCCGTATGGAGTGTTGTGTAAGGTATGTCATAGTCGTTATCGCGAGCCCCCGACACCTCAAACCCGGACTGCATGGAGCGTATAAGATTGACAAGGTCTGTACCCAAATGAAGGGCATTCATGGCGAAGGGGGCCAGCGCGGAATGGCCTTCCTGTCCAATGCAAGTCGCCCGGATGCCGATTTTACCCTTGTGACCGGTCGCCACGCTCAGGTTCGTCGGCTCGCCGACGATACACATAGCCGGTTTTGCAGGCGCTTTTGCCAGCAAATCGATCATTGAGCGCACGCCGACACAACCGATCTCTTCATCATAGGACAGCGCCAGATGGAGTGGTGTTTTCAGATTGCGCTTCGACGCTTTGACGGCGGCCGATACCGCGCTGGCCACAAAGCCTTTCATATCGGTTGTTCCCCGCCCGTAGAGCCGGCCATCGGCGCTGGTCATGTCAAAAGCAGGCTTGGTCCATTCCTGTCCATCAACGGGTACGGTGTCAGTGTGACCCGATAACATAACCCCGCTTTTGGCCGGATCACCGACAGTTGCATAAAGGTTGGCTTTTGCCTGGGTTTCGTCATGAATCAAGGTGGATTCAATACCATGCGCTTTCAAGAGGCCGGCCACCAACTCCATGAGCTTCAAATTGGAGTTGCGGCTGGTCGTATCAAAAGCAATTAACTTGCCAAGAAGTTCAATGGTTTCCAACGGTTACTCGATCCCATCCCAACAAACGAACGGATATTTGAGGTTCGATACCAACATTTCCATCCCGTTTGAAGCGCCATCGGTAAATGTTGGTATCACAAGAACCACCAGGGTGTCAGTCCCGGCATGGGGCGGGTTAGAGCTAACCTGAATGATTTTGGCTTGCCGGTCCAGCATCTAGAGCAGCTTGTGCGACATGAAGCCTTTGAACGGCTTGAATTGTTTTGCGCAGTTGCCTGTGTCTGCAATCGGTGGCATCTGGGCTCGATGCATCGCACAGCCTATCTGCTTTTGATCCTGACGGCCCTGTTCTGGGGTGGCAATGCTGTTGCCGGCAAACTTGCCGCGGGCCACGTCTCGCCGATGCTTTTGACGGCGCTGCGCTGGGTATTCGCATTGGCAATCCTGCTTGTCATCGGGCATCGGCATGTCCGGGCCGACCGGCAGGTGATCGCTGACAATCTCCGCTATCTGCTGGTCATGGGAATGGTTGGGCTCACCGGGTTCAATATCTTTTTGTATACGGCGGTCAATTTTACCACCGCTATAAATGTGTCGGTTTTGCAGGCGGCCATTCCCATGGTGGTTTTCATCGGCAACTTCCTGCTGTTTGCCATCCGGGTTTCCTATGCCCAGATCGCAGGTTTTCTGATTACGCTGGCAGGTGTGGTGCTGGTTGCCACCCAGGGCAGTTTGCAGCGGCTTTTGGCGCTGGAGGTCAATTTCGGCGACGGGCTGATGCTGTTTGCGATCGTGATTTATGGCGGCTACACCATCGCCATCCGCAACATGCCGAAGCTGCATTGGCAATCGATGATGATTGCGCTTTCCACCGGCGCGCTGATATCGGCCTTATTGTTTGCGCTGATCGAATGGATTGCCGGATACGCCCAATGGCCGGATCGTCAGGGCTGGCTGGTTATCGCCTATACCGCAATCTTCCCGTCAATCCTTGCGCAGACATTTTACATTATCGGAAACCGGCTGATCGGCGGAAACCGCGCCGGGCTTTTTGTCAATCTGGTTCCGGTGTTCGGCACTGTGCTTTCAATACTCGTTCTGGCCGAGTGGTTTTATCCGTTCCACGCTGCAGCCCTTGCGCTTGTCTTCACCGGCATCTGGTTGGCAGAGCGCCGGGTGTAAACCCGCCGCTGCCGGTATCTCTTAGTCGGCTACATCAAATTGCAGCGGTTTGGCTGAATCGATCTTGTCGTTTGCCCTTAGTGTTTCCAGCACGTCGCCTGGAAATGGTGCGTCGAGATAAAGCAGGGCGATGGCATCGCCGCCCGGCTTGTTGCGTCCGAGCTGGAAGTTGGCGATGTTGACCCCGGCTTCACCGCAGATGCCACCGAGCAGGCCGATGATACCCGGCACGTCCTGGTTGGTCGTATAGAGCATATGCTGACCGACCTCGGCGTCAAGATTGATCCCCTTGATCTGGATGAAACGGGGCTTGTGATCGGAAAAGCAGGTGCCGGCAATGGTTCTTGTCTGCCGCTCGGTCTTGACCGTAAGCTTGATGTAGCCATCGAAAACGCCGGATTTGTCGCGCTTGATCTCCGACAGTATGATGCCGCGCTCCTTGGCCATCACCGGTGCGGACACCATGTTGATGTCGGCGACCTGTGGCCGTATCAGTCCGGCAAGCGCAGCGCTGATCAATGCACGGATGTTCATGTTCGCCGTGGCGCCGTCGAACAGGATTTCGACCTCCTTGATCGGGTCCTCGGTCACCTGGCCGACGAATGAGCCAAGCACCTCGGCCAGCTTGATGAAGGGCTTGAGTAATGGCGCTTCCTCGGCCGAAATCGAGGGCATGTTGATTGCATTGGTCACTGCGCCCTTGATCAGATAGTCCGACATTTGTTCGGCGACCTGGACGGCGACATTTTCCTGGGCTTCCGAGGTTGAAGCGCCCAGATGCGGCGTGCAAACCACATTGGGAAGATCAAACAGGATGCTGGCCGTCGCCGGCTCCACCTCGAACACGTCGACACCGGCGCCGGCCACTTTTCCCGATTTCAGCGCGGCGGCAAGATCGGCCTCCACAATCAATCCGCCGCGGGCGCAATTGATGATCCGTACGCCGGTTTTCATTTTTGCCAGCGCTTCGGTGTTGATGACACCGCGCGTCTTGTCGGTCAGAGGCGTGTGCAGGGTGATGAAATCGGAGCGCGCATATAATTCGTCCAGTTCGACCTTTTCCACGCCAAGCTCCTTGGCGCGCTCGGGCGACAGGAACGGGTCGTAGGCGATGACATGCATCTTCAACCCGACACCGCGTGCAGCCACAACCGAGCCGATATTTCCGCAGCCGAAGACACCCAGTGTCTTGCCGGTGATCTCAACTCCCATGAAGCGGCTTTTTTCCCATTTGCCGGCTCTGGTCGATGTATCCGCCTCGGGCAATTGCCTGGCGACGGCGAAAATCATCGCAATTGCATGTTCGGCCGTGGTGATCGAATTGCCGAACGGCGTGTTCATGACGATGATACCGCGGCGCGATGCCGCCTGAATGTCGACATTGTCGACACCGATGCCGGCCCGGCCGACCACTTTGAGGTTTTCTGCAGCCGCGATCAGTTTTTCGGTCACTTTGGTGGCAGACCTGATGGCAAGGCCGTCATACTGGCCGATGATCTTGAGCAGTTCTTCCTTGTCCTTGCCGACATCCGGCAGAAAATCGACATCGACCCCTCTGTCTTTGAAGATCTGAACAGCTGTGTCGGATAGTTTATCGGATACGAGTACGCGAGGTGCCATTTCGTTGGCCTCCATTGCTTCGTTTGTTGCGGGAAATAGCGGTGAAAATTACTCTGGCCAGGGCCGGTCAGGTGGTGCTGCCTTGAGCCGCAATCCGGCTTTGAAACGCCCAGTCGAGCCAAGGCATCAACGCTTCCAGATCGCTTGTCTCAACCGTCGCACCGCACCAGATGCGCAAGCCCGGCGGTGCGTCGCGATAGGCGCCGATGTCGAAGGCGACGCCTTCTTGATCGAGCAGAGACACAACCGATTTGGCAAAGGCCGCCTGGCTGTCCTCATCAAGAGCCGTCACACGCGGATCGGTGATTGAAAGACAAACGGATGTGTTTGAGCGGGTTGCGGGTGCGATTGCCAGATGATCGAGCCAGCTGCTGGTTTCGACAAAGCTGTTGATCACACCGGCATTGGCGTCAGCGCGGGCGATCAAACCATTAAGGCCGCCTGCTGATTTCGCCCATTCAAGCGCATCGAGATAATCCTCAACACACAGCATTGACGGTGTGTTGATGGTTTCACCCCTGAAAATACCCTCTATAAGCTTGCCGCCCTTGGTCAGGCGGAAGATCTTTGGCAGCGGGCGAGGCGGCACGTGGGTTTCGAGCCGTTCGACGGCGCGCGGCGACAGGATCAACATGCCGTGGCCGCCTTCGCCGCCCAAAACCTTCTGCCAGGAAAATGTCACCACATCGAGCTTGTCAAAATCCAGCCGTTGGGCAAATGCCGCCGATGTGGCATCACAAATTGTCAGCCCGGCGCGACCAGCGGGGATGAATTCACCATCGGGCACGCGAACCCCGGATGTGGTTCCGTTCCAGGTAAACACCACGTCGCGGTCAAAATCGGCCTTGGCCAGATCGGGCAGCGCGCCGTAGGGTGCGTCAATTGTCCGGATATCGGGCAGTTTGAGCTGTTTGACCGCATCGGTCACCCAGCCCGCGCCAAAGCTTTCCCATGACAGCATGTCGACGCCGCGCTCGCCCAAAAGCGACCACATCGCCATCTCCATGGCGCCTGTATCGGATGCGGGTACGATGCCGATACGGTAGTTTTCCGGTACCTGGAGAACCTCGCGGGTGAGCTCGATTGCACGCGCGAGCCGCGCCTTGCCGATTTTTGCGCGGTGGGAACGGCCAAGCGGCGCATTGGCAAGCGCATCCGGCGACCAGCCAGGTCGCTTCGTGCAGGGTCCGGACGAAAAATTGGGATTGGCCGGACGCATGTCCGGCTTGGTAAGGTCTGTCATATCGCCTATCCTTCCAGATAGTTGCCTCTCGTTGGGGAGAGGTGTCCCACGGACGGCGATACTGGAATGAAAGAAATTCTGCAAGCCCTACGAAGGTCAATTGTGAGATTTTTGCGTGAGTTAGAGCGGTTTTCGCTCAAATTGGAGCGATTTGATGATCAGGATTTTTTGTGCTGGCAAGGAGAATACCGTAAGTGCGATCAGATGATCGTGCGAGGATTTCGACGGTGAGGTCTGGTTTATCGGGCTTGCCCGACGAAAGGTCCAGTGGACCTTTCGCCAGCCGAACGCCCGAAGGGCCGACGTGAAAAAGACGATCAAGCGATAGACAATAGAGGAGAAATCTCATTGAAAACCATGAGGCTATCGCAATCATTTGAGCTTGGTTTCTTCCGCCCCGGACAGCGTCGTGCACCGCTCGTGGAGATCACTCCACGTCGCGTCACTCTCCTAGCCGGAACGAAAGCTCCCCGCGCTCAAACGATTCAATTTGAGCGAAAACCGCTCCAGCGGGCTGAAACCGGACTATGGCGGCGCAAGCGGCGTCAGACCGGCGCAACTCATCGCGGCTCTGTTTGCTTCTATTTGGCTGCGGTATCGCCAGTTTGTGTGGCTGAGAGTTTCGCTGCAACGCCCTCTATGCGCTCGGCCAGGCCGGTCAGAACACCGGTCACCGCCGCATCGTTCTTGTCGGCCTTGGTCAGGGCATCGTCGCGGGTCTTGCGCAGGGTTTCGACTTCGCTCTCCATGCCGCGCACACGTTTTTTCAGTTCCGTCAGTTCGTCCATAATCATAATTCCGGCCATGACCGTCAGGCGCTGGTCGCCTATCTCGCCGAATGATGATTTCAGATGGGTGACGTATTTGTCGAAATTCGCCGCAAGATTTTCCAGATGCTCTTCCTGACCTTCATCGCATGCCATGCGATAGGTTTTGCCGTCGATCAGAACCGTTACCTGCGCCATGTGCTCTTGCCTTATCTGTCCAATACAGCGCGGATCGTTTCCATTGCCGAAACCAGACGCCGCGATACCTCGGTGTTGGCGTCCTGCAGGCGCTCCGCCCTGGCTTCGCTCTTGTCGAGTTCCTGTGCCAGTCGCGCCCGGTCGGTGCCCATGCGCTGAACCTCCTCTTGCGAATTCAGGCGTTCGGTCTCACGCGCGGTTTTCAGGTCTACCGACTTGTCGAGCGTATCGACGGCTTTTGCCAGCCTGCCAATTGCCTGCTTGAGGGTGATATCACCGCTCATGGTTCTGCTCCGAGCCCCTGCCCATGGTGCGAATCATGCATATTCATAACACGTTACCAGTGAAAGATTAGGCACTGTGTTAACCTCCCGTCAACAAGGTGGCGGGCTGTATCCCCCGCTATGCGTCGCAAATGCAGTTGAGATTGGCTTTTGGCGGGGCTGTAATCCGTGCTGTTTTGTTGACTCAAGCCCGCCACCTGCTATGTCTCCGCGCGAAATTGTCTGTGTGTTGCCAGTAACGCAATTGTGCATCTTTACTGGCAGTCAATCTGTGAGAAATCATGACGTCACGCGAAAAACACGATCGGATGGCCAATGCAATCCGGTTCCTCTCCATGGATGCGGTGGAAAAAGCGAAATCCGGCCATCCCGGCCTGCCTTTGGGAGCAGCCGATATCGCCACCGTTCTTTTCACCCGCTTTATGGTCCATGACCCGAAACACCCGACATGGCCGGACCGCGACCGCTTTGTCCTGTCAGCCGGTCATGGCTCGATGTTGGTCTACTCGCTGCTCTATCTTCTGGGCTATGAAGACATCACCATCGATGAGATCGCCAATTTCCGTCAAATCGGCTCAAAGACCGCCGGCCATCCGGAATTCGGCCACGCAGCGGGGATCGAGACAACCACCGGTCCGCTTGGTCAGGGCCTGGCGAACGCGGTTGGTATGGCCCTTGCCGAACGGCATCTCAACGCCGAATATGGCGATGATCTGACCAGCCACTATACCTATGCCCTGGTCGGTGATGGCTGCCTGATGGAAGGGATCAGCCAGGAAGCCATCGCACTGGCAGGCCATCTTAAGCTGAACCGTCTCATTGTTCTGTTCGACGATAATCAGATTTCGATCGATGGACCGATTTCGCTATCGGATTCAACCGACCAGCGTGCCCGTTTCGAAGCGTCGGGCTGGGAAACATCCGGCGTTGACGGCCATGATCCCGAGGCGATCGCGGATGCCATCGACAAGGCAAAACAGTCCGACAAGCCAACCATGATTGCGTGCCGCACCACCATCGGCTTCGGGGCTCCGAACAAGGCCGGCACCGCCAAGGCCCATGGTGCGCCGCTGGGTACTGACGAAATCGAAGGGGCTCGCGCCGCATTGGGGTGGACCAGCAAGCCTTTTGAGATTCCATGCGCGATCCTTGATGAATGGCGGCTTGCGGGTTTGCGGTCGACCAAAGAACGGGTTGCGTGGGAAGGGCGGCTGGCCGATGCCGATGCCGATCTGCGTGCGAGCTTCAAGCGGCGGATGCGTGGCGATTTGCCGAGTGCCCTTGAAAGCGCAATTCAGAACTACAAGAAAACGCTTTCTGCCGACAAACCTGCTGTCGCGACACGAAAATCATCCGAAATGGCGCTTGAGGTAATCAATTCGGTGGTGCCGGAAACGCTCGGCGGTTCTGCCGACCTGACCGGGTCCAACAATACCAGGACCAGCCAGACCCTTCCGCTGTCGGCGGCGGATTATTCCGGCCGCTTCATCCATTACGGCATTCGCGAACACGGTATGGCAGCGGCGATGAACGGCATCGCGCTTCATGGTGGTATTATTCCCTATTCGGGCACATTCATGGTGTTTTCCGATTATTGCCGCCCGGCCATGCGCCTGTCGTCCCTGATGAGCCAGCGGGTCATTTATGTAATGACCCATGATTCGATCGGATTGGGCGAGGATGGGCCAACCCATCAGCCAGTCGAACATCTGGCCGCATTGCGTGCCATTCCCAACCATCTGGTGTTCCGGCCGGCAGACGCGGTGGAAGTGGCCGAATGCTGGGAATTGGCGCTGAAAAGCGATGACGCACCGTCAACCCTGGCGTTGACCCGGCAAAACCTGCCGACTGTCCGCAAAGAGCATGAGACGGAGAATATCTGCGGCCACGGCGCCTATGAGTTACAGCTTGCAAGCGACGATGCCGCTGTCAGCATTTTTGCCAGCGGATCGGAAATCGAGATTGCGCTTGAAGCTCGTGAGCAACTGGAAGCGGCAGGCCATCCGACCCGGGTCATCTCGGTGCCGTGCATGGAATTATTTGAAAAGCAGGATGACGAGTTTCAGGCGGCTATCCTTGGAAACTCTCCCGTCAACATCGCCATTGAGGCGGGTGTCCGCCAGGGATGGGACCGCTTTATCGGCCGCGACGGAATTTTCATCGGCATGCAGTCATTCGGCGCCAGCGGCCCCTATAAGGAGCTATACCAACATTTCGGCATTACCGCGGAAGCCGCGGTCAAAGCTGCAATCAGCAGACTGTCTGCAAAGAATACAGACAAAGACTAACCTCCCAACCACTTAATCTCGGAGAACGACATTATGACCGTCAGGGTTGCCATTAATGGATTTGGACGCATTGGCCGGAATATCGCCCGCGCCATCTTTGAATCGGGCCGCAAGGATATCGACATTGTTGCCGTCAACGATCTGGGTCCCGTTGAAACCAACGCACATCTGTTCCGCTATGATTCGGTGCATGGCCGCTTTCCAGGCGAGGTGACGGTTTCAGGCGATACGATCAATATTGGCACCGACAGTTTCAAGGTTACGGCGATCCGCAATCCGGCTGAATTGCCATGGGGCGAGCTGGGTGTCGATATCGCGCTGGAATGCACCGGCATTTTCGCCTCAAAGGAAAAGGCGTCCGCGCATC
This sequence comes from Rhizobiaceae bacterium, assembly GCA_963669455.1. Lineage (GTDB taxonomy): Bacteria > Pseudomonadota > Alphaproteobacteria > Rhizobiales > Rhizobiaceae > JAWKWH01. Next base: position 799,405 of record OY770026.1, read on the forward strand.
TTGAAGCCGGCGCCAAGCGGGTCATCGTCTCCGCACCGGCTGAAGGCGCTGATCTGACCGTCGTCTATGGCGTCAATCACGACAAGCTGACGAAGGATCACATGGTGGTCTCCAACGCATCGTGCACCACCAATTGCCTGGCCCCGGTCGCCAAGGTGCTGAACGATGCCATCGGCATCGACAAGGGCTTCATGACCACGATCCATTCCTACACTGGCGATCAGCCGACGCTGGACACGATGCACAAGGATCTCTACCGCGCCCGTGCTGCGGCCGTGTCGATGATCCCGACCTCAACCGGTGCCGCCAAGGCGGTTGGCCTGGTGTTGCCGGAACTGGCTGGCCGTCTCGATGGCGTCGCCATCCGTGTGCCGACGCCGAATGTTTCGGTCGTCGATCTCAAATTCGTTGCCAGCCGCGAAACCTCGGTCGAGGAAATCCAAAACGCCATCCGTGCTGCCGCTGACGGTCCGCTTAAAGGCGTTCTTGGCTACACCGATGAAAAACTGGTATCGATCGATTTGAACCACGACGCCCAATCTTCGGTGTTCCACATGGACCAGACCAAGGTCATGGACGGCACGCTGTGCCGCGTCATGAGCTGGTATGACAATGAATGGGGTTTTTCTAACCGCATGAGCGATACCGCCGTGGCGATCGGCAAGCTGATCTGAGGACAAAATCATGGGCGCGGCGCAAGTGGTTGTGAACAACAATCCGGCCCCGCCCGTGCCGATGCAGGAGGCCAGTTTAAACTGGATGCGTTCCAATAGGGCTGGTTCGTCCAGAAGGCTTTATCCCGGAAAACACGCGGCGGAAAGACAATGATGGCCAAGACCGATATCGCGCGCCGCGTCTACAATCACGCATGGAAGCTCGACCCGATCATCCGCAGCCTGCTGGATACGGATTTCTACAAATTGCTGATGCTGCAGATGATCTGGACGCTGCATCGCGATGTTGATGCGACCTTCACGCTGATCAACCGGAAGAGTTCGGTTCGCCTTGCCGATGATCTTTCCGAGGCGGAGCTGCGCGAGCAACTCGATCATGCCCGCACCATACGGTTTGCAAAAAAAGAGATGATCTGGCTTGCTGGTAATACATTTTACGGCCGCAAACAGATATTTGCCCCCGATTTCCTGCAATGGCTGCAAGATTTTCAGCTGCCGGAATACGAGCTTTCGGTAAAGGACGGCCAGTTCGAGCTAAACTTTCACGGCCCCTGGACCCACACCATAATGTGGGAAATTCCGGCACTTGCCATCATCAATGAATTGCGCTCGCGTGCAGCAATGCGCAGCTTCGGCCCGTTTGCGCTCGATGTGCTTTATGCGCGGGCAAAAGCCAAAATGTGGGACAAGGTCGAGCGCCTCAAAACCGTTCCCGACATCCGCATTTCCGATTTTGGCACCCGCCGGCGTCACTCGTTCCTGTGGCAGCGCTGGTGCGTGGAGGCGCTGAAGGAGGGTATCGGCAATGCTTTTACCGGCACCTCCAACGTTCTGCTTGCCATGGATACCGATCTGGAGGCGCTCGGAACCAATGCGCATGAGCTACCGATGGTCTACGCCGCGCTGGCCGAAAGCAAGGAAGAATTGATGGAGGCGCCCTACCGGGTGCTGACCGACTGGAACAAACTTTATGGCGGTAATCTCTTAATCGTGCTGCCCGACACATTCGGTACGGCGGCATTTTTGCGCAACGCTCCCGACTGGGTGGCCGACTGGACCGGTTTTAGGCCGGACAGCGCCCCGCCAGTCACCGGCGGTGAAAGGATTATCAAATGGTGGCGCGAGCGCGGCCACGATCCGCGCGAAAAACTGATTGTGTTTTCAGACGGGCTCGATGTCGACACGATCATCGAAGCCCACCAGCATTTTCAGGGCCGGGTCCGGATGGCCTTTGGCTGGGGCACCAACCTGACCAACGATTTCGCAAATTGCCTGCCCGATGGCGGCGATGCCCTCGACCCGATATCGCTGGTCTGCAAGGTCAGCTCGGCGAACGGCAGGCCGGCCGTCAAATTGTCCGACAACCCCCGCAAAGCGACCGGTGATGCGGCCGAAGTGGCGCGTTATCTGAAAATCTTTGGCGAGGAAGACCGGGTTGAGCGCGCTGTTAAAGTCTAGAGCATTTTCAGCAAAAGTTGCAGACTTTTGCGCTCGCGAAAATGCGCCAAAACAATAGCTTAGAGCGTTTTTGATGACTCGGTTTTTATCAAAAATGCTCCAGCGCATCCGGCTTGATCAGGTCGGATACTCCAACGCAGATTGCAGCCATGACCCTTGGGGATTTGGCTTAAAAGTCTAAGGATCAACCTGCCGGCTGGCCGGACTGCCGCCGCGCACCAGCTTTTTCAAAATCCCGGTTCCCGGTGCCTTTCCGGCAGACTTAGCCGGGGCGGAACCAGCAACCTTTGTCTCACCGGAAAAACTGACATAGCTGCGGTAAATGTAACCCTGGCGGCCATCATAGACCGCGCGGCACCAATGCGTGCAGGCCGGATCAGCCTTGATATTCGCGCCCTGCGGCACCACCATAATCTTGGCAGCGTGCTTGTTGTCGGACGCCCGCATGTTCACCCACTTTGCCGCTTGGGCGGTAACCAGGTCGCCGGTGGCAAATGACGGGGCGGTAATGCGTGCAGGTCTGATTTCCTCGTCATCGGCCGGCTCGTCGATGGCGGCCTCATCAATGATAGAGGGGATCAGATCCGGGTTCATCTGCTCTTCGAGCGCAACAACTTCTTCCTCGGTTTCCGCAAAAGCAACCTTGTTGAGCGCTGCCAGAACAGCCTCACTATCCTTGCGTTGCTCCAATGGCTTTGCGCTTGAGATCGTCGCACCGTCCACCCATCGCGGATCATCTTTTTTCAGCGGCAAAGGTGCGCCGGAAATATCGGCGGTGACGGGAAAGGTCTTGACCTTCTTCGGCTCAACGGCCAGCGCTTTACCGGGCACCGCCTCTACCGCCGCCGCTTCAACTGCGGTGGGCTTTTGCACATTTTCTTCAACGGCCTGCTCTCCAGCGACCGCTTCGATTTCGACAGGTATCACCGGCGATGCGAGCTTTGCTGGTACGGGATCGCTGACACTGACCATAAACGCATAGGCGGCAGCTGCGCCACACAGCACGGTTACAACGGCTGCCGCGCCTACCGCAACCAGCCCGGAACGCTTCTTGGCTGGCCGGACCCTTAGGTCCTGCAATGTGAACGGATATTGGTTCGTCGGTTCCGGTGTCACGAAATACTTTGACATCGTTTGTCTCTCCGGAGGCTAGGTCATGACCAAATGATCCAGGCCTCTAAGTTTGTACCCCTCATCCTCGGTTCAGCCGCCGCGTATCCGCGGTTCTATGCCATCACCTTTGTCAGGGCATCCCATTTCCCTAAATAGGCATTAGAATGTGGCGCGGATTGGTCATATTTCAGGATTCTGGTCGAAAAATCGATCTTTTTCCTGTGATTTTACCAAAATGGTCAAAATAACCGCACGAAATTATCTTGACAACGGCAAGTCGGCCAGATGGGCGGCGATAAAATCGTAGACACGCCGAACGCGGCGGCTGGTGCGAAGCTCCCGGTGGGCTGTCAACCACATGGGTATGGATCCGGTCGGCAGGTCGGGCAAAATTCGCTCAACACCAGCCTTGCCGGATGCAATGGCGTCGGCGGCAAAACCAATGCCGGCACCCGCCTTGATTAACTTCCAATTGACAACCTGAGCGTCGGTACGAATGGCAAATGAATGGCGGTCGGCATGGTAGCCAAGCGCGACGATGCTTTTGATCAAAAGATCGTTCCTGTCGTAACCGATCAGGGTGTGGCCAAATAAATCTTCGGCAATTGCGGGCCTGCCGGCACGTTCAAGATAGGTGGTCGTGGCATAGCAGCCAATGGATAATTCATTGACCTTACGCGTGATCAGCTCTGCCTGGTTTGGCTTCACCATCCTGACAGCGATGTCCGCGTCACGGGTAAGCAGATTCTGCACCTCGTTAGAACTGACAAGCTCGATTTCCAGTGCCGGTTCCTCATGTTTCAGCGAGGCGATGATCTGCGGCAGCAGATAGTGGGCAACAATCTCGCTTGCCGAAATGCGTATCGTGCCGGCGACCTCGCTGGATCGTCCGGTTGCGGCCAGTGAAAATGCAGCCGCCTCACGCTCCAGTCCCTGTGCCCGCTCCAGCAACACCCTTCCGGTATCGGTCAACGCCATGCCGCGCCGCTGCCGCTCAAACAGCGTTACCTGCAATCCGGCTTCAAGTTCGTTGATATGCCGACCAAGCGTCGGCTGGCTGATGCCGGTTGCCCGAACCGCGCCCGACAGACTGCCGGCGCGAGCTACGGCGATAAAGCTTCTGACCAGGTTCCAGTCAAAGTCGTTCATCATATAACCATTCATTTATGAATAATAATATCTCATATTCTCGGAATATCAATTCAATATCGTTACCAATATAATTCAATTCAGTGAGCGGGATGAAGACGGATCGCCGCCTGGTTTTCATCTGATGCCGACCGGCGGGGCGACCTAATTCCGGACGATTTCGCAACCAATACGCTTAGGAGCTAGAGCATGACAAACAATGACAGGAAAGTCGCCATCCTTGGCGCAGCCGGACGCATTGGCGACGCCGCAGCCAAAGCATTTCTCGCAGCCGGCTGGCAGGTCAGCGGCGTGGGACGCAACGCTAGGCTTGGTCAAATGGCACCAGGCGTCAAACCCGTCCGCGCGGATGCGGGCGATGTGAACGCATTGACCAAGGCCTGCAAGGGCGCTGATGTGATCCTCAACGCGCTTAATCCGCAGGATTATCACAAGTGGGAGGCCGTGCTGCCGATGGCCGAAAACGTCATCACCGCCGCCAAGGCCAATCAGGCAGCGGTTTTACTGCCCGGCAATGTCTATAATTTTGGCCATGAAATCGGCATGGACACCGCTGAAGACGCGTTAGAAGTGCCATCTACCCAAAAAGCCAAAATCCGCATCGCGATGGAAGAAGGGTTTCGCCTGGCAGCCGGTAAGCACGGCGTGCAGACCATCGTCTTGCGGGCGGGTGATTTTTATGGCGGCAGCAAGCCCGGCAGCTGGCTCGATTATCCGATCCTGACAAAGCTGCAGAAAAATCTGTTCACCTGGCCTGGACCGTACGATATGCCACACGCATTTGCCTATTTGCCGGACCTCGGACGGGCATTTGTAAAAATTGCCGAAAAACGCGGTGAGTTGGCCCGTTTCGAGCGGCTGAATTTTGCCGGTCATACGCTGACAGGCGATGAGGTGCACGCGATCGTCGAACGCAGTGTCGGCCGCAAGCTGTGCCCCACCGGCATGCCATGGAAACTGATCCGCACATTGGGTCTGGTCAAGCCGCTTTACCGGGAAATCGCCATCATGTCTTATCTCTGGCGAACCGCCCACTCGCTTGATGGGTCGAAATTCGAGCGCCTTGTCGGCCCGTTCGAGGCGACAAAACCGGAGCATGCGATTGCACAGGCAATTGCCGATCTCAAACTGGATGGCGCAGCGAAAATGGCAGCGTAAAACCGGCTACTCCGCCGGGTTTGGCAGGGTTACGTCCCTGTCACCTGCCTCTTGCTGCCCGGCGTCCGGCCTGTTCCGTCTGAACAGCCTGTCGGGGAAGGATTGTTTGCTAGGCACCGGGTTTTTGCGCGTAAACACCATCAGCGCAGCAGGCGTGACGATCAGCGTCAACACTGTCGAGAATGCCAGGCCAAAAACAATCGCGCTCGACAATGCGATCCACCATTGGGTCGAAGGCGCACCGATGGTGGTCTCGTGGTTGAGGATTTCGAGATTGAAGCCGAAGGCAATGGGCAGGACGCCAAAAATCGCCGTCACGGCGGTCAGCACCACCGGTCTTGCGCGTTCGCGGCAGGTTTGCAGCACCGCTTCGTGCTTGTCGCTACCCTCACGCCGCAGCCGGTCGTAGGTATCGATCAGCACGATATTGTTGTTGACCACGACGCCGGCCAGCGCAATGACGCCAATACCCGACATGACGATACCAAATGGTTGCCCTGTGAGCATCAGACCAAGAAATACGCCAATCGTCGACATGACCACAGCGGAAAGCACCAAAAACACGCTGGTAAACCTGTTAAACTGGGCCAGAAGCACGACAAAGATCAGGAACATTGCGGCGCCAAAAGCCTTTGACAAAAAGGCTTGCGCCTCCTTCTGTTCCTCATCCTCTCCGGCAAGCTTCCAGCTAATATTCGGGGGAAACTCCAGCTTCTCAAGCGATTTGACCACCGCCTGGCGAACCGGATCGGCCTGCACACCCTCGGTGATGTTTGCCTGGACAACGATGGTCCGCTCGCCGTCGATACGCTTTAACGTGCCAACACGATGGGCCGGTTCGCGTGTGACGAAATTTGAAATCGGCACGGCGCCTGCGGTGGTTTCAACCCGCAACTGGTCGAGTGTTGCTAATGTCCGCCGGTCCTGCGGCAGCCGAAGACGGATATCAACCGCGTCATCGACCCCGGCCGGGCGATAGTCGGTGAGTTTCAGGCCGCTGGTCACCAGCTGAACAACCGTGCCCACCGATCCCGGCCCGATGCCGTAATGCGCGGCCTTGGTTCGGTCAACTTTCAATTCCCAGTCGACCCCCGGTGCCGGCAATCCGTCATCAATATCCGTCACATCGGGTGTGGAGCGTAGTATTGCTGCCACTTTGGCTGCTGTATCAGACAATCCGGCTGGATCGGCTGCCGACAGACGCACCTGAATAGCCTTGCCGGTGGGCGGGCCGGCGGCCGGGACTGAAACCTCGACATCCACACCAGGGATGCCAGTCATCTCCTTGCGCAAATCCGCCAGGATTTCATTTGCTGATTTGCGTTCGCGCCAATCGAGGAACTCGTATTGAATAACGCCAACAACATCCTCGGCGATTTCGTTGGCGCCGCCCTGAACGCTGCCGACACGGGTGTAGACGGTGCTGATACCCGGCCAGCCGATCAGCCGTTGTTCAGCGGTCCTTGTTACGGCATCCTTCTCATCAAGCGAAAGATTGCCCCGGGCGTGCACATATAAAAGCCCGTATTCCGGCTCGACATCGGGGAAGAACTCAACACCCTTGCCGAGTTTGAAATAGGCGGCCGGAACCGCAAACAAAAGGCCAATGGCCAGCACCAACACGGTGATTGGAAAGCGGGTTGCAAGCTTGGCGGTCGCCATATAGGCGCCATCGCGCTGGTGCGCGCTTTCCGGATGCGGTTTGGCGAATTTGGCGCCAAGGGTCGGGGTAAACACCAGCGCATAAAACAGCGAGGCCGACAGTGTGACGATCAGCGTGATCGGCATGTACTTCATGAACTCGCCGACAATACCCGGCCAGAACAGAAGCGGCGAGAACGCGGCCACACGGGTCATCGTCGCGGCAACGACCGGGCCCGCCATACGGTTGGCCGCCAGTTCATAGGCTTCTTCACGCGGCATGCCCTCACCCATGCGGCGTTCGGCAAATTCGGTGACGATAATCGCATCGTCGACAAGCATGCCGACGGCGAGAATAAGACTGAACAGAACGACGATATTGACGGTGTAGCCGGCAAGCGACAGCATCAGCATCCCCATCAGGAATGATGTGGGGATGGCCAGCCCGATCAACATCGAGGCACGGCCGGACAAGGCATAGAGAATGACGATGAAGACCAGTATGACAGCGGTCAGGACTGAATTCTGCAAATCGCCCAGCAATTGGCGGATGGTGGTCGACTTGTCCTGCGAATAGGAAATGACACTGCCCTCGGGCAGCCGTTTGACGAAGTCGCCGGCAATGCGTTTTACCTCATCGACAGTATCGACGAGATTTGCGCCGGTACGTTTGGAGACCTCGATAGCGATGGCAGGCCTGCCATCAAGGCGCGTGATCGTCTCGGCATCCTTGAAGGTCGAGCGGATGGTTGCCAGATCGCGGGCGCGGACCACCGAATTTGGGCCGGCAACGATTGGCAGGTTGGCGACATCCTCAACCGTTTCGATCAGGGACGGCACCTTGACGGCATAGCGTCCTTCGCCGCCCTCGATTGCGCCGGCGGCCACCAGCGAGTTGTTGGCATTCACAGCTGCAATCAACTGATCTAAGCGCAGATTGTAGGATGACAGCTTGACCGGATCGATGACGACTTCAACAAGGTCGTCGCGCGCGCCGCGAAGTGCGGCTTCCAGCACGCCTGGGATTTCCTCGATATTGTCGCGCAGTTGACGCGCCGCAGCCGTCAGCGCGCGCTCCGGCACATCGCCCGACAGGGTGACGACGAGGACCGGGAATTCGGAAATATTGACTTCATTGACGGTTGGCTCGTCGGCGCCCTGGGGAAGATCGCGCTTTGCGTCAGACACTTTCGCGCGCACATCCTCAAGCGCATTCGACAGGTCGGCACCGGCCTGAAATTCGACCAGAACAAAACCGCCGCCCTGATAGGCGGCGGAGCGCATTTCCTTGACACCAGCGATGCTTTTCAGCCGGGTTTCCATCGGCCTCAGCAACAGACGTTCGGAATCCTCCGGCGAAATACCCTGATAACCGAGATTGACATAGATCACCGGGATCTGGATATCGGGCTCTGCTTCCTTCGGGATCGACTGGTAAGCCAACGCACCGGCAACCAGAAAAAACAACAGCACCGATATGGTCAGCCGCGCATTGCGAATGGCAAGTCCGACCATGTTACTCAGCCCCGCCGGTGGCCTCACCGGTCAATCTGGCGATCATCGCCGGATCGGCCTCGACCGCATTGACCTCATCGCCCTCGGACACGAGATCCTGACCGGCGACGATGATCTTCGCATCACCCGGTATGCCGCCAAGTACCAGCGCATCGCCCGTGTCATCGACCAAATCGATCAGGACGAAGCCCACCCGGCTTTCAGAGCCAACAATGCGAACGCCCAGATCTCCTTTTTCCGACAAGGTGATCACCGAACGTGGCAGGATGGTTGCTAAGACCGGCGCGGCACGAAGCGTAATTTCCGCCGTCATGCCAGCCGGAATACGGCCATCCTTATTGTCGATCTCAATCTCAATAGGAAAGGTGCGGGTCTGCGACGAGGCGACCCGGCTGATATAGCTCAGCCTGCCTTCCACCAGGGTGCCGTCGACAAGCCGGACGGTGGCTGAATTGCCGATCTTCACATGGCGAAGGTCGTGCTCGGAGATTTCTCCTGTCGCCAGCACCGGATCAACACTGACCAGCGTGGCAACCGGCTGGCCCTGCGAAGCCGAACTGCCCTCTTCGACCCGAATGCGATCGACAATGCCGGAAAACGGCGCAACCACTCGAACACGATCAAGCTCGGCCTGGGCGGCTTCGAGCTGTGACCGGGCGGCAGCGACGGCCGATCGGGCATTGTCGGCGCGCAGTGTCGGTAATGTGCCGCGTTTGACCAGCGCTTCGGTCGCAACCACTTCAGCCTCGCGCTGCGTGAGCAGCTGTTTGGCGGTATCGATCATCGCGGTTTTTTCTTCAGCTTCCAGCGCGAGAATAAGATCGCCGGCTTCCACCCAGTCGCCCTGAGCGACGGGAAGTTTTTCGATAATCCCACCGGCCCGTGTGGCAAGGTCCGCACGCTTGTCGGAGCTGGTCTGGCCAGAAATTCGGATAGCGCGCGCATGCGTCAATTGCGGCGGTACGACAAAAGCCACCGTGCGGCGGTTGTCTATCACCGCCGGCGCTTCCTCCTCGACCGGCTTAGCTGGTTCGGCAGCCTCGATCCTGGCGCTGCCGACGGAGGCGAATTCGCCGGTGTAGACCCAGACGCTCGCCGCCACGAGCACCGTTACGGCAGCTAATTTGTGAAATCTCAATTTTGCCATAACATCGCTTCGTGGAGCCCGCTCTAGAGCGTATACTCCCGCCTATATGGTGACACACGCGAGCCCGTTCAACGTCGAAAATTAATCTTAGTGACCACGCCGCCGCTATAACTCAGCTAGAACAAACAACATAGCAAAATTTAGACATTGCTGACATAAAGCAGAAAAATTGAAGAACGAAGCAAGTTAATTCCTGCGGTTTGGCTGGATTTGCATCCTGTCTTTTTTGGTCCGGTCAGTTCCGGTTCAGGACATCGACACCGGGTAGCGGTTTGCCTTCCATCCATTCCAGAAAGGCCCCGCCCGCTGTAGACACATAAGTCATGTCGCCAGCGACACCAGCGTGATTGAGGGCTGCAACCGTATCGCCACCGCCGGCAACGGAAATCAGCCGACCGGTTTCGGTTCGCTTGGCCGTGTGGCGGGCGACAGCCACCGTGGCCTGGTCAAAGGGCGTGAGCTCAAAGGCGCCAAGCGGACCATTCCAGATCAGCGTGTCAGCCTTGTCGACAGCCTGGATGATCCGTTTGACGGTTTCGGGACCGGCATCGAGAATCATGCCGGCAGCCGGAACAGCGTCCAGTGCCACCACGTCGTTTTCCGCATTGGCTTCGAATTTTCCAGCAACGACCACGTCTTCAGGCAGGATGATTTCGCAACCGGTCTTTTCAGCCTTGGTCATAATCCTGCGGGCAGTATCAGCCAGTTCCTTCTCACACAGCGATTGACCGATATCGATGCCGTTTGCATTGAGGAAGGTATTGGCCATTCCACCGCCGATGACCAGCATATCAACTTTTTCGATCAGATTTTCCAGAAGGTCGATCTTGGACGACACTTTGGCGCCGCCAACAATGGCGATGACCGGGCGCCTGGGTTTACCGAGGCCCGCTTCAAGCGCCTTCAGCTCCGCTTCCATGCTGCGCCCCGCATAGGAAGGCAGCAGGCGGGCTACACCCTCGGTGGATGCATGGGCGCGGTGGGCGGCGGAAAAGGCGTCGTTGATATAGATGTCGCCAAGGGCTGCCAGCGCTTTGGCGAATTTACCGTCATTGGTTTCCTCGCCCGCATGAAAACGGGTGTTTTCGAGCAACAGGATGTTGCCGCCATTCATCTTGGAAATTTTGCCGGCGGGTATGTCGCCGATGCAGTCAGATGAAAAATAGACACGGGCATCCAATATTGCTTCCAGCGCATAGGCCACCGGCTCAAGCGACATTTCCGGGTTCGGCTTGCCCTTCGGCCGGCCGAAATGCGCCATCAAGATCACCTTTGCCGCCTTGTGCGATAGTTCCTCGATGCCCGGCGCAATCCGCTCGATGCGGGTCAAGTCCGTCACCTTGCCGTCAGCCATTGGCACGTTTAGGTCAACACGCACCAAAACGCGCTTGCCGGTGATGTCGCCCAGATCATCTATCGTTTTGAAGTCTGGCACTAGAGCGTATCCGGTTTAAACAGCTGCGGTTTATTCAGAAACTTCAATGTCATGGTCTCCAATCGGCTTGGCGGCCTTTTCCTCGCCGAAGCGAATCACCATCAAACCGCTCCCATTTAAACCGGATACGCTCTAGGTCAACCTTACACCGGCTTCGCGCATCTGATGGCACATTGCATCGATTGAGCCATCAAGATCAATGCCGCGGCAAGCCGACAGTCTGACATCGACGTCAAGGCCCAGTTTTGCCGCATCGAGCGCGGAAAAACCGACACAGAAATCGGTTGCGAGCCCGGCGAGCGTCACCGAACCTATGCCGCGCTCGGAAAGATATCCGCCAAGGCCCGTCGGCGTGGTGCGATCGTTTTCGAAAAAGGCTGAATAGCTGTCGATTTCGGGGTGGAAGCCTTTGCGGATGATCAGTTCGGCCCTGGTCCAGTCGAGCTCATGGTGAAATTCTGCGCCCTTTGAACCTTGAACACAATGATCCGGCCAAAGCATCTGTTCGCCGTAAGGCATTGTCCCCGTCTCGAACGGAGCCTTTCCCTCATGGCTGGAGGCAAAACTTGAATGGCCGGCCGAATGCCAGTCCTGTGTCACAATCAGATGGCCGAACCCGCCTGAAAGCCGGTTGATTTCGCCAACGACCTGATCACCGTCTGGCACCGCCAGTGCACCACCGGGGCAAAAATCATTCTGCACGTCAATTACGATGAGAGCTTGGCTGGCCATGGGGGACAACTCCTGATGGAAACGGATCCTGATGCGGTTCCTGTTGACTTTCCATGCCCACCGCTCGCAGGTCAACACACAACGTCACTTCAAACCTCAAGCTCTTCGCGCAACATTTCAAGTTCCAGCCATTCTTCCTCTGCAGCCTGAAGATCGGCACGCTTGACATCAAGTTTTGCGGCGATGTCATTGAACAGGTCCGGATCGGTGCCGTATAGGCCGGGATCGGCCAGTTTTACCTCAAGTGCCGCGATTTCGGTGCTCAATCCGTCGATGCGGCCAGGCAGGGTTTCAAGCGCATATTTCTGCTTGTAGGAAAGCTTTCTGGTACCCGGCCCGGCAGAGGCTTCGGGCTTGGGTTCTGCGGACGGCGTTTTTCCGGTTTTTGCGGCTTTTGCCCGGCGCCGCTCGGCTAGAGCCGCGCCGCGTTGCGCCAGCATATCGGCATAGCCGCCGGCATATTCGATCCAGCGGCCATCGCCTTCGGGCGCGACGATGCTGGTGACGGTGCGGTCGAGAAAGTCCCGGTCATGGCTGATCAGCAATACGGTGCCCTGATAGGTGGCGACCATCTCCTGGAGCAGGTCGAGCGTTTCCATGTCGAGATCGTTGGTCGGCTCATCAAGCACCAGCACGTTTGACGGTTTCGCCAAAATCCGCGCCAGCACGAGACGCGCCCTCTCACCGCCCGACAATTCGCGTACCGGCGTGCCGGCCTGTTCCGGTTTGAACAGAAAGTCTTTCAGATAGGAAACAACATGGCGGCTCTCGCCATTGACGGCGATCTGGTCGCTGCGGCCACCGGTCAGATAGTCGGAAAGCGACTGCTTAGGGTCAAGCCCGTCGCGGCGCTGATCCAATGTTGCGATTTTAAGATTGGCGCCATGGCGGATGGTACCGCTGTCGGGTTCAAGTTCACCGGTCAGTATCTTTAGCAGCGTTGTCTTGCCGGCTCCGTTGGGGCCAACAAGGCCGATGCGGTCGCCACGCTGGATGCGGGTGGAAAAACCGGTAACGAGTTGCAGATCACCATAGGTTTTGGTGACCGATTTTGCCTCGATGACGAGTTTTCCGGCCTCGCGCGCTTCGCTTGCGGCCAGTTTGGCGGCACCTGCCGGCTTTACCCGGTTGCGGTGATCCTCGCGCATCGACTGCAATTCGCCGAGCCGGCGCATGTTGCGTTTGCGGCGGGCCGTCACGCCATAGCGCAACCAGTGTTCTTCGCGCACGATTTTGCGGGCAAGCTTGTGGGCGTCGCGCTCCTCTTCTGCCAGAAGCCCATCGCGCCATTCCTCGAAATCGGCAAACCCGCGTTCGAGGCGATTGGTCCTGCCGCGGTCAAGCCAGATGGTTGCGCGGCTGACATTTTCGAGAAAGCGGCGATCATGGGAGATGACGATGATGGCGCTACCCATCCGGTTAATTTCGCCCTCAAGCCATTCAATCGTCGCCAAATCGAGGTGATTTGTCGGTTCATCCAGCAAAAGAATGTCAGGATTTGGTGCAAGCACGCGGGCCAATGCCGCGCGCCTGGCCTCTCCGCCGGAAAGCGTTGCCGGGTGCTCGGTTCCCAAAAGCCCCAGCTTTTCGATCAGATAATCGGCGCGGTGGGGGTCGTCAGCCGGGCCAAGGCTTGCGATGACATAGCCGTGTACATCGTCAAAGCCTTCCATATCGGGCGATTGCTCGAGATAGCGTATCGTGGTGCCGGGCTGGAGGAAAATGCTTCCAGATTGCGCTTCGACAATGCCTGCGGCGATCTTCAGCAATGTTGATTTTCCAGACCCGTTGCGGCCGACAAGCGCGATCCGGTCACCGCTGGCGGCGATCAGATCCGCACCATCGAGCAGAGGCGGGCCGCCAAAGGTAAGCTGGATGCCATCCAGATTGAGCAGCGGTGGCGCCATCAGGTTTCAATCTGCGCGATCAGCAGCGCTTTTCCCGCCGCCAGTTCGATTTCGAGCCTGTTCGATACGACGTTGGAAAGCGTCAGCGACGATCCGGTGGGTGTTTTGGTGTTTTCCAGCGGCCATTTGGCACCGCGGATAGTCAGTCCCGACAGCGGGTCGAAGCCGATCAGGCTAAAAAGCGTTCCCGTTGGAAAATCATAGCGCTTTGTGCCGGGCAGAACCGGGTGCCCCTCCTGATTGCCGTCGCTGAGTGTGACGGATAGGCCATCACCTGCAAGCCGAAGCGCCATCAGCTTGTGCAGTAGGGCATGATCGGCCCGCTTTCCGCCGAATGCGCCAATCAGAATGAGGCTGGTGGCACCGCGTTTCAGCGCTTCGGCCACTGCAATTTCACCGTCGGTCAGATCTTTGTCCCGCGGAAATGTCAGGCGCGGGATCGAGTGATATTTTTTAAGCGCCTCGCCGGGCGCGGAATCAAAATCACCAAGCCAGATATCGGGTGTCAGCCCAAGCGTTTCGGCATGGCGAATGCCGCCATCCGCCGCGATGATTTGGCAGCCTTCGACCTGGGTTTTGAGCCGGGTCGACGCTTTAAGGTCGCCGTCAAGCAATATCGCAAACCGTGTCATGGAGCCGGGCTCTATCATATGCTACCATTTCGTCAAATGGTTCCAGTTGCCGGAAACGATCGCTGCCCGGATGCGGACACAATTGCCCATCACACAAGAGTTTCGCTCGATTTGGTTGCCGCGGTGCTGTAGATATGCGGTACTCGATCGGCGGCCCGGACAAAAAAGATGAAGCCAATGGGGATCATAAGGGGTGAAGTACCAGCGATCAACGCTGGACAGGGCGGACTGCCGGTTCGCCTGCTGTTGGCGTGCGCGGGTTTTGCATTGGCGCTGACCGGTTGTCAGGCGACCAACGGCTTCATTAGCGAGCAGGCTTTTCAGCCATCGCGCAATCCGGTGACGATTGAGGCGGTTGAAAAAAACGACAGACTGGCAGCGATCGCACGCGAACAGCATCCGCGTATTCTTGCAACCTATGGCGGCGAATACTCCAATGCAAAGCTGGAGCGGATGGTGGCCAAGGTGGTCGGCGGGCTGACGGGTGTTTCCGATAATCCGTCGCAGAGCTTCCGGATCACCATTCTTAATTCGCCTAACGTCAATGCCTTCGCGCTGCCCGGCGGCTATCTTTACGTGACGCGCGGTTTGTTGGCGCTTGCCAATGACAGTGCCGAACTTGCCGCCGTTATCGCCCACGAGATGGGGCATGTGACCGCCAATCACGGGATTGAACGGCAGCGCCGGGAAGCGGAAGAAAAACTGGCCACCAAGGTGGTATCGGATGTTCTCGACAATGACCGCAGGGCCCAAACCGCGCTGGTGCGCGGAAAGTTGAGGCTTGCGCAGTTCTCGCGCAATCAGGAACTGGAGGCCGATGTCATCGGGATCAAGGCAACCGGCGAGGCGGGTTTTGATCCGTATGCGGCGCCAAGATTTTTGCAATCAATGGCGGCTTACAGCGATTTCCGCTCGGTCAGCGGGGCTGAAGACGCTAGCCTGGATTTCCTCGCATCGCATCCGGCTGCACCACGCAGAATAGAGCTTGCAAAACGCCATGCCCGCCAGTTCGGGCCGCCTGGAACGGGTGCGCGTGACCGTGATTCCTATCTGGCCGGTATCGACGGGATACTGTTCGGCGATACGCCCAAGGAGGGTTATGTGCGCGGCCGCACTTTCCTGCATCCGGGGCTGGGTGTTGCGTTTTCGGTGCCGCGGGGTTTTGTCATCGACAATTCAGCCGATGCGGTGACGGCTGCCGGGCCTGGAGATATCGCTGTTCGCTTTGACGGCGTTGCCGTTTCCAAGCGCACAAAGCCGGCCAAATATATAAAAAGCGGCTGGGTTGTCGGTCTCGATGAAAGCAGCATCAAATCGACGACGATCAACGGACTGGCGGCGGCAACGGCGCGGGCTCAGGCAGATGGCTGGAATTTCGACATTACCGCCATTCGCGCTGGAGATCAGATTTACCGCTTGCTAACAGCTGCACCGCTGTCCAGTTCCAGATTGCCGGCAGTCGCGCGCAGCGTGTCGTCAAGTTTCAGGAAAATGGGCGAGCTTGAACGCAACAATCTAAAACCGCTGACCATCAAGGTCGTAACGGTCAAGGCTGGCGAGACGGTCGGCAGTCTTGCCGGACGCATGGCAGGCTCCGACCGCAAATTGTCGCTGTTTCGCCTGTTGAACGCATTGCCGGCCGGTGCCACGGTTTCGGCCGGCGACAAGGTCAAGATCATCGCCGAATAGAGCGTTTCATCTAACGGTGATGCGGGTGACGTGGCCCATTTTCCGGCCCGGGCGGCTTTCCGTCTTTCCGTAGAGATGAATGACCGCATCCGGCTCGCCGGCCAGATCGCCTAGCCGGTCGATATCATCTGCAATGAGGTTTTCCATCACGCAATCTGAGTGCCGGGCAGTGCTGCCCAGCGGCAGGCCGGCGACGGCGCGGATGTGCTGCTCAAATTGCGATATTGCGCAGGCCGCCTCTGTCCAGTGGCCGGAATTGTGCACGCGAGGCGCGATTTCATTGGCGATCAGGCTTCCATCTTCCATGACAAAGAATTCAATGCCCAAGACGCCGACATAATCCAGGGCGTCCAATACGGCTCTGGCTTGGTTGTATGCTTCTGTGGCGGTCTCATCGCTTATTGAGGCGGGAATGGTGGAGGTGTGAAGGATCCCGTCGCGATGAACATTTTCAGCCGGATCGAAAGCGGTGAACTGTCCGTCTCGGCCACGCGCCGCGATGATCGAAATTTCCCGCTTAAACGAGATAAAGCCTTCCAAAATGAGCGGAACGCGGCCCATTTTTTCAAACACCCCGTCAAGCTCGGCGGCGCTTGCCTGATCAAACCGCATCTGACCCTTGCCGTCATATCCAAGGCGGCGTGTTTTCAACACACCATTGCCACCAAAATCAGCAATTGCGGCGACAAGTTCTTGCGTGCTGTCAACGCGGTGATAGGGCGCCGTGACCAGGCCGGCGCCGTTTAGGAACACCTTTTCGGCAAGTCTGTCCTGGGCGACTTCAAGGGCCTGTGGCGGCGGATAGACCGGGACTTTTTTTTCAAGCTGCCGGGCGGCGCCGACGGGAACGTTTTCAAATTCGTAGGTTACGACATCGCACGCAACAGCCAGCTCATCGAGCGCTTGCCTGTCATCATAGGCGGCAACGATCTGGCGGTTGGCGAGTTGTGCGGCCGGGCAATCCCCGCCCGGCTCCAGGATGATGGCGCGATAGGACAGTCTGGCAGCTGCCATTGCCAGCATGCGGCCGAGCTGGCCTCCGCCGATTATCCCTATGGTCGAGCCCGGTGGAAGCGCAGCCGTCATGCCTCATCTACCGGAAATTCGGCAACGCTTGCTGCCATTTTTTCACGATACGCATCAAGGCTTTCAGCGATTTTCCGGTCTGACAGCGCCAGTACGGCTGCCGCCAGCAAGGCCGAATTGATTGCGCCGGCTCTGCCTATGGCCAGCGTGCCGACCGGAATTCCCGCCGGCATCTGCACGATGGAAAGCAGTGAATCCTCGCCGGACAGCGCTTTGGTTTCGGCAGGTACGCCAAAAACCGGAAGCGTTGTCATCGATGCCGTCATGCCAGGTAGGTGCGCCGCGCCGCCAGCACTGGCCAAAATGACCTTGAAGCCATCTTTCTTGGCATTTTTAGCAAAGTCATAAAGCCGGTCCGGTGTGCGATGGGCCGAAACGATCCGTGCCTCGTGGGATATGCCCAGTTCGTCCAGCATCCCGGCAGCATGGCGCATATTCGGCCAGTCGGACTGGCTGCCCATGATTATTGCAACATCGGCCATTTTGGTATCCCCCAGGGCACGTCTGTTATGATCTGTTCAAGCGATTATGTCGGGGACAATCCGGTCTTCGACTGCCTGCAAGCGGTCTTTGAGTGTCAGCTTCTTCTTTTTTAACCGCTGTATTTGCAATGGATCGCAGCCGGTCTTGATCATCGCCTCAATCGCGGCATCGAGATCATTGTGTTCCTGCTTCAGCCGGGCAAATTGGAGGCGAATGTTTGCCTGTTCCTGTTCCGACATGTGCGAGGCTCGATCCGTTGGTAGTTTCTTTTGGGAAAAATCCCGTCAATATGGCTAATCTATAGACCGCATGGCCGGCAAACGTAAACGAAAACGTTACCACATTCCTACTTGAAAAAAAATTGCACGAACAGATATTCGACAAAGACGGTTTGTGATGGCAAACTGTCATGAGACTGTCGCGAATCGCCCGCGGCGGGGGTTGGCGATGGTCGTCCGAGGAACCTTTATCAAAGGGAGAATGGCCTATGTCTCTTGCGACCCATATTGCAGAGCTGGAAAAGAAGCACGGCGATATTGAACGGCAGATTGACGAAGTGATGATGCATCCGTCAGCCGATCCGCTGGAAATCGCCACGCTGAAACGGCGCAAATTGGCGATCAAGGATGAAATCGTAAAACTTGCCGAACCGGTCAGACACTAGAGCGTTTTGCGGTAACTGGAACCGCGACGACGCCTGTACTCAGCTGGAACCATTGAAGCATTTTTCGCACATGTGATTCTGTTCGGGCGAAAAATGCCCTGGGGCGCATCCGGTTTAAGTGGAACCGCTTGACCGCCGGGAATTTGTGCACGGCTCCACCTCCGGTGGCGCTTTGCGGCGGCAGGTGAACAAGTGATATTCCCGACATTTTTGCCGGCATGATGCCGGTGCAGGTACAATGCCCGGCCCGACAGCAATGCTGCCGGGCAGGTTGTGGCTGCGGACAGGTGTAGACGCCCCGGCGTTTTTCGGGTCGATCCCATAAATGGAAACATATGTCGCGGCAAGCGATGCTGCCGCGGCATTTTTGTAGGCGTACCGGAACCTATGGCGTGTCGCGTTTAATCTGAAACGAAGAAAAGCTGCCTCTCCCTTTGGTCGAACGCATTTTTCGTTACGTTTTTGAATCCGATAAAACGCAACACGCCTTAGTTAGCCTTTTTTGTTCTGCCGGTTTTCGATCAAATCGTCGACGACAGCAGGCTCGGCCAATGTCGAGGTGTCGCCCAGCGAGCCGAAATCGTCTTCTGCGATCTTGCGCAGGATACGGCGCATGATCTTGCCCGAGCGCGTTTTGGGCAGTCCCGGCGCGAACTGAATTTTGTCCGGCGAGGCGATCGGACCGATCTCCTTCCTGACATGGGTCACCAGCTCCTTGCGCAGCGCGTCGGACGCCTTTTCGCCCGCCATCAAGGTGACATAGGCGTAGATGCCCTGGCCCTTAATGTCGTGCGGGTAGCCGACAACGGCGGATTCGGACACCTTGTTGTGAGCGACAAGGGCCGATTCAACCTCGGCAGTGCCCATGCGGTGGCCGGAGACATTGATGACATCATCAACGCGGCCGGTGATCCAGTAATAGCCGTCCTCATCCCTGCGGCAGCCATCGCCGGTGAAGTATTTACCCTTGTAGGTGGAGAAATAGGTCTGCACGAACCGCTCATGGTCGCCATAGACGGTGCGCATCTGGCCTGGCCAGGAATCAGCGATGCACAGATTGCCGTCGGTCGCGCCTTCCAGCACCTGGCCTTCGGCGTCGACCAGCTGCGGCTGGATGCCGAAGAACGGACGGGTGGCGGAGCCGGCCTTCAAATCCGTCGCGCCCGGCAATGGCGTGATCATGATGCCGCCGGTTTCCGTCTGCCACCAGGTATCGACGATCGGACACTTCTTCCCGCCTACAACATTGTAATACCATTCCCAGGCTTCCGGATTGATCGGTTCGCCAACCGAACCCAGTACCCGCAGGGTTTTGCGTGACGTCGAGGTGACATGTTCGTCGCCTGCACCCATGAGCGCGCGGATGGCCGTGGGTGCGGTATAGAAGATGTTGACCTGATGCTTGTCGACCACATCCCAAAAGCGGCTCGCGGTCGGATAGTTCGGGACGCCCTCAAACATCAGCGTGATGGCGCCATTGGCGAGTGGCCCGTAGACGATGTAGGAGTGCCCGGTAACCCAGCCGACATCTGCAGTACACCAGTAGATGTCGCCATCATGGTAATCGAAGACATATTGATGGGTCATCGACGCCCAGACCAGATAGCCGCCGGTGGTGTGGAGAACACCCTTGGGCTTGCCGGTGGAGCCGGATGTATAGAGGATAAACAGCGGATCCTCGGCTTTCATTTTTTCAGGTCTACACTCCGGTTTGGCTGCTGCTACGGCCTTGTGATACCAGATGTCGCGCGTCTCATCCCAGTCGATGGTGTTGCCGGTGCGGCGTACAACCAGCACATTTTTGACCTTGGTGCCGGCTTTTTCTGCGATGGCAATGGCCTTGTCGGTATTGGCTTTCAGCGGAATGGACTTGCCGCCGCGAAGGCCCTCATCGGCGGTGATCACGAAGGTTGAATCGCAATCGTCGATACGGCCGGCCAGTGCATCGGGGGAAAAGCCGCCGAAAACGATGGAATGGACCGCTCCGATGCGGGCGCAGGCCAGCATCGCATAGGCCGCTTCGGGAATCATCGGCATGTAGATGGTGACCCGGTCACCCTTTTTCACGCCATTCGATTTCATCACATTAGAAAGGCGGCAAACCTGTTCGTAAAGCTCGTTATAGGTGATCTTCTTGTCGTCGTAGGGGTTATCACCCTCCCAGATGATGGCGGTCTGGGTCCCGCGCTTTTTCAAGTGCCTGTCAATGCAGTTATAGGCGATATTGGTGACGCCGTCCTCGAACCACTTGATCGAGACATCGCCATCATAGGAGGTGTTCTTGACCTTTTTATAGGGCGTGAACCAATCAATACGCTTGCCGTGCTTGGCCCAGAATTTCTCCGGGTTCTTGACCGATTGCCTATACCATTTCAGGTAGGTCTCATTGTCAATCAGGCCATGTTTTTTCCAGGCAACCTTGACCTTGTGTTTGCGTTGTTCGGACATACGCGTCTCCTCCCTACTGATCCGACGATCATTGAAGCCACAACCCTGCATTCAGCGTTGATAGGCAACTAGTCGCGTTTTAGTATCAATTTGATGCACGCCACAACAGTAGACTATTGGCCACCTGGTGCTATCAGTGCTTGTCCGGTTCCCAGCCAGGCCTGGCGAACAGCCGGTTGAAAATTTCCCTAAAGCTTGAAGCCGAGCGCAGATCCTTCCACAATTGGGGAAATTCGGAGAACCACACGTGGATGGGGTTGGAGCTGTTGAAGTCGCGCACCAGACCGTATCGGGGCGTTTCTTCTTCAACCTGATAGCTGCCAAACAGGCGGTCCCAGATGATAAGAATCCCTCCGTAGTTCTTGTCGAGATATTTTTGATCGGAGCCATGGTGAACCCGATGGTGGGAAGGCGTATTCAGCACGTGTTCCAATGGTCCCAACTTGCCGATTGTCTCCGTGTGTATCCAGGTCTGGTAGGCCAGTACCGACAGAATGCCGAAGAAGACAAGTTCGGGCGGAAAGCCGATCAAGACCATCGGTATGTGCGCAACAAGTGACCAAACGCCCTCCAGGGGGCCAAAACGAATGCCGGTGATGATGTTGAAATCCCGTGAAGAGTGGTGAACTGCATGTTGTGTCCACAGGATGCGGACCTGATGGGCTATTCTGTGTTCCCAGTAGTAGGTGAAGTCAGCAGCAAGAACGGCAAGTGCCGCACTCCACCAGGCAAAGGGCAATGACCAGGAAATGACAGCGTCCGAAATAATATAGTAGAGCCCGTAGGCCCCGGTCATGATGAAGATTTCGACCAGAAGGTAGGGGATCTGTGTTGAGGCGCTGGCAACCATCTCTATGATCTTTCGGCCCTTCAAGGAACCCTTGAACCAGGCTTCGGCGATCTCAATCAGGAAAATCAGCGCGCCGATGATGAAGAAGGCATCATCGATTTGTGACCCCAGTCTCTCAATAACGCTCGAATTCATCGTTTGCCTCCCAATCCTTTGGTCAGGGTGCGCCAGGCTAAATCTGCTGATTGTGCTGGCGTGGCCTCGCCATCCCGAACCATTATCCATGCGCCATAAATCAGGTTTTCGTAGGTTTCTGCGATCCACCGGGTCGGAACATCTTTGGCGAATGTCCCTTCCTCCTTGGCCGCATCGATCTCTGCATGAAGCTCGCGGATATCGCGTTCATAGGCAGCTTTGATCCCGGGATCCTGCTCAACCGGTTCATGGGACAAGAACCATTGCCGGTCGGCGAGCGGTATCACAGCGCCGAGCGTCCGCTTGAGCCCGTCCGTATGACTGACAGTATCTTTGACGGCAGCTTCGATGGCTGCATTCAATTCTTCGAGTGCGGTTTTAGCCAGGGCAACCATCAAGCTGTCGCGCGAACTGAAGTGGCGGTGCAATGTTGCGCGTCCGACGCCTGCGCGCGCGGCGACATCAGCCAGAGATGCCCCGGGCCGCTTGCTGAAAGTCTGAAATGCCGCTTCCAAAACGGCTTCGCGTGATGATGGTCTGATTTCGCTCATGAGACATATGTGTCTCATATGAGACATAGATTCAAGAGCTGATCAGAAATGTTTTTGCCCGAATGAAGAATTTTCAGGCTGGAACTTCGCTGATCTATCAGCGTGATCCAAAAATCGCACTGCCCACCCTGACGCTGGTCGCGCCGAAAGCGATGGCGGTCTCATAGTCGCCCGACATGCCCATTGAGAGCTTTTCGACACCGGCGGCCCGGGTCAGTTTTTCCAATAGCGCAAAATGCGGGCCGGGGTTTTCGTCAAAAGGCGGAATGCACATCAGGCCTTCAATCTCAAGGCCATGGAGCGTACGGCAGCGCTCGACAAATTCCACCGTATTAGATGGGGCGATGCCGGCTTTTTGCGGCTCTAGGCCAGTATTGACCTGAACGTAGAGGCGGGGGGTTCGGGCTTGCGCCCTGATTTCGGCGGCGATTGTCTTTGCGATCTTATCGCGGTCTATGGTTTCGATGACGTCGAAAAGGGCTACTGCGTCACTGGCCTTGTTTGATTGCAGCGGTCCGATCAGATGCAGCTCGACGCCTGAAAATTCTTGGCTGAGCTCCGGCCATTTGGCTTGTGCCTCCTGGACCCGGTTTTCGCCGAAAATGCGGTGTCCGGCCTGAAGGGCAGGCCGGATGTCTTCGGCGGCAAAGGTCTTGGAAACGGCAACAAGCGTCACCGGGTCCTGGCTTATTCCTGCGGCGTCCTCGGCGTTTCTGATTGCGGCTTTGACGTTTTCCAGCCTTGTTTCGGTGTCGGTCATCATTATGCAACTTCTTTTTTTGGAGCGCCGTTTGGCCACTCCTGCGGTTGACGCTTGCGGCAAACCATGTTGAAGGTCCGCCGTCCAATCCTTGTCTTAATATCAGGCGAATAACAGCCCATGGCAACCGAACGATATAACCCCCGTGTGACAGAGCCACGCTGGCAGAAGGCGTGGGACGAGGCCAGACAATTTGAAGCGGCCAATGATGATCCGCGGCCGAAATATTACGTGCTGGAAATGTTTCCTTATCCTTCAGGCCGGATCCATATGGGGCACGTACGAAACTACGCGATGGGTGATGTGGTCGCCCGCTATAAGCGTGCGAAGGGTTTTAATGTTCTGCATCCGATGGGCTGGGATGCTTTTGGCCTGCCGGCGGAAAATGCCGCGCGCGACAACAAGGTCAATCCGCGCGACTGGACCTACGCCAATATCGAGACAATGAAACGCCAGTTGATGACGATGGGCCTGTCGCTTGACTGGACGCGCGAACTGGCCACCTGTGACCCATCCTACTACCGGCATCAGCAGAAACTGTTTTTGGATTTCTGGAAGGCCGGGCTGGTGGAGCGGCGCGGTGCCAAGGTCAACTGGGATCCGGTTGACCAGACGGTGCTCGCCAATGAGCAGGTGATCGATGGCAAGGGCTGGCGCTCCGGTGCGCCGGTGGAACAGCGCGACCTGACCCAGTGGTTTTTGAAGATTACGTCGATGAGCCAGGAATTGCTGGCATCATTGGAAACGCTTGACCGCTGGCCTGAAAAAGTGCGGCTGATGCAGACGAACTGGATCGGTAAATCGCGTGGTATCGAGATCGATTTTGAATTGACGGCATCGGCCGCAGGCTTCGACAAGGTGACATGTTATACGACCAGGCCGGATACGATGCATGGCGCGAGCTTTCTGGCGATTTCTCCAAATCATCCGCTGTCGCTGGCGCTTGAACAGGAAAATGCCGAACTGGCAGCCTTTAATGCGCAGTGCCGTAGTGCCGGAACGTCGCAAGAGGCGCTGGAGAAAGCCGAAAAACTCGGCTTCGATACCGGCCTTGCCGTCCGCCATCCGGCAGAAGAGCGGGAGTTGCCCATATGGGTCGGCAATTTTGTGTTGATGGATTACGGGACTGGTGCAGTCTTTGGCTGTCCGGCGCATGATCAGCGCGATATGGATTTTGCCCGGAAGTACGGATTGATGGTGCGTAATGCATTTCATCTTCCAGATGAAACCGGGGAAGTTGGAGACGAGGCGCTCGTGCTGCCCAAATCGGACAGGGTGATCTATGTCGATCATTTCGCCGGAATTGGAGAAGCGACGGGCCAGCAGGGAATTGACCGGACCATCGAGTGGTTCGAGGCAAAAGGCAAGGGGCGTGGCGTGACCCGCTACCGGCTGCGCGACTGGCTGATATCGCGCCAGCGCTTCTGGGGTTGTCCCATACCCGCGATCCATTGCGACAAATGCGGAACCCAGCCGGCCCCTGAAGCCGATCTGCCAATTGAACTGCCATCGGATGTCACATTCGACAGGCCGGGCAATCCGCTTGACCATCATCCAAGCTGGAAGCAGACAAATTGCCCTGAATGCGGCGGCCCGGCGCTACGCGATACCGACACGATGGACACATTTGTCGATTCATCATGGTATTTTGCCCGTTTCACCGATCCGTGGAACGAAGTGTCGCCGACCACGCTTGACTATGTTGATGGCGCCAAGGGCTGGCTTCCGGTCAATCAGTATATCGGTGGTGTCGAGCACGCGATCCTGCATCTGTTATATTCGCGTTTCTTTTCGCGTGCGATGAAGATCACCGGCCACGTAAACGAGGTGGAAGAACCGTTTGAGGGTCTGTTTACCCAAGGCATGGTGGTGCACGAAACCTATAAAGGGTCCGATGGTTTTGTGACCCCGGCTGAGGTGCGCATTGATGAAAAGGATGGTGCGCGCAAGGCTTTCCTATTGTCCGATGGTAGCGAGCTTTCCATTGGCGCCATCGAGAAAATGTCGAAATCGAAGAAGAATGTCGTCGACCCCGATGATATCATCGCTTCTTACGGGGCCGATACGGCGCGATGGTTCATGCTGTCGGATTCGCCGCCGGACCGCGATGTGATCTGGACGGAAGCTGGCGTTGAGGGTGCGCATCGCTTCGTGCAACGCGTGTGGCGGATGGTTTCGCAAACGGCTGAATTGCTTGCAAAAACCGAGCCTGTGGCCGGGCGCGAGGGGCCTGCGCTTGTCGTGTCCAAAGTAGCGCATAAAACCTTGAAAGCGGTCAGCTCCGACATTGAAAACCTGGCCTTCAACAAAGCCGTTGCGCGCCTTTATGAACTGGTCAATGCGCTGGCTTCGCCTCTGGGCGATATCGTAGCCGGCAAGGCCGACGAAGCAGTTACCGGAGCATGCCGCCAGGCGATTGATTTCCTGGTCACGATGTTTGCACCAATGATGCCGCATCTGGCTGAAGAATGCTGGTCCCGGCTCGGGCATGGCACAATGGTCGCGGATGCGCCATGGCCGGCGTTCGACCCTGAACTGGTAACGGAAAACGATATGTCTTATCCGGTTCAAATCAACGGCAAAAAGCGTGGTGAATTGACAATCGCTCGCGACGCGGATCAAGGTGTTGTTGAAAGTGCAGTGCTTGAACTTGATTTTGTGCAGGCGGTTTTGAATGGCGGAACGCCCCGCAAAGTTATTGTGGTACCTCGAAGGATCATCAATGTTGTCGTTTGATCACCGATCCATAAAAAACCTCTCGGTTGCCATCTTGGCCATTGGTGCGCTTATGCTGGCCGGAGCGTGTACCGTGCGCCCGCTTTATGAAGACACACGTACCGCTGACGGGCAGGGCGCCACGGAGATACTGTCTTCGATTGAGGTCAAGCCTGTAAAAACCAGACAGGCTCTGGAAGTACGCAACCATCTGATCTTTCTCCTCACCGGTGGAGCCGGACAGCCCGCCAAGCCGGAGATGGTGCTGGTTTTGGATGTGTCGAGCCTGACGGCAAGTGCGGCAACCGTTCAGATAGCCACAGACAATGAACCGTCTGCCGGAACGGTGACAATGACGGCCGAGTATACGCTGAAAGATTCTATTTCCGGCGAAACAGTATCAAAGGGGAAACGGATTTCGATCGCATCGTATGACAAGCTGCGGCAGGAATTTGCGACTTTACGAGCCGTGCGCGATGCGGAAAACCGTGCAGCCAGGGAGCTTGCCGAGAGGCTCAGGCTTGCCATCGTCCATGATTTGGAAACGCGCGGCACGCGGTAAAGCGCTTCGAATTGGAGCGTGTCTTGTTTAAATGGGGGCAGTTTGATGGGATGGATTTTTCGTGTCGGCGAAGAGAATACCGCAGTGCGATGTAACATCGTGCGAGGATTTCGATGAAGCAGACGCGGAAAAGCCGCCCAAGCAGGGAAAGGTCAACGCTTTGAACATAGATCGAAAACTGCAATCGTTTCAGCTTGGTTCTTTGCGCCCTGGATGTCGTCGCGCGACGCTAACGGGTGTGCACCCGCGTCGCATCACTCTCCTAACCAGGACACAAATACCCTGCGCTCAAACGATTCCATTTAAGCAAGACACGCTCTAGGACGCCAGCGCCTTGCCACGGGAATTGAGCCAGCGATTGATCGCTTCGTCCAGCTTTGTCTTGGAAACCGGTTTGGAGACATAATCGTCCATTCCCGCACTGAGGCAGCGCTGACGATCTCCCTTAAGCGCATGGGCTGTGACGCCGATGATCGGCGTATGCCTGGCACCCGTTTCGGCTTCGGTCTCCCGGATGGTACGCGTGGCTTCCAGTCCGTTCATTTCCGGCATTGAGACGTCCATCAAGATTACTCCGGGCTTTCGTTTGGAATAGGTCTCAACGGCGCGCCGGCCGTTACCGACAATCGTGAAGGTAAAACCTGTGTCGCGCAGAAGTTCCTGGATTAATTGCTGGTTTACCTCATTGTCTTCTGCCACCAGAATATCAAGCTTGGCTTCGGCTGGTTGCGGTTGCTCGTTTTCAGCCGTTTGCTGGACATGTACTTCATGCACTTTGCTGGTTTGATCCGGCAGGTTTGCCCGTTCCTCGCGCATCCGTTTTGCCATTGCTGCAAGCCGCCCGCCGAGCTCATCTCCATACCCCTCGGGCTTGATCTCTTCGGCTGATACAGGCTCGACCTCTTCGGTTGAGGCGGGCTCGATTGTCTCACCAGCATCCGGTTCTGTCTCGCCGGCGTTTTCTGCCTCCACTTTGGTGTCGGCCTGTTCGGGTTCTGTCTCGCCGGTTGGCTGTTCCACGGCCGATGGCGGCTCAATCGGCGTATCGGGTGCAACATCTTCAATGGTCGCAGGCCGATCTTCTCGAACAGACGCAGGCTGTTGTTCAAATTTGATTTCGAAACCCTTTGCCATCCTGTCCTTTCGCAGAATATTGATGAGCGTCTCGAACAATGCGCTGGGACGGATCGGCTTCGTCAGGCAGGCAGATATTTTTACTTCGCTGAGCAACCGGCTGAAATCGGTCTGGTCGACCGAGGTCAAAAGGATGATCGGCGTATCTGACAAATTGGGATGTTCGCGAATTGCCCTGGCCACCTGCTCGCCATCCATACCGGGCATCTTGTAGTCCAGAATGACACAGTCGATCTTATTTCCGCTGTCGTGATGCTCGGACAATACCTGCAAGCCCGCCTGGCCACTGGCAGCAATTGCGCAGTCAAATTTCCAGCTTGTAAGCTGTTCGAGCAGGATAGAGCGGTTCACCGAATTGTCGTCGATGATCAACACCCGCGCGTCTGAAACATCAAATGGCGGCAATTTCCCGGCAGTGGCGTCGCTATGCACCGGCAAGCTGATCGTGAATGAGAACTGCGTCCCCTCGCCGACGGTACTTTCCAGTCTAATCTGGCCTCCCATCATGTTGACCAGGCGAGACGCGATGGCCAGGCCAAGACCGGTTCCCTCGTGCTTACGGGTCGATGATGTATCAACCTGGCTGAATTTTGTGAAAACGGCTTCGATCTTGTCATCGGGGATGCCGACGCCGGTATCCTCGATGGAAAAGCCCAAGGAGATGGTTTCTTCACCCTGGCCTTCTGACTGACCGCTGTTCGACACGTCGATAAGAACATGTCCGGTTTCGGTGAATTTTACGGCGTTGCCGAGCAGATTGGTAAGAATTTGGCGGATGCGCCCAACATCGCCAACAACACTTTGAGGCAAGGTGGGATCAATGCGAACAACCAGCTCCAGATCCTTTTCTGCCGCACGGGTCGATACCAGAGCGGCAACATCCTCAATTGCCTCTGACAGGCGGAACGGTTCCGGGTGCAGTTCCAGCTGGTTGGCATCGATTTTGGAAAAATCGAGGATGTCGTTGATGATTGTCAGCAGCGCATTGCCTGATTTGACAATGATGTCGGCGAAGGTGCGTTGACGGGTATCGAGATCGGTCTTGGCCAGCAATTCGGCCATGCCGAGAACACCATTCATCGGGGTTCTGATTTCGTGGCTCATATTGGCCAGAAATTCAGATTTCGCCCGGTCGGAACTTTCTGCCCGGTCGCGTGCGGCCTCGAATTTCTTGTTGGTTTTCGATAGTTCGTCATGTGCTTCTGCGACACGGCGGGTGGTCGGCAGCAGCACGATGCCGGCGATCAGCAAAAACACTATAACGACGGCAACGCTGACCGCGGCCGCCAGTTGTTGCAATTCCGTGTAGCTCGACACCATACCTTTATGAAGGCGATCGAGGGTTAGAGTCAGACCGTGTTTGACGCGATCGTCGGCCAGATTGTTCAGCTGCCTGAAAATGCGTTTGGCGGTAGACCCTGTCAGGTCCTGGAAGATATCAAGCCTGTTGGC
Organism: Rhizobiaceae bacterium; assembly: GCA_963669455.1. Lineage (GTDB taxonomy): Bacteria > Pseudomonadota > Alphaproteobacteria > Rhizobiales > Rhizobiaceae > JAWKWH01. The sequence continues at coordinate 828,495 of OY770026.1, forward strand.
CTGTGAAATGACCTCGCCAATATCCTTTTCCAGATGGAAGCCCATAGAGCCTTTCCATACCGAAACCACTGTTGCCGGCATTGCCAGCCCGTCGATATGGGCAACAGCAGAGGATAGTTCCGCGTCGGCCGTGAACAGGTTCTTTCCTGTTTCCTCGGCCGTCAGTCTGGCGCTCTCGTTAGTGGTGATATCACCGCCGGCGGACCATTGCAGCGCATGAAAAAGATGTGCAAGCCGGCTAATTTTCCCGCTGAAATCCTTCCTCGCATCGGCCATTTCTTCGAGGTGCTTCTTGATGGCTGCTTCTGCAGCCGCGCCGTGGCCACCGGCGTTTACTGCGAGTGAATATGTCTCCGCAGAGTGCTGAAGGCGGGTTGAACTGTGGAGCAAATCTGATGTGAGCTCGGCCATAGTGCCAAGGGCTGCTCCGAATGTGACCTTGGTTTTCTCCTGCTCAAGCGTATAGAGCATGAAGGTGGTGCTTGCCGTCAAAGCAGCGAAGAACAAGAGCATCACCAGCACCAGGCGAATAGGTAGATATTTGGTGGAAATTTCCAGCGACATAAGCCCAACCGCATCGTATTGTCGTGCGATGCAGAATGGTTGATTTACCTTAACGCCTCTTTAACGAGGCTGTTTTTTGCAATCAGACGCAATCTGGATCGGGCGGTGGAACAAGCGCGCGAGATGTCTAACCGGTCATTGTTGCCTTTGCGGTTTTTGTCATGCAATTGTCTGACCGGTTTTTGCCCAATCTGCCATAAATGCATCAAGTCCCTTGTCTGTCAGCGGGTGTTTTGACAAGGCGGTCAGTGTTGCCGGCGGTATCGTGGCAACATCCGCGCCGATGAGGGCTGCTTCTTTGACATGGTTTACCGTGCGAATCGACGCGGCGAGGATCTCGGTCGTGAAGTTGAAATTGTCATAAATCGTGCGGATTTCGCCAATCAGATCCATGCCGTTGAGGCTCAAATCATCGAGCCGGCCGATAAAGGGCGAAATGAAGGTGGCGCCGGCTTTGGCCGCCAGAAGTGCCTGATTGGCTGAAAAGCACAATGTCACATTGGTTTTATGCCCCTGTGAGGTCAGCGCCTTACAGGCTTTGAGGCCATCCATTGTCAGCGGCAGTTTGATGCAGATATTGTCTGCGATCTTTGCCAGAACCTCAGCCTGCGACACCATGCCGGCATAGTCGGTGGCAGTGACTTCGGCGGAAACGGGTCCGGCAACGATGCCGCAGATTTCCCTGGTTACTTCCATGATGTCGCGGCCCGATTTCATGATTAGTGACGGGTTGGTCGTCACGCCGTCGACAAGTCCGGTATCGTTCAGCTCACGGATGGCGTCCACATCTGCTGTATCCAAAAAAAACTTCATATTCATTTCCCCGGCATTTGGCGCTGTCTTGCGATTGCTCGGCTTTCCCTTAGACCAAGTTCAAGGCAAGGTCACGCCCGATGAAGACAGATTCGCCAGATATGAAACAACGAACCAAAACCGTCCCGGTTCTGGTGCCCCTGCCTGCGCCTGGACCATATAGTTATGCGGTGCCTGAGGACATGTCACTGCAGCCGGGCTCAATCGTCAGGGTGCCGCTTGGTCCGCGAATGGTCGCTGGCGTCGTGTGGGATGATGGCGGCGGCGATGTCGATCCGGCCAAGCTTCGTCCTGTCGATCATGTGTTCGATTGTCCGCCTCTTGGTCAATCCATGCGCCGGTTTGTCGATTGGATTGCCGATTACACGCTTTCACCGCCCGGAATGGTGGCGCGCATGGTGTTGAGGGTCCCTGCCGCCTTCGAGCCCGAGCCACCGCTGGAAGGCATCGTTTTGACCTCCAACAGGCCTGACCGCATGACCGGCGCAAGAAACCGCGTTATCGAGATGGCCGCCGACGGGTTTGTCTGGACGCGTACCGGCCTGGCGCATGCCGCCGGCGTTTCGGTTGGCGTGGTCGACGGTCTTGGCAAACATGGGGTGTTTGAAACCGCGCTGATACCGGCGCGACCGGTTGTACCTCCGCCGGATGCCGAGGGGCAGGCGACAAGGCTTTCCGGTGATCAAAACGCAGTGGCGCGAGCCCTTGTCGATACGGTATCAATGGCCAAGTTTTCGGCGGTCCTGCTGGATGGGGTGACCGGTTCGGGCAAGACGGAGGTCTATTTCGAGGCGATTGCCGCTGCCCTTAGGGCCAATCGGCAGGTGTTGATCCTGTTGCCTGAAATCGCCCTGACACAGTCGTTTCTCGACCGGTTTGAAGACCGGTTCGGCGCAAAGCCGGCGGAATGGCACTCCGATCTGCCGCCGCGGATGCGCGAGAAAGTATGGCGGCAGGTGGCTGAAGGGTCGGTGCGGGTGGTGGCCGGTGCGCGCTCGGCGTTGTTCCTGCCGTTTTGCGACCTCGGTCTGATTGTCATCGATGAGGAACACGACACGGCCTACAAACAGGAAGACCGGGTATTCTACAATGCCAGGGACATGGCGGTCGTGCGGGCGCATATTGGCGGATTTCCCGTTATTTTGGCATCGGCGACGCCTTCGGTGGAAAGCCGGGTCAATGCTGATCAGGGGCGTTACAAACATCTGGCGCTGCCGGCCCGGTTTGCCGAGGCGGCGCTGCCCGGTCTTGCCGCAATCGATATGCGCCGGCATCCGCCGGAGCGCGGCAGGTTTTTGTCCCCGGTGCTGGAACAGGAAATCCGGGCCACACTGGAGCGCGGCGAGCAGTCGCTCTTGTTCCTCAATCGCCGCGGCTATGCCCCCTTGACGCTCTGCCGTGTCTGCGGGCATCGCTTTGAATGTCCGAACTGTTCAAGCTGGCTGGTGGAACACCGGTTTCGCGGTCAGATCATGTGTCATCATTGCGGCCATTTTGAAATGCGCCCCGAAGCCTGTCCCGAATGCGGAACACTTGACCATCTGGTTGCTTGCGGTCCGGGCGTGGAGCGCATTGCCGAGGAGGTGACGGCGCTTTTTGATGAGGCGCGGGTGATTGTGCTGTCGTCAGACATTGCCGGTGGCGTAAAGCGATTGCGGCTGGAACTGGATGCGATCGCGCGCGGGGAAGCCGACATTATCATTGGGACGCAATTGGTGGCCAAGGGGCATAATTTCCCTGACCTTACTCTTGTTGGCGTTCTTGACGCGGATCTGGGGCTGTCGAGCGGCGATCCGCGCGCTGCCGAGCGAACATTTCAATTATTGTCACAGGTCACCGGGCGGGCCGGGCGGACAGGCAAGCCGAGCAAGGGTATGCTGCAGACCTATCAGCCGGATCATCCGGTTATCCAGGCGATTGTCCTAGGCGATCATGAGGAATTCTATCGCCGCGAGATTGCCGAACGCGAACGCGCGCAACTGCCGCCGTTCGGGCGTCTTGCCGGCATCATCGTCACGGCGGCAAGCCGGATGGAGGCAGAAAACCACGCCAGGGCGCTGCGCAATGCGGCCCCGCAGGCTGCAGAAATCCAACTGCTCGGGCCGGCCGAGGCGCCTATGGCGCTGGTTCGCGGGCGGCATCGGATGCGGCTCTTGGCCCATGGCAGCCGCCGGGCCGACATGCAGGCATTTATCCGCACGATGGTTGAAAACTGCCCGAAGCCGCGTGGCAGTGTAAGAGTGCAATTGGACATTGATCCACAGAGTTTTTTGTAACAGAACTTGGCGATGAAATCGAAATATCCAGTTCAGTGCCTTTGCGGGGAACAAATTGGGCGAGTGGTGCGCCGCTGGCTTTCAATCCTGACCGCTTTCGGATTGATCATTGCTGCTTGTGTCACTCCCGCAATGGCTGAACCGGATTCTACTGCGCCATCGCCTGGCGCCGTATTCTGGCACCCCGACCAAACGCACTGCCGTTTCGTGCGGACGGGAGATGCGCTGCCTGATCCGGAGAAACCGGAAACATGGCGTTATCTGATGGTGACTGAACTGGTTTCAGATGACATCACTTCGGTGGAGCGCGGCTATATGCGCCTTGACGGATTGCTGCGCGAACTGGATTTCGTCGAGCGGAAACAATCCAAAGCCGGCGAGACGAGAACCTACCGGACATTCGGGCTCAACCCGATTATTGCCAGGATTGAAATGCAGGCCGGCGACAAAGAAAAGAGCAAGATCGGTCAAACGGTGCTGGTTTATTACACCGGCACAATCACCCTGATCAGGGGAGGCTCGAAGCTGTTTGTCAATTTCAAGGGACGTTGCGGCGGGCAACCGAAGTAACAATAATGCGGGAGAATTCTGATGGAATTCATCTTTCCATGGCCGGTAAGCCCCGGCGGGTGGCTGGCGTTTTCATCGGCAGCGGTCACCGTCGTTTTTGGTCTTTTTTTGCTGATTGCTCCCGGGTTTTCATTCCGCCTATTGAGACTGCAGACGATGCCCGGCCATCCAGAAGCGCTTTCGGAGGGCAGGGCTACGATGGCCGGGTTTTATCTCGGCCTCGGCCTCACCTGCATGCTGCTTGACCAGCCGTTGTTGTATCTCGCGCTTGGCGCATCCTGGGGGATGACCGCCGGCGGCCGCCTGATTTCGATTGTTGCCGATCGCGGCAACACACTGTTTAACTGGGTGTCGATTGTTATCGAGTGCCTGCTTGCAGCGATGCCGCTGGCGATGGTTTTCGGCTATATCTACTGAAACAGAAAGACGATGCTGGCCGTGATATGACCTGGCATGCGACAATAGAGTCAAAATCCATATCCTGGAGGCGGTTGCGAGTCCGAAAAGCCTGTGCTAGACGGCAGGCGGCTTCAGACCGGGGGACACGGATAGGTTTGGTTCTCGGTTAAAAAATGTCAACAAGGTCAATGATTTAGTTGGGCGATTGTGCTCCAGCAACGAATCTCGGGGCCTGCCAAGCAAAGAAAAGACCATTCGTGGCTCAGACAACCTCGCTTATCTCCGGTGTCGCGCAACGCTATGCAGGTTCGCTTTATGAGCTTGCCGAGCAGGAAAAATCCGTTTCCAAGGTCGAAAAGGAACTGGGACAGTTCGAGGCGCTGATCGAAGGCAGTGAAAGCCTCAGGCGGCTTATTGCCAGCCCGGTATTTTCCGCCGATGATCAGTTGCGGGCGATTTCAGCTATTGCAGACAAGGCGAAGATTACCGGATTGACGGGCAACTTCCTTCGGGTTGTGGCGCGTAACCGGCGGCTTTTTGCCGTCCCAGGCATGATCAAGGCATTCCGGCAGATCGCCGCCGAAGCGCGTGGCGAGGTTTCCGCCGAGGTCAATTCTGCACATGAGCTTTCTGCTGCGCAGCAGAAAGAGCTTGCCGCAACGCTGAAAAACGTTGCCGGCCAGGATGTGACAATCAATGTGACAGTCGATCCTTCCCTTCTGGGCGGCATGATCGTCAAAATGGGCTCACGCCAGATCGACACGTCTCTAAAAACAAAACTCAATTCGCTTAAGCTTGCACTGAAAGAGGTCGGCTGATGGATATCCGTGCCGCGGAAATTTCCGCAATCCTGAAAGATCAAATCAAGAATTTTGGCAAAGAGGCCGAAGTCTCGGAAGTTGGTCAGGTTCTCTCCGTTGGTGATGGTATCGCCCGCGTTTACGGTCTCGACAATGTTCAGGCCGGTGAGATGGTGGAATTTCCCGGCGGTATTCGCGGAATGGCGCTGAACCTTGAAACCGATAATGTCGGTATCGTTATTTTCGGCGCCGACCGCGACATCAAGGAAGGCGATACGGTCAAACGTACCGGTGCAATCGTGGATGTTCCGGTGGGGCCTGAATTGCTTGGCCGCGTGGTTGATGCGCTGGGTAATCCGATTGATGGCAAGGGCCCGATCAAGGCCAAGAAGCGCGCCCGTGTCGATGTGAAGGCGCCTGGCATTATCCCGCGCAAATCGGTGCACGAGCCAATGTCGACGGGCCTGAAAGCGGTTGATGCGCTGATCCCGGTTGGCCGCGGCCAGCGCGAGCTCATCATTGGTGACCGCCAGACAGGTAAAACCGCTATCCTCCTGGATACGTTCCTGAACCAGAAGCCGATCCATGATTCAGGTGATGAAAAAGAAAAGCTTTATTGTGTCTATGTCGCCGTTGGCCAGAAGCGTTCGACGGTTGCCCAGTTCGTCAAGGTTCTAGAAGAGCGTGGCGCACTGGAATATTCCATCATTGTTGCCGCAACGGCATCCGACCCGGCGCCGATGCAGTTTCTCGCACCGTTTTCCGGTTGCGCGATGGGCGAATATTTCCGCGACAACGGAAAACATGCGCTGATCGGTTATGATGATCTGTCGAAGCAGGCCGTGTCCTACCGTCAGATGTCGCTGCTGCTGCGCCGCCCGCCTGGCCGTGAAGCCTATCCCGGTGATGTGTTCTATCTGCATTCGCGTCTGCTTGAGCGCGCCGCGAAGATGAATGAAGACAATGGCGCAGGCTCGTTGACGGCACTGCCGATCATCGAAACCCAGGGCAATGACGTGTCGGCCTTTATTCCGACCAATGTGATTTCGATCACCGATGGCCAGATCTTCCTTGAGACCGACCTGTTCTATCAGGGTATCCGTCCGGCGGTGAATGTCGGCCTTTCGGTGTCGCGCGTTGGTTCTTCGGCCCAGATCAAGGCGATGAAGCAGGTTGCCGGTTCGATCAAGGGTGAGTTGGCTCAGTATCGCGAGATGGCGGCGTTTGCGCAGTTTGGCTCCGATCTGGATGCCGCGACCCAGCGCCTGCTCAATCGTGGTGCGCGCCTGACGGAGCTTCTTAAACAGCCGCAGTTCTCGCCGTTGAAAACCGAAGAGCAGGTTGCGGTGATTTTTGCCGGTGTGAACGGCTATCTGGACGATCTGGCCGTCAATCAGGTTGGCGGGTTCGAGCAGGGTCTTCTGGCGCATATGCGCTCGGAGGGCAAAGAGGTTCTTGAAACGATCGCGTCGGAGAAACAGGTCAGCGACGAAACCAAGGAAGCCCTGACGAAGCATATCGATGCTTTCGCCAAGGGATTTGCCTGATTTGGTTCTGACGCTGAAACGAACGGAACGTTAGAGCATGGCTTCACTCAAGGATCTGCGGGTTCGCATCGCCTCGGTCAAGGCGACGCAGAAAATCACCAAGGCGATGCAGATGGTCGCGGCGGCAAAGCTGCGCCGTGCACAGGAAGCTGCCGAGGCAGCCCGGCCCTATTCACAGCGAATGGGAGCCGTGTTGGCCAATATCGCATCTGCGATTGCCGGCGGCGCGGATGCGCCCAAGCTGATGGCTGGAACCGGTGCGGATCAGACGCATCTTCTTGTGGTCTGCACGGCTGAGCGCGGTCTTTGTGGTGGTTTTAATTCCCAGATTGCCAGGCTGGCGCGTGAACGTGTGCGAACGCTGTTATCGGAAGGCAAGACGGTCAAAATTCTCTGCGTCGGCAAGAAGGGCGCAGACATTCTGCGCCGCGAATATGAATCGCTGATCATTGACCGGGTTGACCTCCGTGAGGTCAAGAAGGTCGGGTTTGCCAATGCCGACGAGATAGCGGCCAAGATTACCGGCCTGTTTGATGAAGGCGCGTTCGATATCTGCACGCTCTACTATTCCGAATTTAAATCGGTCATCGCTCAAATCCCGACGGAGCAGCAAATCATTCCGGCGTCGCCGCCTGAGCAGGAAGATGCCGATGCGGCGGGTGGTGATGGTGCTGTATATGATTACGAACCGGAAGCATCCGATATTCTGGACGATCTGATTCCGCGCAACATCGCGGTGCAGATATTCCGCGCGCTTTTGGAAAATGCCGCTTCCGAACAGGGCGCGCGCATGTCTGCTATGGATAATGCTACCCGCAATGCCGGTGAGATGATCGACAAGCTGACGATCACCTATAACAGGCAGCGCCAAGCGCAGATCACCAAGGAACTTATTGAAATCATTTCGGGCGCTGAAGCGCTCTAGAGAAGTCTGACAAGAGGGTTTGAACAATGGCTAAAGCAGCGACCTCAACAAAGGCTCCGGCCAAAAAGGCGCCAGCCACACGCAAAAAGGCGGCTCCGGCTGCGCGGAAGAAGGCGGCAGCCAGCGGCGTTGTTGGCCGTGTTTCACAGGTGATTGGCGCTGTTGTCGACGTGGCTTTCGACGACCATTTGCCGCCGATTTTGAACGCGCTGGAAACAGAAAATGGCGGCAACAGGCTGATTTTGGAAGTTTCCCAGCATCTGGGTGAAAACACGGTGCGCTGTATTGCGATGGACACCAGCGAGGGTCTGGTGCGCGGTCAGGAAGTGTCCGATACCGGCGTGCCGATTTCCGTTCCGGTTGGTGATGAAACACTGGGCCGGATCATGAACGTGGTTGGCGAGCCCATCGATGAAGCTGGCCCGGTCAAGACCAAAGCAACACGCGCAATTCACCAGGATGCGCCGGAGTTCGTCGAGCAATCGACCGAGGCGGAAATTCTAGTCACCGGTATCAAGGTGGTTGATCTGCTTGCACCTTATGCCAAGGGCGGAAAAATCGGCCTGTTTGGCGGCGCCGGCGTTGGCAAGACGGTTCTTATTCAGGAACTGATCAACAATGTCGCGAAAGCGCATGGTGGTTATTCGGTGTTTGCCGGTGTGGGTGAGCGTACCCGCGAGGGCAATGATCTTTATCATGAAATGATCGAATCCGGCGTGAACAAGGCCGGTGGCGGTGAGGGATCGAAGTGTGCCCTCGTGTTTGGCCAGATGAACGAGCCGCCCGGTGCGCGCGCCCGTGTCGGTCTTACCGGTCTTACCGTGGCGGAACATTTCCGCGATCAGGGTCAGGACGTGCTGTTCTTCGTCGACAACATCTTCCGCTTTACCCAGGCGGGTTCGGAAGTGTCGGCGCTGCTCGGCCGTATCCCTTCCGCTGTGGGTTATCAGCCGACGCTGGCAACCGATATGGGCGCCATGCAGGAGCGTATCACCACGACCAATAAGGGGTCGGTTACCTCGGTGCAGGCGATTTACGTCCCGGCCGATGATTTGACCGATCCGGCACCGGCAACATCATTTGCCCACCTTGATGCGACGACGGTGCTTAACCGCGCGATTTCGGAAAAAGGTATTTATCCGGCGGTTGATCCGCTTGATTCCACTTCGCGTATGCTTGACCCGCTGATCGTTGGCGAGGAGCACTATCAGGTTGCCCGCCAGGTGCAGGAAATTCTGCAGCGCTACAAGGCGCTTCAGGACATCATCGCTATTCTCGGCATGGATGAGCTTTCGGAAGAAGACAAGATAGCCGTTGCGCGTGCGCGCAAGATCGAGCGCTTCTTGAGCCAGCCTTTCTTTGTTGCCGAGGTGTTCACCGGTTCGCCAGGCAAGCTGGTCGATCTGGAAGACACGATCAACAGTTTCAAGGGTCTTTGTGCCGGTGAATATGATCATCTTCCCGAAGCTGCGTTCTACATGGTTGGCGGTATCGAGGAAGCGGTCGAAAAAGCGCAAAAACTGGCCGCAGAAGCTGCCTGATGTAAGTGCCGTTGAGCCTTGCGTATAACACGCAGGCTCAATCTTCCGGCTGGATGGATTGATGGAACGAAGTGATGGCCGATAGTTTCAAGTTCGAACTGGTATCGCCCGAGCGGTTGCTCGTCTCGGAAGACGTGACCGAAGTCGTTGTGCCCGGCACCGAAGGCGAAATGACCATCATGGCACGTCATGCGCCGGTGATGACCAGCGTGAAGCCCGGCGTGGTGACAGTCAAGACATCTGCCGGATCGGAAGACCGTTATGTCGTTTTTGGCGGGTTTGCCGATATCCTGCCTGAAACGCTGACACTGCTGGCCGAATCGGCCGTGTCCGTTGCTGACATTGATCGTGAGGATCTGACCCAGCGCATCCAAAATGCCCGCGAAGATGTTGCGGATGCGAAGGATGAGGTGACAAAATCGAAGGCCGATGAGACGCTGGCACATCTGACAACGCTGGAAAGCGCGCTTGTCTAAGGCATTTTTCGCCCAAACAGAATCACATATGCGAAAAATGCTTCAATGGTTCCAGGCAGCTACAGGCGTTGTCGCTGTTCCAGTTGACGCGAAACGCCCTGGAATTTCAGGGCTTTGCTTTGCTGACCTCATTTTTTTGAAAAAGCATTGGAAAAATCTGCTTTAGCGGGATTGAGCTGCCCGCGTCATGCGCCGCGCTTTCAGTTCACTGTCAATTTTCTCGTTTAACTCTGCCATAATCCGGTTGGCTTCGATGCGCTGGTCTTTCGATACCCTGTCGGGGTGCGCCAGAAAGGCAAATTGCCGCCGTAATTGCAGCAATTGTTTTGCCTGAAGGCTTTCCAACGGTGGCAACTGGCTGAGATCGGTGGGCAGTTCAAAGTGCCCTTCGACAGTACCGCCAGCTGTTTCTTCATCTGGGAGCCCGACCGTATCATAGTGTGCCGTCATTTCTGAAGACAGCGTTCCAGCGTCACCGGCAGGTTTCAAAAGCGACAATGCCGATGTGCATGTCTGCTCAAAGGCGCGCGCGGCAGTCTTGGGCGATACGCCCGGGCCGGCCTTTAAAAAATCGGAAAAGTGCTGACGCTGCATACTCTACTCATTGCCCGAATTGCCTGGATGATAGGGGATTTATGTTTACCCCGGGTTACCGCATTGCAGCTGCTTTTCCGGCAACGCCAGCCACGCACAAGTTGGCCCGGCTAATAAAGAGACTGAACGGCAGGAATTGCTTTGTAATTCCAATGAACGGACCATCATGCTGAGAACGGTGTTTGTTTCTATCTGGGCAATAGCTGCAACGGTGGGCGCGGTGTTTTTTTTCCTGCCCTCAAGCGGAAAAGAAGACAAGGCGCAACTGCCCTCGATCCTTGGTCCTGAAGAACAGAAAACCCCGGTCATCGCAATCCCTATTTTTTCGAAGAAGCAGGTCTCAGGCTATTTTGTCGCTAAAGTCCGCTACACATTCAATGGCGGGCTTGTGGACCCAGCCGTGACGCCGGTCGAACCAATGATCCATCACGCATTTCACAAGATTATCTACAAGCGCCCCGATGACGAATTCGCAACGCCCTCGGAGGTCGACATAGAGGAAATCGCGTCGGAAATCATGGCCGCAGTCAATGAGCAATTTGGGAGCCCGATCATCGAAACGGCTGGATTAAGTGATGTTGACTATCTTTCCAGAGAGGGGAAATGAGTTTTTTTCTCATAATTTGAGAACAAGATAGGTTTCCGAAAACATCAATCTTTCCAAGTATTTTGCCTATTTTTGAGTAGAGTCTCAGGCGGTTGCGATAACCTCAATTGATGTTTTTTGGTTGGCAAGACAGTTAAGAAGTTGCTAATCTAGATTCGGGACTGGGGAGACAGACGCAGATTGACGCCGAGTATAGTGGTTATGTCGTCAAGCTAATGCGATTGATTCCAGGCCAATGCGGTAGATAATTGGCCTGGCCAGAACGAGGCGGGCCAAATTATGCATGCTGATTATGGCTATGCGAAACACGGCTATGACGTTAATTTCATAGCAGAGTCTGGGCGCGAAACAGATTTCTCGGAGAACCAAAAATTTCTCTCTGATTTGAATCGTGTTTGTAAAACCCACTCATTTAGAAATGTGCTTGTTGCCAAACTGCCAACCTGGGGCAGCGTGTGTCAGCAGGCCGGGATTATCACCTCCAGTTTTTCGAAGGATATCGCTGCCAGTTTGTACCGTCTTGGCGAGCGGGAGTGGTCGTATTTTGTCCGGCGATGCGAAAAATCATCCGTTCCGTTTGGATGGGATGTCGATGAACTGGATGTGGTAGAGGGGAAAAGTTCGACGTCTGCCCCAGCAATGTCCGATGTCAAGCTTTCTACTCTTCTTAGCGATCAGGGTATTGCCGGCGGATACAGTATTCCGGTTCGATGCCCCTTTGGCCAATCGGCCTATGCCTTGTTTTTCAGCGATCGCGTGCAGCGCGACAACCAATACCCTGAAATTCTGCTTCCTGTGATCGGCATTGTCGAGCAAATGGTCATGCGTCAGCACGAACAGCAAAAGGGAATGCTGGAGTTAACTGGCCGGGAGATTGAGTGCCTGAAATGGGTGGCCGAAGGCAAAACCAGCAGCGATGTTGCGCGTATTGTTGGGCTTTCGGAACATACGATAAATCACTACTTGCTGGCGGCGACAAGAAAACTGGATTCGGTGAACCGAACCCAGGCTATTGCAAAATTCATTCGATGTGGGTTCATTTGAAACCAGTTTGAGGGGGTCACAACTACAACCTGGTGCGTTTTTCGCTCAAATTGGAGCGATTTGATGATCAGGATTTCGACGCAGCAGAGGCGGAAAAGACACCCAAGCCGGCCTATCCAGTGTGTTAAACCTAAATCATAAACTGCAATCATTTGACCTTGGTTCTTTGCACGCTGACAGTGTTGCGCACGATCTCGTGGTGCTCGCACCACGTCGCCGCACGCGCCTCGTTGACCCGGCAGGCAAGCGAAGCGCCGCCGAGCCAGGCAAGTGAAACGCCGCCGAGCCAGGGGGGTCAGCGCCCAAACTCCCGGCGGTCAAACGATTCAATATTCGGTGGATACGCTCTAGATCCAAGCATGTTTTCAACGGGTTGCAATTTTGATGACCGCCTGGCGATGTTAACAATTTATTCTGCATATTTTGCTAATTGACAATGTGGCGGGTAAATTGAGGCAAGTCGGGTGCAGGAACCGGTGGGCCGTTCTCATATTTGGGGAGCGATTCCGGAAATGGTATCTTCGACGCAAAATCAAGTAAATTCTTCGAGCGGCGGGCCTGTTCCGATCGGTTTGCGGATTGCAAATGCCATGCACAAGCTGGGCGTGCATGGAAGTCCGAAGAACTACGAAATTTTCTATGATGCGCTGACCGGTATCAATCCCGAATTGAATTCCGAATTCTGGGCTCTTGGACAGAATATTTCCCAAGACCAACTCGATGATCTTCGAAAGAAATATTACAATCAGGTCGACGGCGGTGAATTGTCCGAGCGGGTTATTGAGATGTTGACGCAAAATGTCAGTGAAACCCTCACTGTTTTGCAGGACGGTCAGGATTCCATCTCAGCCTATGGCAGGGTGCTGGACAAAACATCGGACCGGGTGAAGTCCGATACGAATCTTCCACCTGAGACATTCCTGCGGGTCATCGAAGTCCTGGCGCATGCTACCGGCTCGACACTCAATCGGGGCCGGAAAGCCCTTTCCTCGATGATTGAAAAGTCCGATGAGCTGAAGGAGCTGGAATCCGAACTCAAGGAGTACAAGCGGCTGGCAGACACCGATGCTTTGACCGGTGTGTGGAACCGGCGCGCATTTGATCAGCAGCTTTCCAAGGTTGGCGCATCCGGCCGTGCCAGTGGTTCGCTTCTTGTCGTCGATATCGACAAATTCAAAAATATCAACGATACCTATGGCCATCCGTTTGGTGACGTGGTTATCCGGGATGTCGCCCAGGTTATCCGGTTCAACTTGCGAGCCGAGGTGTTTGTTGCGCGAACGGGCGGAGAGGAATTCTGCATCTTTATCGAGGAACCGGGAAGCGCGCCTGCGATGGCGGTCGCCAACCGCATTGTCCTTGCAATCAGGCAACACGGATTTTCCAACAAAGAAATTACCCTAAAACCCGGCCAGGTAACCGCTTCGATCGGTGTCTGCTCAGCGCCACCGGCCATATCCGGTGAAGACCTCTATTTGAAGGCGGATCAGGCGTTGTATCAATCCAAGTCAAATGGACGGAATCAGGCGACCCTGTTCGCATTGCAGCAGACGGCCAAGCCGGCTGAACGCAAGAATTACTATCTTTATCGCGAATAAACGCTGTCGAACCCCCGCCCTTCATGCGGGGTCAAAACGCTCTAGAGCATGTCTTGTTTAAATGGAATCGTTTGAGCGCAGGGTATTTGTGTCCTGGTTAGGAGCGTGACGCGACGCGGGTGCACACCCGTTAGCGTCGCGCGACGACATCCAGGGCGCAAAGAACCTGTGGCGTTTTGCGGCTTCTTTGGCCCGCAACAACGCCTTGATCCGCTTGGAGTAATCGAGGCATTATTCGCTATGCGGCCTGCGGCCGGGCGAAAATGCCCTGGCTGAAACGATTTGGGTTTGCTGCTCTTTTTCAAAACCTTAACTTCACCTGCTTGGAGGTCTTTTTCACGGGCAGTGTCGTCAAAATCCTCGCACGATCGTTTGATCGCACTCCGGTGTTTTCCTAACTGCCGCAAAAAATCCTCTCCATCAAACTGATCCCATTTAAGCAAGACACGCTCTAGATATTCAGCGCTGGTATTTGTGTAAGCCGTTATGGGCCGGATTGGCGCTCTGGGGATTGCACGGGTGTTTGCCTATCGCGTATTTGGCTATTGCTGATCGCAGGAATTGCGTGTTTTCAGCCGGGTCGTTTGAAGGGCTTTCAAAAGAAAGATAGGCGAGCCTTATTTCTGCACTATCGGCTTTCAGCCGAAGCACGAAATGAACCGCAACGCCAGCCGGCCGCATGACCAGATCCAGGTCAATTTCGGGTGCTGAGTCCCATGTCAGGTTCACCTGGCCACCCTGACCGGTGCCGATAAAACCGGGTGCAAAATAGAGTTCGGCGGCCGACGCAACGATCTCTTCGATATTGGCGTGAAGGTCGAGCCGAAGAAATGCCGCATAGTCAAGCGGATCCACCAGACGAAGCTCCTTGACCATACCGCCAATCGCTTCTGCGATAATTCGCTCTCGTTCAGTTGAGTGAGGCTGCCGGCGCATGGATCACCTATCCAGGGGATTTCGTGGGTTGACGAGCATATAGTATTTTTATCAATTCCGCGACGGCTTCGAAGAATTCCGCCGGTATAAGCTGGTCGAGTTGAACGGATTTATACATTGCGCGTGCCAGAGCCACCTGCTCAAAGACCGGCACACCTTTGTCTTCGGCTATTTCGCGAATTCGTAAAGCTATGAGATCCTTGCCTTTGGCAATAACAACCGGAGCGGCGTCTTTTTCGCGATCATAACGCAGAGCAATCGCATAGTGTGTCGGGTTAGCGATCACTAAAGTGGCCGTCGGAACCGCGTTCATCATGCGCTGGCGTGACCGATCACGTGCGATGGATTTCAACCGCGCCTTGACGATCGGATCGCCTTCGGCCTGCTTCATCTCATCCTTGATCTCCTGCTTGGTCATACGCAGTTCTTGCCGCCAATGATACCGGGTCCACAACAGGTCTGCGGCAGCGACGATGATCATGACCATGCAGATGGCCACCAAAAGACTGATCACAAGAGAGGCTACTGAATCGGCAAACAATGTCGTTCTTTGAAGCGATCCTTGCAGAAGCGTAAATGGGGTGGATCGCATGGCGAGAAAAACGAACAGTGCCGCGAAAAGGAGTTTTCCGGTCGATTTGAGGAACTCGGCAAATCCACTCGCACCGAACATGCGCTTCCAGCCTTTCGGCAGCGATATACGGGACATTTTAGGCGCAATTCGATCGGCGACCATGCTGGGTGCGTTCTGGATGAACGACGAGATCAGGCCGCCCAACATCAAGATGGCGAACAGAGGCAGGATTATCGTGCCGATGCCGGTTTCGATCCGGTTCAGGAGGTTTGAGACGTCCTGTGTCGAGTTCAGCAGGTCCCGGTCTGCATTCTGCATCAATGAGCCAAGAAAATGAGAAAACCGAACAATCGCCTCGCGGCCGGCAAAGCTGAAATAGATCAGAAACGAGAGGATGGAGATCAAAATAGGCAGCTCTTTTGATACGGGAAGCTGCCCCTTGTCCTTCGCATCACGGATCTTCTTTTCAGTCGGTTCCTCGGTTTTGCTGTCTTTATCCTGTGCATCTGACATTGCTTACGGCCTTAGAGCGTGTCTTGCTTAAATGGGTGCGTTTGAGCGCAGGTAATTTGTGTCCTGGCCCCCCTCTCGGCGGCGCTTCGCTTGCCTGCCGGGTCAACGAGGAGCGTGATGCGACGCGGTGTGAGCACCGTTAGCGTCGCGCGACGACATCCAGGGCGCAAAGAACCAAGCTGAAACGATTTGGGTTTTCTGTTCTCTTTCAACGCTTCAATCTCACCTGCTTGGAGGTCTTTTTCACGGACAGTGTCGTCAAAATCCTCGCACGATCGTTTGATCGCACTCCGGTGTTTTCCTAACTGCCGCAAAAAATCCTCTCCATCAAACTGATCCCATTTAAACAAGACGCGCTCTAGACGATCAGGCAGCTTGTTGAGCAGATGGCATGGAGATCTTACCTTCGGCCGACATTTTGATCGCGGCCGATGCGATTTCTCTGCGCGCTTTCGCGATGGCTTCTGGCTTGATGGCGGCTTCGGTGGTCAGTTCGGATTCAATCATTCGCCGCGTCCGTTGCCCGAGCGCTTCAAGAATGGCTTCCGCCAGCTCGGGTTCAACGCCACGAAGCGCGAGGGAAACAAGATCGGTGGCAACGGTGTCAAATATGGTGCTGCGGGCCGCTTTGTCGAGATTGACCATATCCTCGAAGCGGAAGAGCAGCGATTTGACGGCCGCTATGTTGTCTGGATCCGTGTCCGTCTCCAGCTCGCCCAGCAATTCCTCCATATTGGTTCTGTCGAGCTCGTTTAGAAGGTTGGCAACGCGTGCCTGTCCTTCGCCCGAAGAGTTTGTGCTTACGTTGTTGACAAACCGTTCTCTTAAATGCCGTTCCACAACCGCCAGAGCTGCCGGTGCGGGCGTTCCAAGTGCCAACATGCGCTTCAAGACCGTCCTTTGCGTTGTACGGTCGAGGAGGGCGATCAGTTCGGCGGCTTGCTGCGATGAAAAATTAGAAAAGATGAGCGCTATCGTCTGGGGGTGTTCATCTTGTATGAACTCGACAATTTCTTCCGAGTCGATCTCTTCCATCGCCTCCCAAAGCGGTGTTTCGTCGGCGTTTTCGCTCGTTTCCATTCCCGTTTCTTGACTGATCAGCGCACTGAATTCCTCCGGTGTGAATGATTCGTTGATAATCGAATCAAAGGCATCGGATGAATCCATCAACCCAGTGCCTGCCGAAAACTCGTCTTCGAACCGTTTTACCAGGTCGTCGAGCACTGGCCGTGAAATTCTTGGCAGCGTATGGGCGGCATCGACCAGCACCCGCAATTCTTCGTTCTTGAAGTGCTTGATCAGCTTGCCTGCATGCTCTTTGCCCATCGCAACCAGCATTGCCGCTGCCTGCTGGACGCCGGTCATCGCAATCGAGCTGTCAGTCGTTTTGGGTTTTTTCATGATCTTGCACTTCGTTTCAACTCAACCATGCCGGATTGCTGATCATTGCCACTACGGGAAAGAACCGGAACAGACCACCAGATGGCACAGCAAGCCAAACCTCATGACCTATTCTTCAATAACTTCCGAGAGCTTGATCCCAAGACGTGAAGAATCTTGCTCAATAACGATTATTTCCCCGCGGGCGATCCGCCTGCCATTGACGACGACGTCAACCAGCTCACCGATGCGGCGATCCAGTACCACCGTTGATCCCTGATTGAGTGCCATCAGTTCGGAAACACGCATTTCGGCTGTTCCCAAAACGACATCGATGCTGACCGGGATATTCATGATCAATTTGTTGTCGCTCGACCGGCGAAGCGGCTGACCGGCGCTGTCGTCTGCGGACTGGGCGGGTTCTGCGCACAGTTCCTCCATTGCCTTGTCAAGCTCGCGCTCTGAATCCTGGAGCAGATCGGAGGCCGGTGTGCTGCCGCCTAATTCTTCTGCAGTGTTGTCACCTGACATTGTTATTTCCTCATCTACGCGGCTTGCCGGCTACATTGCTGATATGATGTGGTCGACGATGTTTTTCTTGCTTCTCGCAGGCTTGTCGACCCGGATGGTGTAGCGGTTTCCCAATCGGCCGAACTGCCCGATGAACAGTGATTTGTCTTTTACGGAAATTGCGACATCTTTCGCATCTTCGGCCGGTATCTCCATTATGTCGCCGGGCTGAAGCGCCTTGATCTGATCCAGCGTCATCGCGGGCAGGCTGACAATTGCATCGACATCAATGTTCATCTGCATGACGCCGGCCTTAAAATTGTTGTGCCAGCTGGACGCGGTATTGTCTTCTTCTTCCGATGGCAGGTTCTCGCGCGCCAGGATGTCCTTGGAAATGATGACTGACAACAGTCCGACGTGGTCTGCGAAAAGCAAATTAAATGAGAAGGAAACCGAAAGGAAATCGTTGATTTCTTCCAGTGCCAGTTTGCCATTATTGGCAGACAGCAACTGGTGTTCCTCGGTCAACAGGCCGTTTTCGACCATGGTTGCAGTAAATCTGCCAGCATTGGTTTCGAAAACACCAGTATCGATCGGAGATAGCTGACCCTGCATCGCTTCCAGGTCTGTATCCTCGTTGGAGCCAAGTGAAACAGTCAGCAATATGGCAGTCGCCATTGGATCAGCATGGATGATGGCCACCTGATCTACTTCGGGCTCGCCGACAAGGGCGACGGCTTCGTTTTCCCCGGCGTCTGCAAGCGCTGCCCTGGTGCCGGTGACTTCATGTTTTACGAATGCCAGCTCCACACTGCCCGCCGCTACTTCCTCGATTTCCACGGCAATGATGCTGGCAAGTTTCTTGGCCAGCATATCATACAAAATGTCGAGCTCATCACCGCCGCCGTCACTATGACTTGTCAGCTGCTTGAGAATATGCGCTTGCATCTCAGCTGGGGTGGACGGCATTGTCATGTCAGGCTGCGACTGTATTCATGGCCTGCTCTTCCACGGTATCGATGGATGGACGGTCGTAGGCGGAGATGGCCTTGCGTCCGAATTCCAGCGCAATCTGCGGCAGCGAGCCATTCATGTAGGCAATGAGCGTTTGTTTGGCGACAAAATAGAGGCGCATTTGTTTCTCGCGGACGACTTTCACCTTGGTGGCGATTGGCCCGACGATAGCATAGGAAAACAAGATGCCGACGAAGGTACCGACAAGTGCAGCCGCGATGTAGCCGCCGAGGACTTCCGGTGATTCGTCGATATGACCCATAGCCTTCACAACGCCCAGGACGGCGGCAACAATTCCCAAAGCCGGCAATCCATCGCTGACATCGCTGAGCGCATTGTAGGCCTTGAGACGGTCATGACGGATGGTGCCGATTTCCTCTTCCATTAAGGCTTCGACCTCATGCGGGCGTGCATTGCCGACCAGGATCAGCCGGGCGTAGTCGCAGATGAAATGGCGGAGCGGTATATCGTTGAGGACATGTGGATAGGCTTGAAATATCGGGGATTCCTCGGGGTTATCGATGGCTGCCTCGACTTCATTCTTCGGCTTTGTCTTCAGTTCCCGCAACAGGCTGTGCAGGAGCCCCAGCAATTGAAGATATTCCTTTTCGTGAGGCACAGAGTTTTTTAACGCCTCAACCATGCCTTTGCCGGCGTCCTTCACGACCGCCAGCGGATTGGCGACGACAAATGTTCCCAAGGCGGCACCACAAATGATCACATATTCGAAAGGCTGCGCCAAAACGGCGACGCTGCCGCCCATCGCCATGAAGCCTCCAAGAACGCAACCCATTGATATGAGAAGTCCGAGAATAATGGTCATGCATACCCCAACACTAGAAGTTCAATTCGACCCTAGTTGACGAGACTTGCGCGAGGCTTTCTCGATGCCTGCCTGGTTGGTTTTTTGAGACCAGGCCGGGCGTGACAGGCCAAAAGCGTTCGCGAAAGCCTCGCGCAAGCCAAGGCGATCATTATGGGGACAGTGAACAATGGACACATAGAGCCATGCTTTCAACATTTTCTGACTACCTGCGTATTTCCGCAGATCTGTCCCGCTCGCTTGACCAGGTTGGCACCCAGCCTGTCGTACAGCGTGAGACGGAATATTATCTGGCTAACATTGAAAATGTCAGCTCAGTCGAAGAATTCGTCTCCGACAGGCGGCTTTTCAACTATGCCATGAAGGCGCATGGTCTAAGCGACATGACCTACGCGAAGGCCTTTATGGTCAAGATTCTGGAAGAAGGTCATGACGATTCGGAAAGTTTCGTCAATTCGTTGACTGACCGGCGATATCTGGAATTTGCCAAGACATTCGACTTTGAACGTTTTGGTGAGACGGCAACCACCTTCACCAAGGCCAGGCAGGGCGTCGTCGACCGGTATATTCGTCAAACGCTGGAGGAAGATGCGGGTGCATCGAACGAGGGTGTACGGCTTGCTCTTTACTTCCAGCGCAAAGCGCCATCTGTTGATTCAGCCTATTCCATCCTTGCCGATCGCGCTTTGGCGAAAGTGGTGAGAACGGCACTCGGACTGCCAGAATCAACGGCGCATCTGGATATCGACAAACAAAAAGATGCCATTGAAGCGCGCATCGATATCGCTGATTTTGCTGATCCCAAAAAACTGTCGAAGTTTCTGGAGCGCTTTACCACCCTGTGGGAAGTGTCAAATCCATCATCGTCGGCTTCTGCCCAGAGCCAGTCCGTCGGTTTGTTGTTCGGGCAGGGTAAGGCGGCGGGTATTTCTGCAGATCTCATGCTGACCATTCAGCAGCTTAAATAGCGGGAGAGGGAACGTGCAGGACGGTCTTTATGTTGCATTGTCATCCCAAGTCGCTCTGGAGCGCAGGCTGTCGACAATCGCAGACAATGTTGCCAATGCCAACACGGTTGGGTTTCGTTCGACGGGCGTCAAATTTGAAGAGCTGGTCGTTGGCTTGAGTGGGAAGTCGGCAACTTTTGTCTCGCCCGGCAATTCCTATCTTTCGACGCATAGCGGCGCAATAAAGGAAACAGGCGGTTCGCTCGATTTTGCCATTCAAGGCGATGCATGGTTCGCCATCGACACGCCGGCAGGCACGGTCATGACCAGGGATGGCCGGTTCAAAATGCTTGAAACAGGCGAACTGGTTACGCTTTCAGGTCATCCTGTGTTCGACCCCGGCGGTGCGGCGATAGTGCTTAATCCTGCGGGTGGAAAACCAAATGCCGGGCGCGATGGTTTTTTGAGCCAAAATGGCAACCAGGTCGCAGCACTTGGCCTGTTTGACTTCGACCCAGGGCCGAATTTCCGCCGCTATGGTAATTCCGGAGTGATTGCCGATAGATTTCCAGAGTCGGCTGTCGACCGCTCTGACATCGGTGTTGTGCAAGGTTTCGTGGAGCAGTCGAATGTTAATCCGCTACGCGAATTGACCAGGCTGATCATGGTTCAGCGCGCGTTTGACAATGCTGCGGCGCTGATACGCGACAGCGAGAATGCCTATGAAGAAACCATCAAGGCCTTTGGATCGTGACCCAATCGGCCGATGGACTTGACCATCTGACATCGTGCTATCAGCAGTTTCTCAAAAAGGGCCAACTTGTCTTGAGAGGAGGCAAGGT
The DNA here is from genome assembly GCA_963669455.1 of Rhizobiaceae bacterium. Taxonomy (GTDB): domain Bacteria; phylum Pseudomonadota; class Alphaproteobacteria; order Rhizobiales; family Rhizobiaceae; genus JAWKWH01. The sequence goes on from OY770026.1 coordinate 849,788, forward strand.
GGTTTCCATATCGGCAAACCACTACAGGGTGCGCGGCATGGCAGATATTTGCCGGCTTGGCGATATCGTTCATCACGAGGCAAGCAACAAGGGCCGGCGTGGTGAAATCGTGCAGATTGACAGCCGTGAAATAACAATTGCACCATTTCGCGATTCCAGGGAACTGACCATTGGCGATATCGTCATCAATCGCGGGCAGGCTCCCGCCCGGCCTTCTCAGGCCTGGCTCGGCCGCGTCGTCAATGCGCTTTGCGAGCCGCTTGATGGCAATGGTCCGCTGGCGCCATCGGTTGGAGAGAGTAAGACGAAGCCGCCGGGAGGACCGATGGGCAGATCGCCCATAAGCCAGGCATTTCGCACCGGCGTCCGCGCTGTGGATATTTTTACCCCGCTTTGCTTCGGACAGCGTTTCGGCGTGTTTGCCGGTTCAGGTGTCGGCAAATCGACGCTTCTGGCGATGCTTGCCCATGCCGATGCGTTCGATGTGATCGTGGTTGCCATGGTGGGTGAACGGGCCCGGGAGGCCCGGGAGTTCGTCGCAGAAACGCTTGGCGCTGATGACATGGCGAAGGCGGTCGTGGTCGTGTCGACCAGCGAGGAAAGCGCCATGATGCGGCGAAGAGCGCCCGAAACGGCGCTTCAGATTGCAGAGTATTTTCGAGACAGCGGTAAAAGCGTGCTTTTGCTGGTGGATTCGGTGACCCGTTATGCGCATGCACTAAGGGAAGTGGCCATTTCGCTTGGTGAACCACCGGTTGCACGCGGCTATCCGGCATCCGTTTTTTCCGATCTGCCCAGGATGCTTGAGCGCGCCGGCCCGGGGGCTGACGGGGAGGGATCCATCACGGCGATCATTACCGTGCTTGTCGATGGCGACGACCATAATGATCCGGTTGCAGACGCGTTGCGCGGTATTCTCGATGGCCATCTTGTTTTGGACAGGGAAATCGCCAACCAGGGCCGCTATCCTGCCATCAATCCGCTGGCATCGATTTCACGCCTTTCCAATCGTGTTTGGAGCGATAGCGAACGGGAGCTGGTTTTGAGCCTGCGCTCGATGATCAACCGCTTTGAGGAGACGCGAGATCTGCGCCTGCTTGGCGCATGGCAGCCGGGCGCGGATCCGGTGCTGGATAAGGCAGTTGAAACGGTGCCGGCTATTTATCAGGCCTTGTGCCAAAGTCCTGGAGATCTGGTTTCGGACAATCCGTTTGCCGATCTGGCAGCCTCGTTGAGAGGTGATGCCGGTCAATCGGCACCCGATGACGCCGACCAGGCGAAGGTTGAGGAGACAGGCGGCAATGCGCCGGGTAAATTCGAAACGGCCTAGACGCCTCCGCAAACTGGTAAGCAATGCGGCTTGGGGGGGGTTCGGCCTGATGCTGGCAGGCGGAGCTGTGGCATTTCCCTGGTATGTCTATTTCAACCCGGAACAATTTTCTCCGCCGCGCATTGAATATTCTGGCAATGGTGAGCTGTTTGGAGAACCAGAGGATCGCAGCGGCGCATTTGAGCAGAGGATGATTTCCCTACGCGGCGAGATACTCGATCCGGTTGAGACGGGAACGGTGGAGCCTGCGAATATTTCTTCGGGATCTTCCGGTGATCAGCCCTTTCCCGGCCGCTCCAACGCTTATCGTGTTCTTCATGTCGCCAATGGCCTTGCACTGGTGCGCGATGATACCGGCATTTTCATCGTCCAGCTTAATTCGCGCCTGCCGGATGGCCAGGTGATCAAAGAGATGCGGCGTCAGGACCAAAAATGGGAGTTGGTCACGTCGGGAAATGAAATCGTCGGTGAAACACCTTGATCTGACCTTCATGACCAGCCTCACGCAAGTCTGTACCACTAAACTTGGCGTCGAGGAGTTGGGTTTATGGGTGTTTCGGAAATTTTCGGACTGGCGTCGCAACAAGCTAAGTGGCTTTCGGTCCGCCAAACGGCAGTTGCCAACAATATCGCCAATGCCAATACGCCGGACTATGGAGCGGTCGATGTCGAGCCGTTTTCCAAGGTGCTCGCCAATCGGACGGTGACACAAGCTGCAACGCATAATGCTCACTTTGGTGGGTCATCTACGACTACCGCACTCAATGTCTCCGACAGTGGCGGGTCAAGAATCAACGCCAATGCTCCAAGTGTGAAGGTCGAAGAGGAGCTCGTCAAATCGAGCGAGATCGCTCACGCCTATGAACTGAACACATCGATCGTCAAGGCGTTTCACCGCATGATACTCATGACAGCGAAGGCTTAGAAATGGACGCTCTTACCGTAGCCTTGAAAGTCGCCGCATCGGGTCTTGAGGCCCAGTCGAAGCGGATTTTAACCGTTTCGGAAAACCTGGCAAATGCCCAGTCAACCGCGAAGGTTCCAGGCGGCGATCCCTATCAGCGCAAGGTCGTGTCGTTTGCTGCCGAGCTGGACAGGGCAACAGGTGGCGCGTCGGTTGAGATACAATCCACATCGAACGACCGGTCGCCGTTTCCAGTGGAGTTCGATCCTGGCCACCAGGCGGCGGACAGTGGCGGCTACGTCAAGATGCCAAACGTCAATGTGTTGATTGAAATGGCTGATATGCGCGAAGCCAATCGCAGCTACGAAGCCAATCTGCAAGTTGTCAAACAGGCGCGTAAGCTGATTTCCATGACTATCGGCATGATGAGGGCGAGCTCGTGATTACACCCATTTCACCCATTACTTCCGGCAATATTCCCGGTGCCGCAAGCACAACGGGTGGCGGGCTGGAAAAAACGGCGAGCGTGTTTGGCGATAGTTTCAGCGATGTGCTGACGGCGTCTTCGCGGCAGGTTGTTGCCGATATTACCCAGGCGGAAAAAATGTCCATGGCTGCGCTTGAAGGCAAGGCTGAGACACGTGACGTCGTCGAAGCCGTGATGAGCGCCGAGCGTTCATTGCAGACCGCGATCGCGATCCGCGACAAAATAGTGACCGCCTATCTGGAGATAAGCCGGATGGCGATTTGAGGAGCGTACCATGAAGGCACTTAGCATTGCTGCAACGGGCATGAACGCCCAGCAAACCAATCTCGAAGTGATTGCCAACAACATTGCCAATATCAATACGTCGGGCTTCAAGAGAGCGAGAGCGGAGTTCTCCGACCTTTTGTACCAGACAGAGAGAATTCAGGGCGTGCCAAACCGCGCCAATCAAAACATCGTTCCCGAGGGTGCGCATATCGGGCTTGGCGTCCGCACCGCAGCGATCCGTAATGTCCACCTTCAGGGCTCGCTTACCAGCACGGGAAACCACTTCGATCTGGCGCTGTCCGGCAATGGCTGGTTCCAGATCGATGGCGCCAATGGCGAAACATTCTACACCCGTGCAGGTGCGTTCAATACCAATGCGACAGGCTCTATCGTTACGGTCGACGGGTTTCCGGTCCAGCCCGGCATCACCGTGCCGAACGATGCGCTGGAGGTGATTGTTACCGAAAGCGGCCAGGTCTTTGCTCGGATTGCCGGGCAGACGGAATTGCAGGATCTCGGGCAATTGACACTTGCTTCCTTCGCCAATGATGCCGGTCTTGACCCGCTTGGCAGCAATCTTTTTGCGGCAACTGAAGCATCCGGTCCGGCGAATGTGGGTGTGCCTGGCGATCCCGGATTTGCAACCGTGCGTCAAGGATATCTGGAAGCATCCAATGTGGACCCGGTAAAGGAGATCACGGACATGATCGCCGCGCAGCGCGGTTATGAAATGAATTCGAAGGTTATTCAGGCTGCCGATGAAATGGCTGCTACAGTTTCGAAGAACATTCGATGATGTATAACGCGGTCAGAATTTTCTGCAAAACGGCTTTATCGGCAGCTTTGGTGATGCTGTGCTTCATCGCCGGCGCCCTGGCCGGCGAGACCCGGATCGTGATGGTTACCGGCGTTGTCTATCCGGGCCAGCAAATATCGCAGGAAATGCTGCGCGAAGTCACATTGAGAAAACCGCTCCGGACAAATCAGCGGGTCGTGCTCGATGCCTCTGAAATTGTCGGCAAGGTCGCCAAGCGGACCCTGCTGCCGCGCCGGGCCATTCCGGTTGCCGCCCTTCGTCAGGCCTATGTCGTTGAAGCCGGCCGGCCGGTCAGGGCCGTGTTTGTCAATGGCGGTTTGTCGATCACGATAATGGTGGTGGCTTTGATGGATGGGGCAACGGGCGATATGGTCAAGGTGCGCAATCCCGATTCAGGCAGGACGTTTGCGGCCACGGCCCGTTCCGACGGCACTGTGATGGTTGGGCCTTTGTGATGCGGATTATTCTGGCCGCCGTGATGGCGCTGATCTGGACCCAGCCGGTGTTGACCGCCTCACGTGTAAAAGACATCGCCACATTGCAAAGTGTGCGTGAGAATCAATTGCTCGGTTACGGGCTGGTCATCGGTCTGCAGGGCACCGGAGACAGTTTGCGCAATTCGACATTCACCGAGCGCTCGGTCCGTTCGATGCTCGATAATCTTGGCGTGGCGGTTGATGATGGCGCTGCGCGAACGAAAAATATAGCCGCCGTGATCGTTACCGCCAATTTGCCGCCCTTTGCCCGGGCCGGTGCGCGCATCGACGTCAATGTCGCTTCGCTTGGGGATGCCACCTCACTTGCCGGCGGCACGCTTGTCATGACGCCTTTGCGCGGGGCCGATGGCGATATCTATGCCGTGGTGCAAGGTCCGGTTTCAGTGTCCGGCTTCTATGCCCAGGGCGAAGCCGAAACCCTGTCGCAGGGTGTTCCGACGGCAGGACGTATTCCTGGAGGCGCCATTGTCGAGCGCGAAGTTGGCGGACGGCTGGCCGATCAGGACACGTTTATTCTGCAATTGAGAAATCCCGATTTTTCGACCTCCATTGCGGTTACCGATGCCATCAACGCCTATACCAAACAGCGCTATGGCGCCCGGTTTGCCGCCGAACAGGATTCGCGCACCATTGCGGTGGCCAAGCCGCCCAAAGTCTCGGCCGCCAGGTTCTTTGCCGAGATTGAACGGCTGGTCGTCGAGACGGATACAATAGCGCGTGTGGTCATGGATGAGCGTTCCGGCACCGTTGTCATCGGTCAGGATGTGCGCATTTCCAAAGTGGCGATCAGTCACGGATCCTTGACGGTGCGGGTGACCGAACTTCCCCAAATTGTTCAACCGGCGCCGTTCTCACGCGGCGAGACCGCAGTCCAGGACACAACGGTGATCGACGCCAATCAGGAAGGCACCCAATTGTCGACTATCGAGGGATCGTCGCTTCAATCGCTTGTTGAGGGGCTGAACACATTGGGGGTCAAGCCCAGTGACATCATTTCAATTCTGCAGGCAATCAAGACGGCTGGTGCCTTGCAGGCAGAACTGGTTTTGCAATGAGGTGTGAAATGTTGAATTTACGGTTTGCGCTGACCATCACATTGCTGGCTCTTCTGACCGGTGGTGCGGCTATAATCCTTCCCGGCGCTGTCCTTAGCGATGCAGTTGCTGCCGAGGCGGATGCGTCGGAATCATACTCCAATAACGAAATCCAGAGATTTTGCACCAATATCGCCGATGCGGCGCGGGATCGGCGCTATGCGCTGAAGGCAGCGGAATTGCGTGCGTTGCAGGATGATGTTGAAAAGCGCATCGCGGTCCTGGAACAGAAAAGCATGGAATATGAAAAATGGGTCGCACGCCGGGACGAGTTCTTGAAAATGGCGAACGGAACGCTGATCGAGATTTATGCGAAAATGCGTCCTGACGCGGCAGCGGCCAGGCTGGAACTTCTCGGCGTCGATCTTGCGGCCGTCATTTTGATGAAGCTTTCTCCGCGGCAGGCCGGGGTCATACTCAATGAGATGGATGCGAGTAAGGCGGCCATGATAACCGGTGTGATGTCGGCTTCGGCAAGTCTTGAGGAGCCGTCATGATGCGGTTAACGCTTCTTGTTTTTTCGACCGCGATAATCCAGGGCTGCGCCTCGCCGATCAAGGAGATCGGCAAACCTCCTGTTGTGTCGGAGGTTGGTTCCGGACTTCCCGTAAACGAGCAGTCGCTTGACCGTTTTCCAACTGCGCCGCCACCGGCGGTAAACCGCTATTCTCTTTGGGATGACCGGCGAAGCGATCTTTTTACCGACCGACGGGCAATGAGAAACGGGGATATTCTCACCGTGCTCATCGCCATTTCCGACAAGGCACAATTGAACAACAAGACCGATCGGAGCAGAACAGCGAACAAGGGGATCGGCCTGTCGGGAACGTTTGATCTGGAAGGGGTGGGAAAAAGCGGCTCAGCCAGGGCAAAGATTGATTCCACGACGGATTTTGCCGGTGATGGCGCGACGGTGCGATCAGAAAAGATCAATCTCTCGGTGGCCGCAATCGTTACCAACGTGCTTCCGAACGGAAATCTGCTGATCCAGGGCTCGCAGGAAGTGCTTGTCAATTCCGAGCTTCGCATTCTCAAGATCGCCGGCATCGTCAGGCCAACCGATATAGGCCCCGACAACATCATCTCCTATGAACGTATTGCCGAGGCCCGGATTTCCTACGGTGGCCGCGGACGGGTATCGGAGGTTCAAGAACCGCCTTACGGCCAGCAGATACTGGACCGGGTATTGCCGTTTTAGAGCGGTTTGGGGAATGAAATATGGCAAAGGATGAACCCGACGAAGGCGAGGAAAAGCCGAAAAAGGGATCCATGGTTTCACAGCTCCTGGCAATGGTTCTCGTCACCGCCCTGGCCATCGGCGGTGGATGGGGGTTCAGCCAGTTTGTTCTGGGCGGGGCAACCGGCGGGCCGGATGCCGCTATGGCCGATGACGACGGCAATGCAGCCGGCGATGGCGAGATGTCATCCAAAGCCGGTGATGGCGAAAAGATGCAATCGGAGGAAGACGAGGCGGAAGATGAAGAGGGCATCGGCGGGACGCTTGTGACCGAGGTGCCGCTTGACCCCATCGTCACCAATGTTGCCAAACCGGAAGATACCTGGGTTCGCCTTGAGATGGCGGTGCTGTTTCAAGCCCAGCCCGAACCCGACCTCGTCAGTTCGATCCATCAGGACATATTCGCGTATATGCATTCGCTGAAACTGCACGAAGTTGCCGGTGCCAGCGGATATCTGCATATGCGCTCAGATCTGAGGGATATCGTCAGGGTCAGAAGCGACGGACTGGCCAAAGATGTGCTGATAAAGGTGTTGTTGTTCGAATGAAAACGATCATAGCGACATCGATATTCATTTTGTTGGCGATCGGGGGTAGCGCCGAGGCACAGCAAATTGATCTTGGTGGACTTGTACCGGGATCGGATGGCGCTACAACAGGCACCATCATCCAGCTGTTTGGGTTGCTCAGTGTTCTGGCAATCGCGCCTGGCCTTTTGATCACCGTGACCAGTTTCACCAGGTTCATCATCGCGTTTTCGATTTTGCGCACCGGTATCGGGTTGCAAACCACGCCTGCCAATCTGATCCTGATCAGCCTTGCTTTGTTCATGAGCTTTTATGTCATGGCGCCGGTGTTTGAACGTGCCTGGCAGGATGGCATGAAACCGCTGATGAACGAGGAAATAAGCCAGGAGCAGGCGCTTGCCCGTATCACCGAGCCGTTTCGCGGCTTCATGATCGACAATGTGCGCGACAAGGACCTGGACCTATTCGTGGATCTGGCGCGCGAACGCGGGCAGGAGGTCGCAACAGACAGCACGATAGAATTGCATGTGCTGGTTCCCGCATTCATGATTTCCGAAATCAGACGCGGTTTCGAGATCGGCTTTCTGGTCGTGCTGCCGTTTTTGATCATCGATCTAATCGTCGCGACGGTGACGATGGCGATGGGTATGATGATGCTGCCGCCGACCGTCATTGCGCTTCCCTTCAAGATTTTGTTCTTCGTGCTGATTGACGGCTGGAACCTGCTTGTCGGCAGCATGATCAGGTCTTTTGCCTGATTATATTCAGACCCCGCCAGGAACCCGAGGCCAGTCTTTTGACTGAACTTAAGGTGCTGAGCGGGTTAGGGATTTCATAACCATAATTCCCCTTTGCCAACCGCGTTTCACACCTTTTAAGGCCCCTTCGTGAGATAAGCCGGTCATGACAGCGGTTTGTCTTACCGACGAATGGCATGACGCCGATCCGCTGTACCGGAAAACCCGGTATGTCCCTGCTGTATCAGTTGAGTAAAAAAAGGGGACGAGTATGTCCAGTATTATGACAAATGTGTCGGCTATGACCGCACTGAAAACCCTCCAGAGCACCAACAACGCTCTGCAATCCACACAGAGTAGAATTTCGACCGGTTTGCGGGTTGCTGAAGCCAGCGACAACGCCGCCTATTGGTCGATTGCTACGACAATGCGGTCCGATAACAAGGCACTGTCCACGGTTCAGGATGCGCTTGGACTTGGTGCTGCGAAGGTCGATATTGCCTATACGGCGATTAACAGTTCGATCGAGGTTGTCGATGAAATCAAGTCCAAGCTGGTTGCAGCCCGCGAGCCTGGTGTTGATCGCGCCAAGATCCAAAGCGAGATCGATGCTCTGCAAAATCAGCTGACCAGTATTGCAGACTCAGCAAGTTTCAGTGGTGAAAACTGGTTGAAAGACGACAAGAGTGCAACCGGATACTCTGCACTAAAATCGATCGTTGCGTCGTTTACCCGTGATTCGGCTGGTGCTGTCTCCGTTGGAACCATCGGCATTACCACGAATGTGTTGTTCGATACGAGGACGACAGCGTCTGCCAGAACTGGTATTCTGGACACAGAATTTACAATAGCTAATGGCGCCGCTACTCCGGTGAATGTGACAGCCACGGTATCGACCCTGGATATCACAGCCGCAAATGTTGATGATACGGTTATCAGCGGCATGATTTCAGAGGTCGATAAAGCCTACGCATCGATGACCACGGCGGCTTCCGACCTTGGTGCATCCAAGAAGCGCATATCGATGCAGTCGGACTTCGTATCCAATCTGATGGATGCCGTTGACCGGGGCATCGGTAAGCTGGTCGATGCCGACATGAACAAGGAATCGACCCGTCTGCAGGCCCTTCAGGTTCAGCAGCAGCTCGGCGTCCAGGCGCTTTCGATCGCCAATGGTAGCGCTCAGTCGATCCTTTCACTCTTCCGGTAGTATTTTCCGGATAGACGTTAACGGGCCGCCATTGGCGGCCCGTTTTGTTTACTAATGGTCTGTTCGAAACGCTTGCATCCGGTTACCGTAATGCCTTTAGCAAGTGTTTCGAACATAAAGACCACTAGGGCGTTTTGCGGTTACCTTGAACCGCAACAACGGCAGTATCGGCTTGGAACCATTGAAGCATTTTTCGCACATATGATTCCGTTTGGGCAAAAAATGCCTTATTTATAAAGGTTTAGCGCCGCTTTTTGCGCACGCTCTAGTGTCTTCCTGCCACAGGAGCATGAAGCGTGCCGGAACAGTTGCAGTCTGTATTTTCAAATCTTGTGTCTCTTGGGATCAAACGCCTGATGATCATGGCGGCAGCCGGGCTGCCGGCGACCGTCATTGCGCTTCCCTTCAAGATTTTGTTCTTCGTGCTGATTGACGGCTGGAACCTGCTTGTCGGCAGCATGATCAGGTCTTTTGCCTGATTATATTCAGGCCCCGCCAGAAAATCCGAGATCAGTTTGCTGGCAGGATCTAAGATACTGAGCGGGTTAGGAATTTCATAACCATAATTCCCCTTTGCCAACCGCGTTTCACACCTTTTAAGGCCCCTTCGTGAGATAAGTTGGTCATGACAGCGGTTTGTCTTACCGACGAATGGCATGACGCCGATCCGCTGTACCGGAAAACCCGGTATGTCCCTGCTGTATCAGTTGAGTAAAAAAAGGGGACGAGTATGTCCAGTATTATGACAAATGTGTCGGCTATGACCGCACTGAAGACCCTCCAGAGTACCAACGAGGCTCTGCAATCCACACAGAGTAGAATTTCGACCGGTTTGCGGGTTGCTGAAGCCAGCGACAACGCCGCCTATTGGTCGATTGCTACGACAATGCGGTCCGATAACAAGGCACTGTCCACGGTTCAGGATGCGCTTGGACTTGGTGCTGCAAAGGTCGATATTGCCTATACGGCGATTAACAGTTCGATCGAGGTTGTCGATGAAATCAAGTCCAAGCTGGTTGCGGCCCGCGAGCCTGGTGTTGATCGCGCCAAGATCCAAAGCGAGATCGATGCTCTGCAAAATCAGCTGACCAGTATTACAGCTTCCGCTAGTTTCAGCGGTGAAAACTGGTTGACCGATGACAAAGGCGCAACCGGATACTCCGCAGTAAAATCGATCGTTGCGTCGTTTACCCGTGATTCGGCCGGTGCTGTCTCCGTTGGAACCATCGGCATTACCACAAATGTGCTGTTCGATAAGGCGGCAACGGGTAAAGCTGGTATTTTGGATACGAATTTTACCACAACGGGTGGGGGTGCTGTGACGACAACGGTTTCGGGCCTGGATATAACGGCTACCGGTGTTGATAATACTGATATCGATGAGATGATTACGGAGGTCGATAAAGCCTACGCATCGATGACCACAGCAGCTTCCGATCTTGGTGCAGCTAAGAAGCGCATATCGATGCAGACGGACTTCGTATCCAATCTGATGGATGCCGTTGACCGGGGCATTGGTAAGCTGGTCGATGCCGACATGAACAAGGAATCGACCCGTCTGCAGGCTCTTCAGGTTCAGCAGCAGCTCGGCGTCCAGGCGCTTTCGATCGCCAATGGTAGCGCTCAGTCGATCCTTTCACTCTTCCGGTAGTATTTTCCGGACAGAAATTAACGGGCCGCCATTGGCGGCCCGTTTTGTTTACTATTTATAAAGGTTTAGCGCCACTTTCGCGCAAGCTTGCCCGGCTATTGTCTTCCTGCCACAGGAGCATGAAGCGTGCCGGAACAGTTGCAGTCTGTATTTTCAAATCTTGCGTCTCTAGGGATCAAACGCCTGATGACCATGGCGGCAGCCGGGCTGCTGATCATGGCTTTGATCGGTGTTGGTGCCTATTATCTCAACAGACCGGCCTTTGAGACACTCTATGTCGGGCTGGAACGGGGCGATGTTAGCCGCATGGGCATTGTTCTGGGCGATGCCGGTATTTCCTATGACGTCAACAGCGCTGGTACGTCGATCCTGGTGCCGCCCGGTAAATCAAGCATCGCGCGGATGATATTGGCGGAAAAGGGGCTGCCGGCGAGCAACAGCGCAGGCTATGAGCTTTTTGATAATCTCGGTTCTCTCGGCCTTACCTCATTCATGCAGGAGGTGACGCGTGTTCGCGCGCTCGAAGGCGAGATCGCCCGCTCGATCCAGAGCATCAATGGTGTCAAGGCGGCGCGCGTCCATATCGTGATGTCCGACGACAGCAATTTTCGCCGCGGCTCCAGAAAGCCGACGGCATCCGTCATTGTCCGCTCGGACGAATCGGATGATGCAAGAATGGCCTATTCGGTCCGGCATCTGGTTGCCGCTGCCGTTCCCGGGCTGGTGCATGACAATGTTACGGTTCTGGACGCTTCGGGCAAATTGCTCGCAAGCGGGGAAGATCCGATGAACGGCACTTTGACCGGCAATGTCGGTATCGAGCAGATGGTGGAGAGCCAGATCTCCCAGAATATCCGTGGCGTGCTTGCCCCTTATCTCGGCAGTGACAATTTCCGCGCCAATGTACGCACCGATATCAATACCGATCGCCAGCAGATCGAGGAAACCATCTACGATCCGGATTCGCGGATCGAACGGTCGGTGCAAGTCGTCAAACTGGAGGAAAGTGCAAGCCAGGAGGCCGGCGCGGAACCGGCGACCGTCGAACAGAACCTGCCTGAGGAGGTTGGTTCAGCCGGTGGTGCTTTGTCGAAAGAGGAAAGCGCGCGGCGCGAAGAGACAACAAATTATGAACTTAGCTCCAAGCGCATTGCAACGACTTCCAACGGGTTTACCGTGCGCCGGATGTCGATTTCAGTTGTCGTGAACCGTGAAAGGCTGATGCAGATTCTCGGAGCAGATGCATCCAAGGACGCGATCGAAGAGAGGATTGCCGAGATCGAGAGGGTTGTCGAAACGGCGGCCGGCTTTGATGAAGAACGCGGCGATGTCATCAATGTTACCGCTGTCGATTTCCTCGATGAGCTTGCTGGCGAGGAAATCGCCGCGCCGGGTTTGATGGAAAAGGCCGGACAACATGTCGGAACGCTCATCAATGCCGGGGCATTTGTTGTCGTGGCGCTCATGGTGCTGTTCATGGGCGTTAAACCACTCATTCGCGCGATCGAGAAAACCGGCGGGGATGGATCTGCCAACACCATGCAGCCGATCGCCAATTCGATGCCGGAAAATGCGCTGATGGATGGGGCCGGCGGGGCCGGTGGGGCCGGTGGGGCCGGTGAAATGCACGCCCTTGGGGACGACCGGCGAGCCCCGATATCATTGCCAGCCGGCGTGGAAGAGGCCACAGACGATCTGCTGGCTCGAATGAAGGCACAGCCTCAGGAACGTTTGGAATCCATCGTCGACCTTGACGAGGAACGCAGTGCCCAGGTTTTGCGTAGCTGGGTTCAAAATGAGGCGGCGTGATGGGCCTGAACGAGCTTTCAAACTGTCTGCCTGATTTTTCCAATCTGATTGCCGCAGACCAATCCGGGCAGGAGCAGCGATTTGCTCTGCTGTCGGAAATTGATTTCAAGTCCGCGCATGACGGGCTCGACCCGGCGTTCACCGCGCTAGATGGTGCCGGTGGCGATCTGGCCCTGGAGGCCGGTTTGGACGCTGGACCTCTGTCGGATATCGAATCCGTGCATGATTCCAAATGGGAGGAAATCGAGAAGCTCACCCAGACGCACAGGCAGGAAATAGAGGAACTGCGAAGGCAGCACAGGCAGGAAGTCGAAGTGCTTTCCGGCAAATTGGGACGTGAGGAAATCCAGTCCCTGGTGATGGCGCTGGGCCAGATGCGTGAAGAGATTGCGGCCGATATTCTGCACGAGCTGGCAAAAGGCTTGCGGGTGATTGCGGGCGAGAAAATCGAACAGAGCAGCCTTGATGCATTTTGCCAGGCGGTGTCCCGGGAAATCGTGGAATCCGATGCCTTGAACGTCGCCATCTGCGGGCCGGAAAAACTGCTCGAAAAATTGGAACCTGAACTAGCGGGGCTTGAGGCCAATGTTTCATTCAACCCGATCGATACCGATGATCTGACCGCTCGTATCGACGATCGTGTTTTGAAGACCCGGATCGGCGAATGGCGTGCCATGCTGGAAGAGGCCGACCTTGATCACTGAGGAAGAAAAACAAGAAATCATCATCATTAAGCGCAGCAGCGACCATGATGGCGGCCATCATGGCGGTGCGTGGAAGATTGCTTTTGCTGATTTCATGACTGCGATGATGGCCCTGTTTCTGGTTCTTTGGCTGATCAATGCTGCAAATGAAGAAACCAAAAAATCCGTCGCCAGCTATTTCAATCCGGTGAAGCTGGTGGACCGCAATCGAAGTGAAAAAGGGCTCGATGAAAAGTCGGGGGCCCCGGCGGATGTTGCTGATCCAGATGAGGAAACAGTCGAGCAGGAAAAAACAGAGGAAACAAACGCTGATGAGGAATCCGAAGCGCCGCCAACTGATCAGGAGTTGAGCAATCAACCCTATGAGGTTCTCGACCGGATCGTTGCGTCTGGAGATGCCAGCGGGGATGATGCTGGTGGGGAGGATACCGGGCTTGCGGTTTTGGCATCTGGAGGCGGACAGGAGGGTGCTAGCGGCTTGACCTACCGTGACCCGTTCGCGCCGGATTTCTGGAATGCCGAGGCAATAAACAGGGATCAACTCTCTAAGACCGGTGAAGAACCTGGCGTTCAGGATACCGATTCATCTGCGAAAACCGCTGCCATCGATCAGACTGACGAGATGAAAGCGGAAAAATCCGACGACCAAGCCGAGGAAATGCCCCCGGAAACCAAAGCTGATGAGCTGGCAAAGAAACCGGCGGAGATGGCTGAGGAGGGTGACGATCAGGCAGCCAAAAAAATGCAGGCAACTGAGGATGCTAAGCCGGCAAAAGAACAAGCAGAAATGGCCAAAGGCGAAAAAGATGCGCAGCCGGATCAGGCCAAAGGCGAAAAAGATGTGCAGCCGATGCAGCCGGATCAGGCCAAAGGCGAGACTGATCAGGACCCGGCTTTGAAGCAAACCATGAAGGATATTGAAGAGGCGCTGACAGAAGTTTTTGGTCTTGAGAATAAGAACGCATCCGGCCTCACTGTCACCACCGTGGATGAGGGTGTGATGATTTCGATGACCGACCAGCTTGATAATTCGATGTTTGAAATCGGCTCGGCCGTGCCCAAACGCGATATCATCCTGGCGATGGAGAAGATTTCAAGCGTGCTCTCCAAACGGGAGGGAAACATCCGGATCTATGGCCACACCGACAGCCGCCCATTTGCCGGTGGTGAATATGGAAACTGGCAATTGTCCTCAGCGCGCGCGCAGGCCGCCTATTTCATGTTGGTCCGTGGCGGGCTTGCGGAAAACCGGATCTCGCAGATTTCCGGGTTTGCCGACCGGGTGCTCAAGGTGAAGGCCAATCCAAATGCATCGGAAAACCGCCGCATAGAGATCCTTCTTGAGGTGCAATAATGCCTGGCCCAGTCGGAAAAGGGATTTATTTAGCCGCGACTGTTTTTCTTGGCTTGAGCCAAACTGCGGCAGGTGCCGAACTGCCGCCATTGGAGCCCTTCCAGCTCATGCGATCATTGCAGAATGTCCAGGACCGCATCGCCGGGGGGGACAAGGCTGCGTTGACAATGCAGGGCAAGCTGATCGTGATGACCGATGAAGGGTTTCGGCAAGCGTCTGCTGAAAAAATTGCCGATCCAAGAAACATAAGGGCGTTGATCGCCTACGGGCTTTCGGGAGGCAATCCGCGAACGGTTCAATCGCTTGCGCCGGTTATTGGGGAGGATCAGCCTCTCTATCCATTGGCGGCAGGCGTGGTCAGTTATGTTTCCGGGCGCCAGGACGAGGCGCGTGCAACTTTCGCGGCCGTCGACCCGTTGACGCTTGATCCGGAGGTTGCAGCCTATATCGCGCTGGCAAAGGGAAATGCAAACGTCAACCATGATGACCAGCTGGCAATTGAAAGTCTGATCAAGGCGCGGTTGCTTGGGCCTGGAACGCTGGTTGAAGAATCGGCGTTACGGCGGCTGATGGCACTTTATATGAAGACGACCAACCGTGCCGGCTTTAATGACGCCTCTGCCGATTACGCCCGCAGGTTCATCTCCTCTCCCTATGCAAATCAGTTTGCCGAGATGCTGGTCAACGGAATTCTCTCAATGAAGGGCCCCAGGACCCAGACGGACATCAAGCGCATCGCCAGCACAATGCCACCGGCGTTTCGCGATGCGATCTATCTGCGTCTTGCCAGGCAGGCCGCGGTCGCAGGTCATTTGCAGCTATCTGAATTCGCCGCCTCGATGATCAATGGACAATTGGCAAAGGACAACATTGCTGCAGGTCAGGACCAATCATCCGGGGAGCGTCAGCCCGGCGAACGGACGGGTTTGCAGTCCAACCTCTATTCGCGCATTTCGGCTTTGCTGGATGATGGAGAGATTGAACGGCTAAAGGAGCTTGATGACATCGATGCCACAAAGCTGCCGGAGAAGGACCGCGGAATTCTGGCCGCTGCCCGGGCCGTTACCAAAGCCGTGTTTGCGCCGATAGAGGGCCTCGACCTTGCTCAAGACGATATGGAAATGTCTGAGGACACTGAGGGGTCAAAAAAAGCCGGGCAACCGCAATCACAGGAAATCGTCGATGCCGATGAGTTGCTCGCGAAGACCAGGGCAAGGCTCAATGCAATCGACAGCTTGATTGAAGGCAATGCGAAATGAACGCTAATATCTTACCGCTTGACCCAGGCGCGGCGCCGAAATCACTAAATCGGCCGGATCAGAAAAATGTGCCTGACGATCAGTTTTCTCAACTGCTCTCATCCAAAGACAAAGCAGAGCCGAAAAATAAGACGCCGGCTACTGAAAAAAATACAGTCAAAGCCGGATTCCGGCCGGGTGAATTCCAAAAAACCAGAGAACGCCCCTCAGATGCGGTGGATGATCAGGATGAGATGGCCGATGAATTGCCGGCTAAAGATGCCGGCATGCATCTCGATATCGAGGTGGGTTTCATGGGTAAGCCGGATTCACCTCTGACAAGGATTGACGATCATCGGCACAAAGGATTTGCCAAAGGGCTTAGCGGCGATGCGGTATCGGAAAAAACCGCGCCAAAGATCAAGACCGATGGGCTCGTTCCGGCTGATCAACCGGTGATGAATGTAGCAAGTGTTTCCGTTGCAAAGGCGGATGTGAAACGCAGTTCGGCCGGTGATGACGGCAAGGCGCCTGCCGATCCGCGTGGGCAGCTGAAGGTGGCAAATGATGGCGCCTTGAATCAAATGCCGTCTTCGCCTGCGAAAGCCGCACCACCTGGCAATGCACTGTCTGATCCTGCCGGCGGCCAGCTATTGCCCGGTGCAGAACGTGCAACCAGACCTGCCAGTGCCGCCAGTGCAAATAAGGTGGCTATCGAAACTGCAAATTTGGCTTCTAATCCGGGCAATCTGCCTGCCGGGGCGACAAATGTATCCGGTGGCAAGTCAACAGGAAGTGCCGGCCTGAAAGAAATTCCATCTGTCTTGTCACAGATCCGGTCCGGTTCGGCAGCCGTCCCGGATGCGAAAGACGGGACATCTGAACCGTTGCGGAAAACTGCAGATGGGCAGGTTGATGGTTTGGATGGCCAAAGCTCGACACGGCCGGATCCGGCGACTTCATCGCTGCTGACAGCTATCCGGCAAAACAGCAACTGGTCCCGCCATGTCGCCGAGGCAAGTGCTGCCCGCTGGGTTGACGTGTCGCCGAAGGATGGGATGAGCCAGCAAAATCTGCGGCTTCAATTACATCCCGCCGAGCTTGGCGCCGTGACCGCGACAATCCGGATGAGCGGGGATCGCCTGTCGGTATCGTTACGTGTGGAAAACGACGAGACGTTGCAAAAGCTGGCCCAGGACAAGCAGATTATTCAGAACACATTGCGCAGTCTGGGATTTCAGATCGACGAAATATCCATCACCGGCGGCCAACAGGATCAAACGGCTGGCGGGCAGAATGGAGATCGCGGTCAGCATCATACGGGCGTTCGTGACGGCGACCGCGACGGCGGTCGTGATGGAAGGAATGGTTTCATTGAGGGGCAACAGAAGCAGAAAAGCGAACGGGAAAACGATGATGGCGATGAAGATTCTGCTTCCGGTATTTATATCTAGCGTCCTTTCTGCCGCAGGTGCCTACGCGAAAGACAATCCGTGCGAGCGTGAAATCCTGGCTGCCTCATCGCGTCACAACATTCCTCTCGGCGTTCTTTATTCAATCGGTCTGACGGAGACCGGGCGCAAGGGAAGCCTTCAGCCCTATGCCTTGAATATTGCTGGCAAGGCGGTATTTGCAAAGTCGCGCCTTGAAGCCAAGCGGGCATTCAGGGAAGCGAAATCCCAAGGCAAAAACTTGATTGATCTTGGATGCATGCAGATCAATCACCACTATCATGCGGAGAATTTTCGCAACCTCGATGAGATGCTCGATCCGGCAGCCAATGTCGAATATGCCGCCCGGTTTCTTTTGCGGTTGAAACGCAAACACCGGATGTGGACGCTTGCGGTGGCGCGTTATCACGCGGGACCGAACAATGATGCGGCGCAGAAAAAATATGTTTGCAGGGTGATTGCGAATATGGTGGCGACCGGCTTTGGAAAATGGACCGCAAAGGCAAGGTCTTTTTGCAGATCATCGTCATAGCGCGATCGTTAAAAGACCCTTACCTGTAGCCAGCGGGAATGATGTAAATTACTTCAATTAGAGATTGCAGTTTGAGCGCTGATTTTTGAATAATTAAATTAATTCAACTAGATAACGATAGCTATATTTCGCATGCTGTTTCTGGCCATTGCCAGCGAATCGCGTTTACCCGTATCGTAATAGGTGGCGGTGTGACAGCTGATTCGGGAGACATGACATGATTGTCATCGTTGATGAACGCGATATGGTCACACAGGGCTATGCATCGCTCTTTGATCGTGAAGGATTCTCAAGTGCCGGGTTCAAAGTCGACGAGTTCGACGATTGGATTAGTAGTGCTGGCAATGAGGATTTGAGTTCCGTTGGTGCCTGTTTGATCGGGCAAGACGAGATGGAGCGGATATCGCCCAAGACAGTGCGTGCAAAAATAAATGCTCCGGTGATAGCGCTGGTCGAGCGCAGTTCGCTGGAAAATACACTTAGCCTGTTTGAACGCGGCGCCGATGACGTCGTGCGCAAGCCGGTGCATGTTCGCGAGATACTTGCGCGCATTTCAGCTATCCGCTGCCGCTCGCCTGAAAAAGACAATTCCATGACATTGGGTGAGATGAAAGTCTTCTTCGATGGGCGCGACCCCGAAGTTGCCGGCGAGCAGTTTCCCCTGCCTCGCCGTGAGAGGCGTATTCTTGAATATCTTGCTTCGATTGACGGACGGCGGGCGACCAAAGCGCAGATATTCGATGCCATCTATGGTGTTTTCGAATCCGGCGTCGAAGAAAACGTTGTCGAAAGCCACATCAGCAAACTCCGTAAGAAATTGAGGTCCGTGCTTGGTTCGGACCCGATCGATTCCAAACGGTTCCTTGGGTATCGCTTGCTGAGAGAAGCCTAGAGCGGCTGTTCTCGGGGGCGGCTGTGTCCGATGCGTGAGCTTCGGGCAAGGTTGGTTCGCTAGAATACTCGTGAGATCAAATGTGAGGATCTGTTTATGAGTTTGTACAATCTGATGAGAACGAGCGTCTCCGGCATGAGTGCTCAAGCCAATCGACTGTCGACCGTCGCCGACAATATCGCCAATTCCGACACCGTTGGATACAAGCGCAAAAGTATTGCTTTTTCGACGCTTGTCGTTCCTGGAACCAAGGCTCAATACAACCCTGGCAGCGTCGTCACCACGGTGCGCGAAGCGATCAGTCTGCAAGGGGTGCTTAACCCAACGTCTTCGTCTACCGATCTTGCAATTGATGGTGACGGGTTTTTTATCGTCCATGACAGTGACGGTTCCCCGTTTCTTACAAGGGCGGGATCCTTCGTTCCCGATGACGAGGGCCGGCTGGTCAATGCGGCAGGCCAGTATCTCACTGGATACAGCTATGCAAACGGCATCCCGAGCGCTGTTGCCAATGGTTTTGAAGGCCTGGAAATGGTGACCATAAACAACACCGACCTGGCTGCGACACCGTCGACCTTTGGCGAGTTTGTTGCCAACCTTCCACAAGCCGCAGATATTGTGACGGGAGATACACCATCGTCCAATCTGGCCACGACGGATTTCACGCAAAAATCCTCGATGGTTGTGCATGATAATTTTGGCGGCCGGGTCGTTCTCGATGTCTATTTCACCAAAACTGCGGCAAATACCTGGGAAGTGGCAGTCTACAATCAGGCCGATGCGGCCCCTGATACGAGCTTTCCTTATGCCAGCGGGGCGATGGCCACGACGACCCTGACTTTTGATCCGGCCAATGGGCGGCTTGCTACTGCCAGTTCGACCCAAATCGCATTTGCGGTGCCTGATGGTGTAACCGTCGACGTCGACTTGTCCGAAATGACACAGTTGGCCACCGACTACATGGTTATTGCGACCGATGTGAACGGCAATCCGCCGGCATTTGTCGAGTCTATATCCATAGCAGAAGATGGCACGATTTATGCCAGTTACGACAATGGTAGTCTTCAGCCGCTTTACCGTATCCCGATTGCCACGGTGATGAGTCCTGATCTTCTTCAGGCCCATTCCGGAAACACCTATACCCAGGGAACGGATTCGGGCGACATTCAGATCGGCTTCCCCGCTGATGGTGACCGGGGCCGGGTCCTGTCCGGCAGGCTTGAAGCATCCAATGTGGATATCGCGGATGAATTGACCTCGATGATCCAATCGCAACGAAGCTATACGGCCAATTCCAAAGTGTTTCAGACAGGGTCCGATCTCATGGACGTTCTGGTTAATCTTAAGCGATAGGATTTTTTATGTGGCTGTCTAACAGTCTAGGCGGCCTGAAATTCCGGAGGCGGGGCATGACAGCCCCGTGGAAATAGGATGTCTCTTACAACCGCGCTCAATATCGCACAAACGTCGCTGCTTAATGTCGGCCGGCAGACGAGCGTGGTGTCGACCAATATCACCAACTCAGAAAACGAAAACTACACGAGACGATCCGCCGCGCTGGAATCACTCACGCCCGGCGCCCGGGTCGTGTCGATCCGCAGGCATGCTGCGCTCGACCTGTTCCAGGGCAGTATTCGTGCGCTTTCGGAAAATTCGGCGCAGCAGACAATTTCCAATCAGCTTGATAATTTGAAATCGGTGCTTGTGGGCGCTGATGGCGAATTGTCGGCTTCGGCAAGTCTGACCAAATTTCATGATGCGCTGCAGGTCTACTCATCATCCCCATCCAACGGATTGCTTGGCGAGAGCGCGGTGCAAAGCGCCAAGGATCTGGTCCGGCGGCTGAATGATGCGTCCAGTTCCATCCAGAACACGCGGGCAAGCATCGACGGAGAGATTTCCGGTACGGTTGATCAGCTCAATGATCTGCTGTCGAAGTTTTATGATGCGAACCTCAAAGTGATGAACGGCACTATCGCGGGTAGCGATATTAACGATTCGCTTGATCACCGTGACGCTCTACTGAAGGAAATTTCCAAGATCGTTCCGGTCTCGACAATTAACCGCGAAAACAACGATCTTGTCCTGGTCTCTGGCGGGGCGACATTGTTTGAAACGACGCCTCGCAATGTGACCTTCGATGCGCAGCCTGCTTACGGGCCGACGACCGTGGGCAGTGCGGTGCGGGTTGACGGTATTCAGCTTTCAGCTGGAACAGGCAGCAATACAACCGCCAAAGGCACTCTTGGGGCGTTGCTGCAGGTGCGCGATACGGTAACGGTCAATCTTCAAGGCCAACTCGACGAGGTGGCGCGCGGTCTGATCGAACAGTTTGCCGAAAACGATCCTTCAGGCGGCGGTCTTCCCCCATTGGCGGGACTGTTTACCTATCCGGGCGGGCCGGGACTGCCTCCGGCGGGAACAGTCGTACCGGGGCTGGCACAATCCATCTCGGTTAATGCACTGTTCGATCCGGCAGAGGGTGGAAACCCGGCGCTTTTGCGTGACGGCGGTGCAAACGGCGCTGCCTATGTTGAAAACACAACCGGTGCGGCCGCATTTTCCGATCGCCTGATCCGCTTTGGTGAGCAGCTTGACAAGCCGATCACCTTTGATGGAGCGACCGGAATTGGCGGCGACAAATCGCTGTTGTCATTTGCAGCCGGTTCGGTCAGCTGGCTTGAAGGCTACCGTTCCGATGCCAGCAACGCAGCTGCCACCAAAGACGCGCTTTATGTTCGCCTGACATCCACCCTGACGGCCGAGACCGGGGTCAATCTCGACCAGGAAATGTCCAGGCTGCTGGATCTTGAACATACGTTTGAAGCCTCTGCGCGCCTGATCAGGGCGGTGGACGAAATGCTGCAAGATCTGCTTGCGGCGGTGAGGTAAGCGATGAAAGTTCCGTATATCTCCTCACTGTCGATTTCTCAGGCGCTTCGGTATTCGATGGCCAGCGCCCAGTCGCAGCTGGCTTCCGCCGAACGGGAGGTATCGACTGGCCGTTTGGACGATATTGGTCTCACACTTGGGCACCAGACCGGGAAGTTCATTTCGCTGAAAGGTGATATGCAGCGTCTGGAGACGCTGATTGATACGAACGGCCTTGCATCAAGCCGGATGAAAGTGTCGCAAAGTGCGATTAGCCAGATTGTTTCCCGCACAGAGGATATTTTGTCCAGCACGGCCTCCGGTGTCGGTCTCGATGCGGACCAATCTGTTCTCGCCAGCGTGGCAAAAACCGCGCTCGCTGATATTACCGCTATTTTGAATACCAGCCACAATGGCGACTATATATTTTCCGGCGTCAATAGTGATGCGCCGCCGATAACCGACTATGAAACAGGCCCCGCCAAGGCTGCGTTTGATACAGCGTTTTCCACCTTCTTCGGATTTAGCAAGGATGATGCCGCAGCGCAGGCGATTGATGCGGCAACGATGGGAACATTTCTCGATACGGTTGTCGAACCGCAATTTCTTGGCACTGGCTGGGCAACGAATGTGTCAGCCGCCGCTGACGATGCGATTTTGTCGCGGATAACACTTACCCAGAGCGTGACGACATCGGTGAGCGCGAATGAAGACGGTTTTCGCCAGGCCGTCATGGCAAGCGTTATCACGGTGGAACTGTTCTCTGGAAATCTCGGTGAACAAGCCCGGTCCGCCGTTGCCAGTAAGACAAGACAATTGGCAGGTAGCGCCGTCGGCAATCTGGCGAATTTGCAGGGCCGGGTCGGATTGCTGGAACAGCAGGTCACTAGTGCCAATGAGCGGCTTGAAGCTCAGATTGATATCCTGGGCGAGCATGCCAATTCGCTTGAAGCCGTTGACCCCTACGAGGCCTCCACGCGGCTGACGTCACTTATTACCCAGATCGAAACATCTTACGCGCTTACGGCCAGAATTCAGAAGCTCAGCCTGATGCGGTTCGTGTCCTAACCGGATTCTTTGAAGGAGAATGACTTTGTATCAGATGCAATATGCCGAGATCGAATCCGATTCTGTATCTGATGCAAGGGATCGCGAGCGGCTGTTGTTACAGCGTTCGATCGATTTGCTTACCGAGGCTGACAAGCAGGGAGCTGGTTCGCCGGCTGCATCCGAAGCGGTCTTGTTCGTCGTCAGGCTTTGGAGCTCACTTCTGGAGGACCTCGCCAATGATGACAATGAGCTTCCCGCGGAATTGAGGGCCAGCCTCATCTCCATCGGAATATGGATACTCAAGGAGGCCGATGCCATCAGACAAGGCGAATCTGACAATTTCGAAGGTCTGATCGACATCTCGCAGATAATAAGGGATGGAATAAAATGAAAAGCAGCTTCAAAGTCTCACTTAAGGCAAATGAGCGCATCTACATCAATGGTGCGGTCATCAAGGTAGACAGAAAGACGTCGCTTGAATTTTTGAACGATGTGCAGTTTTTGCTTGAAAATCACGTGCTCCAGGCGGATGAGGCAACAACGCCGCTAAAGCAATTGTATTTTGTCGCACAATTGCTGGTCATGTCACCAAAAGATGCTGATGTCGCACTCGACCTCTTTCGCAAGAACCTGTCGGCGTTGACGGAGACATTTACCAACCCCCATATCCTGTCCGAGCTCAAGATCATTGACGAACTGATCCGTGACGACAAGATTTATATTGCGCTGCGCTCGATCCGCGCGCTCTATCCCCATGAGGAAAAAATACTCTCCGCTTCGAAGGCGGCGCACCAGGCGCCCGGGCACATTGTCGAACAACCCCAACCGCAACTTGCAGCAGGATAGCACAAGATGAACAGCGTCTCTCCAGTATCGCAGTCACAGCAACAGGCGCCGACTCCTTCGGCGGCAAATGTCGACTATCAGACCTTCCTCCGGCTGCTTGTGGCTGAAATGCAAAATCAGGACCCGACAAAGCCGATGGAGTCCACCGAATATGTTGCGCAGCTTGCAAGTTTCTCCAATGTGGAACAATCGGTGCAGCTCAATAAAAAAATCGACCAGATGCTCAATGTTTCATATATTTCGCAGGCCGATTCACTGATTGGCAGGACGATCACCTCGCCAGACGATAAGGTGACAGGTACTGTCAAAGAGGTGAAAATTTACAATGATGGTATCGTTGCCATTTTGGACAGCGGCGAACAAATGGTCGTTTCGGGCGGCGTCAAAATCAGCTGATGAATGAGGTCGATGCACTGGAGTTGATGCAGTTCTCGATCTGGACGGTTGTTGCCGCATCTGCTCCGGCTATCGTGGCGGCCATGCTCGTGGGTATCTCGATCGCCCTGATACAAGCATTGACCCAGGTCCAGGAAGTCACACTCACATTCGTTCCGAAGATTCTGGCGATACTCGCCGCCGTTGCTATTACCGCGCCCTTCATCGGTGGGCAAATCGGCGCGCTTTCCCAAGTCGTGTTCAACCGTATCGAAAACGGTTTCTAAGCGAAATCCAGCTCGCCGGCAGAATTTAAGTTTAACCGGATACGCTCTAATTCAATCAAAAATTGGTCCGTGAAGACATGCGGTCAGGGGTGCTGCGGTTTTCGCGGTCTGCCGGCGCGTGGTCTGGAATGATATTTTAGCCGGCAAATAAACTTGGCGAAGAGCCTCACGCAAGCCTCGGCCGCTATCGTGTCAATGTGAACCGATAGTATTGAAGCAGGCAGCATGTCGTTATTTGAAACGGGCGTGATTGAAACAAAAAATCACGGTAAGGACGTTTTCCTGGCAACGGGAATTGTCTTCATTCTTGCTGTTTTGTTTTTGCCGATCCCACCATTTCTGATTGACTTCGGGCTGGCTGTTTCGGTTGCTCTTTCTGTTCTCATCCTCATGGTTGCGCTTTGGATAACCCGGCCACTCGATTTCTCGGCCTTTCCGACAGTCTTGCTGATTGCGACGATGCTGCGCCTGTCGCTCAACATCGCAACCACGCGGGTCATCCTGTCGGAGGGCCATGAGGGTGTAAACGCAGCCGGATATGTGATCGGCGGCTTTTCCCGCCTGGTGATGGATGGCGATTTTGTCATCGGCCTTATCGTCTTCCTCATCCTGATCATCGTCAATTTTGTTGTCATCACAAAGGGATCGACACGTATCGCGGAGGTTGGAGCGCGCTTCACCTTGGATGCGATCCCCGGCAAGCAAATGTCCATCGATGCCGATTTGTCGGCTGGCATGATCACCGAAAAGGAAGCCCGGGAACGGCGGCAGGAACTGGAAGAGGAAAGCGCCTTTTTCGGTGCGATGGATGGTGCGTCGAAATTTGTCCGCGGTGATGCGATCGCCGGGCTGATCATCACCGCAATCAATATTCTGGGCGGCATGATCATCGGCTATGCCCGTCACGGCATGGAGTTGTCGCAGGCAGCCGACATATTTACCAAACTGTCGGTCGGCGACGGGCTTGTTTCACAAATCCCCGCACTCATTGTTTCGCTTGCCGCCGGCTTGCTGGTTTCGAAGGGCGGCACGAGAGGATCGGCGGACAAGGCCGTATTCGGCCAGTTGAGTGCCTATCCAAGGGCGCTTTATGTCGCCGCAGCATTGCTGCTCGCTCTTGCGCTGGTGCCGGGGCTGCCCCTCTTTCCATTTCTTATTCTGGCGGGGCTGATGGCCAGTATCGCCTATATCATTCCGCTTCGAATCCTAAGGCGGAAAACGGCAGCTGATGAAGCTCAAAAGCAAAAGGATCAGGAGGAGTCCGATCATGAAAAGGATTCCATCAAGGCGTCGCTCGAAACAGCCGAGATAGAGCTCCTGCTTGGAAAACAGCTTGCCGCAAAAATGCTTCCCGAACGTCAGGAACTGGCGTTTCGCATGTCGAGGATGCGGCGAAAATTCGCCGTCCAATACGGGTTTGTCGTCCCGGAAGTTCGATTGTCCGATGATTTTTCGATTTCCGACAAATCCTATCAAATCAAGATCCACGGTACGGTCGTCGCCAGTTATGAGATGCGGGTTGGAGAACTTTTGGTTTTTGCAAGCCGGGACGAATTGGCTGACATCCCGGCAGAGGAGGTTCGCGAACCGGCGTTCTCGATGAAGGCGCTTTCGGTTCCTGAAACATTCGGCGAGGATATCAAGCAATCGCAAATTCCGACCGCCGACAATATGTCGGTGCTGCTGACACATTTGAGCGAAGTTATTCGCAACAATCTGCCACAGCTGCTTTCCTATAAGGACATGAAGGCTCTGATCGACCGGCAGGAGCCTGAATACCGCAAGCTGGTCGACGAAGTATGCACCACACATATCTCCTATCCGGGCCTGCAAGCAGTGTTGAAACTGCTTCTGGCCGAGAGGGTTTCAATCCGCAACCTGCATCTCATCATCGAGGCCATTGCCGAGATTGCCGCCCATATCCGGCGCACTGAGCAGATTGTCGAGCATGTGCGGCTGCGTATCTCGCAACAATTATGCGGTGATATTACCGAGGATGGCGTTTTGCGGATCCTACGTCTCGGCAACCGGTGGGACATGGCGTTTCATCAGGCATTGAAACGCGATGCCAATGGAGAGGTTCGTGAGTTTGACGTCGATCCGCGTTTGCTTGAAGAGTTTGGCGAACAGGCGCAGAAAGTAATTCGCGAGCAACAGGAAACGGGCAAGAAATTTGCCGTCGTGACGGCACCCGAAACGCGGCCCTATGTCCGGATGATAATCGAGCGCTTGTCTCCCAATCTTTCGGTCCTGTCGCATGTCGAAATCGCCAAGGGCGTCGAGATCAATGTGCTTGGGTCGATATCTTGATCGCGGATATTCCCGATTGGCTGCTTTCCGCGTTCATCGCTTTTTCCCGCATTGGCGGTTGTTTTATGGTGATGCCCGGCTTTTCCAGCGCGAGGCTGCCGACCCGTATCAGACTGTTCGTCGTCATTGCGATGGTACTGCCGATGATGGTCACTGTGGGGGACTACATTTTGCCCCATATCTCGCGGGAGCCGGCTGAGCTGGCAATGTTGCTTGCCACGGAAACCGTCACTGGTGTCTTTATCGGCCTGGTGGCGCGCGTCTATCTTCTTGCGCTTGGTTTCATGGGCGCGGCAATTGCAAATTCCATCGGCCTTGGTGGCATTGGCGGTGCGGTGCTTGATGATGCAGAGCCGCAGGCGGCGACCGGCGCCCTGGTATCGATGTTTGCGATCATCATCCTGTTTACGCTTGATTTTCATCATCAAATCATCAGGGCGCTGGTGATGTCCTATTCGTTTCTACCGGTTGATGCGCCGGTTCATCCAGGCGTGTTGCTTACCCGTTTTGTTGATGAACTGGCCGAAGCGTTTTTGGTTGCTCTGAGGCTCGGCAGCCCCTTCATCGCCTATGCATTGCTGGTCAATCTCGCGGTCGGACTGCTGAACAAGCTGACGCCGCAAATTCCGATTTATTTCGTGTCGCTTCCATTCGTAATCTTTGGCGGCCTTGTTCTTTTGTATTTTTCCATTCCGATCATGCTTTCCCTGTTTGGTCAGGCATTCGGTGATTTCGTCGTGGCACGGTGAACAATGCCCAATGATATGACCCGTATTGTCCGTTTGTTGCAGCTGCAAACGAAAGTCAAACAGATCAAGGAACAAAAGCTTGCCGGTCTTCTGGACAAGGTCGCGGCAACAAAAAAAGACATTCGCGAGGTCGCCGAACTCAGCAATGAGAACAGTCTGGTCATGCGCGTGTTTCCAGACATGCAGACGCGGTGTCTTACGAAACTACAAGACGATGTTGAAAGTCACACCGATGCGGTGAAACGTGCAATGGATGAGATGCATATCGAGACCAGGCGTGTTGACCGGATTCAAAGCAAGGTGGACCGCGCCCGTTCCCAGATCGATCGCAAGGCGGCTGAGACGGACAGTCTGGAACGATTGGGTTTATTCAATAAAAAACCACCGCTCTAGGGATAATCGTTACAGCTTCCCGCAAGGCTGAGGCGCTAAGGTTCAGCTTATAAAGGAAGCAAGAATCATGTCGATTTCTCCACCGGGCGATATTCTGTTAGACGTCGTGAAAGCCGCCGATCCGGCAATGGTCGAGACGGCCCAGCGACGCCTCAAATCGGCTGCGGCAGCGGATGCCGGCGGAAAGTTTGATGCGCTGGTCAAGGCGCCGGCCATTCTGGCGGGCAGTAGCATGCCGGCCAAACCGCCTACCGATGTCGCCACCAAATTCGAAGGTATGGTGTTGCAGTCTTTCATAGAGACAATGCTACCCAAAGATAGTGAAAACACATTTGGCAGCGGCCTTTCTGGAGATGTCTGGAAATCAATGCTTGCCGAAAAGATAGCCAATGTTGTTGCCGAGCGAGGCGGGATCGGGATCGGTAATCGTATCCTTGGTGATTTCGTACTCGACGGTGACAAAAAACAATCGATTTCTGGCGTTCAAGAGGTTTCCAACGTTGTCGAGCAATCCCGCTCCGATGACATGGCAACCTCGCTGGTCAATAAAATTCTGCGGGACTTTCTAAGTAAGTTCGACGCTGAGTCGTCTAGCAATGCCTAACCAATGAGGGTTAACCTTTGATGCAGTACCAACAGGATGCAGGGCTCCACAACAAGCGGGAATTGACGGTCCGCGGCGATGTCGTGCCGCCCGGCGATGCGAGTACGCTGTCAATCATCAGCCGCATCCGTGATTGTGTTGAAACCGAAACCGAGGCGATTAGAAACGCATCGGACTATAACGCAAAAGAATCAAATGCCCGCAAGAGCAGGCTGCTATACGAATTGGGACGGGCTACCCGTGGAACTGACCCTGATGCGTTTAGCCGTCAATACCGTGACGAGTTTCTGGCGCTGCGTGAGGCGCTTGCGGAAAATGAAGCCGTCCTGCGGGCGCATGTGAATGCTGTGACCGAAGTGGCCGGGATACTCCAGCGGGCCATTGAGCGTGATGAAGCTGATGGAACATATTCCTCTGCCGGTTATGGACGGTATGCAGGCGGATGATCCGAAACCTGTTTACCGGTATCTGGGTTTGCGCGATGACCCTGTTGGGCGTGCAGATAGCCATCATGATGGCACCGGAACTGGCTGCCGGGAACTTGAAAAGTAAAAATAGTTCGGCAGCAGGTTTTGCAGACACCGAACTGCTTGCCTCTTCGCAAATCGAAAATGGTGCCATCAAGGGCTATCTTTTGGCGCGCTTCACATATGTGCTGACGGAAAAGGGGCTGCGGTTTCCCGTTGCGCTTGGCTCGCTGATGACCGACGGATTTAACGAGTTTGCCGCTGATGCCGATTTTGCTGCGGGCAGGGGGGAGAGCCTGATTGATCTGGACGCGGTATCAATGCGTCTTCGCGACATCGTTAATCGGCGTGCTGGCGAGAACATCATCCATACGATTTACCTGACGCAGCTCGATTATTTCAGGCCAAAGGAAATTCGAGCCCGTAGCGCGGCGCGACAGGCGGTTATTCGCGGGAACACCTCATCCGGCTCAGCGGGAAATAACAATTAACGAAACTATTTGCCGGCTACATTTTCCCCAATATGAAGCGCTGAAAGATGTGAGACTGTCGAAAAGTAAAACGCCCCGCTTGACAGGCGGGGCGTTTGAATGACTGCAACGCAGGATGTTGCTGTCGAAAAACTGCTTACGTTTCGGGAACAAATGGCGGTGTATGAAAAAAGGTTCCCCGGACCGCAAGTCTCGAACATCTCGGTTCAACCGAACAAAGCGAATTGGCATCATGCCGGAGGATGTGTGGTCCCTCGCTATGGACTTTTTTTACGCTGCTATAGTTAAAAATTGGTGAATGGTGTTTCGCTGCCGTTTCAGGTTCATCGGAAAAATCGGTAGCCTGACGCCAGGCTGGCTTTGCCGCCGTTTCCAATGCCCTGTTTGCCCGAGCAATTGATGAAACTTAACCTTCATTTAACCACGATTGGCTACCCTTGATTAACCATAGTTGGGCAAGCAATGGCGCTTGAGCACCACGTTTTCCCGCTTTGAAGCTGCGGAATGTCACTGATAAATATTGGTAGTGAGGGACCTAAATGACCAGCATTATGACAAATCCATCTGCCATGACGGCATTGCGGTCGCTCCAAGCAACCAATAAAGAACTGCAGAGTGTGCAAAACAGGATTTCTACCGGCCTGGAAGTTGAGACGGCCTCTGACAATGCTGCCTATTGGTCGATTGCGACCACGATGCGATCCGACAACAACGCCTTGAAAACCGTTCAGGACGCCCTTGGGCTTGGCGCCGCGAAGATCGATACCACCTATACGGGGCTGACTTCGACCTTGGAGGTTGTCGGCGAAATCAAAGTGAAAATTGTTGCCGCCCGGGAGCCCGGTGTGGACAGGACAAAAATTCAGGCTGAAATCACAGAGTTGCAGAAGCAACTTGCCGCAATTGCCGAGGCCGCCTCGTTTACAGGTGAAAATTGGCTTTCTGTCGATTCTGGTGCCGCCGGTTATTCCCAGATAAAGTCAATCGTCTCATCATTTACCCGAAGCTCGACAGGCGTCGCGGTGCAGACAATCGACATCGATACCGCTTCAACGGAGCTGTTTGATGCTGACGACCAATCGGGGATTTTGGACTCTACCTTCACAACTACCGGCACCGGCGCCGTAACCGTGTCGGTCGTCACGCTTGATGTGACTGGTGCGACACTGACTGATACCGACATTGATGACATGATATCAAATGTCGATGCTGCACTCCTGAAAGTTACCACAGCAGCGTCTGATGTTGGCGCTGCAAACAAGCGTGTCTCTATGCAGCAAGACTTTGTTTCGAGCCTCATTGATGCAATTGACAGGGGTGTGGGTACGCTGGTTGATGCAGATATGAACAAGGAATCGACGCGCCTGCAGGCATTGCAGGTCCAGCAGCAATTGGGAATCCAAGCCTTGTCGATTGCGAACTCCGGTGCACAGTCAATACTGGCGCTGTTCCAATAATCGCAAAGCGCCCCAATCCCTGACCTGCCGTTTCCACGACCCGGGAAGCGGTAAGCATTTTGCCGGGTTTTTCAGATTCATCTAATGTTTACTGGTCGATGATAGCTTGACATCAACGAACGGGATGTTGGTGTCCCGAGCATGACGCGTTTCGTGGACCGGCCCAATGCCGGATAACCCTCTTACAGATTCAAATTTCTGCTTCGCACCTTTGCCGGTGTTGATTGTCGTTGATTATGGCGCAGCAATTTCCGGACGCGTTAAAACGAATCCCTATGGCAGCCTTCACGCTTTGGGGTAATTTGCACCCTGCCTTCGGGCAGGGTTTTTTTTGTCTGAGTTTCAATCCAAAAAACAGCGCTCTATCGGAGCATTATTTGTGGATTTAATGGTTGTCGGCGAAAAATCGTAACCACCCAGCATATCAGGTCTGTATACCGTCACAGGCACCCTGTTGATAGGCATATTGGACCAGGGTGATAATCTTGTCGGAAATCCGTTTTCTGATCTTTGAGTCCTCGTCGTAACCGTTGATCTGATCAACCAAAAAGCGGCAAAGCTGCACCGCCTCCGACTGCGACTTGGGCATATATCGAAGAATTTTGTCGAATATGACGACTAGCTCTTTGTCGATCGTGTCGACAATATCAGGCTGATTGCAGTCGATGGCCGACTTCAATGCAAGCTGTCCCATTCGATATTTTTTTATGAGCGGATTAAGCACGAATTATTGCAATTACCCCCAGACAATAGGCATATATTAATATCTGATTGTGCGGATTTGGCTACACTTCAAATTTTGGTTTTTTGAGCCAAACAAAAAACTGCTTCGGTGCGAATTGATTTACCGCTCTGGTGGCCAGACGATCCAAGCCCATTTTTGGCGCATGAGGGATACAGCTAACGCAGGTACACTCGACAATTATTTCAAAAGCCCAGCTTGCCCTTTTAGGATCTTGCATTCTCCCAAGCCATGCGTGATTTGGTCTCACCTATAGCGTGTACATTCTATTGGATTCAAGGTGCACAAAAAAATGCGGCCAACCGCCGGTAGGGGCCGCTTTTTCCTAACCCCGGGATAGATGTAGACCACAGGCCCCAAACCCGGTTTGCTGGCAGGATCTGTCAGCCATCCCTATCGGGAGATGTGGTTAGAGCATTTTTCGCTCAAACGGAGTCATAGAAGCGAAAAATGCTTCAATAGTTCCAAGCGGATACACGCGGTTCAAAGGAACCGCAAAACGCCTAGTGTCCCGAATGCGAAGTTCGTCACATTCTACTGCACGCTCGGTACGAACTTCGGATTCGATCAGGACACAGCGAAGAGTTTGTTTCTAGTGTGGTTTTCGGATTTGAAGTTCGCCAGTGAGTGCGCAGGAAAAATGAAGCGAACTTCAAATCCACCACACTAGGTATGATTGTAAGCAGGAATTGGGATCTGGCATTCACGGAGCGGACCACCATGCGCCTTGACTGCTCAACGATGTTGTCGTTTTCGGAAAGTGCTTCAGATATGTTTCCCTCGATCGTGGCCTCAAAGGGTGTTCTTGCGCAGCACATTTTGCCCTGATGAGTGGGTTTCGTGTTGTCGTGATGCATCCATTTATCGAGGTCAGCCTGCAACTGATCGATGGTTTCGCGCTCTAAAACAGGCTATTTTGAAATCAGTGGCACAAACATGCTGAAAAGTTCTGCCTGAGACGAGATATTGCACTTTTTGTATATCTGGCGCCGAAACACTTTCACCGTCTGGTAGGCAATGCTTAACTCGTAGCTGATCGATGTCGATGAATGGCCCTTTAGGATCAGAAACACGATCTCTGCCTGTCTTGGCGTAAGATTCACGCCGTGAGCCTTCTGAGCAAGTTTTGTCAATTTCTCGACCGCCACCCCGGCATCAAATGCGCCTGACGTATCGAGGTCAGACCAATGACGGTTTATCAGGGCCTCGACGATTGGAAAAATGCTGTGCGCATCCTTGACTTCTTTGGCGGAAAATTTGCGATTGCTACCTTTGTCTCGTCCGAGACATAGGTGGAGGGAAACACCTTGGCTTGGATAACTAACCAATGCAACTTCATCGACCATGGTTGTTTTACCGTAGTACTCGATAAAGTAGCGGTTCTTGGCAAACCGGTCTGGTGCGATATCACTAAGCCGATAGACGCCGCTGGGGGCACGGCTCAGGTGCAGTTCGTGGAATGGGTCGAGTAGGTATGCCCCCTTCACATAACCCTTGTCGAGATCCGCATGTACTTCTGGTGTCTGGCTCCTGGCAAGCAAGGCTTCAGGATTCCTGTCCTGAAAATATGCCAGCAGCGTGATGTTGTCGTTCGGCACCGCCGCCGTAACCCATTCAGCGAGAGCCGCACCGAATTCCAGGCCATCTAGGTTTTGGATAGCTTTGCCGAGAAGTGTGCCGACGGATTTCAATTTTACCTCTTTAGGGGTATATACCCCTTATCTACGAAAAATTAAAATTCAAACACTGTGTGGGTGGTATAATAAATGAACGCTACAGTTGGCAAGCCCAATCGGGAAACGGCAGTAGAAATCCGAAACGTCACCAAGCGCTTCGGGCCTTTTACGGCGCTGAACGACATTAATCTCTCCGTTCTGGACAACGAATTTTTCACGCTGCTCGGCCCCTCCGGGTGCGGAAAGACAACCCTGTTGAGATCAATCGCGGGGTTCGAGACCGTCTCTGAAGGCAGCGTTCTGCTTTATGGAGAAGACATCGCTGCACTGCCTCCGAACCGCCGCCCCGTAAACACTGTCTTCCAGCAATATGCCTTGTTCCCGCACATGTCTGTAACTGAGAACGTCATGTTTGGATTGCAACGACTTGGTCGCGGCACGTCGGAAGCCAGGCAAAAAGCAGAAAGCGTGTTGGAGTTGGTTCAGCTCACGAAATTTGCCGATCGGCTGCCTTCACAACTCTCTGGCGGGCAACAGCAGCGTGTCGCTCTCGCCCGTGCATTAGCGCCGAATCCAAAAGTTCTTTTGCTCGACGAACCGTTGTCGGCGCTGGATCTAAAACTTCGTCAGGCCGTACGTCTTGAGCTTCAACAGATTCAAGCCGAAACCGGGATCACCTTTGTCTTTGTGACGCATGATCAGGAAGAAGCTCTGACCATGTCTGACAGGATCGCTGTCTTCTCAGATGGTGAGCTCCAGCAGGTGGGAACTGCAAAAGATGTGTACGAGGCGCCGGTCAATAAGTTTGTCGCTGACTTCATAGGTGAAACCAATTTGATCGGTGTGAAAGTCGATGCGATCGAAGCTGGTGAGGCCAGTTGTATTCTGCCTGGTGGTGCCAAGATTTCCTGCCCGGCTGCTGCGGATGCAAAAAAAGGTGCAGGTCATATTTCGCTCAGGCCTGAGCGCATTTCACTAACCAAACCGAAATCAGGCCGCCTTCAGGGCAAGGCCACGCGCCAAATCTACCTCGGCACTGATATGCAAGTCGACGTTGAGCTGCCGGACGGAGGGGTTCTGACGATCAGAGTTCAGAACACTGCGGAACAATCTATTCCTGCAATAGGAGACGCCGTTGGCCTCGATTTTGAGGAAGGTGCCGCGCGCCTTTTGGTGGACTAGAGCGTGTCTTGTTTAAATGGGAGCAGTTTGATGGGATGGATTTTTTGTGTCGGCGAAGAGAACACCGCAGTGCGATCAGATGATCGTGCGAGGATTTCGATGAAGCAGACGCGGAAAAGCCGCCCAAGCAGGGAAAGGTCAACGCCATGGACATAGATCGAAAACTGCAATCATTTGACCTTGGTTCTTTGCGCCCTGGATGTCGTCGCGCGACGCTAACGGGTGTGCACCCGCGTCGCCTCGCTCTCCTAATCAGGACACAAATACCCTGCGCTCAAACGATTCCATTTAAACAAGACGCGCTCTAATGGCCGGGCAACTTTCTTCAAATAACGGCAATGCCTCCAATATCTATCAGGGCAATGGTCTGACATTGATGCTGCCTTCATGGCTGGTGATCTGCGTCCTGCTGGTTGTTCCGGTCGGCATCATGTTGGTCTACTCCTTCCTGACCAAAGAATTTCGCGGTGGCGTGATTTGGGAATTTTCGCTTGCAGCCTACGACCAGTTTTTCTTCTATCGCGGTCTTTTTGGCGATGAAGCTCCCACAATCGAGTGGACCTATATTGCAATCTTCTGGCGCTCCATCTGGCAGGCCGGGCTGGCCACAATTTTGTGCCTGATTATTGGCTTTCCAACAGCCTGGTTCATTGCAACCCGTCCCCCATCAAGTCGCGCTTTTTGGCTCTTCCTGATCACCATCCCTTATTGGGTCAATCTATTGATCCGCACGATTTCCATGAAATTTCTGATCCGCGACGAAGGCCCTATTAATGAGTTCCTCATCTGGCTTGGTCCAATTTCCGAGCCGATCCATATGATCAATACCAACTTCGCGGTTCAACTCGGACTGTTTTATTCCTACCTGCCGTTCATGGTGCTGCCGATCTATGCCAGTGTCGAGCGGTATGATTTCGGCCTCTCAGAGGCGGCAGCGGATCTTTACGCCTCTCGCTGGGTAACATTGCGCAAGATCATCCTTCCTGTCGTGAAACCGGGGGTCATCGCCGGATGCATCCTGGTCTTTGTTCCAAGCCTTGGCGCATTCTTGGCTCCCGATCTTCTGGGTGGGGCCAAGAACTTCATGATTGGCTCGCTCATTGAGGAGCAATTCAAAGGAAATGCCGGCAACTGGCCGTTTGGGGCGGCTGCTGCCATGATCCTTCTTACCATGGTGTTGATCGTGCTTATCATCTATGCGCGTGCCCAAAATCGGGAGCGCACGTAATGAAGGCAGCCAGAATTGATCTCCGGCACTTTACGGGCTTTCCCCTCATCACAGGGGTCTGCCTGATACTTCTCTATGCACCCCTGCTGATTGTGGCGGTCTATTCGTTCAACGACAGCCCATCAATCACGACCTGGGAAGGTCTGTCGCTGCGCTGGTACCGAGATGTGTTTTTCGGCGTT
This sequence comes from Rhizobiaceae bacterium, assembly GCA_963669455.1. Lineage (GTDB taxonomy): Bacteria > Pseudomonadota > Alphaproteobacteria > Rhizobiales > Rhizobiaceae > JAWKWH01. The sequence continues at coordinate 885,436 of OY770026.1, forward strand.
GAGGCCAGCAAGTTCAAAACAGCAGCATTCAACTCAATCACGATTGCAAGCATGGCTGCAACGGTGGCGACAATACTCGCGACATCGGCTGCAACGGCAATGAGCCGGGCTGGTCAATTTAAGGGCAAATCCGTGAGTTTTGCGCTGATCAATTTGCCGCTGATGGTGCCTGAAATCGTCACCGCGGTTGCAACTTTGATCTTCTTTTCAGCGATCGGCTTTACGACCGGCTACTTGTCGATCCTATTGGCTCACATCGTTTTCTGTATTCCGTTTGCTTACCTGCCGATCTCGGCTCGCATGCAGGGTATTCCCGATGGCTATGAGCAGGCGGCGCTAGACCTCTATGCGACGCGTTGGCAGGCGTTCCGCCTCATTTTGCTGCCTCTCATGCTTCCGGGCATTTTGTCGGGATTTCTCCTGGCGTTCATCATCTCACTCGATGATTTCATCATCACCAGCTTTGTCAAAGGCGCCGGTATCGAAACGTTACCAACGGCGATCTTCGGAGCGGTGAAAATCGGCATCAAGCCCAACATCATGGCGATCTCAACACTGCTTTTGGTCGTCTCAATCCTGTTTGTCACCCTCTCCTATTTGATCGGAAGAGCGGGTGAAAAATCCAACTAGGCTCGATCAACAAGGAGGAAACTATGAAGAAATATCTTGTAACATCTGTCGCTGCTGCAGCACTGTTTGCCAGTTCGATGGCTGCGCAGGCCGAGGGTAAGCTGTCAATCTATCACTGGTTTGACTACATTCCCCAGGAGCTGCTCGACAAGTTCTCAAAAGAACATGACGTCGAAGTCACCATGGATACATTCGACTCCAATGAGGCGATGCTTGCCGCCCTCAAAGCCGGTAAGATGGGCAGCTATGATGTCGCAGTTCCCAGTGACTATATGGTCAAGATCATGGGCGAGGAAGGCTTGCTGGACACCATCGGTGATGGAGAATTGTCCAACTTTGGCAATATTGCGCCGGACTGGCTGAATGTTCCCTTTGATAATGGTCGCAAGAGTTCGGTTCCATATCAGTGGGGTTCGTCAAATTTTGCTGTGTTGAAATCTGCCGGCATCAGCGATGTTCACACCTCAGAGCTTGTCTTCAATCCGCCTGAAGTATTGAAGGGCAAAATCAACATGCTCGATAGTCAGGGTGAAGTCCTGGCGCTGGCGTCGCTCTATCTGGGTATTCCCCAGTGTTCATCGGACCGAGATCAGCTGAAACAGCTTAATGATCTGGTTGTGAGCGCTAAGGCAAACTGGGCGTCTTTTGCGTCGGACACTGCCAAGGATCAGCTTCTAGCGGGTGATGCCTCGCTCAGCATGATCTATAGTGGTCAGGCCGCAAAGGCACGCCAAGAGGGCGCGGCACTTGAGTATTCCTTCCCCAAGGAAGGCTATATTCTTTTTGCCGACAGCATCGTTCTGCTGAAAGACGCTCCCAACCGTGACAATGCGATCAAGTTCATGAATTTCATGCTTGAACCTGAGAACGTCGCGGCGGTGTCCAACTATGCACAATACGGCAACAACGTAACCGGTGCTGACAAGTTCATGGACGCAGCTCTCGCAAAATCACCGGAACTCAACCCGCCGGCAGGCTCCAAAGGTCATTTCGTTGAGGCCTGCGCTCAAGAAGTGCAGGAATATTACGACCGCATCTGGACCAACGTGAAAAAATAACCTCCCAGGGCGGGAACACGGTCATGAAACTGGCTCTCTACCAAGGTCCCTCTTTTGCGGGGGACCACAGGGCAACATTTGACAAGATCCATCAAATGGTGTCGGCAGCAAGTGCTGCTGGAGCCAGCATGATCGTGTTTCCCGAACTTTTTCTACCTGGATACAATCAGTCGGGCCTGCTCAACCGGGATGCGCAGACCCGAGGCGAAGGCTGGGAAGCGCAGCTCTGCAAAACTGCTTCCAAAATACAATGCGCGATCACCATTGGGTGGGCGGAACGGGATGGCGATCAGGTCTTCAACGCCGCCTCCACATTTGGCGCTGGCAGGCAGGTTCTCGCGCGATACAGAAAACTTCAATTGTTCGGCCCAACCGAAGCCGCGATTTTTTCGCCCGGGGATGATTACACTGTTTTCGACTTCGAAGGCATCAAGACGGCCTTGCTCATTTGCTATGACATCGAATTCTCCCACCATGCGCGTTGCCTGGCCGAACAAGGCGTTGAACTGATCCTAGTGCCGACCGCAAATAGCGAAGAATACCCAAACGTCCCGGAAATACTGGTGCCAGCACGGGCTCTCGAAAGCGGCTTGAGTGTTGCATATGCCAATTATTGCGGCACCGAAAACGAACTTACCTACTCCGGTGGTTCAGTCATTGTTGGCCCGGATGGCAATGCTCTGGCCAAAGCGGGCAAGACCGAAACTTTGCTCATCTCAGAAATACCGAAAATCGCATCATACGCCGCGCATTCTCTAAGTACACAACTCCAAGACTTTCGAAAGTTGACATAGCCATGATACTCAACCTGCCCGAAACAACCGATGACATCCTGACCGACGATTCTCATATGATTCAATCATTTGCAGATTTGGATGCACTGAAACAAATTTCTGCGCCCACGGCAATTGTAAGCGCCGAAGGTCCCTACGTAACCGACAGCCAGGGCAATTCCATGCTGGATGGCATTGGAGGCCTTTGGTGCGTAAATGTCGGCCACGGACGCTCTGAAATCATCAATGCGATCAATGATCAGCTGAACAGGCTGGACTATTATTCCACCTTCTACAACTTTACCCACCCGGCGGCTGCAGCGTTGGCAAAAAAGGTCGCTTCACTTGCGCCCGGCCAACTCAATCGGGTCCTTTTCAGCAATTCAGGAAGCGTGGCAAACGATAGCGCGATAAGGATGCTTCATCATTACAATAACCGGCTGGGCAGACCGAATAAGAAGAAGATCCTGTCACGCATCAATGCTTATCATGGCTCCACACACCTTGCGATGGCCATGACCACGCCAAAGTTCAGCGAAGGCTGGGATTGCGCCACTGAACTGGTGCATCACCTAAAATGCCCTCACTACTACTGGCACGCCGATGAGATGACAGAGGCGGAGTTTCTTGATGTTTTGGCTGATGATCTCAGGTCCGAAATCGAGAGAACTGGTGCGGAAAATATCGCTTGCTTCATCGCCGAGCCGATTATGGGGGCCGGCGGTGTAATCGTTCCGCCCGTCGGGTACCATCAACGCATGCGCGAGATCACCAAAGCGTATGATATCAAGCATATCTCAGATGAGGTCGTGACCTCGTTCGGCAGACTTGGTCATATGTTTGCCTCACAAGATGTCTATGGAATCGAACCCGATATCATCACCACAGCAAAGGGGCTTACCTCCGGCTATCAACCTTTGGCTGCCACCATCATCTCGGATGAGATCTACGATGTGATTTCAGATAGGGGTGCGATGTTTTTTCACGGCATGACCTACTCGGGCCACCCCGCAGCCTGCGCAGCCGGCCTGGCGAATATCGAGTTGATAGAGCGTGATGGCATTTTGGAAAATGTCCGCAAAACCGGTCCGTTTTTTGAAAGAACACTCAAACAATTGGAAGCGCTGGACGGTGTGGGAGAAGTGCGCGGCAGTCATTTCATGATGGGAATCCAATTTGTTTCAGACAAGCAAACCAAGGCCCTGTTCCCTGTGGACGTCAACATTGCGCAACAAGTTGCCGACGAGGCGGCAAAAACGGGACTGATCATCCGACCTTCCGGCGATTTCGCTATCCTGTCTCCAACGTTGATCATGGATGAAGCCCAGATCACAGACATTGGAACAATTCTGGAAAATGCCATCAAGAAAGTGGTCCAAGGCATTCGGTCGTCCTAGACGGTGTGGACGAGTTATCGTTTTGTTAGTAGCGGATCGGCTCTGGTTTTACGCACTGGAGGGTTCCATGTCTGATTTACACCGTCATGATATCAGCGATGAAGTTTGGCTTTGTCTGAAGCCATATTTGCCGGGTTCGAAGGGAAACCGGGGCCGGTACGGGGAAGATAGCTGATTGTTTCTCAACGCTGTTTTCTGGAAGCTTCGCACCGGTGTTCCCTGGCGCGATCTACCGCCGCAATTCGGCTGCTGGAACAATGTCTGGCGGCGGTTCCAGCGCTGGCGCGAACTGGGTGTATGGGAAAAGCTACTCGCGCAGTTCGCCGATGAGCCTGACTTCGAGTGGCTGATGATCGATGCCAGCCACATCAAGGCCCATCCCCATGCGAGCGGCTTGACACCGGATCGCCACCCCAATCGACAAATAGAATTGACTCTGAATGGACTAAAACTGCTCTAGCGCTGACTAAGGCCAAGTGCAATTGGGGCTTTGGATTGTGCATCTGCACTTGATGCAATCCATGCCATGTCCCCTTCGAACCATAAGGCGACAAGGTCACGCAAATATGGGTAATCTATCGTCTCAATGAGCAAAGCCGGATTTCCAGTTCCTCCACCTGCTGGCCAAAACCACTCTTCAAATTGGCAAACTGCTGATCATATCCCTCCGCTGTGCGGAAATAAAACCCTCCAACAGAAACATCATAGGGTTGAGCGTAAAGTATCATCTTCATACACTCCTCCAAATGGGTAATGGGTTGCATATGCCGCCCCGCCCTTTGGCGAGAATGGGGTACAAATGGAAGGGAAAAACCGGCGAAACATACTCTGATTTGTTGGGGAGACCTTCAGGGGGAACCAACAAAACAAGTTTGTCTTCGATCTGTTTTTATCGAGGTGCGCCTTGGGCAAAGCCCCAATTCAAAACGAGAAAACCATGCAGTTAGAGAACCGCTTAAATTCCGGAGAGAAATCAGCCGACAAGGGCCTGAATAAGCCTTCACACCGCACCGCCTTGAAGGCCCGATACAATTTTATTGGGAAGTTTAGCCATCACTCATCTTCCGGCTTGACATAACAGAGGGCGAGTGAACAGATATAACTTCGTGGGTTGAGAAAATTCCAAATATACAAAATCCGCAAGAATAGTCTAAAATGAATTCATGGCGGATGGAATATTGTTTAAGTAAATTGACCAATCCCTGAATCTAACGACAAAGCCGTTAATTCAATTTCCCATAACTCAAAATCAGTGAATTTGGAGCGCTGCGTGAATTACATACTTGCAACTTTTGTTTCATTTTCTGTTGCAACTTTCTTGTATTTGCTGGGTCCAATCATTTTGATTCCAGTTACGTGGTGGATAATTTATGGAGCCGATATTTCTCCAAATAGAAGATCATTCGCAAAAATGTCCTTGGAAAAATTCCTGCTAGTTTCAGGTGCGGCAAGCCTGTTCTCAGGATATATGTTTTCTATTTTTGGGGGAAATGAAGTAATAGAAGAGTATGCTGAATTAGCATCCTCTGGCTCTTTGTTTAAAATCGGCATTCAACATGTAATTCAAGAAACTGGAAGCCATTCCATTGACGATGTTTTTATTGCGTCTCGGAATTATATAATTTATTTATCATCAATAACTGTATTTTTTTTCTTCGGAATAGTTATTTTTTCTAGAGTTCATGCGTTTCGTGTTGAAGTCAGAAAAAATCTAATCAAGAAAAATGATATTGAGGTGACAGGATATTTATTGGGGATGTTACTGCTGGGATTCTTAGCTGTAGCGTTCAATTTGGTGATCTATTTTTTGTTTGTTGATCCCGGTAGCAAATATTTTGACGGTTTACTCGGAAATATTTTGTTTTCCACACTGCTTGTTTTGATTGCGGCGGCGGAGACGGCATTTTGGTTTGTTTTTCAAAGAATGCAAAGCGCAACTTGACGGAGATTAAGTTATGGTAGCCTACGCGCCACTTTTCAGGGTCCTGGCAGCACTTTCAGACGATGAAATTAAATGGTGGAGAGCCGGGCCGAATTTCGAACTTGGAGTCAAAGGCCGCGACTGCGGCCCGGGATTTTGCCCGCCCACGCGGAGGCGTTGAGCAAAGCGAAACTGCCGTGAGCGAAATAATGGCGGACCTGCGAGGAAAAAGTTCGAACCATTTCGATGATCTTTTCTCAACGCTCGAAGAATGGGAGGCAATAATTCAATCACTTAATGACTTCCCTGTGGATCATCATCCTCATGATGCACCTAAGTTGGAAAACAATTAGGGCGAATGACGGGAAAGAACCCATATCTACCAACTGCTACAGGAAGACGAGTGTCTGCTTTCGTAGTAAAAATCACACACCACCACTTGCATACCACGCTATGCAGGCTTGCATTTTAGTCGTTGCTCTGAAAAGTCACTCGATATTTCCTCTTGCGCAGAAAGGCAGGCGAAACAACTCTGGACAAGAGATGACCGGTGATCAGTATAACCGCCAGCCACTGCGTGAGAACCAGCTTGAAGTCGCCTGCGGTCAAAGAGTTGTGATAAAGAAAGTTCGCCTTTGACGTTCTCCATTGGTAGGCAATGGGAAGCGCCCGTTTCATAAACTTTTTTGGAAACAAAGAATTCGATAACCACGCAAAAGCATTGATAAATGGCATGACCACACCACATAGGATTTGCAGAGCCAATAACGGCATAGGCACCAAGGCATCAAATGGTCCGAACTTGGACAGGACCGCTTCGGCAGTATCCGGCTTTGCTCCGACCCCTTGAGTGCGGAAGAAACATGGCCATAGTGGAAACGTCCAATATTTTACCGCTTCTTGCGGTGCTGTCACCGGCGGGAAGACCCGCGGTGTGCAGCCGGTGAGCTTGGCTACTGACATCATGAAAGCCATGTAGTCGACCAGTACCTCGTAGTCGGGTGTCTGATGGAAACAGGTCTTTTCCGCTGCACCGTCAGATATAGCTAATTCAGCATAGTCAGCTGGTAGTTCCAGATTGCCCCGATAAATTTGCGCAATGTAACGAGAAATCATTTCTGAGCATTGCGGTATACCGCCTGAGTGAGGACGGGCAAATCCGACGAAGGCGAGGTTTTCTCCCATGCTAGCCGGGAAACAATGTTTGAACCACGTGCGGGGATTTGGATCAAATTTGGTGTTCTCGCCGGACACGGAGAGCCACTCGAAGTCAAGGCTAAATCCGGTGCAAGCTACGATAACATCAACATCCAGCTCATGGGATTCGCACTCATTAGGTGCAGCCGCAGCACCATCTCCAGCTGCACCGAACAAATGCGCTTCGGTGAAAGTTAAAGTCTTGTCTTTGATTGTTGCCTTCGATGCGATCACGATATCTAGATTGCCCTTGACCGCTGCCGTCAACGTCATTGCTGACTTGGTCGGCACCATGCTTGTGTCGCTGGAATAATAATCGGCACTCCACGCACTTGATGTAAGTGCGCGAGACAAGCCTTGGACGGAATCGGGACCATGCTTTGTCCGCACATTCGAAACGAGTCCCTGCAGGGCGATCGACCACAATCCCAAAGGGAGGTTGCGGACACTGCGCGTTATGGTCAGGCTTTCCAGCACTCCATTGGGTTTGTGATGTTGTGTTATGTGCTGTTGCTCATCATACTCACCGTCATACAAAAATGGGTCTACAAACCGTGGAGCACAGTCGGGAAAGCGGCGTCCCCATATGGTGACCTTGTCGGCTGTTTCAACTGCTGAACTCGCCACGTCAGCTGCGCCTTCTCCCATGCCCACGACCAAGACCTTCTGTCCCTTGACTTGCTCGGCAGAGTGATAATCAGAAGAATGAATAACTTTGCCTTTGAACTTCTCAAACTCACCAGGTAATTTTGGTTTGTGGTTGGCACCAGATGCAACAATCAATTTGTCGAAAGTTCTGCTGACTGTGTCTTTCCTGTCTGAATCGGAGCACTCGGAGAGACGAACATCCCACTTCCCAGACTGCCGGTTGAATTGCGCGCTAACAATAGTTGTTCCTAAACGGATGTGCTGTTCAAGCTGAAAATGATCAACATACTGGGTCAAATACTCAAAATATTCAGCCTGTGACCAATACTTGACACCTTTATCGGCATCGGGGGCTGGGAAATCTGAAAAAGACATGAAAATGTTCGAGATTGTCAGATGTAAATCCTCGAAAGTGACTCCGGAGTCCGGAGCAAAAACACCGCCAAATGTTAATCGACTATCGACGGCAATGGCGTCAAGACCTGCTTCACGCATTTCCTTCAAGGCCACCAATCCTGACGGGCCGGCACCAACGATTAAGATGCGCTCAGAAGTCATTGTTTTACACATTCGCTTTCCCTGAATTCAGATATGTCCGGCAGTCTATTTAGCCCCGCATCAAGCTTGGCAAAAGAACATGTAAAATGTCTCATTTGCGTAGGCTCATCTATAATTTCAAATCCAGTGATATCTGGAACCTCCGAAATGAGTCTTTGAAAAGCCTCAATGATATAATCGGCATGCGATTGGGTTTAAGTGCGTCGAGGATAGGCTTGTCGAATAAGCTCCATGCACGATGGTTTTTCCTTGCCATCTTTTTGTCGCCCAAACAATACACTTCCAATTTCTTTTTGTCGCCCAAACATTACACTTCCAATTTCGCAGTTTGTCTTCGCGTTCTGCTCGGTTTGTAATCTGTAGAACCTATCCAGATTTGATGCGAAACGGTTCGATCATTGTTTTCACTTTATAACCACCAACTTATCAGAACATTTGGCAATTTGACCATCCAATTTGGACGACAGTTTGTTATGAGCTAGGCAGAATAATAGTCATCAGAATCAGGTGTTGAAAAAAGCTCTCTGAATAGCCTCTTGGTCATGAATTCATAGACGAGATTCCCTTTTTGATGAAATTTGATAGTATTAAAAGGTGTTCGCTAGTGTTTTACCAGAAATCTGAAGGATGGTGTTTTCACACAGCCTCTTCTCATTACCGCCGTTCGTGGGGCGGCTGATTGAACAGCCCAACATGCACCCAAAGGGCAATTCAGGTAGCTTAAAATGATGTCTAAAAGTCTGATATTATCGATCTGGTGCAGATATCTTTGCCGGAAACGCCGCTGCTATATGTAAACTATGGCGGAGAGGGAGGGATTCGAACCCCCGATAGAGTTGCCCCTATACCGCATTTCGAGTGCGGCGCTTTCAACCACTCAGCCACCTCTCCCGTGAACGCGGTTGTCTCCCCAGAAGGGATGCGGAGCCTAGATAACGATTGGCCGCGGTCCGCACAAGAGCGAAAATATCCGCCGGGGCAAGCAATCTATATGCTGCTGACCGCGACGGGGCCGAAGGTTTGGCGCAAATATATGCCTGGCGATGCCGAATTACTTGACATTTTACGTCGTGTTGGGCATGAGACCGCGAGCTTTCGGCGCGGGATTTTTTCCGCGCCGTAAATGCTTGGACAGATAGAACCCGAAAAGACTGACAAAAAGACGGCCGGAACGGCAATTCCGTTTCATGAGCCGGACGGAACATGTGAAAGGCAAAAATTATGTTCGCAGTCATTAAAACCGGCGGGAAGCAATATCGTGTTGCCGCCAATGACCTTTTGAAGGTCGAAAAAGTTTCCGGCGAGGCTGGAGACATTGTTGAATTTTCCAATGTGATGATTGTCGGCGATGGCGACAACACATCGGTCGGCACACCGTTCGTCGACGGGGCGATGGTTACCGCCGAAGTGGTCGAGCAGGGCCGCGCCAAGAAAGTCATCACGTTCAAGAAGCGCCGCCGGCAGAATTCACGCCGTACGATCGGCCATCGGCAGCTTTTGACAACGGTGCGTATCTCAGAGATCCTCACCGCCGGCGCCAAGCCGTCCAAGAAACCGGCTGCCAAGAAGCCGGCCCCGAAGGCTGAAGCCAAGGCAGACGACAAGGCGCCGGCGAAAAAAGCCGAAGCAAAGAGTGCGCCTAAAGCCGAAGAGAAAAAGGCTGAAGACAAGAAGCCTGCGGCCAAAAAAGAGGATGCGCCCGCCGCGGCAGCACAGCTTTTCAAAGCGCCTGAGGGTGACGGTGACGATCTGACCAAGATCAAAGGGATCGGTCCGGTCGCGGCAGGGCAGCTAAACGAGCAGGGAATTGTGACCTACGCTCAGATTGCCAAACTGTCGGATAAGGACGTTGCCAAGATTGATGAGGCAATGCCGTTTTCCGCCGAACAGATCAGCGATTGGCGCGAACAGGCAAAAGAGTTGTCGAAATAAAGCGAACTTGAAATATGGCGCGTTCACGCGCATAAGGACATGAAAGCGTCGCACAATCGACGTAAAGGAGCATGAAATGGCACACAAGAAAGCTGGTGGTTCGTCGCGCAACGGTCGTGATTCTGAATCAAAGCGCCTTGGCGTGAAAAAATTCGGCGGCGAGAAAGTGATCGCCGGCAACATCATCATTCGGCAGCGCGGGACCAAATGGCATCCGGGCACGAATGTTGGCATGGGCAAGGACCATACGCTTTTTGCGCTTTCGGAAGGGTCCGTGGCGTTTCAGAAAAAAGCCAACGGCCGCACCTATGTATCGGTCAACCCATATATGGAGGCAGCGGAGTAGCCGGTTCCGCAATTTCAAATACCGGCGTCCCATCAGGACCCGGAAGTTTGAAAGCCAAAGATGGCAAGAGAAACAAAGGGGAGATGGGCCGCCATCTCCCCTTTTTCTTTTGGCGTTGGAGGTTTGCCATGGACATATTGGTCACGAAGAGATTGACGCTGAGACCGCCATTGGAGGTGGATGCGGACGATATCACGCTGCACCTTGCTAACTGGAATGTCAGCCGCATGCTTGCGCGCGTGCCGTTTCCCTATGACCGGCGCGACGCCGCCGATTGGATTGAACGTTGCGAGCAGGCGAGTGAAAAGAACATCATCTTTACCCTGCATCGCGAACGGTTGATTGGTGTTATCGGCATAGAGAACAGATCGGACAGGCCGGTTCTCGGCTATTGGCTCGGTGAGCCATGGTGGGGCCAGGGCTTTATGAGCGAAGCGGCAAGCGCGGTGCTGACTTATGCCTTTGACAAATGGCCTGAAAAAACCATTGCATCCTCGGTGGCCGCCGACAATCCGGCCTCGCTGACGTTGCAGCGGCGGCTTGGTTTTAAGGTCACTGGCGGGGGAGAGCAGTATTCCACTGCCCGGCAGGCGATGGTGGCGGATATTCGAACCGAACTTGCCCCCGCTCAGTTTAAGCGACAATCCGGTACGGTGTATGATGTCGCCGCGTGATACCGCCGCAAGCCGCTTAACCGATCTCAAACCACAGCGGGCAGTGATCGGAGCCACAAGCCGGCTGATCAACACGGGCCTTGCCGCACTTGCCGGCAAGGCTTGCCGTGGCGAAGCAATAGTCGATGCGGCTGGACAGCTTTTTTCCTTCCGGATCGAACCAGGTGTGGTCCGGTGCAGACGTGCCGTTGCCGGTAGCCGCGATGTCGACAAATCCGTCCGGCTCCGGTGTGCCGCACAAAAGCGTATATTCGGGACTATCGGGCGGAAAGTTGAAATCGCCCATCAGCACGGCGTGTTCTGGATGCGGGGGTTCGGGAAATCCGATCGAGGCAAGGCCGGTGACCGCACCACCTTCGTCCTGGTAATTGGTGACGCGCTCCTTCAGGAAAACCGTCTGCGCCAGACGTTCCGTTCCGCTCACGTGATCGAGATGGACGTTATAAAAGCGAACGACGCCTGCCGGCGTGTCTATCATCGTCTCCAGGGCGCCGCGTTGCAGGTTAAGCACGTCACGGGTGCGGCGTCTTGGAAGAAGCAGATTGCGCGACGAGATAATCGGTGTTTTCGACAGAACCATGTTGCCGAATTCAAAATAGACCGAAACCGCTTTTCCAGCGTCCATATGCGAGCCGATATTGACCTGGTAGGGCGTTCCAAACACCGTAAAGTAATCTGGAAACAGCGCGCAAAGCCCCGACACCATATCGGTGCTGCCGTTTTGTGGATTGTTGCGGGAGACTTCCTGCAAGGCGATGAGATCGGCCCCACGAACCGCGTCGGCAATGCGGGCAAGGTCGTATTGCCCGTCCATTCCAACACCGAAATGGACATTATAGGTCACGCATTTCATGATTGTGACGCCTCGCCGTCTTTCAGTTTTGCCGATCAGGCATCCATCAACCAGCTATTTGCCAATGGATGCTATCAATTCGGCTTCGACAATGCGATAGAGCATAATTTCCTGCAATCCAATGCGCTCCAGACAGGTCAAACGGCGTTTTTCCGATGAAATTCCTCGACACAGCCAAGGTTTATATCCGCTCAGGCGACGGTGGCGCCGGATCTGTTTCGTTCCGGCGGGAGAAGTTTATCGAATTTGGCGGGCCTGACGGCGGCGATGGCGGGCGGGGCGGTGATGTCTGGGCCGAGGCGGTCGACGGCTTGAACACGCTGATCGACTATCGCTACAGGCAGCATTTCAAGGCCAAGACCGGCATGCACGGTATGGGACGGCACAAGACCGGCGCCGGGGGCGCGGATGTGGTGCTGAACGTGCCAGCTGGAACGCAGATATTTGAGGAAGACGATGAAACGCTGATCTGCGATCTCGTCGATATCGGCGACCGGTTTATGCTGGCCAAAGGCGGCAATGGCGGCTTTGGCAATATGCATTTTAAATCGTCGACCAACCGTGCGCCGCGCCGGGCCAATCCTGGGCTGCCCGGCGAGGAACGGACCATAAGATTACGCCTGAAACTGATTGCCGATGCCGGCCTTGTCGGCCTGCCCAATGCCGGCAAATCGACTTATCTGGCGCGGGTGACCGCCGCCAAACCAAAGATTGCCGACTATCCGTTTACGACATTGCATCCAGGCCTTGGCGTGGCCCGCATTGATTCACGCGAATTCGTCATTGCCGATATTCCCGGCCTGATTGAAGGCGCGCATCAAGGTGTCGGTATTGGCGACAGGTTTTTAGGCCATGTCGAGCGCACCCGCGTGCTGTTGCATCTGGTGTCGGCATGCGAGGAAAACCCTGTTGACGCCTATAAAACGGTTCGCCAGGAGCTTTGTGCCTACGGAAACGGGCTCGGTGACAAGCCGGAGATCGTTGCCCTGTCGCAATGCGATGTACTGGATGAGGCGGATCGAACCCGCCTGCAGGCAGCACTGTCTGAGGCAAGCGGCGGCGAGGTGCTGATTATTTCGGCTGCAACCGGTGAGGGTATCGAGAATTCCTTGAGAAAGCTGATTGATATCGTCGCAGAAGCCCGCCTATCGGAAGAGCCGGAGACGATTGATCCCCGCTGGCAGACAACCGGGGACAGGACATGAGGGCGCTCACCGACTATCGCCGCATCTGCGTGAAGGTCGGTTCGGCGCTTCTGGTCGATCCGCAAAGCGGTTTGAAGCGCGAATGGCTTGCATCGCTTTGCTCAGATGTTGCCGGGCTGACAGGAACCGGTTGTCAGGTGATGATCGTATCGTCCGGGGCGATTGCTCTTGGCCGCACGATTTTGGGTCTTGGTTCGCGGGCGTTAAAGCTTGAGGAAAGCCAGGCAGCGGCAGCCGCCGGACAAATCGCGCTGGCGCGCGCCTGGTCCGAAACCCTTGGCCAGCACAGTCTGACATCCGGTCAGGTTTTGGTGACATTGGGAGATACGGAGGAACGCCGCCGTTATCTCAATGTGCGCGCGACGATTGGAACGCTTCTCAAGCTCGGTGCGGTACCGGTTATCAATGAAAACGATACGGTGGCGACGTCGGAAATCCGTTATGGCGACAATGACCGGCTTGCCGCGCGGGTGGCGACAATGATGGGCGCTGATCTTTTGGTCTTGTTGTCGGACATTGACGGGCTTTATTCCGCGCCGCCAGCAACCGATCCGGATGCCCGGTTTATTACGGAAGTTGATGAAATAACGCCAGCGATCGATGCGATGGCCGGGGATGCGGGGTCGGGCCTGTCGCGTGGCGGCATGCGCACGAAACTGGATGCGGGACGTATCGCGACTGATGCGGGAACCGGGATGATCATCACGTCGGGCAAGCGCCTGTCGCCGCTGTCGGCGATTTCAAAAGGCGCCAAGGCAACCTATTTTCATGCGTCGCCACAGCCTGTCAAAGGCTACAAGAGCTGGATTGCAGGCAATCTGGATCCCGCTGGAACGCTTAGGATCGATGAGGGGGCGGTGCGTGCGCTGCGTGGCGGAAAATCACTGCTTCCGGCAGGTGTGACGGCGGTGGCCGGGAATTTTCTGCGCGGCGATACGGTGGCGGTTACAAATCAGGCGGGCGAGTTGATTGCTCGCGGGCTGATTGCCTATGATATTGGCGATGCCGTAAAAATAGTCGGTCTGAAAAGCAGCGAAATTACTGAGCGGCTTGGCTATGAGGCACGGTCGGCCATGATTCATCGCGATGACCTCGTATTGACCGGCGCCAAAAAAACCAAGGCACTGGAGACGGAGAAGTAGATCATGTCCGATAAGTCCGCTGAGGCCGGTTGCGATATATCACAGCTCATGGCTGGGATGGGTGATGCGGCGCGCGCTGCCTCACGCAAGATATCGATGGTCCCTCCGGCGATAAAGACCGACGCTCTGATCGCCATGGCGGTGACCATCGAGGGAGAGGTCGAGACCATTTTGGAAGCCAATGCGCGGGATCTGGAAGCAGCCGATAAATCAGGCCTCAGCACCGCCCTCATTGACCGGCTGACCCTGGATGCATCGCGGATCAAATCGATGTCCGACGGCATCCGGGCGATTGCCGAACTGGACGATCCGGTTGGTCAACTGATGGCGGAGTGGCAGCGCCCCAACGGGCTTACTATCCAACGGGTGCGTACGCCGCTTGGGGTGCTCGGCGTCATCTATGAAAGCAGGCCGAACGTGACAGCAGATGCGGCGGCCCTTTGTCTGAAGTCGGGAAACGCTGTGATCCTGCGCGGCGGGTCGGACTCTCAGCATTCTTCCCAAGCCATTCACCGCTGTCTGGTCGGTGGTCTGAAATCAAACAACCTTCCGGCCGCCGCAATCCAACTGGTGCCGACAACGGACCGTGCGGCGGTGGGCGAAATGCTAAAAGGTCTGGGCGGGACGCTGGATGTGATTGTCCCGCGTGGCGGCAAAGGACTGGTCGAGCGGGTGCAAAGAGAAGCGCGCGTGCCGGTTTTTGCCCACCTGGAAGGGATTTGTCACGTCTATGTGGATGGGTCGGCCGATCTGGACATGGCGATCGATGTGGTTGTCAATTCGAAAATGCGGCGCACAGGCATCTGCGGCGCGGCGGAAACCTTGCTGATCGATCGCGAGGTGACCGGGACGTATGCGATCCAGCTGATGCAGGCGCTGGTCAATGCCGGTTGCGAAATCCGGCTGGACACCGATGCGATCAAAGGTTTCCGGCTGGCTGAGCCTGCGACGGAAGAAGACTGGTCGACCGAATATCTTGATGCCATCATCTCTGTGACCGTCGTCGATGGGGTTGGCGGGGCGATCGACCACATCAACCGCTATTCGTCTGGTCACACCGAAGCGATCATTGCCAGTGATCAAAATGCGGTTGCGCGGTTTTTTGCTGAAATCGATTCGGCAATACTTCTGCACAATGCTTCGACACAGTTTGCCGATGGTGGAGAATTTGGAATGGGTGCCGAAATCGGAATCGCAACCGGCAAAATGCATGCCCGCGGGCCGGTAGGCGTCGAGCAACTGACCTCTTTTAAATATTGCGTCAGCGGAACAGGTCAGACGCGGCCTTGATTGGCGGGACGACAGAGCTGCCGGGGGTCGCTCCGCGTCATCTGCGTATGCCTTGTGCAG
The DNA here is from genome assembly GCA_963669455.1 of Rhizobiaceae bacterium. GTDB lineage: Bacteria > Pseudomonadota > Alphaproteobacteria > Rhizobiales > Rhizobiaceae > JAWKWH01. Next base: position 901,120 of record OY770026.1, read on the forward strand.
CAAAAGGGCTTGCGGTCGGCCTGTTTGGCGGCTCGTTCAATCCGCCGCATGAGGGCCACCGGCTGGTCGCCGAAATCGCGCTGCGGCGGCTGCGGCTGGATCAGCTATGGTGGATGGTTACACCCGGTAATCCTCTGAAGGAAGGCCTGGGGCAGGCGCCGCTGGCCGAACGCCTTAGCTTGTCAGAGCAGATTGCCGATGATCGCCGCATCAAGGTTACGGCATTCGAGGCAGCGCATGATATTCGCTATTCTGCCCGCGCGGTGGACCTGGTATTGAACCGCAATCGCGGTGTCCGTTTTGTGTGGGTGATGGGAGCCGACAATCTGAAGAATTTTCACAAATGGCAAGACTGGCGCCAAATCGCCAACCGGATACCGATTGCCGTGATTGACCGGCCTGGCTCCACATTGTCGTTTCTTTCGTCGATTATGGCCAAATCATATGAATCTGCGCGTGTCGATGAGGATGATGCATCGGTGTTGGCCCGCCGCGCCGCGCCGGCCTGGACGTTTATCCATGGCCCGCGTTCCACGCTTTCATCGACCGCAATCAGAAACGGCCGGTAGGCGCCGGACTTATATTGACGGATTGGTCCTATTCGGGAAATTCATGTGGCGCTTTTGATACTGCGTGAATTTGTCTGAGTATCAGAACCAACCTGCTATCTTGAAATATTACCGGTTTCCTGCATATCTTAAGCTCTATCCGGTGAGTGAGCTGGATGGCTCGTTGTTCTTTTCAGGAAAGGAAAAGTTCTGAGAACAGCAAATACGCGGAAGGCCCCTTGCGGTCCTTCACCAGCCGACCTGGACGTTCATGGCGACCGGGATGCGGCACTCAACATCGTCCTTGCCAGTCTGGAAGACTCCAAGGCCGAAAATATCGTTCCGATAGACATTCAGGGCAAGTCGAGCCTCGGTGACCACATGGTTGTGGCATCCGGGCGGTCGCACCGGCATGTTTCTGCGGTTGCCGATCATCTATTGAAGGCACTGAAGGAAGCCGGCCTTGGAAAGGCGCGGGTGGAAGGCCTGCAAAGCGCCGACTGGGTTTTGATCGATGCCGGGGATATCATCGTGCATGTGTTCAGACCCGAAGTCAGGGAGTTCTACAATCTTGAGAAGATGTGGCTCGCTCCCGAGTTCGACGAACAGACCATGCACTGACTAATGCCGTCCGGTTAGAGATGCGTATTTCCATCCATGCCGTCGGGCGGTTGAAACGCGGTCCGGAGGCGGAGCTTTGCAATCGGTATCTGGACCGTCTGTCAAAGGCCGGACCAGGGCTTGGGCTGGAATTTGCCGGATTGCGCGAAACGGCTGAAAGCCGCGCACGCACAGCACAAAATCGCCGCGGCGAGGAGGCCGAAAAGCTGTTATCCGTATTGGAGCGGGGCTCGTCACTCATCTTGCTGGACGAGACCGGGAAGAATGTCGGCTCTGAGGCTTTTACCGGCATGGTCGGCGGCATGCGCGATGACGGTGTTCGCGATTGCATGTTTGCCATTGGCGGGCCGGATGGCCATGACGCGTCTTTGCGCTCGGCTGCCAGGTTCACCATATCGTTTGGAAAACTCACCTGGCCACATCAGCTTGCCCGCGTCATGCTGGCCGAACAACTCTACCGGATGACGACCATTCTCGCCGGCCATCCCTATCACCGGGCGTGATCACCGGTATTTTGTCAAAATTGATCGGCATGGACGACATGGTTAGCGCATCCTTTACATAGCGCCATTATATTGCCAGACCTGAAACGATAGTGATTTGAAGTGGGTTGATTTGCGCGCCAGAGAACTTTTCAGCTTGGTAAATAACTATGTTCCGGTTCTGTTGGTTCCGGTTTTGCTTTTGCTTGCCGTGGGTGCAGCGCTGTCGCAAAACGCGGAGAAACTCGAGGAGCAAAACGCGGCAAACCGGCGCGATTACGAAGTTCTTAAACAGCAGATTGTCCTGTCGGATGAAGAGCTGAAAGCGCTTGAGGCCGAAGTCGCCGTAATCAGAAAAGACAATGCCAGCCTGACGGCTGCACTCATCCAGGCGGCGAAGACCGAAAAGAAAATCAGCCGGGATATCAACGATATCGAAGGCAGGCTGGATACGCTGCGCAAGCGGGATTTTGATATCCGCACATCGTTAAAACTGCGCCAGGATCTGCTTGCCGAGGTGCTTGCCGCCTTGCAACGGATGGGCCTTAACCCTCCTCCTGCCATTCTGGTCAAACCTGAAGATGCGCTGGCCTCGGTCAGAAGTGCGATTCTGCTGGGTGCGGTGGTGCCAGAGATGCGGGTCGAGACCGAAGTTCTGATTGCCGATTTGAAGGCGCTGACCAGGATCACTGCATCCATCACCGGCGAGCGCGAAAGGCTTACCGAGCGGATTACCGAGCAAATCGCCGAAAAGGAACGGCTTAGCCGGCTTTTGCAGGAACGCAGACAACTTCAGGAACAATCTGAGGGTCAGATGCTGGCGGCGCGGCGCAAGGCCGATGAACTGGTTTCAAAAGCCGCTGATCTTGAAGGGCTGATTGCCTCCCTGGAGACGGAGATCGGCAGTATTCGAAAAGCTCAGGAAGATGCGCGGCGGGCGGAAGAAGAGCGCCTCAAACGCGAAGCCGAGCTTGCCAACCGACCCGTTCGCAACGCAAACAAACTTCCTGTTGCGGGCCCATTCGGCCGCCTAAAGGGCAAACTGGCGCTGCCGGCGGCAGGGGAGCTCGTTGCGCGTTTTGGGGGCGAGGATGGCGTTGGCGGACGCAGAACCGGAGACACCGTTCAAACACAATCCGGCGCTATTGTGACCGCACCGGCTGATTCAATTGTGCTATATTCGGGGCCGTTTCGATCCTATGGTCAACTATTGATCCTGGATGCCGGTGATGGATATCATGTCGTGATGGCGGGAATGGATCGAATCAATGCTATACTGGGCCAATCGGTTCTCGCTGGCGAGCCGGTTGGGGCAATGGGAGAGGTCCGTTTGGCAAGTGCAGTTGCGCAAAAAACGGGAAATGGTAATCCGGAACTCTATATAGAGTTCCGGAAGAACGGAAAACCGGTAAACCCGGACCCATGGTGGGCCGAAAATCGATCTGGAAGGACTGGAAATGATTCGTAAGATTTCGCTTCTCGCCGCAGGCGCGCTCATGGGCGCATCGGCTTTTAGCCTGATCAATGCCGCTCCGGGGTATGAAGCCAACGCGGCTGGATCGGAAACCTACCGGCAGCTTGCGATATTTGGCGATATTTTCGAGCGCGTGCGCGCTCAATATGTGACGCCGCCATCGGAGAGCGAGCTAATTGAAAGCGCGATCAACGGCATGTTGACCTCGTTGGACCCGCACTCGTCCTATTTGAATCCGGAAGCCGCGCAGGACATGCGTGTGCAGACCAAGGGTGAATTCGGCGGGCTCGGTATCGAAGTGACGATGGAAAACGAGCTGGTCAAGATCATCACCCCGATTGATGATACGCCAGCAGCCCGCGCCGGTGTTCTGGCCGGTGACCTGATCGCCAAAATCGATGGTGTCGAAGTGCGCGGGCTGTCGCTCAGCGAGGCCGTCGACAAGATGCGTGGCCTGGTCAATACGCCGATCGAACTGACAATACTTCGTGATGGTGCCGACAGGCCGCTTGAAATCACCATCATTCGCGACATTATCAAAGTGAAGGCGGTCAAGTACCGGATCGAAAATGATGTCGGCTACATGAAGATCGCATCCTTTACCGAAAAGACGCAGACCGACCTGGAAGCTGCGATTGAAAAAATCACAGCCGAAATCGATGCGGATAAGCTAAAGGGGTTCGTGCTCGATTTGCGCCTCAATCCCGGTGGGCTTCTTGATCAGGCGATCAGCGTTTCGGATACATTCCTGGACCATGGTGAAATCGTTTCGACACGTGGCCGTGAATCGAATGACGTTACCAGATTTGATTCGCGAACCGGTGACCTTATCAATGGCAAACCACTTGTCGTTCTGGTCAATGGCGGTTCGGCAAGTGCTTCGGAAATCGTGGCTGGCGCATTGCAGGACCAGCGCCGGGCCACGATTGTCGGCAGCCGCTCGTTTGGCAAAGGCTCGGTCCAGACCATCATCCCGCTTGCCGAAAATGGCGCGTTGCGGCTGACAACGGCCCTTTACTACACACCGGCGGGCAAATCGATCCAGGGCAAGGGCATTACGCCTGATATCGAGGTTGCTCAACCGCTTCCCGATGAATTGAAGGGCCGCGATGTCACCCGGGGCGAATCGACGCTGCGCGGTCACATCAAAGGCGCTGAAGAGGATGATGAAGGTTCAGGTTCCTCGGCCTATGTTCCGCCGGATCCGAAAGATGACAAGCAACTCGCATTTGCACTGGAGCTCTTGCGTGGTGAGCGTCAGGATCCGGCATTTCCGCCAGATCCGAACAAGGCAGTTTTGAATCAGTAAAATATCCGGTAGCGCGTAACAACACAGGGTTCTGGTCCAATTTTCTAATGGGCCGGATCCCGTCCGCTGAAACTTTGAGAATATGGGGCCGGTTTGTCGCCGCTGGACAAAAAAATTGAAAAACCGCTCGGGCAGGATCTGAAATCCGGGACTGAAATGCGGCCGCGCCGGAAGCTCAACGTCAATTTTCTGGTTGGCGTTTTGGCGGTTGTTACCGTTGGAGGCGGGGCGGCTTATGTGTCGCTTGATGATGATGGTTTGCGCAAGCCCGCACCTGCTTCATCTGAAATGACGGTGGTGCCGCAGGACAATAGTGACGCCGGTGACAAGCCGGAGGACAAGACGGATGCTGCGGAAGCCGCCAGCGGCAATGACCAACCAAGCCCGTCCATTATTGCAGTCAATCCGGAGCCTGCACCGTCGGACAATGTGATTGTCATCCGCGATCCGTCGGTGCTTGGCCATAATTTGAGGACGGCACATCTTCCCGACAGGGCATTGATCGAGGCGTCCAGCTACGGGCCATTGCCAAAGCGTGCCGATGATGGCAGGCGGCCATTTGACGTCTATGCCCGTCCCTGGTCGGGTGCCCGCGGTGCGCGTATCGCCATTGTCATCGGAGGGCTCGGCCTGTCCCAGACCGGAACGCAGTCGGCAATCCAAAAGCTGCCCGGTGAGGTAACGCTTGCTTTTGCACCGCATGGCAATTCCATCGGGCGCTGGATGACGAATGCCCGGCGCAGCGGGCACGAAGTGATGATGCAAGTGCCGCTGGAACCGTTTGACTATCCGCGGAACAATCCGGGTCGTAATACGTTGACGGTTGACGGCGGTGATGAAAGCAACCTTGCCAATCTTCGCTGGGTACTTGGCCGGACGACCAACTATACCGGTGTCATGAACCATATGGGTGCGCGCTTTGTTTCTGACCAGGCGGCCATGGAAACGATGATGACCGAACTTGGCCGGCGCGGGCTTCTTTATCTCGACGATGGTACATCTGCGCGCTCCAGAGCCTCCAAACTGGCGCCTGCTAACGGTGTTCCTCTGGCCAATGGCGATACGGTGATCGACAGTTCAAGGGACCGCGGGGAGATATTGAAGAAGCTTGACGAATTGGAGCGGCTTGCCCGGGCCAAAGGTTTTGCGCTTGGCACGGGATCGGCCTTCGATGTCACCGTCGATACCGTCACCGTATGGATCGGCGAAGCCAAGAAACGCGGTATTGAAATCGTACCCGTGTCCGCGTTGGCCAATGATCCCGAGCGGAAGTAGACTGGCAATGTGTGCAGCACCTGTTAAGCCGGAATTACTTTCCTACAGACCTTGCGTCGGTATTATGGTTCTCAATGATGAGGGTTTGGTGTGGACGGGCCGGCGGCTTTCTGAAGGGAATTCGGAATCAGACGGGAGACCGCAGCTTTGGCAAATGCCACAGGGCGGGATCGATGAGGGCGAGGATCCGCTTGAGGCCGCCAGGCGCGAATTGTTTGAGGAAACAGGTATTAAAAGCGTGTCCCTGCTTGCCGAGGCGCCTGAGTGGATCAGATATGATTTACCCGAAGAGCTCATTGGAATTGGGCTCAAAGGGAAATACCGGGGCCAGACGCAAAAGTGGTTTGCCTTTCGCTTCGAAGGGGACGAGGCGGAAATTGCAATCGATCCACCGCCAGGCGGGCACCAGGCCGAATTTGACCGGTGGGCCTGGAATCAAATGGAAGAACTTCCATCTCTTATCGTGCCTTTCAAACGAAAAGCCTATGAAGACGTCGTTGATGCGTTTAGGCATCTTGTTGACGATACATAGATCAGCCTTGATCTGATGTATTTTTTGCCAAGTTGACAAGATGTTTTTTCGGTTAATGAAACGTCAAACCTTATAACGTTATTCTAGGCATCAATGCGACATGAGGGTCTGGGCGCACGATTCGTCGTTCGGGATGGGGATATGAAATCGGAAAACACCGGAACACGTTCTGGCAGCAGTGAAGTTGGCGACTGTGCCGAAATGGCGGAGATTGATGATTCCGACCAATTGCGAAGCCTCATCACCGCTGGTGGCAATTGGATGTGGGGCACGGATGCTGATTACACCAGTGTGTGGTTTTCCGACAATGTTGAGGAAATAACAGGGGTTTCTGCTGATGATCTGATCGGTGGGTCGCATATCAATTTCATCAAGGAATTGGCTGAAACCGACAGTGCGGCCGAGGCCCATCTTGAAGATCTACTCGCCTACCGGTCTTTTCAAAACTTCGAGTACACGGTGCCCGATGCCGAGCCTGAGTTCAGCCGGATGTCCGTTTGCGGGGTGCCGGTGTTCGTGGATGGCGTGTTTAAGGGGTATCGTGGAACCGGCCGTAACATCTCTCATCTAGCCCCGGCTGCACAGGCTGAGCAGACGCCTGTCGATAGTCAGGGAGGTATTGAGGATACCGCAATGGTTCAGTCCATTGTGGACGAGCTTGATGCTGCGATCATCGTTTATGACGATCATAACAGGCTTACTTATGCAAATACCCGATGCAAACAGTTCTTTCCGGAGGTGCCGGATGTTTTTGACGTTGGCGCAGACTACGCCGATTTTCTGGCCGCCACGATCGAAAACAGCGTTTTCCGACTAACTGATGATGCCGCCGAGCAGTTGGCAAATGGTGGTCTGCAGGACTATATCGAAACCTGCCTCGCAGAAGTCAGGCAACCGGTTCAGCTTGTTGATGAGGTCGAACGTAGCGACGGGAGCTGGTTCCAATTGAGCCGCCGGAGAAATGACGATGGTGGTTTTATCGTTGGCTATGCCGATATTTCGGATATGAAGCAACGAGAGCGGGCGCTTGAAGAGATGAACACCAGGCTGATCGCTATCCTCGAGGCTGTGCCTGCGGGAATATTGGTGTTTGACAAGGAAGACAAATTTATCGACGCCAATCAGATGGCAACCCAATTCTTGCCAAAAGTGGTGCCGGTGATGCAAACGGGTGATCCGCTTAGACATTTTCTCGAACTCGCCCATGATGCCGGTTACTTTCAAATGAGTGGCAGCGATGACATCGATGCGCTCTACGCGGTGGATAAAGACGCCTGGCTGGAGCGCTATATGGAACGCTTCCATGTCGATCATGGACAAGCCGAACGCCAAAATTCGGATGGCTCCTGGGTCCAAACGATAGACAAACGCACAGAAGATGGGATGTTTATCGGTGTCAGCCTCGACATTACGGAACGGAAGAAACGCGAAGAAGAAGCCGCCGCCGCAAATGCAAGGCTGCAAGGCGCGATTGATGCCCTGAAAGATGGATTTGTCATCTGGGACAAGGACGATCAACTCGTTGTCTGCAACGATGCCTACAAGAATCAGGTTCCAGCGGAAATGAAAATCACGACAGGCGTAAGCTATCGTGATCTGTTGAACAATTTGGCTCATTCCGGTGTCGTCAGCGATATTGAGGGCAAGGAAGATGAATGGGTCCAGGATCTTCTGTCCAGACGGGAAGAAGAGCTGGAGCAAGAAATTGTGTTTGAAACGCATGATCGCCGATGGATCATGCGCAGGGATCAGAAAACAGCCAATGGCGAGCGGGTCGGAATCAGGTCCGACATTACCGACGTCAAAAAAGGCGAACTGGAACTTCAAAAGGCCCATGAGAAGGCTGACCAGCTGCTTGGCGATTTCAGAACGTTGATTGACACGCTAAAGCTTGGCGTAGTTATGGTCAGCGAAGACCTGACGGCGGAGATAATCAACACCGCTTTCTACGAGATATGGCAGGTCGCCGCTTCAGGCGGGGTAAGAGAGGGATGCAAGTTCCGCGACCTGATGGATATCAATCGCGATAATGGCATTTACGACATCTCCAATGAAGATTGGGAAGACTATGTCCAGTCGAGATGCGACGAAGTCATTGCCGGTGCTGTGGAACCGCGCGAATTTGTTAGGGCTGACGGCAAAACACTTGTCTATTCGGTGACCGCATTGAGTGGCGGTAAGCGTCTGATCACCTATCAGGACATTACCGAGCATAAAGCGCGGGAGCAGGAACTGGAGAGTGCGCAGCAGAAATCCGAGCTGGCGGACCGGGCCAAATCGGAGTTTCTCGCCAATATGAGTCACGAAATCCGTACGCCCATGAACGGGGTCCTGGGCATGGCGGAATTGCTGGCCAAATCCGAACTTGATCCCAAGCAGAAGACTTTTACCGATATTATCGTCAAGTCCGGAAATGCCCTGCTCACGATCATCAATGATATTCTGGATTTTTCCAAGATCGATGCGGGTCAGCTTCAGCTTGACCTGGCACCCTTCAACCTTGCCGAAGCGATTGAGGACGTGGCGACACTGGTATCGACCCGGGCCAAGGAGAAGGATTTGGAGCTCATCGTTCGGGTGAAGCCCGGCTTGCCGGAATTCCTGGTCGGTGATGTGGGCCGGATTCGGCAAATTGTAACAAACCTGATGGGTAATGCGGTCAAATTCACCGAACAGGGCCATGTTCTCGTTGAGGTTACCGGCGAACAGCTGGATTCGTCGACAAAGCTCAAATTCTCGGTGACAGACACCGGGATCGGCATCCCGGAAGAAAAGATCGGCGCCGTTTTTGAAAAATTCAGCCAGGTGGATGCGTCTTCGACAAGAAAACATGAGGGGACGGGGCTGGGACTCACCATAACCTCGAAACTCGCAGAACTTATGCACGGAAAGGTCGGTGCGCATAGCAAACTTGGTGAGGGCTCCACCTTCTGGATCGAGATCGAACTTGAAAATTCAGGGGTTCAGGGCAACGAAAAAATTGCTCCGGTCGATGTAACCGGCGCGAAATTGCTGATTATCGACGACAATGACGTGAACCGGTCGATCCTGCTGGAGCAAACGGAAGCGTGGTCGTTTGATGCGTGTGCCGCCGAAAGCGGTGAGGTCGGCCTGATGGTGCTTGAGGGTGCAAAACAAAGGGACGTCCAGGTCGAGTGTATTATTCTCGATTACCAGATGCCGGGTATGAGCGGATTTGATGTGGCGCGCGCCGTGCGTGGTCACGAGGGGCTTTGCGACACGCCGATTGTTATGCTGACATCGGTGGATCAGGCTTTGTCGACGCAGGAATATCGCATTTTGGATATTGATGCACATCTGGTGAAGCCGGCCCGGTCTTCGCAACTTCTGGAGACACTTGTTCAAACAATTCAGGCGCATCGTAGCAGGATTGACAGGCAAAATGGCGGGAACGGTATGACTGCGCCCGTTGGCCCCGTTGCAGCGCCTTCATTGATAGCCGGTGAGGGTGAAACGGAGCCGGGCATTGTTGAGTCTGACATTGTCGAACCGGAACGGATTGAAACTCAGCCGGGTGCCGGCGCAGAGGGTGTCAAAGAGGCTGATAAACCCCAAAAGAATTGCGACAACCGGCTGGATATCCTTGTTGCGGAGGACAATGAGGTCAATCAGATCCTGTTTACGCAAATATTAGAGGATACCAACCTGTCCTTCGAAATCGCCATGAATGGCCGGATGGCGGTTGAGATGGCGATCGAAAGAAACCCGACCTTGATTTTGATGGATGTCTCAATGCCTGAGATGAATGGTCTGGAAGCCACCCAGGCGATTCGCGAGCATGAGAAAGAAACCGGTACGCGTACCCCAATCGTGGGCGTTACAGCGCACGCGTTGACAGGCGATAAGGAACGTTGTCTTGAAGCGGGGATGGACGATTATCTGTCCAAGCCGATCAGCCCGGATGCGCTGCAGAAAAAAATCGAAAAATGGCTGCCGGTTGATGGTGCGGAAGCCAAGGAAATTGCCTAGAGCAGCTTTCGTTCAGCTGCATCAGCACAGCATTTTTGATTCAAGGGCTGATCTTGAGGGTTTTCAAAAACGCGATCAATGCGCTGCGGTCCGTTTGGCTGGCATTGAGGTAGTTATCCCGCGCATTGCGAGCCTCGCCGCCGTGAGCGCTGATGATTTCGTTGATGGTCACGAGATCATTGCGATGTCCATAAGGGGCGGTGTCAGACATGCCCCATAGTTCTGCGGTCATGAATATGCCTGGCTGCACCCCGCGTTGGGCTAGCTGCTCATTTGCCAGCGGTTCGCCTTCATCAGCTATATTGTGGCGCTTTAGATCGCCAAACAGGGGGACCAGCACCTGGCCCTCGGCGTTGCGCTCAAGTTTTGCCACCCAGTCTATGAGCCCCAGATCATAAATTGCCGGTTCTGCAACATCTGAGTTGGAAAGTGTGCCTTTTGCACCATAGGGCCCAGGATCGGCAAATTTCAGGCTTTCGAGCGGCAATTTTGATATGTGGCAGGTGCCGCAGTCAAATTGTTCAAATACCAGGCGGCCTTGCGCTGCCGCCTGGCGCCATTCGTCATCGTCCGGCTCCTGGATATGAGGGGCTGGAAGTCCGGCCTGCCAGGCGACCAGCGCGGAAACGTCGCCTTTTGTCATCTCAGTGGTGACGCCATCTCCGTCAAAGTCGAGTTCACCGGTCTGCTCAAATCCGAACCGCTCTTGTGCCTGCATGCCATGGTGATGATTGAGAACATTGACCGTGAATTCGCGCAGCGACACAAACACGCCCTTCTGTCCAAAGGGTTTGACAATCAGATCATGACTGATGCCTTCAACCCCCGATACGTCCAGTTCACCGGACGGCAGAGCGATTAACTCGCCGAAGGAGACGCCTTTGGTGTCGAGTGCGGCTCGTATGGAACGGTTTTCGCCGCGGGCCCTGGCAATGGCGTTGTCACGGATCGCGTGCAGTTTTGCGGTCATTTCGCGAGACAGCAATTCGATCAGCCCGGCGCCGAATATATGCGTGGTGCCACGTTCATTGACCAGTGACGGGGCCAGTGAAGGGACCGGTATCGGCGCCAGATCGGCGGCATTGGCTTCACTGATAAAAATGTTGGTGACGAATTCCCCGGCGCCACCTGTGGCAGGCTGGTTATGGCAGCCCGAACAGGAATTGGCATCGGGACCGGAGGCCCGATCAAACAGTTCCCGCGGCGCTTTGCTGCGCTTTGCCGGTTCACTTTCCTGCGTCGCAAGAGGCCGGCCCGCGCCGTCGGCCCGCGTGAATTTGGCGGTAAACAGCGCTTCGCCCCTAAGGCGCAGTTCTTCCAGCACGATTGCGGGAAGCTCGCCGCGCAGATTGTCCTGTTTGGTGTGTGCCTTGATTGCCCGTTCCGCCCAGGGTTTTTCCTGGGCAAGGGTGCCGGTGACGAGCGCCACGAACATGGCACCTGTCGTCAGAAGCGCTCGAATTTTGCGCTTCGACGGATGGATGGCCGATTTTATCAATGGAACGGGCATGGTAACGGTCTATCGCGAACGAGCCGCGATGACCAACGTTCTGGGACTAAAATTCCGGCATCAAAAACCTGATCGGGTCTGGAGAAAATCGCCATGAGAGCGAAGATGCGCCTATCCGGCGCGGCAGCGGGCCTCATAGGTCTTGAGCGTGCGCGGATCGCGATAGATGCAATATCCCTTGCGCGTTGCCTGCCCGATCAGAACAGCGGCGCCTGCACCGATTGCAGCGCCTGCCAGCGCACCGCCCACACGGCCGGTGGTAATGGCGCCAATTGCGCCGCCTGCCGCCGCACCCAAGGTCGCATCCCGTTCGACGGTCGAACAGCCGGCAACACCAAGTACGAGAACAAGTCCAACAATGGCATTTTTCATCAAAAATCTCCTGTCAACAAAAATGACCTGATTCGCTCTGCAGGCGTCAATCAATCACAACCATGCATACAAGGCAAAAGTTCGGCAATATTGTTTAAATCCTGACCACGACCACGATCGAGGGACAGGCCTCATGGGAGCCGGCGGCGATCAAACCACCGCACCACCTGTAACAATAAGCCAGACTATCTTGACGCAACCTGGACGACAGGCTGCTCAAAGGAAGCCATGAAGGTTCCATTGGCGGAGATGCTCCAGACCAGTTCGGCATCGCTTTCTTCCAGTGCAGGATCGACATCAACGCATTGGCCAACGATCTGCGGATAGCTGGCCGAGAAGCGGATCATCGAGGTTTCAAGACTTGCTTCACACTCGGCGGCGGTTTCGTAAACCGGGACCTGCGCGGGAAGTTCGCGGCAAACCAACATATCGTCAGAACAGCCGACCAAAAGAAGAATTGCTGCAATGTGTTCCATCGTCCCGTCCTTTCGACGTTTGCGCCACCGGTTGACCGGTGATCTGTAACCTGACGGGAACATAGCTTTTATGATGGATTGACGATGTGAGCGCCGTCACACTGGAGCGCTTCCACTGAATATTGGAGCCGTTTGGTGGGATCATCTGATCGCGCTTAAGGTGTTTTTCTAACTGCCGCAAAGACCCTCTCCATCAAACTGACCCCATTTAATCAGGCGGCAAAGTTCCGTCCGGTAAAATCGGCTGTCAATTTTTCGGGCCTCTTACGTCATGAACCGCTCATCCGAGCAGATCGATCAATGCCGGGATCAGCGGTTCATCGGCTGGCGGCATTTTATAGGTCCGCATGTCGCGCGGGCGGACCCATTTGAGCGATTGTCCTTCATTGGCGCGTGGTATGCCCCAAAACCGCCTGCAGATGAATAACGGCATCAGCAGATGGAATGTTTCGTAGGTGTGGCTGGCGAATGTCAGCGGGGCCAGGCAGGCTGCTTTCGTCTCGATATCAAGCTCTTCTGCAAGCTCGCGTATGACAGTTTGTTCCGGCGTTTCGCCAGTTTCAACCTTTCCGCCTGGAAATTCCCACAGGCCGGCGAGCGCCTTTCCTTCGGGCCGCTTTGCCAGAAGAACCCTGTTGTCTGCGTCAACCAGGGCGCAGGCGGCAACCAGCAGCACAGGTTTTGCCTCTTTGGACGTCATTTGTCCGTCACGTCCGGCGGGCGGCGATAGTGGTAACGGTAGGCTTCGGTAAATCCCAGTTTTCGGTACAGTTTCAGGGCAGGCGCGTTGTCGGCCTCGACTTGTAGCCAGGCCAGCTTGGCGCCGCGAAGCCGCGCCCATTTCAAGGCTGAACGGACGATATCGAACCCGTATCCTTTGCCGCGTTTCTGCTCATCGGTGGCGATTTCAAACATGCCGGCGAGATCGCCATCATGCACACAAATTGCGGTTGATACGGGTACTTCATCATATTCGTGGACGAACAGGCCCGTTTCGGCCTGTATCGATGTGATCACCTCCGATAATCCAGGCTGTATTGCCGGGTCGTTTGCGTTGAGAGCCATTGCGGCGGCGATGAAACGGCTTAGATCCTTCATTGGAATTTGGTCGAGCGCATCGGCGAAGTCCATCGATTCCAAATCCAGCGACATGACCAGGGATTCGGAAAAATGCGACCATCCGTTCTCATCCAGATGACGCGACAGCATCTCGCCAGCCAATGGCGAGATGCGAAAGGTCATTGGCCGGCCATAGGCGCTGAAATACCGCGAAGCTTTGTCGATGCGTTCGTCAAGATTGTGGATGTCGCCTGGATCAAGCAGATTGACGGAGTTCAGCCGCTTGGCTGGATGACCGCCCGTGAGGCGGATAACCCAAGTGCCATCATAGCGCACCGACGTTGCCGGCCAGGCGCGAAACGCCGCCGCTTCAAAACGCCTGACATTGGCTAGAAACGGGAGTTTCACAGAGTTTGAGACCATTTCACCATGATACGCTCTAGCTTCGATAATCGCCGTTGATTGCAACATATTCTTTAGTCAAATCGCATGTCCAGACCGTAGCGCTGCCATCACCGATGCCTAAATCGGCGCGAATGGCGATCCGGTCGTTTTTCATATATTGCGACGCAGTTTCTTCGTCATAACCGGGGTCGCGCTGGCCTGAAAAAGCCACCCGATTGTCCCCAAACCAGATGGATAAACGGTCACGGTCTGCCGGTTCACCGGCCTTGCCGATGGCCATCACAACACGCCCCCAATTGGCATCCTCGCCGGCGATTGCGGTTTTGACCAGGGGCGAGTTTGCGACGGCAAATCCGACCTTCTTTGCCGATATGTCGGATTGTGCGCCGGTAATTGTTATCTCAATCAACTTGCTGGCGCCTTCGCCATCGCCGGCAACCTGCAGGGCAAGATCTTTCAAAACATCAAAAAAGGCCTGGCGAAACGGCTGGAGCCGGGGATCGCTGGCGCTTGTGATCAACGGTGCGCCGCGCTTTTTGGCCGTGCCGGTGGCAAATGCCAGCAGCGTGTCGCTGGTCGATGTATCACTGTCGACGGTAATCGAATTGAATGTCGTCTCAGCCTCGCTTTGCAACAATTCCTGAAGCGCGGATGCGCCAATTGCGGCGTCCGTTGCGACGAAGGCCAGCATGGTCGCCATATCGGGTGCAATCATGCCAGCACCTTTTGCCATCGCATTGATTGTTACCGTGACGCCGTCGATTTCAGTGCTCATGGTGGCGATTTTCGGGAAAGTGTCGGTGGTCATGATGGCGCGCGCTGCTGCTTGCCATTGATCCGAAGCGGCCGATGCGACCAGGCCGGGAAGGTATTTTGTGATTTTCCCCGCATCGAGCGGCTCGCCGATGACGCCGGTGGAGGCGGCAAAGACCTCGGTTTCGCTGCAATTTACCGCTTGTGCGCCGGATTTAGCCGTCAGCCGAACGGAATCGATGCCCGATTTCCCGGTAAAGGCGTTGGCATTGCCGGCATTGACCACGAGAAGCCGGGCACGGCCTCCAGAAAGGTGCTCGCGGCACAAATCGACCGGGGCGGAGGGGCATTTTGATTTGGTGAAAACACCTGCGACGGTGGTCTCAGGCTCAAAAAGCATGATCATCAGATCATCGCGGCCGCCATATTTGATGCCGGCTTCGATCGCCGCAAGCCGAACCCCGTCGATAGAAGGCAGCACGGCAAGATCAGCCGGGGCCAAGGGGGACATCTTCACCGGTATCATATTGCGCACCTGAGTTGGTTTGAGAGCCTACCGGCCGATTTCCTCAACCTGGGCTTTCAATGTGTCGTCCACGACGTCAATTTTGGCATCGCCCCGCAGCCCATCAACCACTTTGGCGTAGATTTCACGGAACAAAACACCGCGGATTTGATCCTGGACATCCTCAAATGCCGGAGGTTGGCGGGCGCGCTTGTCTTCAACGAATATGACATGCCAGCCGAACTGGGTTTCAACCGGCTCTCTGGTATATGCTCCCATATCGAGCTTGAATGCTGATTGTTCGAAAGCGGGGACCATCTGTCCCGGGCCAAAGTAACCGAGGTCGCCGCCACCGGGACCGCTGGGGCCGGTGGAGTGTTGTTTGGCCAACTCCGTGAAATCGCCGCCCTTATCCAGTTCGCCGATGATCTCGAGCGCTTTCTCCTTGGTCTTGACCAGGATGTGGCGTGCTTTGATTTCGTTGACTGGCGGTGTGTTGGCTATTTCAAGATCATAGCGCTTGCGGACTTCTTCATCGGTCATTTTTGCAGCGATTTCGGTTTCCACATAACCGGTGTGCAAGGCGCGCTGGCGCAACAGCTCCATGCGGCGCTTAAAAGCCGGATTTTCATGCATTGCAGAGGCTTCGGCGGCTTTGGACATCAACTTGACCTCAATCAGAAATGACAGCGCTGCGGCGCGCCTGCGCTCGGCTGGAACATTGGTCAATTGCTGTTCGAGATCTTTTAAAGCAAGATCGAGATCTGCCTCGGTGATGGCTTCACCGTTGACGTTCGCCATCACATCGTCCGGTGCGGCGGCTGCGCCACTACCTTGCGAAAAACTGATTGCTGCGGTGACAAACAGGATGCTGGCCAACTTGCAGACTGAAAGGTTCAACATAGATATCTCCCGGTCGATATTAAACAGGTCAACAACACATATCGCGGGCGGGATCCTGTTCACGGGAAGGTGAGGCCGACCGCAGCGTTGACAACGTCTTGGCCCCCTCTTATCTGTCCTCCAACTGTGCGTCCAGAACCGTTTTCCGGACGCATTTTTGATGCTCTGCTTCGCTAGGCACCGCCAGCGCGGTTTTTCGTTGCTGAAAGAGCTGATTTCGAAAGGACCATCCATGGTCAATTTTGGCGTCATCGCACGTAAAATGTTTGGTTCGGCAAATGACAGGCGCATCAAGGCGATGCACCCGGCCGTACAGGCAATCAATGCACTTGAAGATGAGCTGGCAGCCTTGTCTGATGAGGCATTGGCGGCGCGTACCGAGGCTTTCCGTCAGCAGATCGCTGGGGGAACGGCGCTCAATGATCTCCTGATCCCCGCATTCGCGACGGTGCGTGAAGCCTCCAAACGTGCTTTGGGCCTGCGCCCCTTCGATGTGCAGCTGGTCGGCGGTATGGTTTTGAACAATGGCGGGATTGCCGAGATGCGGACCGGAGAGGGCAAGACGCTGGTTGCGACCCTGCCGGTCTATCTCAATGCCCTTGCGGGCGAGGGCGTGCATGTGGTGACGGTCAACGACTATCTTGCCGCGCGTGATGCCGAATGGATGGGGCGTATCTACACGTTTCTGGGTCTTAGCGTCGGTGTCATAAGCCATGGTATGGATGATGAAGAACGCCGGGCGGCCTATAATTGCGACGTTACCTACGGTACCAACAACGAGCTTGGCTTCGACTATCTTCGCGACAATATGACATATGAGCGCGACCGGATGGTTCAGCGCAGTCATAATTTCGCGATCGTTGACGAGGTGGACTCGATCCTGATCGACGAGGCACGCACACCGCTGATCATTTCAGGGCCTCTGGAAGACAAATCCGATCTCTATGTGGCCATCGATAAGTTCATTCCGCAATTGTCGAAGAGCGATTACGAGCTCGACGAAAAACAGCGTTCGGCAACGTTCACCGAGGACGGTACCGAAAACATCGAAAGCCTGCTGCGTGAAGCCGGCTTGTTGAAGGGCGACAATCTCTACGATGTCGAAAATGTAGCGATTGTTCACCATGTTAATTCGGCGTTGCGAGCGCATGCTCTCTTTCAGCGGGATCGCGACTATATCGTCCGCAATGGCGACGTGGTGATCATCGACGAGTTCACCGGCCGGATGATGCCGGGACGGCGGTTTTCCGAGGGGCTTCACCAGGCACTGGAAGCCAAGGAAAACGTAAAGATCCAGCCGGAAAACCAGACGCTCGCCTCAATCACCTTCCAGAACTATTTCCGCATGTACAATAAACTTGGCGGCATGACAGGCACCGCGCTTACCGAGGCAGAGGAGTTCGGCAATATTTACGGCCTTGAGGTGACTGAAGTGCCGACAAACCTGCCGGTCTCGCGCCTTGACGAAGATGACGAGGTTTACCGCACGGCGGAAGAAAAATACCGGGCGATCGTCCGCGAAATCAAGGATGCCGCCGCCAAGAAGCAACCGGTATTGGTGGGTACGACATCGATCGAAAAATCCGAAGCGCTTGCTGAGCGCCTGCGCGCTGAAAACTTCAATGCGTTTGAAGTGCTCAATGCGCGCCACCACGAACGCGAGGCACAGATCGTCGCCCAGGCCGGCAAGCCGGGCTCGATCACCATCGCCACGAACATGGCCGGGCGGGGTACCGATATCCAGCTTGGCGGCAATGCGGACATGCGGATTGAAGCCGAGCTTGGCGATATGGCTGAAGGCGAGGAGCGCGATGCCAAAGAAGCCGAAATCCGCGCCGACGTGCAGCGCCTAAAAGATGAGGCGCTTGCGGCCGGGGGGCTTTATGTTCTGGCGACGGAACGCCATGAAAGCCGGCGTATCGACAATCAGCTCCGCGGACGTTCGGGCCGGCAGGGCGATCCCGGGCGATCAAAGTTCTTTTTGTCGCTACAAGACGATTTGATGCGCATTTTCGGATCCGAGCGTATGGACGGGATGCTTAGGAAGCTTGGTCTGAAGGAGGACGAGGCAATCGTCCACCCCTGGATCAACAAGGCGCTTGAGAAGGCACAGAAGAAGGTCGAGGCCCGGAATTTCGATATTCGCAAGAATGTTTTGAAGTATGACGATGTGATGAACGATCAGCGCAAGGTGGTGTTCGAGCAGCGCCTGGAACTGATGGATGGCGAAGATCTTTCTGAAACCGTCGCCGAAATGCGCGAGGATGTGATCAACGATATGGTTGATCGCCACATCCCCGAAAAGGCCTATGCGGAGCAGTGGGATATCAAAGGCCTGAAAGAGGGCGTCGCAGCCTATCTGAACCTCGATCTTCCTGTTGATGAATGGGCAGCCGAAGAGGGCATTGCCGAAGACGATATTCGCGAACGTTTGACGGAAGCGGCAAACAAGGCTGCGGCCGAACGGACAGAGCGATTTGGCTCTGAAACCATGGTCCATGTCGAAAAATCTATTTTGCTGCAGACACTTGACCATTTGTGGCGCGAGCATCTGGTCAATCTTGATCATCTGCGTTCCGTGATCGGATTTCGCGGGCTGGCCCAACGCGATCCACTCAACGAGTACAAGGGTGAATCGTTTGAAATGTTCCAGGCGATGCTTGGCAATCTGCGCCAGGCGGTGACGGCGCAACTGATGCGGGTCGAAATCGTGCGCGAGGCGGCTGACGCTCCCCCGCCCGAGGCGCCCGAAGGCGAGGGCCACCATATTGATGCCTCAACCGGTGAGGATGATTTCGGCGAGGCTGACGTGCTGCTTCGCACTATACAGAACAATGCCGTGCCAGCGTCTGAGCGGAATCCGGACGATCCTTCGACATGGGGCAAGGTGGGACGCAATGAGGCCTGCCCATGCGGTTCCGGCAAGAAATTCAAACATTGCCACGGTGCGTTTAACTAGGGCGTTTTGCGGTTTCTTTGAACCGCGTGTATCCGCTTGGAACTATTGAAGCATTTTTCGCTTCTATGACTCCGTTTGAGCGAAAAATGCTCTAGCTCCTGCCATAAACTGGATTGCCTACTGAAATCACCCTATTCACCGGCGATTTGGATTTGATGCCAAATTCCAACCGTTTTTTAAGCGTTGGGCGCTATGACCTTAGCTCATAGAGCGATTTGGAGTGAGCGGGTTTGCGATTTTCCGCAGCATCGACGGCTGAACGCCTGCTGCCCAGGCAGTTGGCGGAAAAATCGCGTCCGCTGTTTGACCTGGTTGATTCAGTCATTTCGCAGCCCGGAGAGCGCGGCAAGGCCGGGTTGATGTCGCTGGCGGCCTTTGCCATCCGCATGGTCAGTGCCGTCATCGCTTTTGTTTCCCAGGTCTTGCTGGCCCGATGGATGGGCGGCTTCGAATACGGGATATTCGTGCTCGTATGGGTTACGGTGGTGATTGTCGGAAGCCTCTCCTGCCTGGGCGTGCACACATCCATCATACGATATGTTCCGGAGTATTTTGAGAAGGGCAAGCTTGCCGAACTGCGCGGCATTTTGCTGGCGTCAAGATTGTTTGGATTGATCGTTTCGACGTTTTTTGCTGTGCTTGGCGCAGTTGGTATCTGGTTGTTTTCGCCATCAATCGAGAGCTACTACATGCTCCCGTTTTACCTGGGTATCGTTTGTATTCCCATGATTGCGCTGTCGGATATCCTGCAAGGTATTGCGCGTGCCAATGGTTGGGTCATTTCGGCATTATCGCCGACCTATCTTATTCGCCCGGTGCTGATCCTGCTCACCATGGTGGGTGCCTTGGCGCTTGGCTATCCGCCCTGTGCCGAGACCGCCGTGATTTCAGCAATTATCGCAACATATGCAACGACGCTGATCCAACTGACAGGCATCACTACCCGGGCAGATAACAGCGTTCCGGCCGGTCCCAGGGCCTATGAGCCGAAGATCTGGCTGACGGTTTCAATGCCGATCTTCCTGGTCGAAGGGTTCTTCTTTCTGCTTACCAATGCCGATGTGCTGATGGTTGGACGGTATATGTCGCCGGATGATGTGGCGGTTTATTTCGCCACCGTCAAAACACTTGCGGTGGTGCATTTTATCTATTTCTCCGTGAAGGCCGGTGTTGCCCAGCGCTACGCCCATTATGCCCATTCGGGAGACAGGATTGCGCTTGCGGCTTTTGCGCGTGAAACCGCGACCTGGACATTTTGGCCATCGGTCGCGATGGGGCTTGCGGTGCTGGTGTTTGGTGAATTCCTGCTTGGCCTGTTCGGCCCTGACTTCAAAGCCGGATATCCGCTGCTGTTCGTGCTGGTCGCAGGTGTTGTGGCGCGGGCGTCGGTGGGGCCGGCGGAAAGTCTGTTGACGATGAGTGGAAATCAGAATGTGTGTGCGGCAGTCTATGCGGTCATGCTGACATTCAATGTCGGGCTGAACATCTTGCTCATTCCACAATACGGACTTTGGGGTGCAGCGGCGGCGACGGGGCTGGCCATGGGGTTTGAAGCGGCGGCGCTGGCCTTTATCGTCTGGCGCCGGCTCGGGATCGTTATGGCGGTATTTTTGCCTGTGTCGCTCGGCTCGGAGGGCAAGTCCTGATGGCCGCGATACCGCTGATGGAGGAACTTGCCGCCGGCCCATCGGGAATGATGATTTCCAATCTGACAAGGTTGGATCCCCAGCCCACCGGATTGGCCGAAACCGCTTTGAATACGCAGGTCAATGCGGAACGCCGGCTTTCCATCTATCCGTCGTCGGCGGGTTTTGACCTGATCGAGGAACTGGATTTCCTGTCGGCCAGGACCGTCGAGCCCAATATTTTTTTCAACCCGCGCTTTCTGGCTCCCGCGATGCCGAGGCTGGAGGACAGGGAAGTCAGGCTTGCGGTAATCCGGGACAATGGAGAGCAGAAAAGCCGGCTAAGGTTTCTGGTTCCGTTCTCGATTGAAAAACCCGCCATTTCGCTGGGCGTCACGGTGATGCGTACCTGGTCAAGCCCCTTTGCGCCGGTGGGTACGCCGTTGATCGATCGTGACGATCCGGTTGGCGTCTTGCAGGATTTTTTCGACATGCTCTCGCGCGGGCATCTCAAGCTGCCAAAGGTGCTGGTGCTGCCCGATATCCGCCTGGAAGGCTCGGTTGCAGGATTGCTGCGCATGGTCGCGATGGATCGCAACCTGCCTGTTCACACAACAGCGCGCTGTCAACGTGCTTTTCTGGAAAGTGACGCCGAGCCGGATGATTATCTGCGTGAATCCTTGTCCCCCCATCATTTTCGCGAATTTCGCCGCCTGAACCGCAGATTGAGCGAACAAGGCGAGCTGATCCATCATGTTGCGCGGCAGCCCGATGAAATCAGGCTTGGTCTTGAGACATTTCTGACGCTTGAGGCAAAGGGCTGGAAAGGGCGGGCGGGAACGGCGATGGTGATCGACCGTTATCGCGCTGCGTTTGCCCGCGAGGCTGTGCACAGGCTGTCAGAGCAGGGGCTTTGCCGCATCCATTCCCTGCAACTGGATGGCAAAACAATCGCCAGCCTGATCGTCTTCATCGAGGCCGGCATTGCCTATACGTGGAAAACCACGTTTGATGAAAGCTGGCAGTCCTATTCGCCAGGTACGCTTGTGATGATCGGGGCGACACATAATCATCTCGATGATCCCAACATAACCGCCACCGATTCCTGTGCTGATTCCGATCACCCGGTGATGAACCGCCTCTGGTCGGAGCGTCGCGAAATGGGTTCCCTAGTCATCGGATTGACACCCGGTTCGGATCGGGCTGCACGGCAGGCAGTAAAGCAGATGCACCTTTATCATGAGAGCCGCAACGTGGCGCGCCTGGTGCGTGACCGGGTCAAAAACATGCTGGGCCGCTAACGCTACTGCGGGTTTCCTTTGATCCCCGCTTCGGCGACGGTACGATCGCGAAACTCACGGCGAATGACTTTGCCGGATGTGGTCAGCGGCATTGAATCCACGAACTCGATTTCGCGCGGATATTCATGTGCGGAAAGCCGCTCCCTGACCCATTTGCTGATATCGGCTGAAAGATCGTCATCGGGGCTGAAACCGGGTTTAACAACGATATAGGCCTTGACGATTTCCGTGCGAAGCGGGTCCGGTTTGCCAATGGCTGCTGCAAGGGCAACTGCGGGATGTCCGGTCAGGCAATCCTCGATTTCAACCGGGCCAATCCTGTATCCCGATGATGTGATCACATCGTCGTCACGGCCGAAGAAGTGAATGTAACCATCGGGATCTTCGACACCCTGATCGCCGGTTGTCATCCAGTCACCGATGAATTTTTCGCGCGTTGCTCCGGGGTTATTCCAATATTCAAGAAACATCACCGGATCCGGTCGCGCGACTGCGATCTGGCCGGTTTCGCCCGGTTTGACCGGATTGCCGGTATCGTCGATGATTGCGACCCGGTGGCCTGGAACCGGACGCCCGATTGCGCCAGGCTTCATTACCCCGATCCCGGCACAGGCGGACACGACCAGATTGCATTCGGTCTGGCCGTAAAATTCGTTGATCACGATACCGAGTTCCGATTTTGCCCATTCGAAGGTCTCGCGCCCCAGAGCCTCTCCGCCAGAGCCGATCGTGCGAACCGAGAGATCGAAGCGTGCGGCTATGTTGTCGACCGTTTTCAACATGCGCAGAGCCGTGGGCGGCACAAACATGTTTCGTATCTTTTGCCTTGCCGCCAGTTCAAGCGCTGCTTCCGGCTCGAATTTGGCAAACCGTCCGGCTACGACCGGGACGCCGAGATAAAGCCCGGGCAGCAGCACATTGAGCAGCCCCCCGGCCCAGGCCCAGTCGGCGGGCGTCCACAATCTGTCGCCCTCATGCGGCATGAATTCGTGATGCATGCGCACGCCGGGCATATGGCCCAGCAATACCCGATGCGCATGCAACGCACCTTTTGGCAGCCCGGTTGTTCCCGAAGTGAAGATCATCATTGATGGATCATCTAGGCTGGTATCAGCTGTGGCGAATTCCTCTGGTGTTTCGGCCAGGATCCGGTCCAGCCCGACCGCTTCGCCGTCGTCGCCCTCAAAACAGATCATCAGCTCAAGTCCTTTAAGCTGATGACTGATATCCACCAGCTTTGCCAGGCCATCGGCGGTGGCGATGATCGCCTTGGCGCCAGAGGTCGCCAGCCGGTATTGAAGCGCTTCGGCACCGAACACCAAGGCAAGTGGTACGGCGATGGCGCCGAGCTTGTAGATTGCGATATGCGCGATTGCCGTGGCAAAGCTTTGCGGGAGCATCAGCGCGACACGGTCACCGCGGCGAACGCCATTGTCTGACAGCCAGCGGGCGAGCGCATTTGATTTTTTCGCCAGGTCGCCATAGCTCAATGCCGGGCAGGGGCCGGTCTCGGCATGTTCGATCAGTGCCACGCGGTCGGGCTCGCGCGCAGCCCAGGCGTCGGAGCAGGCGGTGCCTATGTTGAATGTTTTGGGTATTTTCCAGGTGAAGTCGCGGTAGAGGGCTTCGTATGTCTCTCGCCGTTCAAGCATTTGCGATTGCAGCTTTTCGTCCGGATGTGATTAGTTTTGCCTGATGCGCTCAGGCAACAGCCCGCCTGGAGAAAATCGCAAAACACAAAGCAGTACCAGGCCCATAATGATTACGCGCATATGCTGGGTGCTTTCAAGTAGGTGGTTCCGCACGGCATTGTCGTCGCCAAGCCATGCGGTTGTGTTGTCGATGAGCCATGCTCCGGCCGGCTCGGCTTCAATCCACAGGAGCCAGATAAGGAAGCCGCCGATCACCGCACCGAGATTATTGCCCGATCCACCAACGATGACCATGATCCAGATAAGAAATGTAAACCGCAGCGGATTATAGGTTCCAGGTGTGAACTGACCGTCGAGGGTTGTCAGCATGGCGCCAGCAATCCCGACAACGGCGGAGCCAAGAACAAATATCTGTAGGTGACGGCCGGTTACGTTCTTGCCCATGGCCTCGGCTGCGACCTCGTTGTCGCGGATGGCACGGATCATACGGCCCCACGGAGAGTTCAAAGCCAAGACGCAAAGCATCAAAATGATCACCAAAACGATGGCGAACAAGCTGGCGTAACAGAGCTTTACAAACAGGCTCGACCCCTCAATGACCAGTGACTGCAATTGTGTGCCGCGAGCGTCTGGGGAGAGCGTATCGAGGTAGCCAGCATTCAACCACTCGACCCAGCCGCGAAACCATTCGGATTGCTGCAAATTGTACTCATAGGGAACCGGACGGGGAAGTCCGGTTACGTTCTTGACGCCACGGGTGAGCCAATCCTCATTTTTCAAAAGGGCGATGATGATTTCGGATATTCCAAGTGTGGCGATGGCCAGATAGTCAGCCCGCAATCCAAGCGCAATTTTGCCAACGAGCCATGCCGCTCCGGCGGCAAACAAGCCTCCGACTATCCATGAGAACAGGATTGGCAATCCAAGACCGCCAAGATAACCATATTTACTGGCCTCGAATGTTTCGATGGCCTCTACCGCCGGATCAAAAAACAGGCGGATGAAAAAGAATGCGGCAATTGCCGTCAGGATCAATATAGGGGTGCGGAAATGGCTGTTGGCCAGCCGCCGGTAGAGGAAGATAATTATTCCCGCCGAGACGATGATTGCCAGCGCTGAGAATGCCAGATTTACGCCGCCAGCCGACCAGGCGCCGCCAACGGGCGGCTTTGACACCAATAGGGCAGCTACCCCGCCAAGGGCTGCAAACCCCATTGTTCCGACATTGAACAGCCCCGCATAGCCCCACTGAATGTTGACGCCCAAGGCCATGATTGAGGAAATCAGGCAGAGATTGAGCAAACCAAGCGCAACTGACCAGGATTGGCCAAACCCGATTGCGGCCAAAAGTGCTGCCATGATCGAAAACGCCAAAATGGCGCGGGGCGTATTGCTCATATCACTCTCCCCCGGAAAATGCCCGTCGGGCGGAACAGCAACACGATCACCAAGATGACGAACGATACCGCAAATTTATAGTCGGTCGACAGCAGTTGGACCAGACCGTCCGGCGCCCAGTCTTCGGGGACGAGATATTTGAGGAATTTTTTGTAGGCATAGGTGATGGTGACTTCGGAAAAGGCGATGATGAAACCACCGGCTATGGCTCCCATCGGTTTTCCCAAGCCGCCGACGATGGCGGCTGCGAACATCGGCAGCAGAAGCTGGAAATAGGTGAAGGGCTTGAAGGATTTATCCAGTCCATAGAGCGTTCCGGCAATCGTCGCCAATCCGGCAGCAATGATCCAGGTGACGCGAACGACCTTGTCGGGATCGATGCCAGATAACAGCGCCAGGTTCTCGTTGTCAGAGTAGGCCCGCATCGATTTGCCGGTGCGGGTTTTTTGCAGAAACCAGAATAAAATCGCGACCAGCACAATTGCCAGGCCAAGGGTTAGAAATTGCGATGTCTTGATCGCCAGCCCTTCATTCAACCCGGTCAGCTTTTTGAATTGACCTGCGGTGATGAGAAACCGGCTGCCGTCAGAGAAGTTCTGGTCGTCCGGTCCGATGATAAACCGCACCAGCCCGTTCATCACGAACATCACGCCTGTCGATGCGATGACGAAGGTTATCGGCGTGGCCTTGCGTTGACGATAATATTTGTAGACCGCCTTGTCGGTGCCAAGAACGACCAGAGCTGTGGCGGCAATGCCAATGGGAAGGGCCGCCAGCGCGGTGGGCAGGGGACCAAGATGAATGCCCAGTGATTTAAGCCACCAGGTGGTCAAAACGACGGCCATCGCACCGAATGCCATCGTGTCGCCATGGGCAAAATTGGAAAACCGCAGGATGCCGAATACCAGGGTCACTCCGAGCGCACCCAGCGCCAGCTGCGAACCGTAGGCGATAGCCGGTACCAGGACGAAGTTGGAAAATAAAACCAGCGCGTTGAGGAAGTCGATCACCGCTCAGCCTCCCAGAAACGATTTTCTGACTTCGGGGTCGGCAAGCAGGGCCTCGCCGGTGTCCGTGTGCCGGTTTTCACCCGTTACCAGCACGTAACCTCGATCGGCGATCGCCAGCGCCTGGCGCGCATTCTGCTCAACCATCAAAATGGCCATCCCCGTTTCCCTGACTTCGAGAATACGGTCGAACAGCTCATCCATCACGATCGGAGAAACGCCTGCGGTTGGCTCATCAAGCATCAGTACGCTCGGTTGTGTCATCATCGCACGGCCAACCGCCACTTGCTGGCGCTGACCGCCTGAGAGCTCGCCGGCGTTTTGATAGCGTTTTTCTTTCAAAATCGGAAACAGGTCGTAGATCTGCTCCATCGTTGCCGAAATATCGTCGTCACGGAGAAACGCGCCCATTTCGAGGTTTTCCTCAACCGTCATGCCGGCGAAGACATTGTCGGTCTGCGGCACGAAAGCGATGCCTTCGGCAACCCGGTCCTGCGGGGTCAGATCGGTTATGTCCTTGCCATCTAAAACAACTTGGCCTTCTCTAAGGTCCAGCATGCCGAGCATGGCCTTCATCGCCGTCGATTTGCCTGCACCGTTTGGACCGACGACGACGGCAATTTCGCCGCGATCAACTTCTACTGTGCATCCTTTGAGGATATCGGCACCGCCATAGCCGCCAATCATGCCGGTTCCCGAAAGATAGCTCATGCGTCAGCCTTTGCGGGTTTGTTCTTGAGCCCGTGGCCGAGATAGGCTTCGATCACCTCTTCGTTGTTTCTGACTTCCTCAGCTGTTCCAACCGCGAGCACTGCGCCTTCCGCCATAACGATGACGGGGTCACAAAGCCTGGCGATGAAATCCATGTCGTGTTCGATCATGCAGAAGGTATAACCGCGCTCCTGGTTCAGCCGGATGATGGCATCGCCTATCTCGGCCAGAAGCGTGCGGTTGACGCCTGCGCCCACCTCATCAAGCAGCACGACTTTGGCATCGACCATCATGGTGCGACCGAGTTCGAGCAGCTTCTTCTGACCGCCGGAAAGATTGCCGGCGCGTTCATCGGCCAGGTGTCCGATCTTGAGGAAATCAATGACTTCCTCGGCTTTGTGGCGAAGCCTGGCTTCCTGTTCGCGCACCGCGGACCGCCGGATCCAGCTATTGATGATCCGCTCGCCGAGCTGGGCGTCTGGAACCATCATCAGGTTTTCAGTGACGGTCATTGAGGAGAATTCATGGGCAATTTGAAAGGTGCGCAGCAAACCCTTTTGGAACAATTGGTGCGGTTTGAGGCCGGTTACGTCCTCGCCGTCCAGAAGGATTGTGCCCGATGTCGGGGTGTAGAGGCCGGCGATGATGTTAAACAATGTCGTTTTGCCGGCGCCGTTTGGCCCGATCAAGCCGGTTATCGAACCTTTGGCAATCGTCAACGACGCATTGTCGACAGCATGAACGCCGCCAAAATACTTCGATACAGAGTTTACCTCAATCATCTGTGCCGGTTCTCCGCCGCCGGGTGATGCAGGCACTTGACAAGGCGGCACCCAAACGCATCCCCGTTTTTTCAAATTGCATATGGCAGGAAGCCGGCGTGAAAATCAACGCCGCAGGGACCTTTTTTGCCGAAACTGACACAGGCAAATGCCTCTTGCCGCTAATCGGGGCGCTGCCCCGGCAGGGATTGGTGGCCTCGTGAGCGAAGTGAAAATTTCAGGTTTAATGCTTAGAGCGTGTCTTGTTTAAATGGGAGCAGTTTGATGGGATGGATTTTTCGTGTCGGCGAAGAGAACACCGGAGTGCGATGTAACATCGTGCGAGGATTTCGATGAAGCAGACGCGGAAAAGACACCCAAGCAGGGAAAGGTCAACGCCTTGAACATAGATCGGAAACTGCAATCGTTTCAGCTTGGTTCTTTGCGCCCTGGATGTCGTCGCGCGAAGCTAACGGGTGCGCACCCGCGTCGCGTCACGCTCCTCGTTGACCCGGCAGGCAAGCGAAGCGCCGCCGAGAGGGGGATCAGGACACAAATACCCTGCGCTCAAACGATTCCATTTAAACAAGACGCGCTCTAGGTCCTGCCAGTAAACTGGATTTGGAGACCAATCGCTTGTGCGACGCGGCGTATTTTCCGTTTCCCGGCGTTGCTGCGCCCTTGCGGGTGGAAGGCACCGCCAGCGGTCTCATCGCCTTGGGAAACGGAAAATCCGGCTTGCGCCAAACCCGAAACCAGTTTGTCAGCAGGACCTTGAGGTGATGCCGAGTTTTGATTCAAGTGACCGACGGAATTCATCCAGCGGCCGATGATAGTGAACGGAAATCTCGGCGTCGGTCAAGCCAAAGGCGGCGCGGCCGGTAATCGATCTTAGTTGCTCAACAAGCGCCTCTATTCCATCCTGCCATTGCTGGCGGGACAGATTGTCGGCTGGGGTCATTTTCTCGCTGAATGGCCTGTTCGACTGGATATGCGCTTCAAGCAGGTCGACAACCCGTACCTTCCCCGAAAACTGCGTCATTGATCGGAAATTCCTGTTATGTTCACGCAATAATGACTAACGATTTCTGGTGTGAATCGGCCGTGAAACTGTCTCGTTGATGCGGCCAATACAAACAATGCGTTCGATGAATCACGGTAAAATCACGTGGTGCTTGGAACTGTATCTTTTGGTTTAGCGGGGGAGAAAAGCTGAATGGGTGGTCATGGTAGAACAAGCCTTTCGTTGTCACTGAGTAGTGTGGCAGACGGATTGTCCGGGGTAGGTACCGGAGACGGAAATGGGCAAGCAGCAGCGGCTGCGCAAAAATCACCCGACGATTACCGGAACATGTTTGCCGATAATCCGCTTAAAGCCCGTGACCATGTTTGGGGTGTAACGGGTGCCGGGCCGGCCGGGAACCAGGCTGTGGCCAACCGGACCCTGCTCGGCAAGATTGCCCGGCATATGGCTCATTACGGTGCGTCGTTGACTGCCAGCGAAAGAGACGGTGTGATCCCAGCCGGGTACACCTATCTGGGGCAATTGATCGCCCATGACATGGTCGACACCACAACGCCGTTTCGCGCTTTCTCAGGCGGCAAAAAGACTGAAAGAAACATGCGGACGGAGCGGTTGATCCTCGACACGGTCTATGCCGGAGGCCCGGATGTTTCACCGCATGTCTATGCGCTGGAGAAATATGCCGGTCAGCAACAATTCCGTTTAAGGCTGGGTCGGACGAGAATAAAGGGCGCAGGTGAGCCGAAGGGCCCGCTTCGAGATATTGCCCGGGCAACATGTCCGTTCCTCAATGATGAGAAACGCTGGAGCGGGCGGCAAACCTATCGTACTGCCCTGATTGCCGATCCGCGCAACGACAACAATCTCATCCTGTCGCAAATGCTGGCGTTGTTCAGCCTGTTTCACAACACTGTTTCGGCTGAAATCTCCAAGAACAAGGCGGCGATCAATGGCGATAGCGCCGTCATATCCAACGCATATGACGTCTATCACTTCGCCCGCAAAATTGTTTGCGGCGCCTTTAGAAGGATCATTGTCGATGACTATCTAAGCCGCCTCGTGCCGAAGGCGATTCATGCCCACTACAAGAACTACGCCAAGCCGGGGTTCAAATTTGCGGACGCTACCGACGACCAGCGGGTTCCGGTAGAATTCACCCATGGCGCTTTTCGCTTTGGACATTCGATGGTCAGAGACAACTATGCGATCAGCGATCGCCTGACGGTCGGGGATAGTTCGCGAAATCGCGAGATCAGCATTAGCGAAGCAATGGATGTCACCTCATCAGGGGTCCTGCAGGAACAGATTCCTCTTCGCGATAACTGGCTGATCCGATGGTCGTCATTTTTCGAGTTTCCGGACGACAGTGACGAAAACAGGCTTCAGACGCAATTTGCAAGCCGGGTCATGCCGGTGGTTTCGCCTGTCCTTGAGGGTGTGTTTCGGGCACCGTCACAGATCGAAGACGGGCTGGCCTATCGCGATCTCGTCTCTTCCATCGAGGCGGGCACGAGATCCGTGACGTCGCTGATCGCCAATTTCCGGCAAACCCTTCCGCAAAATCTGCTGAATGAACTGCCCGATGCATTCCAGGCCAGCGGGAGTGGTCATGGTCTGAAAAAGCAGATCAAGAAATGGCTGAATACCGACGATACTGCGTTTAATGACAATGAAATCACCCGGATAGCCAAGGACCCGCCATTGCCGCTATATGTGCTGATTGAAGCCAGTCTGGCTTCGGATGACCAGTCATCGGCAAGCCAGCTCGGGGCGCTTGGTTCGTTGATCGTCTGCGAAACGATCCTGTCGTCGATTGCTGCGAATGCCGATTATATAGAAGGCGATAAGGATGCGGCGGCAATTCAGAAACTTCTGTTTGCCGATGGACCAATCACGTCGATGCGCGAATTGATCGAGTATGTCGATCAAAATCATGAGTACACCGAAACCACCGGGTTTCGTGAACCGGACCTGATTTGAAATACCATCGCCTTTTTATCGACCGCTCAATTCAACTGAAACATGGAGGACGACATGTCAGGAAATAAAGTCGAGAGAGTACAGCCCCTTAAATGGACTGAACTTGGGGAAAAAATATACAACTGGGCCACCGATCCGAAAAGCCTGCCGGCGATGAACCTGAAGGGTGAGGTCGATGATGTCGAGGCGTTTCGTGAGGAGATGAAGGATCTCGTTCATATTCCGCCACATATCCAGAAAATCATTTTTGTGCGGCCGGAGGAGTATGAAGAGGGCAAATACGAATACTATATCCGTCTGCCGCTGAAAGATCTGGTCGAGCTTTCGATTGAAAACGCGAAAAAGGTGGATGATGCGCTGGAGAACCAGAATCCGAACGGCATCGACACGACCTATCAGTTGCCGGACTACTATGAGGGATTTCTCAACACCAATCCGGATGACCGCAAGCACAAAGATATGCTTTTCAACCGGATTGCCGACTATACGTTTGCCCATTGCAAATGACGGGAACCGGTCCAATGCCGATGAGGATCACGACCTACTGATCTTCGCCGGTCTCTGAAATGCCTGCGCGGGCCAGGCCCACGCGCAGGCTTTCGCTGGTTTTGGCCAGCTTGATTGGAAAACTGTGCAACAGCCATTTGGCGATGTTTCCAATTGATGGCTCGCCAGGGCCATACCAGTTTTCCTTGATCAGGCCGACAAAATGCGCTGCTTCTTCCCTTGCCTGATCAAGGCGATTGAGATTGGCCAATGCGGCGGATTTCCAGGCTGGAAGATAAAAAACCGCATCCTCCGCCAACTCGGCCGATTCAATGCAAGCCTCATAGTCCCCGCACATGAACATGACACCGGCGCGGTAGGCGCAATGCAGCGGCGAAAAATCAAGCCCGACCTGCTGGGCTTGACCGACCAGATTGCGTGCTTCTTCAAGCTCGCCGCAATAGGCGAGACCCAATGCACTGGAAACCAGCGTCCAGGGGTCATTTTCATTTAGGTTTCGTGCCAGATGATAGTTGATGACAGCTTTGTCAAAGCTTGAATTCATTGCGTAGGACCAGGCCAGGCAAAGCAAGGCCCTGGTGTCCAGCGGATCGATGGCGACAGCCCGCTTTGCCAGTTTGAGCGCTTCCGTTTCCTGGTTTCTGGTCCGAAAGCGCCCCGGAAATATATGGTGGCGTGAATTCATGATCTGGACCAGGCTGGAATAGGCGGGTGCGAATTCCGGTACATCGATGATGATGGAGCGGAATATTTCTTCTGCCTGGACCTCGTCGGTCGGTCTCCAGCGATAGCTCAACTCCTGGCCAAGCAGCCATTGGTCATAAATATCGGGTGATATGCTGGAACTTCTTATGTTGCGCTGGGTGCGGTCCACCGAAAGATAGACGTTCAGCGAAATCGCGACTTTCTTCACAATCGTGCGATAGGCCTCAATCCAGCGCTCCATCGACAGGTCGACCTGCTCACTCCAGATGAAACGTGATTGCGCGGTGTCCTTCAAGGTGACGACGAGCTGGATCTGGTCTTCAAATTCAAAATAGGACCCTTCCAGTTTGTAATCCGTCATTGCCGGGCTTTGGTTGGGATCTGCTGTGCCGCCCAAGGTTTCTCCGGCCTCCACAACAATCCACTCGCGAAAGCGGACGAGTGCCGCAATCAGTTCCCGGCGGAATCCGTCGATCAGGTAATTGCTTTTGCCCACCGGTGCGCCCGGGACAAAGTTCCACACGCCGATTGTTGGCAAGGTGGACTTGCTGGGGGCATTACCGGCTGTTCCGGGCTTGGCCGGTGTGTTGATTTTGCGCAGTGTTGGTGTTGGTGTTGGTGTTGGTGTTGCTGTGCTGGCGGCGGCATATGTTCCCGCCTTTATTTCCGCGATCAGCTCCTGGGTGCTTTGATCGGGCTCCATATCGTATTCGTCACCCAGAAGATCCCATAGCGATTTATATTGCCTGAGTGCGGCGGCGGTATTGCCGGAATCGGCGTGGTTGCGGATGAGGTACCGGTGGGCTTCTTCATGCGTTGGATCGATGGCGATGAGTGATTCTGCGGCAACTTTGGCGGCGTGGCCGGAATTGCTTTCCAGCTTGCGCTGAAGAAGGTCTGTGAACCGGTCCTGCCAGGTCTGGCGCACCACATGGAGCCAGGAGGCAAATGTTTCATCAATTCCTTCAAAGCCGTACAGGATCGTTTCCGGTCCGTTTTCAGTCGAAAAAGGCGGTGCTTGCAGCCGACCGTTTTCAAGATCGTCGAACGTCGTTTCGACGTCGAGCACGACACTGTTTTCATGCAGCAAAACATCCTGACGATCAGCCAGAAATCCGTGGAAATCGATTTCGGCAAATATCTCACGCAGCTTTTTCAAATTCTGACGAAGTGAAGCCCTTGCTTGGTCTTCGCCCTTGTCGCTCCAGAACAAGCCGGCAAGTCGCTCCCGACTGGAAGACTTTCCTTTGCTCAACGTCAGATAGGCCAGTAATCCGCAGGCCTTCTTGTTTGGAATGGCGATCGTCTCGCCGGTCTCGCGGCGCAGCGAAAATCCACCGAGAACTGAAATATGGATCGAACCGGCAGCTGGTGTCGCCGGAGGTCCTTTTGGTGCCGTCACAAGCATATTGTTTTCCGGTTACCCAACCACTACGGAAAATTCATACCGCATAATGTTACAATGAGATGTCTATGGAAACAGCAACTTCTTCATAACGGCGTTAATTGCTGCAATCTGGCAGACAGTGGAACACGATTTCGATGTGCAACCGATTTCAACCGATTTGATATGCAATCGGGTTTTGACGATTGCAGACCCGGAATGATGGCTTTTGCAACCGGTATGTCTATTGCGGACCGGGTCAGGTCGGCGAAAAAGGCTGAAAAGCCATTATTTGTCAAAATGCCCACAATTGTGTCGAGGTCATTGTCGCCCATAGGCGTTGTCCATTTACCGGCAGGCCGTGAGCCCAGTAGTTGCGGGTAGTTGTTGACGCAAAGTTTCTCGTGCCTTGCGATCCAGATACGATCCTGATCGTTTAGAGTTGTTTCAGCTTCATGTCTGGCTTTGCTCAAGGATATTTCCTGGGCCAGCTCCATCTGGCAAAGTTCGAGAAAAGCGCCGCGCATCGCCTGGCCAATATCCGGGTTGGCGCAAAAACCGGCGACAACGCCGCCGCCATCCGGTGGAGATGACAGGGCGGCAATGACGGGGATGCCGATTTCCGTGGAAATGTCCAATAGCCAGTCGGTTCGTCTGGCATTGCGCCTGATGCCGGCGGCAAACTCCAAAAAACCGTGCTCTTCCTGCATTGCAGGGCTGATCGTTCCGGCAGGGTTGCCGCCGAACCACCAAAGCGCAAATGCATCGCGCTCGATGACTTCCAGAAGACCCGAGGTGATCGCCGCTTCCAGGGTCGGGCCGGCACCTGTGCCGGTGCTTTCTGCCTGACGGGCCGCGGGCCGCGGGCTTTCGCTTTGGCGGAGTATTAATTCGGCCGGGAACAATGTTTGCGCTTCTTTGTCCGCGATGGCGCGGCATTCGATCCAATCAAGCTGACCTGGGTCCATGTCAGCTGGCGCACCGATACCCGACAGGGCCCAAGTGAGGGCCTCGGGCGAAAGGCCGTGCGCTGGACCATCGGCTTTGTCGCCAGGCAAGATGAGTGGATCATCTATTTGCCGGAAAAACGAAATATATTCGGCGGTTTCGCCCAGACAGGTTTCGAAAGCCTGTTTGATGTTGGTTCCGCGACCTGCAACGCCAGCCGGCGGAGCCTCAACCATCACCTCACTCAATTTACCCGGCGCCACCACCCCGCCGAAGAAGCAGGCTCCCGGAGCGTATGGCAAAGGAAGTTGAAAGACGCGTTCGAGCTTTGCCGCCAGGCGAAGCAGGGTAAGCCGGTTTTGAGAAAATTGTGCATCGTCGCGGGCAATGGAGTCTGACGCAATTTCGACATAATTCATCGCCGCAAGGAATTCGGCTTCCTGCCGGGCTTTGGCGATTTCCACACCGCCTTTTTGATAGATGTCTGCAACCGAGTGAAAGAATTGCTGATGGCCCTGCATGTGATCCCCAACTCCGGTCGTAGAGCCTGAAAAGCCGTCACGGTTGAAAGCGAAATAAGCATCAATTCATTGTCCGGACAATCTCTGGATCAACATTCTTCCGGTTGACCAAGGGGGAGAATCTGTAATCGCGGGTTGCGCCCGGACCGATTAGAGGCAAGACTAAGATCAGAAACCCGGCTTGAGGTAATGCCCCAAAGCTTGTCTGAGTTCAGCAAGATCAGGTTCGGGTTTTGTGAGATAAGGGAGAAAATGATGAATTTCAAAATGTTAAACTATCTTGGAATTGC
The DNA here is from genome assembly GCA_963669455.1 of Rhizobiaceae bacterium. Classification (GTDB taxonomy): domain Bacteria; phylum Pseudomonadota; class Alphaproteobacteria; order Rhizobiales; family Rhizobiaceae; genus JAWKWH01. Next base: position 936,107 of record OY770026.1, read on the forward strand.
GCTTGCTGGATCGGTATTGATGTCCACCAGCGCCATGGCTGAAACCTTCGTAACGATTGGGACGGGCGGCCAAACCGGTGTCTACTATCAGGTCGGTGGCGCCATTTGCCGCCTGGTGAACCGCGGTACGGCGGACCATGACATCAAGTGCACACACACGACCGGCGGTTCTGTGGCTAATATCAACGGTATCCGGGCCGGCGATCTCGATCTGGGTGTGGCGCAGTCCGACTGGCAGTATCATGCCTATAACGGTACGGCCCCAGAGCAGTTCCCTGACGGGGCTTTTCCGGAATTGCGGGCGGTTTTCTCGGTTCACCCCGAGCCATTTACCGTTGTTGCCCGCGCGGATGCGGGTATTTCATCGTTTGATGACCTTAAGGGAAAGCGCGTCAATGTCGGCAATCCCGGCTCCGGCCAGCGCGGCACTATGGAAGTGCTGATGGGGAAAATGGGATGGACAATGGATGATTTTGCCCTTGCGGCAGAGTTGAAGTCATCCGAACAGTCGGCTGCTTTGTGCGACAACAAGGTTGATGCCATTGTCTTCACGGTTGGCCATCCCAACGGTTCAATCAAGGAAGCTACGACATCCTGTGAATCCGTGTTGATCGATGTCAACAATGATGCTGCCCAAGGTCTGGCCGCTGACAATGATTTTTATGCCGTGGCAACCATTCCTGCCGGCATGTACACCGGTACGGACAATGATGTGACGACATTCGGTGTTGGCGCGACCTTCGTGGCATCGACCAACACGTCGGAAGAGGTTGTCTATCAGATCGTCAAGGCCGTGTTTGACAATTTTGACCGGTTCAAGAAAATGCATCCGGCATTTGGCAATCTGAATGAAGCGGACATGATCAAGAACAATCTGTCGGCTCCGCTGCATGATGGTGCAGTGAAATACTACAAGGAAAAGGGCTGGATGTAATTTCCGCCCATCCGGCGTGGCGGGTGATCGCCGCGCCGGTTTTCGAATCAAAAAAAGCCGAAGTGTTGGGGAAGCACTGAAAGGCGTGTGAACTGTTGATACGGGGTGGGGTGTCCGGTTTACGTTACGGGGAGAGACAGTATGGCCAATGAAAATCCAGACTCCAAGCTTGACGAAAAGGGACTCGAAGATCTCGTTGCATCATCTGATACCGGCGGGCGAACGCCAGCCAATACTCAGATCGTATTGCTAATCTCCGGACTGGCTTTGGCCTGGTCCCTGTTTCAGGTGTGGATAGCCTCGCCACTGCCTTATTCGACCGGCATCGGTGTGTTCTCCAGCCGTGAGGCCCGCCCCATTCATCTTGGGTTTGCTATTTTTCTGGCCTTTTTGGTCTTCCCGGCCTTTGCCAGGTCGCCTCGCGACCGGATTCCTTTTGCTGACTGGCTGTTGGCGATTGGCGGCGCGTTTTGTGCACTCTACCTGTTTATTTTCGATACCAGCCTGATCAAGGAACTGACCGGATCGAGGCTTTCGGACCGGCCGGCCAATCCCAATTCGTTTGATGTTGTTGTTGCGGTTGCGGGCATCCTGTTTTTGCTGGAGGCTACACGCCGTGCGCTTGGTCCTCCGTTGATGATCGTCGCCATCATCTTCCTCGGCTACACATTCCTCGGTCCCTATGCGCCCGGGTTCCTGGCCTGGAAGGGCGCAAGTTTTAACGCCGTCGCAGATCATCAATGGCTCTCGACTGAGGGTGTGTTTGGTATCGCGCTCGGCGTGTCGACTGACCTGGTCTTTCTTTTCGTTCTATTCGGCGCGCTGCTCGACAAGGCCGGCGCCGGCAATTACTTCATCAAGGTCGCTTTTTCGCTTATGGGGCACTTTTCCGGCGGTCCGGCAAAAGCAGCCGTTGTTGCTTCAGGCATGACCGGGCTTATTTCCGGGTCGTCAATCGCCAATGTGGTGACGACCGGGACGTTTACCATTCCCATGATGCGCCGCGTCGGCTTTACCGCCGAAAAGGCCGGCGCCGTGGAAGTCGCCTCGTCGGTCAATGGACAGATCATGCCGCCGGTGATGGGGGCGGCCGCGTTCCTGATGGTGGAATATATCGGGATATCCTATTTTGAGGTTGTCAAACACGCCTTTGTGCCGGCGGTGATATCCTATATCGCGCTGGTCTATATCGTTCACCTGGAAGCGATGAAGCAGGGCATGTCGGGGCTGCCGCGGGCCGGCGAACCAAAACCGCTTAAATGGGCGTTGATCTCGTTTGGTATCACCATGGCGGTGATTATGGCTGCAGCAAGCGGTATCTACTATCTGTTCGAGGCGTTCCAGGCGCTTGGCGCGTCCGGCAACCGCTTGCTGGCGATTGCGATCGTGCTGGCAATCATTGCAGGCTTTGCGATGGTGATGAACAGCAAGGCGAGTGAGGATACCAGGGTCAAGGTTCTATCCGTGGGCGGGATGGTTCTCGGTATGGCAGTTGTTGCCGCGTTTGGTGTCTTTTATCTGATCGACATTATCGGCGATGTGGCCGGATCGTCCGCCGCCTGGGTGATCGGCGCGATTCTGATCGCCGCCTATGGTGCGTTGGTGCGGTATTGCTCTGCCTATCCGGAACTTGAGCTTGATGATCCAAACGAGCCGGTGGTGCAGCTTCCGGCGCCGGGACCGACGATCAAATCCGGCCTGCATTTTCTTCTGCCGGTCGGTGTTTTGATCTGGTGCCTGATGGTCGAACGGCTATCGCCGTCGCTGTCGGCCTTCTGGGCGACGGCACTGATGATTTTTATCCTTTTAACCCAGCGACCGCTGTTTGCGATGTTCCGCGGCGAAGACCAGGCCGGAATGGTTGCGCGAGGCTTTAACGAGCTTATCGACGGCCTGATTTCAGGTGCGCGAAACATGATCGGTATCGGAATTGCCACCGCGTCGGCTGGGATCATCGTCGGCGCCGTGTCGCAAACCGGTGTTGGCGCGGTGCTTGCGGCCCTGGTCGAATTTTTAAGCCAGGGTCAGATCCTGCTGATCTTGATCTTCACGGCGATATTGAGCCTGATTTTGGGAATGGGGCTTCCGACGACGGCGAACTATATCGTTGTCTCATCGTTGCTGGCGCCTGTCATTGTTGCGCTTGGCCAGCAGAACGGCCTGATCGTGCCGCTGATCGCGGTTCATCTGTTCGTGTTTTATTTCGGTATTATGGCGGATGTGACGCCACCGGTGGGGCTTGCCTCCTTTGCGGCGGCGGCAGTGTCGGGTGGCGACCCGATACGCACCGGTTTCGTGGCATTCTTCTATTCGCTGCGTACCGCACTGTTGCCGTTTTTGTTCATATTCAACACCGATATCCTGCTGATCGATGTCACGCCGCTGCAAGGTGTGTTCGTGTTCATTGTCGCAACGGCGGCGATGTTGATATTTACTGCGGGCTCGCAAGGCTTCTTTATCGCCAAATCGCGGGCCTGGGAATCGGTCGTTTTGATTTTGATTGCGTTCACGCTGTTCAGGCCCGGTTTCTGGATGGATATGGCGTCGCCACCCTATCAGGAAGCCAATCCGGCAATTTTGGTTCAGGCAATGGCGGATGCCGAGCCCGGGTCGGAAATGCGTGCGATCGTCGATGGACTTGACGATGTCGGTGATCCGATCACGCTTACAATGGTGATCAAGGTCGGCGATGAGGCCACCGGCGAGGAGCGGCTTGAGGCCTACGGGCTGGAAATTCTGGAGCAGGATGGCAAGATAATCGTCGATAACGCCACGTTCGATAGTCCGGCGCAGGCGGCAGGTTTTGACTTCGATCAGGTCATTTCGACACTGCTGATTCCGTCTAATCAGCCCGCCAAGGAATGGTTTTATGTTCCCGCATTGGTGCTGCTGATGTTAGTCTATCTCTTGCAAAGGCGCCGCCGCAGTCCGATGGAACCTGCCGCGGCGACGGAGGAGGTGTAAATGACAACCAATCTGTTTCGCTGCGTATTGGCAAGCCTCGACCTTGGCGACCCGAAGTCAGCTCTCTTTGTGCTTCAAGCTGCACTGGAGGTGATTGCCCCAGGTGATACACTTCACGTCGTTTGTGTGGTTCCGAATTTCGGGACCAGCATGGTTGGAACGTTTTTTCCCGCCGATCATGAGGAAAAGGCAATTGCCAAGGCAAGGGACGATCTTCGTGCCTTTACCGCGGCTAATGTGCCTGAAGGCGTGGATGTTCAGCACATCATCGCGCATGGAAATGTCTATGAGGAAGTCCTTAAAGCGGCTGACACCGTCTCGGCTGAGCTGATCGTGATCGGGTCACACCGGCCGGAGTTGAAGGACTATCTTCTGGGACCAAACGCGGCGCGCGTTGTCAGGCATTCAACGCGCTCTGTTCTGGTCGCGAGAAGCGGTTAGAGCGTATCCGGCTTAAATGGGTGCGGTTTGATGGTGAGGATTTTTCGGTTCGGCGAGGAGAAGACCGGAGCTCGATCAGACGATCGGGCGAGGATTTCGACAGTGAGGTCTGGTTTATCGGGCTTGCCCGACGAAAGGTCCAGTGGACCTTTCGCCAGCCGAACGCCCGAAGGGCAGATGCGTAAAAGACCACCAAGCCGATTGGAGACCATGATATTGAGATTATTAAATAAACCACAACCGTTTGAACTTGCTCCTTTGCACCCTGAACGGCGTCGCGCGTGGCTAACGGTGTTTACACCGCGTCGCCCCACGCTTCTTGTCAGGGCACAAATTAGCGGCGTTCAAACGATTCCATTTAAACCGGATACGCTCTAGGCCCGCTCGATCCAATTGTCATCTGCTTCGGTCACATTGGCCGGGCTGTTGCGGCGGTATGGCTCCGAATTGGTCGCATTGTTCTCAATGCGCCCGCGATGCGGGCTTTTCCAGCTTATGGGAACCAGAGCCAGCGCCATGAAACATGCAATCAGCGTTAATGGAACGTTTAACTCCTTGTGAGACTTTTAGTCGAGTGGCGGTGATGAGCCGCCGGTTATTGCATACAGCACGCTTAAACCGGAGAAAAATGTGATGTGGGCGGACGATGAGTGGGAAGCGACGCGCGCTTCAACTATCAGCAACAGTAGTATGTCAGCAAGTATAGGCGCGCTTCGGGTAGCGCTGCTTTTCGGCTCAGCGGCTATCGCGGTTGCGATGCTGATAACACCCATTATGGCACGATATTCCAATACCGATAAGGCCATGTGGAGCAGTGCAGCGGGTGTCGATTATATGGAAACCGGATCGATTGGTTACAATGGCAGTTATACCATTCGCAAAAGTGTGCTTCAGGGTTCTCCCGGATCAATCTGCGTTCTGCGGGACAACGGAACACGCTCGGGCGATTGCAACTAACCTACCTGGAGTGCCCCGGCGCTCAAACGCACCCATTTAATCAAGACACGCTCTAATTGCTTGATGTCGAAACTCATCATTAAGTGTTTTGCATTATCTATTTCAAATAGATGGGTGGTGAAACGGTTCTAAATGTCAGGCAGATTTATATGTTTATCAAGTTCTTACGCGATGAAAACGGAGCGACAGCGATCGAATATGGTCTGATCGTTGCCGTATTGTCTCTGACCGTCATAGCTGGCGTCGAAAGCTTTGGCAATTCGTTGCAAGATATGTTTCTGGGCGTGTCGAATACGCTCGACGAACAAACAGTAAATTAATGTGCTCTAACTGCCATCCTGAGCTTTTCCGATTTCAGCCAACACCTCACCGAGATTTGTTGTTGCGGAACCAGGTTTGAGTGGTTTTTGCTGGGAGGGATGGGGCGCCCATCCCGAAAGCCAAATTACGTTGAATGTCACTCTGATCCGGCCATCATCATCTGAATAGCTGTCCGCGTAGTGCCGCATCATCTGCTGGAGCAACGTCCTGGAAATGGGATTGCGGGTCCGCCCGGCAAGAGCGTTGGTGGCGCCCATCGCACGCAAGTCGTGCATCAGGCCAATCGGTGTATCGTAGCGGACTTTGGCCGTTTCAATGTCCGTTACCGGCAGCGAAAACTCAGCCCTTTGTAGAAGGGCACCGGCCTCGCGTACATCCATGAACGGATATATCCGTGCCGCCGCTCCGCCGCTCAAGCCGGTTTCGGCAACCAGAAAACTGTCGCGTAGTTCGCCAAGCGTGCCCGCACCGCAAAATGCGGCCAAAAACAATCCATCGGGTTTGAGCGCGCGCCGGATTTGTATCAAAAGGCCCGGGACATCATTGATTTCATGCAGTGCGAACAAGGACACGATGAGGTCGGCGCTTGCGGGCTTAAGCGGCACAATCTCTTGTGTTTCCACAATGCCGGGAGCAGTACCGAAGAATGCCTCATGGGTTTCGACAACTGTAATCCGCCTGGCTTTGCCGCACCTATGCAGGACTTGGGCTGCGGCATTACCGTTGCAAAAAAGCGTCACGGCGTGATCGAACGTTCGATCGATCAGGGACAACCGGTCGGCAAGATCCTCGCAGGCTCGCCGCAACAGAAAATCGCTTCCCTCGACCGGGTTTTTCAACGCTCTTTGCTTGCGGGTCAAAATCAGGCTTCTGTCGAACAGATTGTCCACTCGTATCAACCCATGTTGGTGCCGTGATTGCGGTGCTATAGTGTCTTTGAAGGGTTTGGTGACGGTTTTAATGGTTGCAGTCAAGGTGCTAGCGCGGAGGGTTTTGCACGGTTGGAGCGAGGTGCTTTTTCCGCCGATTTGCAATGGCTGCCAAAGGCGAACCGGTGAACCAGGTGCGCTGTGTGCCGATTGCTGGGGCAAACTGCAATTCGTTGAACAACCCTGGTGCGATATGCTTGGCACGCCGTTTTCGCGCGATATGGGTGACGGCATTCTGTCTGCCGATGCGATTGCCAATCCACCGCCGTTCGAGCGGGCGCGCGCTGCCGTTGCCTATGATGGTGTGGCGCGCCGGCTGGTACAGGGGCTGAAGTTTCATGACCGGACCGATTTATCACCCTGGATGGCCAGGTGGATGTATCGTGTCGGGGCGGATCTTGCCCGCGATGCGGATGTTATCGTGCCTGTGCCATTGCATAGAAGGCGGTTTTTTGCCCGGCGTTTCAATCAATCCGCAGAGCTTGCCCGCGCATTTGCCGCGCTTAGCGATGTTCAGTTCGAGCCGGGAGCGGTTTTCCGGGTGAAGGTCACCAGGCAACAGGTTGGGCTTGGGCTGAAGGAGCGCAAGGCAAATGTTCGTGGCGCGTTCAAAGTGCCTGACGAAGCGGATATTTTGGTGCGCGGCCGGAGGGTGCTGGTCATCGACGATGTGTATACGACCGGCGCGACGGTTTCGGCGGTGGCCAAGACGTTGAAACGTTCCGGAGCCGCCGCAGTGGATGTGCTGACATTTGCACGGGTTATGCCGGGGGCCTTTTCTGCGTGAGTGTTGGCGACTATATAGGCTCGTTAAACTGGAAAGTGCGACTATGGTTGATGTGACAATATACACCAGAATGATGTGCGGATATTGCTCCGCGGCAAAGCGCCTCCTTGATGCCAGGGGCGTTGAATATACGGAACATGATGCGAGTTATTCGCCGGAATTGCGCCGCGAGATGGTGGCAAAAGCGGGTGGCTTGGCCACTTTCCCGCAGATATTCATCGGCGATGCCCATGTCGGTGGATTTGATGATTTGCTTGATCTGGAGCGCACCGGCAGGCTGGAGGGCCTGCTTAAAACCGGCGTGCTTGTGTGAACGAAAAGGGATCTGGAACCGAGATGAGCGTGTTTCGTGCCGCCGTTGTACAGATGCGCTCCGGTGTTGATCCGGAGCGTAACATCTCGGACATGCGTGATCTGGTGCGCGAAGCGGCGGGTCGCGGTGCGGTGTATGTTCAAACACCTGAAATGACCGGCGCGGTTCAAAAGGACCGCAAAGCGCTGGCTGCCACCTTGAAGCGGGAAAATGACGATTGTGTCGTGTCGTCGGCGTCGGATCTGGCCCGCGAGCTTGGGATCGTTTTGCATATTGGATCTACGGCGGTGAAACCTGCCGGCGACCGGCTTGTCAATCGGGCCTATCTGTTTGGACCGGACGGAGGCGAAATCGCCCGTTATGACAAGATCCACATGTTCGACGTCGATCTCGATAATGGCGAAAGCTGGCGCGAATCTGCGGCCTACCGACCAGGCGAGGAGACGGTCGTTGTTGCCTTACCCGATGCTACGCTTGGCATGTCGATTTGCTATGATGTGCGGTTTGCGGCAATCTTTCATACTCAGGCGCTGGCCGGTGCGACGGTGCTTACCGCACCGGCGGCTTTTACCAAACAGACCGGTGAAGCGCACTGGCATGTGTTGCAGCGATCCCGCGCGATTGAGACCGGTTCGTGGATGATATCGGCGGCGCAGGGCGGTTGTCACGAAGATGGCCGCGAGACATACGGGCATTCGATGATTGTTGATCCATGGGGCAGAATTGTTGCGGAGATTGCAGGTGATGAGCCGGGAATAGCCATTGCCGACATCGATCCGGCGCAATCCGTTGTCGCGCGCCGGAAAATTCCAAACCTGAAAAACAGTCGCCGGTTTGGAGTGCGTAAAATCGCCATGAGCTCAGGCGAAGACAGGAAAGCATCGTGATCAGCTTCACGCTTATTTGCGCAAAGGCGCATGAGTTTGAGGGGTGGTTTTCCTCAAGCGATGATTTTGAATCGCAAAAAAAACGAGGTCTGGTCGAGTGTCCGCTGTGCGGCGACAGTTCCGTTGAAAAAGGCCTGATGGCGCCGTCCGTGTCGCCATCGAAACGGGGCCAGCAATCTGTCGCGGCGGCTGCCGATGGCGAGCAGAAACAAATGATCGATCAGATCAGGGCGCTGACAAAGAAAATGCGTGAAGGCGCAGAAAATGTCGGTGACCAGTTTGCCGAGGAAGCACGCAAGATACACTATGGCGAGACCGAAGCGCGTGGCATTTATGGCAAGGCCACACCGGTTGAGGCAAAGGGTCTGGCTGATGAGGGGGTGGAATTCATCCCGCTGCCGGAATTGCCCGAGGATCAAAACTGAGAGGTTGGAATGTCATGATGCAGTTGAACTCAGATTTTACCAAACGGGCTGTTGTTCACGGTGAAAACAAAGCCTGGACTGCCTCGCCGATGAACGGTGTCGACCGGCTGATGCTCGACCGTGTCGGGGATGAAGTGGCAAGGGCTACCTCCCTTGTGCGTTTCGCGCCTGGAAGCCATTTTTCGCCCCATGAACACGACGGTGGTGAAGAATTCCTCGTTCTTGAAGGCGTATTTCAAGATGAGCACGGCGATTATCCGATTGGAACCTATGTGCGAAATCCACCAGGTACCGATCACAAACCCGGCGCGGAGCAGGGATGCACGATCCTCGTCAAACTGTGGCAATTTGATCCTGAGGACCGCAACCAGTTTTCAATCAGCCCCGATGACAGGAATTTTGCCCCGGTGGACGGGCGGCCGGGTGTTGAGGCTGCGCCTCTTCACCGTGACGAGCGGGAAACGGTTCGCCTCGAACGGTGGCCGGCGGGTCAGAATGTGCGCCATTCTCCGGAAGGCGGGCTGGAACTTTTTGTTATCGACGGAGGATTTGAAGAGAAGGGCGAACCCTTTTCCAGATGGTCTTGGCTGAGACTGCCCGAAGGTGCGGAGCTTGAGGCTTCGAGCGGTCCTGAAGGCTGCCTGTTATGGGTCAAGGAAGGCCATTTGGCAGGCGATCCTGTCAGCGTTTTTCGGCCAGAAGCATGTAGTTGACGTCCATATCGCGTGACAGGCGCCATTCATCGGCAATCGGATTGTAGCTCACGCCACTTTGGCCAATGATTTCCATTCCGTTTGCCGCAAGCGGCTTTTTGATTTCGTCAGGTCTGACAAGCCGGTCATATTGATGTGTTCCGCGCGGCAGCCACCGCAACACATATTCGGCGCCGATAATCGCCAGTCCGAGCGCCTTTAATGTCCGGTTGATTGTCGCGACGAACATCAGGCCGCCGGGCTTCACCATTGTCGCGCATTTGGTTAAAAACAGATCGACATTGGCGACGTGTTCGACCACTTCCATATTAAGAACGATGTCGAAGGTTTCACCGGCTGCGGCCAGCTCTTCGGCCGTTTCGGCGCGATAATCTATCTTAAGATCCGTTTCGGCGGCGTGCAGGCGGGCAATCTCGATATTGGTTTGCGAGGGATCGGCGCCGACGATCGTTGCGCCAAGGCGCGCCATCGGCTCGCACAAAAGCCCGCCGCCACAACCGATATCCAGTATTCTTAAGCCTGCTAACGGTTTTGGTGCGTCCATGTTGCGGCCGAATTTTGCCTGGACCTGGTCGCGTATATAGGTAAGGCGGACCGGATTGAATTTATGGAGCGGGCGAAACTTGCCCGCCGGGTCCCACCACTCCTCTGCCATTTTCGAAAAACGCTCGACTTCGGTTACGTCAATCGTCGAGTTTTCAGCGGTCATTTCTTCACACTCCCGTTGATACGCAATTCGGTCTAAGGGCAGGGAAAGTCAAGACCTGTCGTCAAAACCTTGCGAAGCGGGCGGTCATTGGGTAAGGAAACCCCACTTTCACCCGGGCAGTGGTTCGGGGTCGTTTGTTTGCAGGAAAGTCAACCCGGCATGGCGCGCATTGTGATGAAATTCGGCGGCACGTCCGTCGCCGATCTCGAACGCATCCGCAATGTTGCGCGGCACGTCAGGCGTGAAACCGATGCCGGTCATGAAGTCGCCGTTGTCGTTTCCGCAATGGCCGGAAAAACCAATGAGCTTGTTCAATGGGCGCAGCAGATGCCGATGGTGGCCGATGCCAATGCGCCTTTTTACGATGCCCGCGAATATGATGCGATTGTCGCGTCTGGTGAACAGGTCACCAGCGGGTTGCTGGCAATTGCGCTGCAGTCGATGGGCGTAGATGCGCGTTCGTGGCACGGATGGCAGATTCCGATCAGAACCGACAATGCCCATGCCGCGGCCCGAATCACCGATATCGACGGATCGGAACTCATCAAGCGCTTTGGCACCGGTCAGGTCGCCGTCGTCGCGGGCTTTCAGGGGCTTGGCCCGGACAACCGGATTGCCACACTCGGGCGCGGCGGCTCGGATACGAGCGCGGTGGCGCTTGCTGCAGCCGTCAAGGCTGACCGGTGTGATATCTATACCGATGTGGATGGCGTCTATACGACCGATCCACGCATTGAACCGGCAGCCAGGCGGCTTTCGAAGATTTCCTTTGAGGAAATGCTGGAAATGGCGTCACTGGGAGCCAAAGTGCTACAGGTGCGTTCCGTGGAACTGGCAATGGTGCACAATGTGAGGACGTTTGTCCGTTCGTCATTTGCCGAGCCTGATGCGCCCGGCATGGGGGATATGGACAATCCGCCCGGAACGCTCATTTGCGACGAGGAAGAAATCGTGGAACAGCAGGTTGTAACGGGAATTGCCTATGCCAAAGATGAGGCGCAGATATCGCTGCGCCGTGTCGCCGACCGGCCGGGTATTTCGGCTGCGATATTCGGCCCGCTTGCCGATGCGCATGTCAATGTCGACATGATCGTGCAAAATGTTTCCGAAGACGGCACCAAAACCGACATGACGTTTACGGTGCCGAGCGGTGATCTGGAAAAATCACTGGCGGTGCTTGAAACGGTCAGGGCCAATGTCGGATTTGACATCGTCCAGTCGGAAGCCGGGATGGTCAAAGTATCGATCATCGGCATCGGCATGCGAAGCCATGCCGGTGTGGCGGCAACAGCGTTTAAGGCGCTGGCAGAAAAAAACATCAATATTCGCGCGATTACGACGTCGGAAATCAAGATATCGATCCTGATAGATGGTCCATACGCAGAACTTGCGGTCAGGACTTTGCATTCGACCTATGGTCTGGATAAGCAGTAGCTGAAGAAAATGTCGCTACAGCGTTCGCGCCGGACATTCCGGGGCGGTCGTACCGCTGGAGAATGAAGACGATGCCAAATCAAGCTGGCGGTCCGCGTGTGCTGTTGAAGCGGTTGCGCGAATTGATGGCGGAGCCGCTGGAGCCGCAGGCCCGGCTTGACAGCATCGTGCACGAGATTGCCGGCAATATGGTTGCCGAAGTTTGCTCGCTCTATGTGTTGCGGGCCGATTCGGCGCTGGAGCTCTATGCGACCGAGGGCCTCAATCCGGCGGCCGTGCACCAGTCGCAGCTGCGTATAGGGCAGGGCCTTGTCGGCACAATTGCTGCAAGTGCGCGGCCACTCAATCTGCCGGATGCGCAAAACCATCCGGCGTTTGAATATCTGCCTGAAACCGGTGAAGAGGCTTATCAATCGTTTTTGGGTGTTCCGCTCTTGAGAGCCGGCAGAACACTCGGCGTCATGGTGGTTCAGAACCAGGCAAGCAAGACCTATAGTGACGATGAGCTTGAAGCGCTCGAAACAACCGCGATGGTTGTGTCCGAGATGATGGCTGCCGGGGATCTGGCGCGGCTCAGCCGGCCTGGTCTCGAACTGGACCTGACCCGGCCTATCACCATTTCCGGGGCAACTTTCAGTGGTGGAATTGGCCTGGGGCACGTTGTTTTGCACGAACCGCGCATCGTGGTCACCAATCTGTTCAACGAAGACAGCGATGCTGAACTGAAACGGCTTGAGACGGCAATCGGGTCGTTGCGGCTTTCGATCGACGACATGTTATCGCGCCGCGAAGTGGCATTTGAAGGCGAACACCGGGCGGTTTTGGAAGCCTACCGCATGTTTGCCCATGACCGCGGTTGGGTTCGCCGGCTGGATGAAGCCATCCGGAATGGTCTGACGGCAGAAGCGGCGGTGGAGAAGGTTCAAAGCGATACGCGCGCGCGAATGGTGCATATGACCGATCCATATCTGCGCGAGCGGCTTAATGATTTCGACGATCTTGCCAACCGGTTGCTGAGGCAGCTGATGGGCAAGAGCCCGGAAGCGATAGCACCTGAGCTACCCAAGGATGCGGTGCTGGTCGCGCGCTCGATGGGTGCTGCTGAGCTGCTCGACTATCCGGGCGAGAAACTTCGCGGACTGGTGCTGGAAGGCGGCGCGGTCACAAGTCATGTCGTGATCGTTGCCCGCGCGCTTAGTATTCCCGTGGTTGGCCAAATGAAGGGCGCGGTCTCCGTTTCTGAAAATGGGGATGCGATCATCATCGATGGTGAGGAGGCGAAAGTTCATTTGCGGCCGCAGCCGGATTTGCAGGATGCGTATGGTGAAAAAGTAAGGTTCCGTGCAAAAAAACAGGAGCTTTACCGGGAACTGCGCGACCAGCCTGCCGTCTCAAAAGATGATGTCGAAATCGAACTCAATATGAATGCCGGGCTGGCTGTTGATCTGCCGCAGCTTTTTGAATCGGGTGCTGCCGGCATCGGCCTGTTTCGCACCGAACTGCAGTTCATGGTTGCGGCCACATTTCCGCGCGCTGAGGCGCAAGAGAAATTTTATCGCGAGATTATCGATTCCGCGCACGGCAAGCCGGTAACGTTCAGGACGCTGGACATTGGTGGCGACAAGGTGCTGCCGTATTTCTCCAGTGACGTGCATGAGGAAAACCCGGCACTGGGCTGGCGGGCGATCCGGCTGACGCTCGACCGTCCGGGATTGCTCAGAACCCAGATCAGAGCATTGCTCAAGGCGGCCGGCGGCCGCGAATTGAAGCTGATGCTGCCGATGGTCACTGAAGTTGACGAGATACGTCAGGCCCGCGACGTGATTGACCGTGAGGTGCGCCACCTGTCGCAATTTGCCCATCTGCTGCCAACCAGGCTGAAACTGGGTGCGATGATCGAGGTGCCGGCGCTGCTTTGGCAGCTGGATGAATTGATGCACGCCGTCGACTTCGTGTCGGTGGGATCAAACGATCTGTTTCAGTTTGTGACCGCCACTGACCGGGGCAATGCCCAACTGGCGGGCAGATTCAAACCCCTGTCGGTGCCGTTTCTCAGCATTTTGAAGCAGATTGTCGATGCTGGCGAAGCCGCACACACACCGGTAACCTTGTGTGGCGAACTGGCAGGAAATCCGGTCTCGGCCATGGCTCTTATTGGCGTTGGGTACCGGTCGATCTCCATGTCACCGGCGGGTATTGGCCCGGTCAAGGCGATGCTGGCGGAACTGCCGATTGCCGAGTTGACGGCAATGCTGGATGATGTACTGAACAAGCGCGACTCACGCCCCGATATCGAGGAACTGCTTGGTGAATTTGCCCGCGAACACAATATTCCGCTCTGAGTTGCCAGATGGTTGATCTGCCGCAAGACAGGCTTGATGCCGTTTTGAAACGCTTTGACATGATCGAAGCCCAAATGGCCGAAGGGCCCGATGCCGACACGTATGTGAAGCTGGCTTCGGAATATTCAGAACTTCAGGATCTGGCGGCCAAGATCCGCGAGCTCAACGGTGTTCGCTCGGAGGTTGGCGATCTTCAGGCGTTGCTTGACGACGATGCGACCGAACGGGAGATGCGTGAACTTGCCGAGGCCGAATTTGGTGATCTGACACAACGGGCAGAAGAGCTTGGCCTGGAAGTCCAATTGTTGTTGTTGCCGCGCGATGCAGCCGACAATCGCAGTGCCATTTTGGAAATCCGGGCCGGGACCGGCGGAGATGAAGCAGCCTTGTTCGCCGGCGATCTCTTTCGCATGTATGAACGCTATGCGGCATCACAGGGCTGGAAGGTTGAGCTGATGTCGGCCAGTGATGGCGAGATGGGCGGATACCGAGAGATTATCGCCTCCGTGGCCGGCAAGAGCGTGTTTGCGCGATTGAAGTTCGAATCGGGTGTGCACCGGGTGCAGCGGGTGCCCGAAACCGAGGCAGGCGGCCGAATTCACACTTCTGCCGCCACCGTGGCGGTGCTTCCCGAAGCAGAAGAGGTTGATATCGATATCCGTACGGAGGACATCCGTATCGATACGATGCGGGCATCCGGTGCTGGCGGCCAGCATGTCAACACGACCGATTCGGCGGTGCGGATCACTCACATCCCCACAGGCATCGTGGTGCTTCAGTCGGAAAAATCGCAGCATCAAAACCGTGCCCGCGCCATGCAGGTGCTGCGCGCGCGCCTTTATGACCAGGAAAGATCGAAAGCGGCTGCGGAGCGTTCGCAAAGCCGTAAATTACAGGTTGGTTCGGGGGATCGCTCAGAGCGGATCCGGACGTATAATTTTCCACAAGGAAGGCTTACCGACCACAGGATCGGTCTGACGCTCTACAAGCTCGACAGGGTGATGGAAGGCGACCTCGACGAAGTGATCGATGCATTGACCGCGGATCATCAATCGGCGCTTCTTGCCGAGAGCGGGACGGATGGCTGACCGGGAGGCGAGCCTGCCCTTGCGGTCACTGGTTGCTGAAGCCCGTTTGCAACTGACGAAGGCCGGAATTGACAATGCGGCGTTTGATGCCCGGATTCTGATTGCCGGCGCGACCGGCCTGACGCCTGGCGAAATCGTGACAAAACCTGAATTTCCCGTCGGACATGATCAGGCCAATGCGGTGCGCTCGTTACTCAAGCGGCGGGCCGATGGCGAACCGGTCCACCGTATCTTGGGGAAACGCGAATTCTACGGGCTGATGCTTGGCCTGAATGACGCAACGCTTGAACCCAGGCCGGATACGGAAATCCTGATTGATCTTGTTTTGCCAAAAGTTTTGGAGGTTACCGGCCGCAAGGGTGAGTGCCGCATACTCGATCTTGGGACAGGAACCGGTGCTATTGCGCTTGCCATCCTCGATCAGGTTAGCCGCACAACGGCTATTGGTGTCGATATTTCCGGTGAAGCGCTTGCCATGGCGGAAGAAAATGCCAGGCAGCACGCACTCAGTGGGCGATTTCAGGCATTGCAATCTGATTGGTTTGAAAACGTTACCGGTACGTTTCATGTTATTGTCGCCAATCCGCCCTATATTGTCAGCGCGGCAATGGACAGCTTGCAACGGGACGTAAAGCGATTCGATCCGCATCTGGCGCTTGACGGCGGTGCGGACGGATTGGCCGCCTATCGCACAATCGCTGCTTCGGCCCGGCCGTTCCTTTGTGCTGGAGGGTATTTGGCGGTTGAAATCGGATACAATCAAAAAACGGCGGTAATCGAGGCGTTTGTGGCCAATGGCTGGAAAGAAACTGCGGCTGCTAGGGACCTTTCCGGCCATGACAGGGCGCTGCTTTTTGCCGGTTAAGAAACGGTTATGAGCTTTGTGAAATAATGCTTGGCAATTGACGAGATAGAGGCTAGGGTCCGGTCACCGAATAGGAAGAACTGGGCAATACGGTTATCGATTCGGGTCCCGTAATTGCATTTTGCCATTGAGCGTTGACCTTGTTGTTGCGCGGGTTGGTATTCCTTGCAGGGCACAAGAAACCGGAAACAGGATGGTAATTCGTGACGGCACGTCAGGCGTGACCGGACACTTTAAAGACGCAAAGCACGCCACAGCCATGGGGTATGTTGGCGTATGCGTTGCAGCACCTTGAAATTTACAGCACCTTGAAATGATGAGTATCGAATGAGGCCAAATCAGCAAAACAGGCGTATGCGGGGCAGAGGCAATCGTAAAAGTCCCAATCCGCTCACCCGCAGCTATGAGAGCAACGGTCCCGATGTAAAAATCAGGGGTTCTGCTCAACAAATCGCTGACAAATATTCCACCCTTGCCCGCGATGCGCAGGCATCCGGCGACCGCGTGATGGCGGAGAATTATCTGCAGCACGCCGAACATTACAACCGGATCATTGCCGCAGCGCAGAGCCAGCAACAGGCTCAGCGCGAAAGCCGGGAAGAGCAGGAAGAAAGTCGAGATCAGGATCGCGAGCAGCCGGCGGAAGCAACCGGGACCAAGCCTGCCGAGGCGCAGAACGATGACGGTTCCGGCCCGCAACCGGTGATCAATGGAACGCCCGCCGAGGTTGCTCTTGAAGAGCAGACCGTTGCCGGCGACGATGCCGGCAAAGGTGAAAAGCGCCCGGCCAAACCGGCGCGCCGCCCCAGGCGTCCGCGCAAGGATGATGCCGTAAAAGCCCGTGGTGACGAGGCGGGCGAGGAAACGGTTGCCAAGGACGTTGCCAAAGACGTTGATGGCGCCGATGAAGGCTCGACACTGGCTGCTACCGGCAGCTGACGCTTGCGATTTTGCGAGATGCGCAAAGCGGGCCGGCTGGCCCGTTTTGTCCGGGCTTTGATGATTTGATGCGGCCTGGCGCTAGGCAAACTGATCTTTCAGGCAAAGCCTGTGATTTTGCCGTTTTGGCTCTTGCAGTTCTTGCGCAGCCAAGAAACTATTCCCATATTCATGTCATAGCAGGGCTTGCTCGTTTATTGAGGAGCCCGTCACCTGACAACAGATCCGGCGCTGCGATTGCGGGCTGGTGACGAAGCGGAGACATGATCGATGAATATGGAAACCTATTCGGAGAGGGTTCGGGGCTTTTTGCAGTCGGCCCAGACATTTGCGCTGGCTGAAAGTCACCAGCAGTTTTCTCCAGAACACCTTTTAAAGGTGCTTATTGATGACCCTGAGGGTATGGCGGCGTCGCTGATCGAACGGGCCGGCGGCCGGGTGGCCGATGTCCGGATCGGTGTCGAGGCGGCGCTGAAGGCAATGCCGAAAGTCGAGGGCGGAAGTGGCCAGCTCTATATGGCCCAGCCGATGGCGAAGGTGTTTTCCACAGCCGAACAGGCGGCAAAAAAGGCTGGCGACAGTTTTGTCACCGTCGAGCGCCTATTAACGGCGCTGGCCATCGAAAAATCCGCCAAAACGTCTGGCATTCTGGCCAAATCCGGTGTCACGCCGCAGGCGCTAAACCAGGTGATCAACGATGTTCGCAAAGGGCGGACGGCCGATACGGCTTCTGCCGAACAGGGTTATGACGCGTTGAAGAAATACGCTCGCGATCTGACCGAGGATGCCCGGTCAGGCAGGCTCGATCCCGTAATCGGACGCGATGAGGAAATCAGGCGTGCGATCCAGGTGCTGTCGCGGCGGACAAAGAACAATCCGGTGCTGATTGGTGAGCCGGGCGTCGGCAAGACGGCCATCGCCGAGGGGCTCGCGTTGCGTATCATTAATGGTGACGTTCCCGAATCGCTGAAAGAAAAACGGTTGATGGCGCTCGATTTGGGTGCGCTGATTGCGGGTGCGAAGTATCGCGGCGAGTTTGAGGAACGGCTGAAATCGGTGCTGTCGGAGGTTCAAAACGCCAATGGCGAAATCGTTTTGTTCATCGATGAAATGCACACGCTGGTGGGAGCCGGCAAGGCCGACGGCGCGATGGATGCCTCCAACCTTTTAAAGCCGGCACTGGCGCGTGGCGAACTGCACTGTGTTGGTGCGACCACGCTTGATGAATATCGCAAACATGTCGAAAAGGATGCTGCATTAGCACGCCGTTTTCAGCCGGTGTTTGTGGAAGAGCCCGCCGTCGAAGACACAATTTCAATTCTGCGGGGGCTGAAAGAAAAATACGAGCAGCATCACAAGGTGCGGGTGTCAGATTCGGCACTCGTGTCGGCGGCGACATTGTCCAATCGCTATATCGCTGACCGGTTTTTGCCGGACAAGGCGATTGATCTGGTCGACGAGGCGGCATCGCGGCTTCGAATGCAGGTGGATTCAAAGCCCGAGGCGCTGGACGAGGTCGACCGGCGCATCATGCAGCTCAAGATCGAGCGCGAGGCGCTGAAGATCGAAAAGGATGCAGCATCCAAAGAGCGGCTCACCAAGCTTGAAACGGAACTGGCGGGATTAGAGGAAGAATCGACCAGCCTGACTGCGGCGTGGGCCGGCGAGAAGGAAAAGCTCGGTCTTGCAGCCGATTTGAAACGGCAGCTCGATGAGGCGCGCAACGAACTGGCAATTGCACAACGCACGGGCGAGTTTCAAAAGGCCGGCGAACTGGCCTATGGCCTTATACCGGAACTGGAGCAGAAACTGACCGATGCGGAAACGCAGGATGTTTCAAGTTCGATGGTTGAGGAAACCGTGACGCCCGACCACGTCGCCCATATCGTGTCGCGCTGGACCGGGATACCGGTGGACAAGATGCTTGAGGGCGAGCGGGACAAGCTGCTGCGGATGGAAGACGAGATTGCCGTCAGGGTTGTCGGCCAGGGCGAAGCCGTTCAAGCGGTATCGAAGGCGGTGCGCCGGGCGCGAGCCGGCCTTCAGGATCCGAACCGACCGATTGGCTCGTTTATGTTTCTGGGGCCGACGGGGGTTGGAAAGACCGAGCTGACCAAGGCGCTTGCCGGCTTTTTGTTTGACGATGAAACGGCGATGGTCCGGCTGGATATGTCGGAATATATGGAAAAGCATTCGGTCGCCCGGCTGATCGGCGCGCCTCCCGGCTATGTCGGTTACGAGGAGGGCGGCGCGCTGACGGAAGCCGTGCGCCGGCGGCCATATCAGGTTGTGCTGTTCGATGAAATCGAGAAAGCGCATCCCGATGTGTTCAACATCCTGTTGCAGGTGCTCGATGATGGCCGCCTGACGGATGGTCAGGGACGCACGGTCGATTTCCGCAATGTTTTGATCATTATGACGTCAAACCTCGGTTCGGAACATCTGGTCAATCTTGGCGAAAAGGAAGATTCGTCAAAAGCCCGCGATGACGTGATGGCGGTGGTTAAGGCCTCGTTCAGGCCGGAATTTTTGAACCGGGTTGATGAAATCATCCTGTTCCACCGGCTGCGCCGCGAGAATATGGGTGAAATCGTCAAAATTCAGCTCAAGCGGCTGGACGAACTTCTTGCCGACCGGAAGATTTCGCTCACGCTTGATGATGATGCTGTCAATTGGCTTGCCGAGAAAGGCTATGATCCCGCCTATGGAGCGCGGCCGTTGAAGCGGGTCATTCAAAAAGAGTTGCAGGACCCGCTGGCGGAGAAGCTTTTGGGCGGCGACATACTCGATGGTTCCAGGGTTGATGTGACATCGGGTTCGGACAGGTTGCTGTTCAGCACCGGTGACGCACAAGCGGAAGTGGCGGCTTAGGGACATCCCGCTTTTTTGGACGCATCCTCGTAAAATGAGATTTTATATTATGAGGATGTGTTCCAATCGCTCGTCACGGGCACTTTGTCAGTTGACCTTTTGATCTGGCAATTGTCATCTGAACATATGACACGCGATGAATACAATGAATTTTGCGCAACACTTCCAGGCACCTCCCATGTGGTGCAGTGGGGTGGATCGGATGTCTGGAAAGTCGGCGGTAAGGTCTTTGCCATCGCCGGTTGGGATGATGGTGGAAATGAGCCCTTTGTTACGTTCAAGGTATCACCGCTGGCGTTTGATATTCTCAAGGAGCAGCAGGGTTGCGTGCCGGCACCGTATCTGGCGTCGCGCGGCATGAAGTGGATACAGCGGCGGACTGGGGAAGCGATGGACGATGCGGCGCTCTGCGAATACATCACCGAATCGCACCGGCTTGTTGCGATGAAGCTCACCAAAAAAGTGAAGGCGGAAATCGGGCTTTGAGGTAAAGCCGCCTGATGCGTGAACGCCTCAATGATCGACGCGACCGGTCATGTCCGATAGTGGCCAATATTCAGTTTCGGTTCACCTTGACCGTGTAAAAACTGTGATCATGGAACGTCGATTTTTGCGTAAATCCACCACAATGGTTGAAACGGTTATGGCCGCAACTGGCGCCTGGCTACGGCGCTTTCTTCTATCCGCCGGGATTGTAACCGGGATGGCTGCCGCAATGAGCAGCAGTGCCGTCGCCCAGGAAATACAGCTGATGCTGGACCGGTACGGCAACCGGGTGCTGGTGGATGTTTATACCGGCGAGCTTGTTGCCGTCGATGATGGCGAGGGTGGCTGGGTGTCTCCGCTACTGGAGGAAAATCTGGTGCGCGCGAGGCCGGGCGGGCGTCGTGACGGCTATTCAAAATTTCATGACAAGTGGTTTGGTGATGGGGCCGAGCCCCCGAACGCCAGATATAATGATCGCGGCTACCGGTTTCGTGATGGCCGGGTGGACCGCAGACGGTTGCCGGACAATGATATTTCTCCGGACATTGAGGTGACGGAACCGGAATGGTCTGATCGTGAAACACAATCTGCCGGACTTCCGCCCGTCCGTGATACTCCGCTGACCGTCAAAAAGCCGGATGCCGACAAGGAGGCAATCGCCGCGTTTCAGGTTCTGCTCGACCGGGTGGGGGCGTCGCCGGGCGTGATCGACGGGCGATGGGGCCAGAATGTCGCCAATGCAGCGGCAGCCTATGAAGAGATTACGGGCAAATCCATTGATCCTGAAGACAGGATTGCTGTGGAAGTCGAGCTGATGGCAACGGGCGGGCCTGCCCTGATTGACTACACGATCACCGCGGCAGACATTGCCGGACCCTATGTTGCAGCAATCCCCGTCGACTATTCGCAAAAAGCCCAGTTGCAGACGCTTGCCTATACGTCAGTGCGCGAGATGCTTGCCGAGAAGTTCCATATGGACGAAAACTATCTGGCTGCGCTCAATCCGAACCTATCCTTCAACCGGGCGGGAACGACGATAAGGGTTGCGAATGTGGGGCCTGATTCTGAGGTCAGCGTCGCGCGTATCATTGCCGACAAGGCGCGCGAACAGGTGCGGGCCTATGATGCATCGGGGGCGCTCGTCATGGTCTATCCATCCACGATCGGGTCAGCGTCGACACCGTCGCCATCGGGTACCGTGGCCGTCGAGCGTATCGCCTTTGATCCGAATTATACCTACAACCCGAAGATCAATTTCAAACAGGGCGACAATGACAAGGTTTTAACGATCCCGCCCGGCCCGAACGGTCCGGTGGGCACGATCTGGATCGCACTGTCCAAACCGACCTACGGTATTCACGGAACTCCGGCACCGTCGAAAATCGGCAAGACCAATAGCCATGGATGTGTCCGGCTGACCAACTGGGACGCTACTGAACTGGCCAAAGCGGTTTCCAAAGGCGTCACGGTCGAGTTTTTGGACTGAGCTAGAGCGGTTTTCGTTCAAATTGAATCGTTTGAGCGCTGGGAGCTTTCGTTCCCGCTAGGAGGGCAATGCGACGTGGAGTGATCTCCACGAGCGGTGCACGACGCTGTCCGGGGCGGAAGAAACCGAGCTCAAACGATTGCGATAGCCTCATGGTTTTCAATTAAATTTCTCCTGAGTTGTCTATCGCCTGATCGTCTTTTTCGCGCTGGCCTGCGTCGAAATCCTCGCACGATCATCTGATCGCACTGCGGTATTCTCCTTACCAGCACAAAAATCCTGATCATCAAATCGTTCAAATTGGAGCGAAAACCGCTTTAAATCCTCCGATCAGCGGCTTGCAACCTTGAGGGACGGTTCGTTTTCATCTGTCAGCAATGCGTCGATGCGATCGCGCTCTTTCTCGAAGGCTGCCAGTTCCTCGCCCTTGAGCACCCGGCCGGTCGGCAGCCGGACCCGCATCGGGTCCACCTTGGTTCCGTTGACGATCATTTCATAGTGAAGATGATTGCCGGTCGAAAGACCCGTCGAGCCGACATAGCCAATCACCTGTCCCTGACGAACGCGCGCACCCGCTTTGACACCTTTGGCGATTGCCGATTGGTGCGAGTAGGAGGTCACATAGCCGTTTGCATGTTTTAGGACGGTCTGCTTGCCGTAGCCGGAGGCCCAACCGGCCTTTTTGACTGTCGCATTGCCCGACGCGATGATCGGGGTACCGCGGGGTGCTGCCCAATCGATGCCGGTGTGCATTTTGCGATATTTGAGTACCGGATGGCGGCGCATGCCGAATCCCGAGCGGAAGCGGCCGTTTGGAACCGGATTGCGCAGCAGGAACTGTTTGGCGCTGCGGCCTTCCGGCGTGAAATAGTCGACTTTGCCATCGAACATCTGAAACCGGTAGAGGATGCGCTCCGCATTGCCGAAATTGGCCTTGACGAAAAGAAGCTCTGATTCTGGCGTCGCATTGCCGTCATCGTCGGGCTTGGAGAAAAACAGTTCCAGCCGGTCAGACGGATCGAGCCGGGACTGGAAATCGACTTCGGCGGCCAGCAGTTTGATCAGCCTTCGAACCATATCGCGCGACAGGCCATAGGAATAGGCGGCCCGGTAGATGCCGTCATAGGAGCGGGGGAGTTCGCTGCGAACCGCGACTTCGCCCGGTTTGGCATCCAGCGCCTGGGCAATGGCCGGATTGATCGCAGGCTCTTTTGCTTTGACATATTGATGCCGGTCATTAAGCGCCACGGTCACGATGTGGTGGCCTTCGCGATAAAGGCCGGCGCGCACGACCAACCCCGCCTCGTCTTCGTTCAGGACACCGACGCGAACAGCAGAACCGGCCGGGAGCTTGTCGGTCTCAAGCAGAGTTGCCAGAGCATCGATCATATTGTCCACGTCTTCGCCGGAATAATCCGATTTTTCGAACACATCGCGAATCTGGGCGTCCTGCCGGACGGGAAGCACTTCCTCGGCAAAGGAAGGCAATTTGCTGCTGTCGCCATTGATTTTGGCCACCGAAACATTTTGCGGAACAACCCGGATGTCGAAAGCTGCCGGGATGGCATCGGTGATGGATGTGTTGCCGAAGCGGAGAGGATCGACATAGTGGAGTGCAGCGACCTGTACGGCGCCGTCGGTGAGGATGGCACCGGTTTCGCGAACCACCTGTTCGACCTCATCTGCGCTAAGACGGCTTCTTTCCTCCAAATTCGCGGTTTCAAAGGGGAAATCGATTGTCTTCAGACTGACGTCGCTTTCCACGGTGGCGCCGTAAATTTGCCCGGTGGTCGCAGTCAGTTCGTCGCCGTCGGGGGCAAAAACATCGAGCGGGTTGAAGCGGGGATATTTGCGATCCGTCGTGTGACCTGCGGCAAGCGCCATCTTTATATGGGCAAATGGCAGGGTTCGAACCAGGTCGCTGTCGCCAGAGCGAATGACCGTGGAGACCTCCATGCGCCGCCGGTCTCGCGCAGTGGCAATTGCGGCGGGCCGCAGCAGGC